>CBFGTM010000024.1:0-52177 GCA_965652025.1 uncultured Gemmatimonadales bacterium
ATCGGCCACGTCTGGTGGTGCTCTACGCCGGCGACAACGACCTGGCGATGGGCCGTCTCCGGGCTAAGCAACCCTGCACTCGCCTCGTGTTCATCTCCATCAAGCCGAGCCCATCCCGGCGGACGCTCATGCCGGCCGCACGTGAAGCCAACCGCCGGATCCGGGCCGAGACGGCGCGGGACAGCCTGCAGACCTTCGTCGATGTGTTCAGCCCGATGCTCGGACCCCAAGAGCAGCCTCGACCCGAGCTCTATCTCGCTGATAGTCTCCATATGACGAGGACAGGCTATCTGCTCTGGCGCCGACTCCTCACCCCCGTGGTTCGCTGAGCCCAGCTTACATGAGCGTCACGGACAGCTTCCGGACCTTCACCCTGGAGCAGCTCCAACGCTGTGCCCAGGGCATTCGCGCGCGTCGCATGTTCGGCGGGGTCGGCATTTATGCGGGCGATCTCTTCTTTGCCTTGATCGACAACGATACGCTGTACCTCAAAGTGGATGACACCACCCGACCGACGTTCGTCAGCGCCGGATTGCAGCCGTTTCGTCCCTACGGCGAGAGCGGTGAGGTGATGCAGTACTACGAAGTGGCGGCCGAGGTTCTGGAAGACGTTGACGCGCTGCGCGGGTGGGTAGAAGCGGCTATCGGGGTGTCACGACGGGCACGCCGGTCTAAGGCTCCAGGTCGGGCCCCCGACAGTGGACCCTGAAGTCGACGCTGATCGTTCCGTTTCCTTCTGCAATGAGTGTCCGTGGATTTGGGGGCGCCACCTGGCACTGGGGCGGGGCCAGCAGCGTCACCTCAACCTCGCCCGGCTGGAGCCCACTGAGGGTGAGCCGTCCCGATGGTGGCACGTCGGTCATCCGACTCACCCCATTCAGCTCGCGGCTCTGGATTCGGAAGCGCCCGACGGTATACCCGTCACTTACGATGGCGATGGCTAGAACTCCGTCACTGCTGACGAACAGAGCCCATTGGTCGCAGCCACCGAGCAATGTTCCCCCGCCTGCAGTGCTCAAAGCGGCTCGCAGAAGCAAACTTGCTTTCCGAATAGACATAGGGACCTCTGCACAAGATACCGCCCGAAACGTGGGCCACAACGTCTCGGGCGATAGGGAGCGGTGGGCAGGTCGTGCGCGCTATTTCCTCCCGATGAAAAGGCCGGCCCGGATCGACGACGTCACAGCTTCCCACTGACCGCTGCTCAGGGCAATCGAGGTCACCTGACCCTCGACCACGTTTTGTCCCGGCAGGTGAATTTGGTAGTAAGGGGGCTCCGAGGTGTCGGTAAGGGCCAGGACGTCATAGCAGCCCGCAGGCACCTGCGAAGTCAACGATTCGCCACTGGACAGTACGTTGCTGCTGCCCAGCCGGTCCTCACCCCACTCTTCGGTGTTGCAGGCCTTGAAGTAGATGTACCAGGCCGAGCGACTGGACGCGTTGGTGATTCTGAACCCGGTTGCGGTCGCGGGGGCCGGTGCGTCATCGCCGCCGCCAGGAGCGGCGGGACCACCATTGTCGCCGCCGCAGGCCAGGCTGAACGCCGCGACCAGAGCAGCGCTGAGCATGGGCAGGTTCCGCTTCAACTTCGTCTTCGATCCAAGCATGGTCGTATCTCCAGTTGAGTGTTTGCACTGCACCAGGTACTACCTCGAACTCAGTCCTTCGCTGTCACCGCGGCGACCGAAGCAGGCGGGTTTGACCGGAATCGAAGCGTGAGGCTCCCGTTCCACTTGCGGTCCAGCTGGAGCACCTGCTCCAGGCGAGAGTCCGCGCCTGCTCCATCGGTGATTACGCCGGCGGCGATCATCCGCCCCTCCCGCCAATCCATCGTCCCGCTCAGTTCGGCGATGAACGAGCTGCGGTAGTCGTCGGCCGAGAAGAAGAGCAAGGCGTTCACCGGCCAGACCGGCATGCCGCGATCCTCCGCAGCCCCGGCGTATGCCATCCGAACCGTTACCTGGCCTGCGAGGCCTGCCGAGCTGGTCCCGCGCCAGATCAGGTCCACTCCTTCGGCGCCGACACCGCCGTAGCTCATCGGCAATACCACAGAATCCGGGAAACGATCCCGGCTGCGGACGGGTGTTTCCGGGTTGCTTCCGGGCGCCGATTGCAGCCCCACCATCGAGAGCAGAGCGACGGTGCCGATGCCTGCGATGGTGGATCGCCGGGTGAGCAGGATTGAGAGTGACATGTCGCCTCCGTCGGTTTGAGGAAAGCGCCGAGGACGGCGCATCGTTTTGCTTGCGGGGTAACGATGCGAACCACGACTCACCAGGTTCTCAACCCGATCTCAACCGACGCCGGAGCGCGACGAGACCGGGTCAGGCCGTCAGGCCTGCGGGAGAGAACTCAGCAATCGAAGAGGGCAGGCTTTACGGAGTGATTTGGCGGGAAGCCAGCTCTTGGAAACGGGAATGGGACCGGAGGGGCGCCCAGACTGGATCAGCCTGAAGCTCAGCGGGGGAAACCCAGGAGGAGCGGACCTCGAGCAGACGCTCGAGAACATCGATGGCCTTGCCTGGCTGATTGGCTGCCACATAGACCCGGGCAAGGTCGCTCTGAAGATAGGGTCCGGAGACTGCATCACGAGAGATCGGAAGCAGAGCGACGGCCCGCTCGGCGGCCCGCACCGCATCGGCGTGCCTGCCCGTGTGAGCGTAGGCCAAGCCGAGGATCGCGTAGAGCTTGGCGTCGTCGGGCCGACCTCGAAGGGTCTTCTCGATTGCCACTCGGGCCGAGTCTCCATGGGCGTGCCGCGCCGCTGTTTGCCCGCGGAACTGAGCGGCGTCGGCCTTGAGAACGTGATACCGGGCCGGGTCGCTTCGAAAGGTGGACAGGGAGACGCCATCGAGCATGGCAGCGAACGTACTGTCGGCGCTGAGGATCGAAGTGGATACCCTGTCGCCCGCGGCAATCGCCTGGGCCACCCGGCTGACTTCAACACGGCTCAGCGCATCCTTCAACACCGCCCGACCCGCTGCCATGTCTCCTCGCCACACCACATAGAGCCAGGCCTTGTACACATAGGGGTTGACCCAGTCGGGTGAGAGGGAGATGGCCCGATTGAGATAGTGCTCCGCCTCGGGAAACTTCCAGAGTGAGAAGTAGTCGTCGCCTACATCAAAGAGTCGAAAACTGGAGCGGGGATCGTACCGCAGAGCCTCGATGAAGCGGGCCAGCGATTCGTCCCAGCGGCCCCTCCGCCGTTCCACATACCCGATGGCAGCCAGCAGATCGCTGTTGCTCGGCTGGGACCGACGGGCCAGCTCGAATTCCTGGAGCGCGCGATCGTAATCGAGCAAACCGTGATAGTAGTAGTAACCCAACGCGATATGGCTCTCGGGCAGATCGGGTGCGAGCGCCACGGCGGCATCGGCCGCCTGCTTGGCCAGCCGAAGCCGATTATTGGAACGATCGTAGAAATGCCAGTACATCCTCAGGTGAGTGCGGGCCAGTCTGGCCTGTGCTGCCGCGAAGGTGGGGTCGAGCGCAACGGCGCGCTCATAAAAGTGGAGCGCGGTGGAGACCTCTTCCCGTTGCCAGCTGCGACTGGCGTATTCGTTGCCCCGAAGGTAAAGATCGTACGCCTCGACACTGCGCGTGCCCGGCACCGCTAGCACGGCTCGCTCCGGCGGGTGCAGAGCCACATCCAGAGCAAGGGTGACCTGCTCGGCAATGCTGCTCTGGATCCTGAATACCTCGGTGAGTTGGGCGTCGTACCGCTCCGCCCAAAGATGACTGTCGTCTTTCACCTGGATCAGCTGAGGGGTGACCCGAACATGGCCCGGGCCACTGGGGGACCGCTCCCAGCGCACACTCCCCTCCAGCACGTAGCCGACGCCCAGCTCTTCCCCGATCTGCTTCAGTGATTTTGACGTGCTGCGATACTGGTCAGCGCTGGTACGGGAGATGACGCCTAGCCCGGAGAGACCGGCCAGTCGGGTGGTGATTTCCTCGGTGAGCCCATCGGCGAAGTATTGATCCGCAGGTTCCCCCAGGTTTTTGAAGGGCAGCACAGCCACCATACGACGGGGCTCGGGTGCAGCGGCTCGGCTCAGGAGCCGAAGGCCGGCCATGGCACCGGCTCCCAGAGCGGCGAGGATGAGCAGTGTTGCCGCCCAGCGACGAGCCGACGGTCCGAGCGACCAGGACCGGATCCGAGGAGGTGGCTCTTGGAGGCCGGCTTCGAGAGCGGCAGCAAACTCAGTGGCCGTTTCGAAGCGGTCGTCCTGCTGCCGGGCCATCGCTCTTTCAACTACGGCGGCGGCGGCTGGCGGAACGTCTGGCCTGGCCAGACGAACCGATGGTGCCGGCTCCAAGAGACGCTTGGTGATGATGGCCCGCGCGGTCGGCCCGGTAAACGGCGGACGTCCGGTCAGCGATTCGTAGACCACCGTCGCCAGCGAATAAATATCGCTGCGAGGATCCACCGGCTCATCGCCGCTGCTCTGCTCCGGGCTCATATAGGTCGGAGTGCCGACAGCAAGACCGGTATCGGTGAGGGCTTGGCCGGCCTCGTCGTCGAGCACGTGGGCAATCCCGAAATCGGTGAGCAAGCCGTGCTCGGTCACCGAGATCATGATGTTCTCTGGCTTGATATCGCGGTGGATCACTCCGAGCGCATGGGCGTACGCCAGGGCAGACGAGATCTCGGTGGTGAGCTGGACGACGGCATCGAACGGGAGTTGACCCGCACGGCGCAGACGATCCCGCAACGAGCCGGACTCGACGTACGGCATGGTGTAGTACAGCCGCCCGGCTGCGATGCCGGAGTCATAGAGCGGTAGAATGTGTGGATGATGCAATCGGGCGACCGTCGCGATCTCCCGCTGGAATCGCTCGACGCCAAGAGCGGCGCCGAGAGATGCGTGGAGGACCTTGAGGGCAACTCTCCGGCCGTGCTTCCGATCTTCCGCCAGAAACACCGTGGCCGATCCACCGCGGCCGATTTCGTCTTCAATGACGTAGCGGTCGGCCAGAGCGGCTGCCAGCCGATCCACCTCACCGGCCGTGGTCTCAGGCACGCTGGCCCGCCAGACAAGAATGCAGGACATCCTTGAGGTCGGCCGCGCTCCGGAAGCGATCGGCAGGAGATCGTTCCAGGCAGCGGGCGACTGCGGCTTCGAGTGCGGAGGGTACGCTTTCCCGGAATTGGCGGACCGAGGGAGCAGGGTGGGAGAGCTTGCGACTCAGCACGGTGGCGAGATTAGTACCGGCAAATGGAGGTTCGCCTGCCAGCATCTCGAACACGATGGTGCCCAGGCTGTAAATATCACTGCGCTCGTCGGCACTGATTTCGCCGGCCAGTTGCTCCGGGCTCAAATATGCCGGCGCGCCGAATGTGACAGCGGTAGTGCTGGCCCCGCTCCCTGCCGTGATCAAATCGAGCGCTTCCACGATGCCGAAGCCGGCCACCCTGACCCCGGTTCTCGTCAGCAGGACGTGTTTGGGCCGGAGATCACCATGGCGTACTCCGCGGCCGTGGGCGTGGGCCAGGGCGGTGGTGAGGTCATCGGCGATGGCCACTGCGTCACTCACCGGAAGCGCCCGCTCACGCACTAACCGGTCGCGCAGTGATGGTCCCTCGGACGGCGAGGTTGCGAAGTACACGATTCCCTGAGTGGCACCAGAGCCCCGCAGGGGAACAATCCGAGGGTCATGCAAGGCGGCCACGCGATCCAAGGCATCCAGGAGGCGATCAGTGCTGCCGAGCAATGGCACCCGAGCCAGCACGTGGAGCTCTACCGGTCGGTTGTCTTGGGTATCATGCGCGGCAAACGACAGCAGCATCGCTCTCTCACCCAGCTTGCGCGTAATCCTGTAGCGGCCCACCAGTGCCCGCTTCAGCTCTTCCAATGCGCGAGCCTCGAATTCAGCTGTTTCCCGAGGCTCCGCGGCATGTGGCTCACCGGATGACGCGGAGGCGGCCACGCTGGGAGGGCCCAGATCTCCCGCCTGTAGGCGGGTAATCCAGTTTTCAATGGCCGCGTCAGGCTCGGCGTCGAGATGCTGTCGAACCAGCGAAGTGTGCACCGTCGCGAACTGCAGCGCGCTCCCGGGGTCGCCCGAGGCGACCAGGGCCTCGATCAAACTCAGTGCCGCGCGGGTACTGACTGGCTCCGCGGCGGCCAGCCGACGCGCCCAGCGTACGGCATCCGAGTGCTGTCCGCGCTTCGTCGCGGCGAGGGTGAGCGCCTCCAGGGCCGAGGCGTACTCGCGACTGTGTCGGAGCCGCTCTCGATCCTGCCACTGCTCGAACTCGAGTGCCTGATCGAGCCGGAATCCTTCCAAAAAGGGACCCCGGTAGAGCCGCACCGCGCGCTCGTAGGCACCCTGCTCGACGGCCTCCTCGAATTCGCCGACATCACTGGTGATCAGGTCAGGATTGAGCTGGAGCGCGGTGCTTCCCAGCAACACCTCATCGCTTCCTAACGCTCGGCGTATCGTATGGACCGCCTGGTACAAGGAGTGCTTCCCGGCGTCCGCGTCAGTGCGGGGCCAGACCAGATCGACCAACCGTTCCCGGCTGACTCCGCGGCCCCTCGCGGCAGCAATGATGGCGAGGAGTGCTAGCCGACGTCGCTGAGCAGCTGGGCCGAGATGAAGGGCCCCATCCTGCTGGAGGAGGAGCCCACCGAAAGTGATCAGTCGAAACATGGGCTAGCCGCGGACCTCCGATTCTGCTCAGGAAGGCTACCGCTAAAAGCTATGTCAAGAACGGCACCCAGCCCAGAATGGGCAGCCAGAAGCCCCCGGGGGAATCTCGACAAGCCCTAGAATGCGACGCACCTTTGCCGTACCGGGAGTGGCTATGCGTGAGCGCAAGACATTGGGTGTCCTGATCCGTCTGTTTCCTCTCCTCACCGGGCTTGCAGGGTGCAGCTCCAACGGCCCCAGTGACTTGGCGGTGGCGGACCTGCTCGTGCGCACCGACAAACCGGTCTATTCCCTTGCGTTGGACCGGACGGCTCAACCTACACTGGTGAACCAGGGCACGGTGCCGATCTACGCGCCGATGAACGAGTACGTCTACGTTGAGCAGTGGACCGGCGAAGAGTGGATCAATCGGACAGCATGGTTCGTAGTTGACGGCTATGGGACCAGCTTTCCTATCCCGCCGGGCGACAGCCTGGCAGCGCTTCCGATGGACTTCGAGTACGTGAACAACCGGGCCGGTATTTACCGCTTCGTCTTCGAGGTGGCGCTGGATCCCAACGGCCGCCATCTGGTACCCGAGGCTGACCGGGTGTCCCAGCCCTTCGAGCTCACGTGGGAGTAGAGGCTTCTTCGCCCACCGACGTGAGATCCGCTCAATCAACCGAAATCGATAAGCTCGCCAGTATCTGGTATGATGGCTGGCAGGATGCGCACGCGGATATCCTGCCGGCGGAGCTCGCTCGGGTGCGGACCCTGGAGAGCTTTCGGGAGCGGCTGGAGGCCGCGCTGGAGGATGTGCGGGTGGCTGGCGCCCAGGGCGATCCGGTCGGCTTCTGCATGGTCCATGAGGACGAGCTCTATCAGCTGTATGTCTCGGCGGAGGCCCGAGGCACCGGTATCGCGGCGGCGCTACTGGCCGACGGCGAGGCTCGCCTCGCCGCCAACGGAACCGCAACGGCATGGCTCGCCTGTGCCATCGGCAATCGGCGGGCCGCTCGATTCTACGAAAAGTGCGGCTGGCGGCAGGTGGGAAACATGATCAACCGGCTGGACACTCCCCACGGCATCTTCCCGCTGGAAGTCTGGCGCTATGAAAAGCGCCTCACCCCCACCCGGAAAGACTGAACCACTGAGGCGCAGAGGTCACCAGAATATTGTTGGCTCTTAACGCGCGAGGCCTGTCAGTTCGCGGGTGATGTTGAAGAGTGCGGTGAATCCGAAGGAGAGAGTGGTGCCGACGACTACGTCGCTTGGTGTGTGATTGTGGTCCCAGGCCAGGCTGCCAAAGCCACTGGCGTACGCGCCGGCGAAACGAGGTAGAGTGAGGGCCCGGGTTCCGTCGGCCCGACGGTCGGTGAAGGTCTCCAACAGGGCGTGCTCGACCTTGGGGCCGAACCCGCTGCAGTGGCAAGGCTGGTAATCGGTGCTGTAATGCATGAGAGCGGCGAGGCCGTGACGAACGCTCACCTGCACCGCCGCTTTCCCGGCCCGGGACCAGATTCGCTGGGCGAAATTGTCGCTCAGATCCGCCTTATTCCAGACCTGATCCACCACACCGCCGCCAACAATGCCGATGACCGCCCCGGGACCTGCCAGGTCGTTCAGATAGTCGGTGAAACGGGCGTTCTCGGTGGTGACGCGAACCGGTGGCGCTGGGCTGGCGACCTGGGCCGACACTCCGCTCGCCACCGTGGCCAGAGCCGCCACCATGGCGCAGCACCGAATCCCTGAGCGACTCAGCGAGCTGAATTTCGTCAAACGTCACCTCTCGAGGGACACTGCTCAGCCGTCAGTTGAACGACGGGCAAGATCGGGCAATATCGCCCCAGTCGACCGGCGGCCACAAGTCCGGAGCTAACTGGTCTCCCCGATCCAGGCCGCCTTGTGGTAGGTCTCCCGGTCGTACAGGTCCGGCTGGAGCTTCACGTTGGCCCGGATGTCCCGGTACTCCTCCCGCTGCACTTCCTTCCCGTTCAACTTGATCACGCAGGTCGGCGCGATCCATCCTTGCGCCAGCGGTCGATAGTTCTCGAAGGTGATGTCAAGGATGCTGGGCGGCTCGGAGGGGTTCCTCTGGCTCTGGTGCGCCTGAACCAGGCGAACAAAGAGGAGCCGGTCCTGCTCGATCCAGAACTGGTTGCTGGTGGTATCCCCTTTGGCAGCGCCGACGACCCAGACCTTGGTGCCCTTCCAATTGTCCTCCCGGATCTTGCTCAGGTCGATCGATTGGTCCTTGAGCTGGGCGACGGTTGTTTCCGGCGACTGCCCGTAGACGTCGAATCCCAGGGTCATCAGGAGATTGCGGTCCTTGCGCGCCGAGACCCGCTTCCCGCCTTTGAAAACGATGGCCGAGTCGCCCACGTACATGAACGCGTTCATGCTGTCCAGAGGCGCGATGTCGATCCGGAGCTTGCCGGGCACGGTCCCGGCCTCGTACCAGGTCTCGACCGGCCGATCAGGATAGCTCGTAGTCTGGATGAAGGTCAGGTTCCGGTACCACTTCCCGGCATAGCGGGCGTGCATCTGGCGCACCAGCTCTTCGCCGGAACGGGGCGGATTGAGATGGCCAAGCAGCATCAAGGGAATCAACAAGGCGAGGAGTCGCACTGGGCCTCCGGATGGGTAAGTGACAGCCGATGGATGGCAGCCCTACGTCGGGCTCGCGGTTTCAGTTTCCCGGAGATTCATCGCGATCCGGGATGGTAAGCGGCTTCGGTGTGCCCCTCGAGCTGTCCCGGGTAGAAGTACACATCCCGCAGATTCCCCGTCGCGTACCGCTCCGCCTGATCGTTGAAGTGGCGGGATTTGGGATCCCCGCTCTCACCGCCGGGCGACACGGCCTTGGCCCGCACACTGTCTCGCCCGAACTCCACCACCGCGACAAAAGTGTTGCCGTAGGTGCCATACCTCCGCTTCGTCCCCGGATACTGCTTGGCCCGGAACGAGGCCAGCGAGCCCCACTGGGCCGAGGTGAACGGCACCGGCACACTGGGGGCTGAATCGCTGAACGGCTGTACCAGGTCACCGGTGAGCCGCTGGAAGCGGTTGATCTCGCCCCATGGCACCTTCCACGTGCCGAACTCACGGGTGAGCCGGTTGCACGCGATGAGAAGGGCCGCCAGAGGCTGACCCGTTTCGCTCTCCGCGCGGGCCTCTCCCCAATACACCGCGAGCGAGGTCGGGACTGAGCTCGCCGACCAGCGATAGTCCCAATCTCTGAGGACCCCGATTGGCTGCTCCAGCTTCCGTTTGATCGACCCTCCAGGCTCTGAAGAGTCATAAGCAGCCACAAGTTGGGGAATCACCCGGGCGAATGCCGGCAGATAGGGATCGAACGCCGCATCCCGCAGCCGGTCCAAGGTGAAATCCTTGCGGCCCTCCAGCACCATGATGGCGTGCTCCCCCCGCGGACTCTCGCCGGCATTGTCCATGTACGCGGGGAAGTCGCTCCGCCGCGGGCTGTACCGGCCGGCCGCCGAATAGGGCCAGTTGTTCACGTTCTGAATCCAGCCGTTGGGCGGATCGATCACGTGGGGACTGTCCTTGATGCCGTGCACCCCCTTCCATTCGGTGGCGGGGTCGCTCCCGTCCACCGGCTGGGTCCAGTCGAAGCGGTCGTCTCGCCGGGGGACGAACTGGGGATGGAAGTAGGCGATGTGCCCATCCGCATCGGCATACACCGTGTTGTTGGACGAGTTGGCGTGCAGTTCCATGACCCTCTGGTACTGGGACAGGTTGCGGGCCTTGGTCCGGAGCCAGGACTGGCTCAGCGCCTGGATCGGCTTCTGCATCAGTCGCACGGTGATGAATCGGCGGCCTTCCTCGATCCGCACCAGCGGCCCGTGATGGGTCCGCATGACGCGGAAGGTCTGACTCTTCATCCCTTCCTTCGTCCGATAGAGGACCGTGCTGCGTTTGATATCAATCGGCCGCTCCTTCGCACCAGATCGGTACCAGAGCCCCGACTCGATTTTCTTCAGCACTGCCTCACTATACTCGTCGATCGCGTCGGCGCCGGTCGAAGTGTGCATCCAGCCCAGCCGGTCGTTGAACCCTTGATAGATGAAGAACTGCCCCCACGTCGCTGCACCGTAGGCGTTCAGCCCCTCATCGCTGGTCATCTGCAGTTCGGAGCGGAAAAAGAAGGTCGTATGGGGATTGATCAGCAGGAGAGCACGGTGGTTCACCGTGTTGGCTGGAGCGATGGCAAACCCATTGGAGCCCGACTTGACCGGTTGGAAGGCCGAGTCTACCGGTACCGGAGGCTCGGCCCATCGTCCATACAAATCCTTCAATCCATCGAGCGAGATGCTCTCGATGTCACCCCCGATGCTGCCCTCGGTGAAGCTGAGCGCCATCCAGGGCTCGAACCGAGTGAGCACCCGCGGCTTCACCTCCGGATGAGTGTGCAAGTAGTAGTTGAGCCCATCGGCCCAGGCATTCATCAGCCGCTTGAGCCAGCCCGGGCTCCGGTCGTAGGTCGCCCGCATGCTGTCCGGATCGATGAACAGCTTCATCCGGAGGTCCTGCCAGATGGCGCCCTCGCCCTCGGCCTCGGCCAGCCGCCCCAGCGCGTTGAGATAGTTAGTCTCGATCCGGTTGAAGTCGTCCTCCGCCTGGGCATAGATCATCCCGAACACCGCATCGGCATCGGTCTTCCCCCGGACGTGGGCTATGCCCCAGTCGTCCCGGGTGATGGTGACGGCCCGGGCCTGCCGTTCCCACTGGGCAACATCGGTACTCGGACGCTGCTGAATTGGGGCCTGGGCGATCGCAAGTACCAGGAGTGAAACCAGAGTCATAGATCACCTGACCAGAGCTTTACCATGCATGCGGCTGCACCACTGTTCCTTGAGTCCGCCGCTAAGCATAATGAAGTAGTCCCGGTCCCAAGGCTCCGGTGATCCGATTTCAGGTCCCGCTGCTCCGCCAGCTCTGGCTGTTTGCACCTGGGTTCATGATCACTGCACCGGTGCCGATGAACCTTCGCGCCACCCTGCTGTCCGATTTCCCTGAAGACCTGATACCGAGTTCCCTGGTCCCGGTGAGCCTGAAGTTCGCCCCAGTTGGAGAACTGCCCGAAATACTGGAACTGGACATCACCATCGATGTGAGCCCGTAGGTGGTCGCTTCCTCCTCGAAGAAGAAGACGGGACTACCGCGAGATGGCGCGAGACTCCGGAAGTGCGCCCTCTCCTACCCGGAAGCGCACGAGGACATGCCCTGGGGCCATCATACCATCAAGGTGAGGGGCAAGTCCTTCGTTTTCCTGGCCGCCGACGGAGAGACGTTCTCCCTCTCAGCGAAGCTGCCCAGCTAACCCCCCTCGATGGCAGTCTCCCTTCCCTACCGGTTCGACACCAGTCCCGTCATCAAACTGATCCTGCGCGGGGCCCTGGGCCTCCTCATGGTGGTCGTGGCGGGGATGCTGTACTCACTTCTGGTGACCCATGATCGGGTAGCGGCAGTGCAGCTGCTACTGGTCACTGTGATCGTCCTGTACTTCGGGCGACTCTTTCTTCGAAACCTGGAGACGTCCCGGGGCACCATAGATCGCGATCAGGTCCAGGTCGATCCCGTCAGGCTGTACGGCGTCCGGTTACACGGACCGGCGGGCCGGTTTCCCCTTGGTCGATTTCAGGCTGTCAGAGTCGAGCGCATGTTGCCTCCCGAATTCGCTCAGGGCCGGAGTCACGAGCGGGTCGTGCTGCTTGGAACCGAGGACACCCCCGACATTCTCATCGCGCGAACTTCGGACGACGCGGGTCTTATCCTTGGACGGGAGCTGGCTGCCGCCCTCGGATTGAAGTACGAGGAGGAAAGGAGGCCGTATTGACCAAAGCGCAGACGAGCGGCCGTTTCGCTCGGGCAAGTAAGGATCTCGTCCAGTACATTAATGATCCCAATGAGCAAACCTGATCGGAGTTCGGGGGAATCGGGTCCCAGCTGGCACGCGCTGCTGGCGCCGCTCCCGGAGGATGCGGTGGCGGAGCGGAAGCCGGTCGGCTCGCCCGAGGTGCTGGCTGGCCCCAACGGATGGTCCATCGCCGGCTGGGAGCAGCTCACCATCAACCTCTCGGCGGGACCGGCCGGTCTCCGGTCGATTCTGGTGCTGCTCGATGCCAGTGGTACTCTGCTCAGTGCGTCGGATGCGGTGCTCTATTGTACCGGGGACAACGATTGCGCCACCTCTCTCCACCTCAGCGTCGGCGGGCGGTTCGAGGCCGACGGCAGCTTCCACGGCACCCGCTGGCATTCGGTCGCGGTTGCTCGCCCCGGTGAGGAGGAGGCGGAGTGGGAGTCCACACCCAGCTCGCCCAGCGAGGAGGATGTCGAGGCCCTACGCGCTCTGGTCACCGAGGTCATTCGGCGCCAACCTTAGACCTCGACCCGACGGCTCCCCACCTTCTCGGAAGCATGGTCTAATCATGAGCGCCACTACTTGGCACTTGGCTCAGGTCAATATCGGCCGGGCCCGCGGGCCAGTCACCGACCCTGTCATGCAAGGCTTCGTAGCCAAGCTGGAGGAGATCAATGCCCTGGCGGAGCGGACGCCCGGCTTCGTCTGGCGGCTGCAGACCGAAGACGGAGACGCGACCGCCGTACGACCCTACCCCGACGACGACCTCATCATGATCAACATGTCGGTTTGGGCCGACCTCGAGTCGCTACGGGGTTATGTGTTCCGGAGCGCGCATGCCGCAGTCATGCGGCAGCGGCAGGAGTGGTTCGAGCGGTTCGAGAACGTCTACCTTGCGCTATGGTGGGTACCAGCCGGGCACCGCCCTACTGTGGAGGAAGCGGTTGGCCGCCTGGCACACCTCGAGGCTCACGGCCCCTCTCCTTTTGCTTTCACCTTCCAGCAAGCTTTCGATCCCCAAGGGCGCCCCGTCCTCCGCGAGCGCGCCACCTGGGACGACGCCTGTCCCACCACCTGACCTGAGCCCTCCATGGACCGAACCGGTGGTGCCGATCCCCGATCAGAGACTTCATAACCAGCGGATCAGCCGCCCCCGCGGTCGCGACCCGGCACGGATAGTTGCCTGGCTCGGCGCCGTTCAGGCTCAGGAATACGGCCCGGCCAAATGGACGCTCGGCCTTCGCATGTCGCCAGGAGTGACCGACAGGGCACTGGACCGGGCGCTCGATCGGGGAGCGATCCTCCGGACCCATGTGCTTCGTCCCACCTGGCACTTCGTTACCCCCGCCGATATCCGCTGGATGCTCGAGCTCACTGCACCTCTGGTGCATCGCAGGATGTCGACCTACGACCGCCGGCTGGGCCTGGATGCCGCGGTCATGACTCGCGCGGCCAACATCTTCGAGCGTGCCCTGGGAGATCACGGTTGCCTGACCCGCCGAGAGCTGGGGGCGCACCTCGAGCGCGCCGGATTACCCAGCCGCTCGATGGAGCTGGGACACATCACGATGTACGCCGAGCTCGAAGGACTCATCTGCAGCGGGCCCCGTCGAGGCACCCAGTCCACCTACGCCCTCCTGGAGAAACGTGCCCCCAGCGCACGGCGTCTGTCCCGGGAAGAGGCACTGGCAGAGCTGGCCGGACGATTCTTCCGCAGTCATGGTCCCGCCACAGTCCGGGACTTCGTCTGGTGGTCAGGAATCCCAAGCACCGACGCCAGGCGAGCGCTGGCGATGATTCGGGCGAAGCCGCAGGAGATCGGCGGGATCAGATTTTGGACGATCGGTCGGAGCCTCCAAGCCCGCTCCCGGCGCAAGCCGGCGGTGGACCTCCTGCCCATCTACGACGAGTACCTCGTGGCCTACCGAGACCGGCAGGCGGTGCCCCACGCCCTGTACGCCAACTCCCTGGTAAGCCTTCGCCATGCCCTGGTGGTGGATGGCCAGGTGGCCGGCACCTGGAGAACGGCTCTGACTCCCAAAGGCGTGGTATTGCAGGTGGAGAGCCCACGAGCGCTCGGCGGTAGTGAGAAGCGCGGGCTGTCCCGGGCGGTCGAGCGCTACCGGTGCTTCCTGGGTGTTCCGGTGAAGCTGACGATTGGGCGGAAAGGCTGATCCGAGGATCCATGGAGCGAATCGTTCTCCGCCTCTCGCGGCGGTACCATTACCGCAAGCTCACCGTCGGCCTCGCCCTCGTCGGCGTCGGGGCCGTGCTCCTCATGCTCGATCTTCCGGCTTGGATCGGCTGGTCGCTGGCAGCGCTGGGCGGGGTGCTCGCCCTGATGCAGCTGCGCGCGCTGGGTGAAGAGGTGGAGCGGGTGGTCATCGACGATTCCGGGATTCGGGACAGCATCTTCCCGGTAGGCGTGATCGGCTGGAACGAAGTTCGGGCCGCCTCAGTGCAGGAGATCGGAGGCGTTGCCGTAGTTGCCCTTCAGCTCCACAATCCCGAGCGCGTCATTCGCCGGCTACCTCCGGCACGCCAGTTCCTCGCCCGGAAGGCACTCGAAGCGGGCCTTCCCGGGATCTATCTCAGTCTGGTCGGTACCGACGGCGATCCCTATAGCATCGCGGAGGCGATCAACCGCCGGACCAAGAACGTGTAGAATTCATCCCTTATTTCGGCGCTGGTCCCACCGGGTGGCATGCCGAGCGCGAGGAGCACGCATGAGCAACATCGTGGTATCCGAGTTCGTGACGCTGGACGGCGTCATGGAAGCGCCGGGTGGAGAGCCCGGTCATCCCCACAGCGGCTGGGTCTTCGACTTCATGAGTGACGACCAGCTGCGGTACAAGCTAGAGGAGACGCTCGAGGCGGAGGCGCTCCTGATTGGGCGGGTTACCTACGAGTCATTCGCCGGCGCGTGGCCCAGCCGGACGGGTGAGTTCGCTGACAAGATGAATGCCATGCCCAAGTACGTCGTCTCTACCACCCTGCGGGATCCGGAGTGGAACAACACGGTGGTGATCGGGAATGACGTGATCGGCCAGATCAGGCGGCTCAAGGAACACCACGGGGGACCGGTGCTGGTTACCGGCAGCCGAACCCTGGTGCACACCCTGATGGAGCACGAGCTGGTGGACGAATGGCGACTCATGGTGTTCCCGGTGATCCTCGGTAGCGGGCGGCGGCTCTTCCCCGAGACTCCGTCCAGGACGGTGCTACGGCTGGTGGACACCAAGCCGTTCAGCTCCGGCGTGGTGGTACAGACCTATCACCCGACGGCGAGTGACCAGCAGGGATGGTCCGACCAGCGACTGGAGGAGGAGCTTCGGGAGGCGCGCCGCTAGAGTGAACGCGATCGAAACCCACGGGTTGATCAAGACCTTCGGCGACACCCGCGCCCTGGACGGAGTGGATCTCCGCATCCGGGAGGGCTCGGTATACGGGCTGTTGGGACCCAATGGCGCCGGCAAGACCACCACCATTCGTATTCTCGCCACGCTCCTCCGCCCCACGGCCGGAACGGCTACCGTGCTGGGCCATGACGTCGTGCGTGAGTCCGCCGCAGTGCGGGAGAAGGTGAGCCTGACCGGACAATACGCCTCGGTGGATGAGGATCTTACCGGCACCGAGAATCTGGTGCTGATCGGGCGGCTGCTGGGGCTGTCCTGGCACGATGCGCGCGGGCGTGCCTCGGAGCTGCTGGAGGCTTTCGGCCTGAGCGAAGCAGGCGGCCGACAGGTGCAGACCTACTCCGGCGGGATGCGCCGGCGAATCGACATCGCGGCCAGCCTGATTGCGATTCCGGAGATCCTCTTCCTCGACGAGCCCACCACCGGGCTCGACCCGCGAAGCCGGAACCAAGTGTGGGAGCTGGTGCGCCGTATCGCAGAAGAGGGAACAACCGTACTGCTTACCACCCAGTACCTGGACGAAGCCGATCGGCTGGCGGAGCGGCTGGCAGTGATCGACCACGGAAAGGTCATCGCCGAGGGAACCAGCCGGGAGCTCAAGGCGCTGGTGGGCTCGAACGCACTGCATCTTCGGCTGGCGAGCCCTGATCAGCGCGAGCTGGCGGAGGAGCTGGTCAACCGCATTCTGGGCGATGGGCTCTTGCCGGTGGCCGATCCCAGCGAGCTGGCTGCCCGGCTGGAGAGTCCCGCGCAGGCGGTCGACCTGCTGACGGCGCTTGCTCAGCGAGGCATCGAGGTCGCCGAATTCTCAGTGGGCAATCCCAGTCTGGACGAAGTGTTCCTGGCGCTCACCGGCATCACCTCGGAACATCCGGTGGAGGAGGCCCGGCCATGACCACCGACGTTCTGCTTCCCTCGGGCGAACGCACCCACCAGCTGCTCGCCATGCGAGCCCGTCCCCAGCCGGCGTCTGCCTTGGCGGCAGTGGCCACGCTGGCCTGGCGCGCCATGCTCAAGATCAAGCACGTGCCCTTCCAGCTGTTCGACGTCACCGTGACGCCGATCATGTTCACCCTCCTCTTCACCTACATCTTCGGCGGGGCACTGGCGGGGACGCCGAGGCAGTACATCCAGTATCTGCTGCCGGGCGTGCTGGTGCAGACGGTCGTCTTTATCACGGTCTACACCGGGATGGGCCTCAACGGTGACATTCAGAAGGGTCTGTACGACCGGTTCCGTTCCCTTCCGATGTGGCAGCCGGCCCCGTTGCTCGGCGCCCTGGCTGGCGATCTGTTTCGGTACTCGATGGCCGCCGCGCTGATCCTGATCGTAGGGTTCATCCTCGGCTTCCGGCCCCAGGGCGGGGCCATCGGCGTGCTGCTGGCGGTGGCGCTGGTGCTGGTGTTCGCCTTTGCCCTCTCCTGGCTCTGGATCATCGTGGGAATGCTGGTGCGCACGCCGGAGTCGGTCATGACGACGAGCTTCATCTTCCTCATGCCGCTCACCTTCGCCAGCGACATCTTTGTCAAGCTCGAGACCATGCCATCTTGGCTTCAGGAGGTGGTAGGCCGGAACCCGGTTACCCAGCTGGCCAACGCATCTCGGCAGCTGATGCATGGAGAGGAGGCTGGAAGCGCCGTGTTCTGGGTACTGGTCGCGTCGGTGCTCATCGTGATGGTCGCGGCACCGATCGCAATGCGGATGTATCGGAAGGAGCGGTAGCGCCAGCCCGGGCCTCTTGTGCACCGCTCATCCGCGAGCGACTATCTCCCTACCAGGCTCAATCTTACAACCTAGGCACGATCAGACCTCCGCCGCCGCCTTCCGGGGATCTCTCCGAGGTGCACCATGCGTTATCACGTCCTGCTGAGTTGGACCTGCCTTGGGTTTGCCGGGTGCAGATCCGAGTCCCCGGCGCCACCGCCGCCGCCGGAAGTTACCGTGGCCGAGGTCAAGGCCGAGCAGATCACCGAGTGGGATGAATACCAGGGTGAGTTCGAGGCGGTGGACGCCGTTGAGGTCCGCCCCCGGGTCTCGGGATACCTGGTGCGGGTGGCATTCACCGAGGGGAAAGAGGTCAAGAAGGGCGATGTGCTGTTCGAGATCGACCCGGAGCCCTATCGGGCCACGCTGGATCAGCGGCAGGCGGATCTTACTCGAGCCCTTGCTCGCCTGGACCTAACCGAGCGGGACGCAAAGCGCGGCGAAGGCCTGGTCCGGGTCCAAGCCATCTCCCAGGAAGAGATGGATACTCGTCTTACCCTGCTGTCCGAGGCACGGGCTGCAGTAACCGCAGCAGAAGCCGCCCTCCGCGCCGCCAGACTGGATCTGGGCTACACCAAAGTCCGCGCGCCGGTGGATGGCCGGACCGGGCGGGCTGAGGTGACAGAGGGCAATCTGGTCACCTCCGGTCCCGCTGGATCAACTCTGCTCACCACCGTAGTCTCCCTGGACCCCATTTACGTCTATTTCGAAGGCGACGAGTCCGCCTACCTCCGGTACAACCAGCTCGACCGCGCCGGCGAGCGTCCGAGTAGCCGAAGGGCCCCCAACCCAGTCCAGATCGGCCTGGCCGATGAGCAGGGCTATCCTCATCGCGGCCGGATGGACTTTGTGGACAACCGTTTGGATCAGGCCACCGGCACCATCCGGGCTCGGGCGGTCGTCTCGAACAAGCAGCGCCTGTTCACCCCGGGAATGTTTGCGCGGGTGCGCCTGATCGGCTCCGGAGTCCGGCAGCTCACCACCATCCCCGAAACCGCAATAAGCACCGACCAGGACCGCAAGTACGTCTTCGTTTTGGCCGGCGACTCGGTGGTCTACCGCGGTGTCACGCTGGGCCGGCAGATAGAAGGACAGCGCCGCGTCATCCGCACGGGCCTGGAGGCCGGCGAGAAGGTCGTAATCGACGGGTTCGCCCGAATCCGCCCTGGCGTAAAGGTCAAAGCAACCGATGCCCCTTCCCCCGAGAGTGCTGCAGCAGCCGATTCGGGGGCTAAGCGGTGAACATCTCCCGGTTCTTTATCGATCGGCCGATCTTCGCGGCTGTGCTGTCGATTGTGATCACGGTGGCGGGGCTCCTGTCCATGCAAGCCCTGCCTATCAGTGAGTACCCCGAGGTGGTCCCACCGACGGTCCAGGTTCGGGCTGTCTTCCCGGGCGCCAGCCCGGAGACCACCGCCCAAACGGTCGCTACCCCACTCGAGGAACAGATCAACGGTGTCGAGAGGATGCTCTATATGTCCTCCCAGGCTACCGCCGACGGCGTAATGCAGCTGACGGTGACCTTCGCCCTCGGCACCGACGTGGATCTGGCTCAGGTGCAGGTGCAGAACCGGGTCAACCAGGCGCTGCCTCGACTTCCCGAGGAGGTGCGGCGGCTCGGGGTGACCGTAGTCAAGAGCTCGCCTGATCTGACGATGGTAGTCCACCTGACCTCTCCCAACCGGCGGTACGATCAGCTGTATCTCCGCAACTACGCTCTGATTCAGATTCGCGACGTACTGGCCCGGCTGCCGGACATGGGCAACGTGCGAATCTTCGGTGGCGGCGACTACGCCATGCGGATCTGGCTCGACCCGGCCAAGGTCGCGGCCCGCAACCTGACCGCTGCCGAGGTAGTGCAGGCGGTGCAGCAGCAGAACGTCCAGGTCTCCGCCGGCATTCTGGGCGGCCCCCCGCTCACCGAGCAGGTGCCCTTCCAGCTCACTGTCAACACCCAGGGTCGGCTGCTGGACGAGGAAGAGTTCGGCTCGGTGGTGATCCGCACCGGGTCCCAGGGCCAGCTCACCCGCCTGCGCGACGTCGCCCGTGTCGAGCTGGCGGCCCAGGACTATGCGCTACGGTCCGGCCTTGATCTCGAGCCCGCCGTCCCCATCGCCGTCTTTCTGCTTCCGGGCGGAAACTCGCTTCGCCTCGCCAACCGGGTCAGGACCACGATGGCGGAGCTGTCCCAAAACTTCCCCGAGGGAATTCAATACCAGATCGTCTACGACCCCACCGTATTCGTGAGCGAGTCGATTCGCGAGGTGGTCATCACCCTGTTCGAGGCAGTGCTGCTTGTGGTCATCGTGGTGGTGTTGTTCCTGCAGACCTGGCGGGCCTCGATCATTCCGCTAGTGGCCGTGCCGGTGTCGATCATCGGCACCTTCGCCATCCTGCTTGCCTTCGGGTTCTCCATCAACACGCTCACCCTGTTCGGCCTGGTGCTCGCAATTGGCATCGTGGTGGACGACGCCATCGTGGTGGTGGAGAACGTGGAGCGCAACATAGAGCTGGGCCTCCCCCCCAAGCAGGCGGCCTACAAGGCGATGGAAGAAGTGACTGGGCCGATCATCGCGATTGCGCTGGTGCTCTGCGCAGTCTTTGTGCCGGTGGCGTTGGTCCCCGGGTTTACCGGTCAGTTCTACCGCCAGTTCGCCCTCACCATCGCGTTCTCCACCGTGATCTCCGCATTCAACTCGCTCACCCTATCGCCGGCCCTTGCGGCGATCCTGCTGCGGCCCCGCGACGCCCCGCGCGACCGGCTGACCCGGGTGATCGATCGGCTTCTGGGATGGCTGTTCCGGCCCTTCAACCGGGCGTTTCGGGCCGGCTCGGAGCGCTACGGCCGGGGCGTCGAGCGTCTCGCCACCCGGCCACGCGCGCCCCTCCTGGTGTACGCCGGACTGCTGACTCTCACCGTCCTGGTTTTTCGTCTGGTACCTGCCGGGTTCATTCCCCAGCAGGACAAACAGTATCTGGTTGGCGTCGCCCAGCTTCCCGACGCCTCCTCGCTCGACCGTACCGACTCGGTGCTGGCGAAGATGACGGCCGTCGCGCTGAACCATCCCGCGGTGTCGCACGCCGTTCGGTTCGCGGGACTCTCGGTGAACGGCTTCGTCAACGCGCCCAATCAGGGAATCGTGTTCTTTCCGCTCAAGCCTTTCGAGGAGCGGGCCGAGCCCGGACTGCAGGGCCAGGCGGTGGCTCAGGCGCTGAACGCGAAATTTGCCTCGATTAAGGAGGCGTTCGTCGCGGTGTTCCCACCGCCAGCCATCCAAGGACTCGGGTCTACCGGCGGGTTCAAGATGCAGGTGCAGGACCGGGCGTCACTCGGTAGCGGCCAGTTGTTCCAGGCTGTCCAGGCCCTGATCGGGCAGGCCAACCAGCAGCCCCAGCTCCGTGGTGTGTTCTCCAGCTTCCGAATGAACGTGCCGCAGGTGTGGATCGACATTGACCGAGAACGGGCCCGCCGGCAGGATGTGGCGCTGCCCGATCTCTTCTCCACCCTCGGTGTGTACCTCGGCTCAGCATATGTGAACGACTTCAACCGGTTCGGACGCACCTACCAGGTGGTCGCCCAGGCCGATGCACCGTTCCGCAGCCAGGTTGAGGATATCAGCAATCTGCGGGTGCGGAACGCGGCCGGAGACATGGTTCCCCTCGGCGCACTGGCTCGCACCCGGGAGACCTTCGGTCCCGACCAGATGATCCACTACAACTCCTTCCCCGCCGCCGATATCAACGGCAGCATCGCGCCGGGGGTCAGCTCCGGTCAGGCGGTGGAGCTCATGGAACGCCTCGCGGGTGAGACGCTTCCCCGGGGGATGGGATTCGAGTGGACCGAGCTCACCTTCCAGCAGGTGCAAGAGGGGGCGACACTACTCCTGGTATTCCCTCTCTCGATCCTGCTCGCGTTTCTGGTGCTGGCGGCGCAGTATGAAAGCTGGTCGTTACCGCTGGTGGTGATCCTGATCGTTCCACTCTCGGTTCTGGCGGCGATGGCAGGCGTGTGGCTCACCGACGGCGACAACAACATTTTCACCCAGGTTGGCCTGGTCGTACTTGCGGGACTAGCCTGTAAGAACGCCATCCTCATCGTGGAGTTCGCCCGCGAGCTCGAGCTTCAGGGTCGGAGCATCCTCGACGCGGCGCTGGAGGCCTGCCGCATCCGGCTCCGACCTATCCTGATGACGTCACTGGCGTTCATCATGGGGGTAGTGCCGCTGGTGATCTCTACCGGAGCCGGAGCCGAGATCCGGCGAGCCTTGGGCGTGGCGGTGTTCGCCGGGATGCTGGGAGTGACGATCTTCGGTCTGGTCATCACTCCAGTGCTGTACGTGGTGATCCGGTCGCTGGTGACTCGCCGCTCCCCGACCGCGGCACCGGTCCGGCAACCGGTCCCGGGATCAGCGCTGGCGCACGGAGGCTAGAGCGGCCGCCGATGGACAAGCTAAGGATGGAGGCCTTCAGCGATGCGGTAGTGGCCATCCTCATCACCATCATGGTCCTCGAGCTGCGGCCGCCCCACAACAGCAACCTCCATGCCTTGCGCCCACTGATTCCGGTGCTGCTGAGTTACGTGCTCAGCTTCATCTACCTCGGCATCTACTGGAACAACCACCACCATATGCTCCGCCTCAGCCACCGGGTGACCGGCTCGATGCTCTGGGCCAACCTGCACCTCCTGTTCTGGCTCTCGCTGGTCCCCTTCGTCACCAGCTGGATGGGCGAGAATCCCCGGGCTTCGACCCCTGCAGCGCTCTATGGCCTCGTACTCTTCATGGCGGGCATCGCCTACTTGATACTCCAGCAGCGGATCCTTCAGGCCGAGGGGCCGGACTCCCTGCTGAAGCAGGCGGTCAGAGGCGATCTCAAGGGAAGGATTTCGCCTCTGCTCTATATCCTGGCGATCGGGGGCGCGTTCGTATACCCCTGGCTGGCCCACGCGATATATGTCCTGGTCGCGCTCATGTGGCTTATTCCGGATCGGCGGATCGAGCGGGTCCTGGCCGGTTCTGAACGGTCGGTTCACCCCTGACCATGGAACACGATCAGCTATTTCGGAAGATCATGCTGGCGGGTGCAGCATTTGTGGTTCCAGTCGCCCTGTTCTATCGGGTCCGGTCTCGAACCAGCGAGAGGCTCGACCGGATGCAGGAAGGGCTGTTCCTGCTGCTAGGTATCAGGCTGGTAGGATTGCTGACGATAGGATCGTTGATTGCTTTTCTCATCGATCCCAGGAGTATGGCATGGTCGGCCGTCCCCATCCCGAACTGGGCTCGCTGGACGGGAGTGGCCGTCGGCGCAGGGGCAGCCACGCTTTGGCTCTACACTTTTCATCGTCTCGGGAGGAATCTCACCGACACGGTGGTAACCAGAAGGGAACACAGCCTGGTGATCAACGGACCCTATGTCTGTGTGCGGCATCCCTTCTACGTAGCCATCGCCCTGCTGGTCATCGCGAACGCACTGACGACGGCCAACTGGTTCATCTTTGTTTCCGGCCTTACCCTGTTTTTCCTGCTGGTGACCCGAACCGATATCGAGGAAGCCAAACTGGTGGAACGCTTTGGTGATGAGTATCTGGACTATATGCGAAAGACGGGACGTTTCTTCCCCAAGCGCTCCATGCTGCGCTAACCGGAGCCGGGCTCTGGCCAACCTAGACAATGGTCGAGTATTGGGTCCCGCGACAACAGTGCATCTTGGACGATCCGATTACCTCCGAGGAGTCCCATGCTTCGCACCAGTTTCGCCTTCCTCGCGGCCCTTGTCCTGACCGCTTCCGCATCTGCCCAGGGTCCGGGCACCAAGTTCGGCGCCGTTATCGGCGGCGCGACGCTGAGTGACATCGACAACTTTCCGGTCGTGGAGGATGACCGCTGGGGAGCGACGGCCGGCGCCCTCGTGGGGGTCAATGCCGGACGGACGGCAGCTACCCTGGAGGCACTCTGGATTCAGGAGGGCGGCGGAGAGACCCGATTGGACTACATCGAGCTCCCTCTGACGCTCGGCGCCATTGTGGCTCCCGAGGGCAAGACCTATCGGGTTCGACTCTATTCCGGCATCAGCGCGGGATTCAAGATCAGCTGCAGCTCGGATTTCCTCGACTGTGATAACGCGAAGGGTACCGTGTGGGGCTGGCCGTTCGGCCTCCAGATCGCCAAGGTCACGAACTCGGCTTCGTTCTTCGGGATCGATGTCCGCTACACCTTCCCGCTGTCTGACGCCTTCGAGTTCGCCGAGGCTCACAACCGGGTCTGGGCCTTCCGCCTGATGTTCGGGAAGCAGCTCGGCACCTAGAGGTGCACTGCCTCGAAGCGCGCTACCACGTTGCGGGCTCTATCGAGGAGCTCGAACGTTTGCCCGGTAATTCTCTACCCGCTCACCCGCCCAAGGGCATCGAGGACGGCGTAGGCAGCTCGTTGCCCTGCAGAACTCCCGTCCGACGAGTCATGGCTACCTCCGTTGTTCTCCTATGAGTGTTCGAGCAATCTGCGATAACTAGACCCCTGGCGAGACCGGCTTCCCCAATACACTATCACTCTGCCATCCCTCCATCATAGGAGAGCACTGTTGTCGATTGGCACCAGCTTCCTCGACCAGGTGAATCAGGCCTTCGACCACGCGGCCACGTTCACCCACCACGACCCCACCCTGCTCGCCAACATCAAGGCCTGCAAGAACCTCTTCTACACCAGCTTCCCCATCAAGCGGGACGACGGGCGGATCGAGGTGCTGCATGCATGGCGAGCCGAGCACAGCCACCACAAGCTCCCCTGCAAGGGGGGCATACGATACGCCGACAACGTGGACGCCGACGAGGTCCAGGCGCTGGCCGCGCTGATGACCTACAAGTGCGCCCTGGTGGACGTGCCCTTCGGTGGCGCCAAGGGCGGCATCCGGCTCAACCCCAAGCGCTACTCGGTAGGCGAGCTGGAACGGATCACCCGGCGCTATGTGTTCGAGCTGGTGCGCAAGAACTTCATGGGCCCAGGGCTCGACGTTCCCGCTCCCGACGTTGGCACCAGCTCCCGTGAGATGGCCTGGATCGCCGACACCTACACCCAGCTCCGACCGGGGGAGCTCGACGCCCTGGCCTGCGTCACCGCCAAGCCGGTAAGCGCCGGCGGCATCCGAGGCCGTACCGAGGCCACCGGGCGTGGGGTCTTCTACGGCACCCGCGAGGTGGTGAACGTCGCTGAGGACATGAAGAAGCTGGGACTGACCCAGGGAATCGGCGGCAAGCGGGTGGTGGTCCAGGGGCTCGGTAACGTGGGCTTCTTCGCCGCCAAGTTCTTCCAGGAGGCCGGCGCGGTGCTGGTGGGACTGGCGGAGTCGGAGGGCGCAATCACCAACCCCAAGGGCATCGATCTGCCCAAGGTCATGGCCCACCGGCTGGAGCGGAAAACAATCCTCGACTTCCCCGGCGCCAACAACCTGCCTCGTCGGGAGGATGCCCTGGAGCTGGACTGCGACATCCTCATTCCGGCAGCGCTGGAGCGCCAAATCACGGCCGAGAACGCGGGCCGAGTGAAAGCCAAGATCGTGGTCGAGGCCGCCAACGGGCCCACCACTCCGGAGGCCGACGAGATCCTCGACCGGCGCAACATCATGGTCATCCCCGACGCCTACATCAACGCCGGCGGTGTGACCGTGTCCTACTTCGAGTGGGTGAAGAACCTAGGCCATGTGCGCTTCGGCCGGATGCAGAAGCGCTATGAGCAGGCGGCCTACACTCGGCTGCTCAAGACAGTGGAAGAGCTGGCCGGGAAGGGCTTCAGCGCCGAGCAGATCGCCCAGGTGACCCACGGCGCGAGCGAGGAGGATCTGGTCAACTCCGGGTTGGAGGAGACCATGATCGGCGCCTACCACCCGATCCGGGAGATGTGGCAGCAGCTCCGCGACAAGGTGAATCTCCGGATCGGGGCCATGGTCGTGGCGATCGACAAGGTGGCGCTGAGCTATGAGCAGCTGGGAATATTCCCGTAGGCGCCCACCCTCACCCGGAGACCCGCACATGCTCGGCGGCCGGCCCTGGAGCGAATGGATCGCCCAATACTCCCAGAGTCATCAGCACCCGGTGAACCGCTTTTGTCATACGTTGGGCATTCCCCTGATCGCGCTGTCAATTGTCCTGGGCATCGTTGCCATCTTCGTAAGCAGTCTGTGGCCCGTCGCGCTCACCTTGTTCGTACTCGGTTGGGTATTCCAGTTCGTCGGCCATGCATTCGAAGGGAAGCCGCCCGAGTTCTTCCACGACTGGCGCTTTCTCTTCGTCGGGCTGCGCTGGTGGCTGGCGAAAATACGAGGGCGGGCGTAGCCGGACGCGGGCAGATGAAAGCCTCGGTGTTCGTCGGTACCAGCCTCGACGGATTCATCGCCCGAGCCGACGGAGCCTTCGATTTCCTGCCGGCCGGCGGAGGCGAGGAGCATGGTTACCAAGCGTTCATCGCGACGGTCGACGCCTTGGTCATTGGCCGCAACACCTACGACGTGGTCATGGCCTTCGAGACATGGCCCTATGAGAAGAAGCCGGTCTTCGTGCTCAGCAGCCGTCCGCTCGCTCCGGCCCCCGAGGGCGCGGTAGTGGAGCAAATGTCGGGGGAGCCGGCCGAGATCGTTTCGCGGCTCGCCGCCCGCGGCATCCGGCACATCTATGTGGATGGGGGGATCACAGTCCAGCGGTTCCTTCGAGCGGGCCTGATTCAGCGGCTGATCATTACCCGTGTGCCGGTGCTGATCGGCGAAGGCATCCCACTTTTCGGAGTTACCGGCCGCGACATCTCGCTGGAGCACGTTGCCACCCGCTCGTTCGCCAGCGGGCTGGTTCAGAGCGAGTACATAGTTTCCTAGAATCAGAGCCGTGTGCGTTTGAGCAGAGGAGGCGAGACCAGTATGCAGCTCACCCTTTCTTCCGAAGAGGCCATCGTCCTACGTGACCTCCTGGCCGACTACCTGCCGGCGCTCCGTCGGGAGGTAGCCCGCACCGAGCAGCACGATCTCCGCCATCTCATGGTGCAGCGGGAGGACCTAGTGGAGCGGCTGGTGGAGCAGCTGGAACGCCAGACCGCATAGTCCAGAGGCTTCCTCTGCCAATGAGTCTGCAGCCGGCTGCCGCTATCGGCTCGCTCATGACCGCGGTCTCCTGCTTCAGCAGCATCGCCGCTCAGTCTCCTGCCCTGCCCGATACAGTTGACCGGTTCATCCGGGCCGAGTTGGCTCGGCAGCGGATTCCCGGCATGGCCGTCGCCGTTCTGCGGGGGGACAGCGTGCTCCTGGCCCGGGGGTACGGCCTGGCCGAACTGGAGCATCGCACTCCGGCCACCGACAACACGGTGTTTCCGGTGGGCTCACTCACCAAGCCGTTCACGGCAGCAGGTATCGTCCGGTTGGCTCAGCAGCGGCGCCTCAAGCTCGACGATCCCATCGTCCAGTATCTACCCGAAGGCAAGGCGGTGTGGGCGGGAGTGACCATCCGACATCTGCTCACCCACACCTCGGGAATCCCCCAGGACACGACCCTGGACTGGAGCCGCGATTACTCGGAGGCTGAGCTGGTGCGCTCCGCCGCGCAGCCGCCCCAATTCAAGCCTGGAGAGCTGGAGAGTTACAGCAGCACCGGCTATGCCCTACTCGGCGTCATCATTCACCGGGTGACCGGCCAATTCTGGAGCGACTACCTGCGGGACCAGATCTTCCGGCCGCTTGGCATGCGTACGGCAAGGGTCAACTCCGACGTCGGTGCAGTGATGAGAGCCGAGGGTTATTACCTGGTCAACGACACCCTGCAGAAGGCGGAGTCGGTGTCACCCTCGATCAACAGCGCAGCCGACTGCTGTCTCGGTCTGTCGGTTCGCGACTTCACCAAGTGGGCCGTCGGCCTCAACCACGAGAAGGTGCTCGGACGTGCCGGGTGGGACCTAAGCTGGACTCCGGTCCGGCTCAACAACGGTGGCACCTATCCCTACGGGCTGGGATGGAACATCGTGGAGCAACGCGGCTATCGCCGAATCGGCCACAGCGGCGCCTGGCTCGGGAACCATGCCACGCTGCAGCGCTATCCCGATTTCGATCTGACCGTGATCGTGCTGCTGAACCTCGGCCAGGCCAATTCCGAGGGCATCGCCGTGGGCGTCGCTGGCCTGGTCGAGCCCGCGTTGAGAGCGCCGCATCTCCTGCCCGATGGAGTGAAGGGCAAGAATCCGCCGACCTCCATCGATCGCCTGCTGCATGCGATCGCCGCCGGCCGAGACTCTGCGCTGGTCACGCCCGAGTTCATGGAGACCTTTCCCCCGGACCGCCGAGCGATCATAGCCAGCTTTCTCGGGGCGATCGAGACCTGGAAGCCGCTAGGCTGCGACGATGTTGGCAAACGCGGGATCTCCCGGCTCCGCACCCGGATCGAGCACATCTGTTACGCTATGGGAACGGCCAAACAAGGACGCCTGCTATTCACGGTGCCGTATGGAAGCGACTGGCGGGCGGCGGGGCTGGACAATGTCTTTGGGATCTAAGGATCAGCGATGAGCATTCCCGTGGCGCTGGCCTGGAGTGGGGGGAAGGACTCGAGCCTCGCGCTCACGGCCCTGCAGACAGATCCCGCCTTCGAAGTGGTCGGCCTGGTAACCACGGTAACCGCTGACTTCGACCGGATCAGCATGCATGGCGTGCGCCGCAGCATCCTCGAGGCCCAGGTGGCCGAGCTGGGACTGCTGCTGGTGGAAGCCACTATTCCCGCCTCGGCCAGCAATGAGATCTACGAGGAGGCATTCGCCGCCGCCCTCGACACCCTCCGGCTGGTCCAGCCCAACCTCCGGCACCTTGCCTTCGGGGATCTCTTTCTGGCCGACGTACGCGCCTACCGGGAAGCCCTGCTCGGCCGGCTCAATTGGGATCCGGTGTTTCCCCTCTGGGGCCGCGACACGGCGAAGCTGGCCCGCGAGTTCGTGGATCAGGGCTTCCGCGCCATCCTCACCTGCGTGGATACCACTCAGCTCGGGGCGGAGTTCTGCGGCCGGGAGTTCGATTCGGAGCTACTGGCCGATCTGCCGGAGAGGGTCGACCCCTGCGGCGAGCGGGGCGAGTTTCATACCTGCGTCTACGAGGGCCCCATCTTTCGCCGGCCGCTCTCGGTGCAGCGAGGGGAGCGGGTCCGCCGCGACGGCCGGTTCGAGTACTGCGATCTCACGCTGATTGGCGCCCATATCTCGGTGGCTTGACCAGCCCCACGTACGGTTCGGCAGACCTAGGCACGGGAGAAGCCCATGTATCGCGTCCGCCAGCAGGACCTACCCTTCCAGGGCAGCTCCCATCAGTTCGTCGGCGCCGAGCACGGCGACGTCGGGATCTCGGTGTTCCTGCTGCGGGCCCTGCCCGGCCGGGGACCTGGTCCCCATCGGCATCCATATGATGAAGTGCAGTTTCTGCGCGAGGGTCGCGGCCGCTACCTAGTCAACGGAAAGGAGTTCGAGGCCGGTGCCGGCGACATCCTCGTCATCAAGGCGGGCGAGATCCACAGCTTCACCTGCATAGGTGAGGAACCCCTGGTCCAGGTGGATGTGCATCTGAGTCCCCGATTCATTCAGGAGAATCTGGGCTAGGCTCCTGTGGGAAATCCCTGGAAGCCGGGCTCCCCGACTATCCTTACCCTGGAACCAGACTCGGCCTCCACTCGTACGCATTCGCAACACCATCCATAGGTCTATCCATGCGCTCTGCTCGCCCTAATCGTCCGTTCCTCATCGCCGCTCTGATCCTGCTTCCCCTGCCTGCGGTTCGGGCTCAGACGAAGCATTCCCCGAAATCTCCCGGCATCGATGTGGCTGGGATGGACCGTTCGGTTAAGCCGGGCGATGACTTCTTTGCCTATGCCAATGGCACCTGGCTAGAGAAGACCGAGATCCCCGCCGACCGAAGCTCCTACGGGGCCGGCTCCATCCTCGCAGAGCAGACCGACCGCCGCGTGGCCGGGCTGATCCAGGGCGCGGCCAAGGGATCGAATCCCGGCGGGTCGGACCGCCGCATGATCGGCGACTACTACTCCACCTTCATGGACAGCGCGGCGATCGAGCGGGCCGGCCTCAAGCCGCTCCAGCCCACCCTCGACTCCATCAGCGCGATCAGCAATCGGAAGGAACTGGCCCGGTTCCTCGGCTCCACCATCCGGGCCGACGTGGACGCGCTCAACGCCACCAACTTCTATACCGAGAACTTGCTGGGGCTCTGGGTCGCCCAGGACTTGGACGATCCCAGCCAATACTCGCCATTCCTGCTTCAGGGCGGACTGGGCCTGCCGGACCGGAGCTATTACGTGGACACCGCGTCCGCCATGGGGGAGATCCGGGATAAGTATCGAGCGCATATCGCCGCCTTGCTCCGCCTGGCCGGCGTCGCTGATAACCAGGCCAAAGCCGACCGGGTCCTGAAGGTGGAGACGGCGATCGCAAAGGCACACTGGAGTCGGGAAGAATCCGGGGATGTGAGCAAGGCCAACAACCACTGGAGCCGAGCCGAGTTTGCGTCCAAGGCCCCGGGACTGGATTGGGAGACCTTTTTCGCCGCCGCCCAGCTGGAAAAGCCCACCCGGTTCGTAGTGTGGCAGCCCAGCGCAGTCACCGGCATCTCGGCGCTCGCGGCGAGCGAGCCGCTGGAGGCATGGAAGGACTATTTGACGTTCCACGCGATTCAGTCCCGGGTACCGGTCCTCCCGTCTAAGCTCTATCAGCAGTCGTTCTCCTTCTTCGGACCGGTGCTGAGCGGAGCGCAGAAGCCGCGCGACCGTTGGAAGCGCGCGGTTAGCGCCACCAACGCCGCGCTGGGCTACGCGGTGGGGCGGATCTACTCGGAACGATACTTCCCCGCGGCAGACAAGCAGCGAGCGCAGGAGATGGTGACCAACCTGATCGCGTCGTTCCGGGACCGAATCGACCGCCTGGACTGGATGGCGCCGGAGACCAAGCGGGAGGCCAAGGCCAAGCTCGCCGTGCTCAAGGTCGGCGTCGGCTATCCGGACAAGTGGCCGAGCTATTCCGGGCTCGAGATCAGGAAGGGCGACGCCTACGGCAATCTGGCCCGAGCCGAGCTGTTTCAGTACCGGCAGTCAGTGGAGAAGCTGGCGAAGCCGGTGGATCGCACCGAGTGGGTGATGACGCCGCAAACAGTGAACGCGGTAAACCTGCCGGTGATGAACGCGATGAACTTCCCCGCCGCCATCTTGCAGCCGCCGTACTTCGACTCCAGACGGCCGATCGGGATGGACTACGGATCGATGGGGGCCATCATCGGCCACGAGGTAAGCCACAGCTTCGACAACCAGGGAGCGCTGTTCGACTCCAAGGGGCGGCTGCACAACTGGTGGACGGCGGATGACTTCAAGCACTTCGAGGAGTCGTCTAAGCAGCTGGTGGCACAGTACAACCAGTACCGTCCATTTCCCGACCTCGCCGTGAACGGCCAGCTCACCCTGGGAGAGAACATTGCCGACGTGGCCGGCCTGGCCGCGGCGTATGACGCATTCCAGCGCTCGCTGGGCGAGAAGCCGGCTCCCACGGTTCAGGGCTTTACCGGAGACCAGCAGTTCTTCATCAGCTTCGCCCAGAGCTGGCGGGAGAAGACCCGGGACCAGTCGATGCGGAACCAGATCCTTACCGACGGGCATGCGCCGGATAAGTACCGGGCGTCTAGCGTGCGGAACATTGATGCGTGGTATCCGGCATTCGGAGTGAAGCCCGGCGACAAGCTGTACCTGACTGAGAAGGATCGTGTTCGGGTCTGGTAGGATGCGCTCCGGCCGAGCCGACACCCTTCCGGGCCGCTGCAGTGCGCTCTAGGTAAGGAGATTCCGCATAGAGGCGACCCGCGCACTGACGCGTCCTCCAGGGTGATCGGCTCGACCTGCGCTCAGGTTCGAAGAAGAACCCGTTTCCTGAGCCGCAAGGGTCGTGAGGAATACCACCGCGACCACTATCCCCGGTAGCTGATTGGACAGTCGAGCGTAGTACCCGAGGAGCGGAGGACAGGCCGATCGCCCTGAAGGCCGCGTCGACGAGGTTGTTCCGCTCCTTCCGCCTCTTCGCCAGGTTCTCGTATCTTTTCTACTAATGCCCGAACCATTCGATTCCCTCAAGGCCGCGCTCGCGGACCGCTACGTTCTCGAGCACGAACTGGGCGCCGGCGGGATGGCGACCGTCTTCCTGGCTCATGACCCGCGGCACAACCGCAAGGTCGCCATCAAGGTCATGCACCCCGACCTCGCCACCCTGTTCGGCCCCGGCCGGTTCCTGAAGGAGATCGAGACCACCGCAAACCTGCAGCATCCCCACATCCTGCCGCTGTTCGATTCCGGCCGGGTCGGGAACACCGTGTTCTATGTCATGCCGTACGTGGAGGGCGGGTCGCTCCGCACCCGGCTCACTCGCGAGCACGAACTTCCAGTCGAGGAGGCGCTCCGCATTGCAACCGAAATTGCTGCCGGCCTGGATTATGCTCACCGCAATGGTGTGGTGCACCGCGATATCAAGCCCGACAACGTGCTGTTCCATGACGGCCGGGCGCTGATCGCGGATTTCGGCATCGCCCTGGCGTGGAGCGGGGGCGACGGCAGCGTGCGGCTGACCAAGTCGGGCGTAAGCCTAGGCACGCCGCAGTACATGAGCCCGGAGCAGGCCTCCGGCGCACACAATCTCGACCGCCGGAGCGACATCTACTCCCTCGGCGTGGTGCTCTACGAGATGCTGGCCGGTGAGCCGCCCTTCACCGGCCACACGGTCCAGGCGATCGTCGCCTCGGTCATGGCCGACGAGCCTCGGCCAGTCGCCACTCGTCGGAGAGCGGTACCCGCGCATGTGAACGATGCGATCTCCTGCGCGCTGGAGAAGCTGCCGGCCGACCGTCCCCAGACTGCCGCCGAGTTCTCCGACGCGTTGACCGGTGTACACCAGACGAGACGGGGATCCGCTCGCGCGGCGCTCGGCCGGTCCGCGATTCCCTGGATCGCCGCGACCACTCTCTTGGCCGCCCTCCTCTGGGTCGGCTTCCGCAATCGGCCCGCGGTGGTCCCTTCGGCCGGGCCGGTTCGGTTCAGTATCGAGCTCGATCCGGGCATGCAGCCCACCTTCACCCCGATCGTCCGGCTCAGTCGCGACGGGCGCCAGCTCTTTGTCACCGCGATGGTGAACCGGAAGGAAGAAGTGCTCCGTCGCCGCCTCGACCAGTCTCGCCTGGAGGTAATCGCCGGCGCCGGGCAGGGCGACCAGGGCACCGGCAACAGTCGGCCGTTCGTATCGCCCGACGGCCGGTGGGTCGCGTCGTTCAAACAGGGGAAGCTGCGCAAGGTCCCGGTGGAGGGCGGGCCCCCGATCGATCTGGCCAACTCAGACTGGGCTGGCGGGAGCTGGGGCCGGCACGGCAAGCTGGTCTATGGTCGCTCCTACAACACCGGAATCTGGATGGTGAGTGAAGGCGGCGGTGACGAGCGCATGCTCACTACACCCGACACTGCTAAAGGCGAGCTGGGCCACTGGTGGCCTCAAATTCTGCCCGATGGAGACCACATCATCTTCACCGCGTATCGCACCCCCCTCGAGCGGGCCACTATCGAGGTGCTCTCGATCAAGACCGGGCGGCGCAAGGTGCTCTTTACCGGCGGTGTGTTCGGTTTCTACGTGCCATCGGGCCATCTGCTCTTTGCCGCGGGCGAGACGATTCGGGCGGTTCCCTTCGATCTCGAGCGGCTGGAGGTGACCGGCCCCGCGGTCCCCGTGGTGGACAGCGTAGCGCTGAATGCTACCGACGGCGCCGCGGCGTTCGATGTATCGGACAACGGCACCTTGGCCTACCTCCCGCTCACCTCCTACGTCACCGATAACGACGTGGTACTGGTGGATCGGCGCGGCAAGGAGACCCGCGCGCTCCCCGCCACTGACCGCTACGACCATCCCCGCCTCTCGCCTGACGGCAGCCACATCTCGGTGGACATCCGCTCGCCCAACTCGGCAGGCGATGTCTGGGTGTTTCCGGTTGGACGCGCGGGCGGGACCCGGGTGACGTCCGAGGGTGGCCGCGACTTTGGTGCCGAATGGACCCCGGACGGCCGGGAGCTGATCTACAGCAGCGAGCATCCGACGTACGACCTCTACCGCCGATCAGCCGACGCGAGCCGGCCCCCGGAGCCACTGGTTGCCGGCGGGTACGACCGTTACACCGGTGGGGCCTCACCAGACGGGCGGCTCTTCACCTTCGTGCTCAGCGCGCCCAACGCGGGGTCCGAGCTCTGGACCGTGCCGCTCACCGGCCGTGCGACGGCGACCCGCTATCTCGCCAACGGCTTCAACCTGGCGCACCCCACTATCTCGCCTGATGGCCGCTGGATGGCCTTCGACTCGGATGAATCCGGCCGGGTCGAGATCTACGTGCAGTCCTTTCCCGACCCGATGCGGAAGCGCTGGAAAATTTCACCGAGCTACGGCTCAGAGCCGGTGTGGACTCGCGGCGGGCGGGAGCTGGTCTATCGCAAGGGTGACAGCGTGATGGCTGTGAGCCTCGACCTGGAGAACGGGCGGATCGGGCAGCCGGTCGCTCTCTTTGCCGGACCCTACCAGGACAACCCCGGGTGGACCAGGCCCCGGAGCTATGACGTCTCCCGCGATGGCGAGCACTTCCTGCTTACCCGAGTCCCGGGCGACCGCCCTCGGCCGCGGATCGCGGTCGTACTGAACTGGTTCGATGAGTTGCGGGAAAAAGTGGCGGGAGGGAAGTAAGCGGGGATGCGGGGAAGCAGGGAGGAGGGGAAGTAGGCTGACTACTTCCCCGCTTCCCCGCTTCCCCGCTTCCCTACCTCCCGGCCCCGGCGGGCTCCCTGCCTTCGTACGCCCGCTGCAGGCCCGCGATGTCGAACTTCTTCATCTTGAGCATCGCCTGCATGGCCCGGTTCGACTTCTCCTTGTCGCTATCCTTGATCATCTCGAGTAGTGGAATCGGCACAACCTGCCAGGACAGGCCGAACTTGTCCTTGAGCCAGCCGCACTGTTGGGCGTTCGGATCGCCGCCCTGAGAGAGCTTGTTCCAGTAGTGGTCGACTTCCTCCTGGGTCTGGCACATGATCTGGAAGGAGACCGCCTCGTTGAATTTGAAGTGCGGGCCTCCATTCAGCGCGGTAAATGTCTGGCCGTTGAGCTCGAACTCGACCGTCATCACCGATCCCGGCTTGCCACCGGTCACCTCCTGACCCACCTCGGTGTAACGGGTGATGGTCCCGATTTTGGAGTTCTTGAAGATGCCGGTATAGAACCGGGCGGCCTCTTCGGCCTGGGTGTCAAACCAGAGACAGGGAATGAGAGCGTTTGCTTTAATCATGAGCCGTCTCCTATGTGTTCTGGACTACTACTTGAGCCGCGAGTTTGCTTCGGTCGCTGCATACCCGCTTACCGCCTTCCCGCCTTCTCCTTCGCCCTGAACGCATCACCGCGCTGGCGGCTGGCCTCCTTGAGGCCTTTTCGCACACCCTCGGCATCACCGTCCGTGCCGTACACCGGCGTATTCGGCTGCTGTCGCCAGGACTCGTCCAGGCTGCCTGCGTCCACCCCGTCGAAGCCGAGCTGGTCCAGCAGCCGGATGACGACCTCCTTGGCCCGGCGGTCGTCGCCCGCCACCGGCAGGGCAATGCGTCCGGGCGTGGCCTTCGGCTTCCCCCGCTCCAGCAGATGCTTCGCATAAATATTGTTGAACGCCTTGACCACGGACCGGCCCAGCTGGTTGGCCACCCAACGGCTCTCGGTGGTTCCCTCCTCGATCTCGCCGATCCGGCCATCGCGCTGCTGAGGATAGTAGTTGCCGGTATCCACCACGATGACGTGATTGGGCACGCCCTCGAAGATTCCGGCCAGCTGAGGAACGTTCTTCATCGGAATCGTGACGATGACCACATCCCCCCCGCGGGCCGCCTGGCGGACGGTGACGGGTTTGGCTCCGGTTTCCTTTGCCAGCCCTGCCAGCGACTCCGGCCCACGCGAGTTGGCAATCGACACCTCGTGACCCACCTGGGTGAGACGACGAGCCAGATTTCCGCCGATCTGCCCTGCGCCGATGATTCCGATTCTCATGGGCCCTCCTTCAGCACTGCTACATGGGGTCGATTCTATCACGGCCTCCAGTTGCAGTCTAATCCGTGGGAGAGCGATGCGGGACTCTGTTACAAAGTCTCCTCCGCCAACGCAAGTCGGCATCGCGCCTGTCAGCACCGTACGAGGATTCCACCCCGCCAGTGACTCAACGCCCAGATTCCTCTCTAGTCTGCCTGATACGGCCCAGCACCGCGCTCCCGTTGACCGTCGCTGGCCTCGCGTTCATAGTACGGTCGTCCGAATTCCCTCCTCTACCGGGGTGAGCCACTATGACCAGCTGGCAAACCGGCTGCTGGCGTCTGTACAACGTCCTGGTGCGAGTGCTGGGCGCGAGCGCCCTCGTCGCCGGGATTGTATTCGTCGGGTGGGGGGCAATCAGGCTCCTTCAGATGGGCCTTCAGCCGCTGGTCGGCCTCATCTCCACCGGGCTCGGCGCGACCATTCTAGGGGTGCCCACCTATCGCCCAGACCTGGGCGATCCCGTGTGGCAGTTCGATCCGCTTGGCTCGAAGTCCCGGAAACTCTCCACAGCCAAGCGCTCCTGGTGGACGGGCGACCGATGAGCCGCAACAAGCAAACGGTAGAGCAGTACATCGAGGGCTTCAACCAGGGTGACCACGCTCAGATCCTCGCTTGCCTGACCGACGATGTCGAATGGCTGATGCCGGGCACCTTTCATCTGACCGGCAAGACCGCCTTCGACCGGGAGATCGAGAACGAGGCTTTCACCGGGAAGCCAATCGTAACGATCACCCGACTGGTCGAGGAGAACGACGTGGTTGTCGCCGAAGGCACCGTGCGCGCCGCCTGGAAGAAGGGTGGCGTCCTCAATGCGGTGTACTGCGACGTATTCGAGATGGAGAACACCAAGATCAGACGTCTGATCAGCTATCTCGTTGCCCTGCCGGAGCCCGGCTCCGGTGCGGATCCGTGGGAGCAGTACTCCCGCCTCGCGACGCGCGACTAGCGACTATGGATGAGGATCTCGCCGGGCTCTCGCGTGAGCAGTTGATCGAAGAAGTCCAGAGACTTCGGCGCGGCATTCGGGCCCACCGCGACAGCACCGGCCACGAGCTCTGCTGGCATCATCCCGCGCTCTGGGGACTGCTCCCGGAGAAGCAGGACCCGTTGCCCACGGTGCCCACCTGGCCCGAGTTCCTGCGGGGCTGCATCAGGTATCGGCAGTCGCTGGACCAGCAACTGCCCGATGCCCCACGATCATCGAAGCCCTATGACAGATGAATCACTCCGGCTCTCCGCCTCCCCTTGCCTCAACCAATTCCTCGCTACAGAATTACGACAACGGCGTTGATCCACGCCCAACCTCTTCAGCCCTGCCCCAGCCAGGGCCCTCGTGAGGCAAAGGGGGGCACACTCCCGGATCGCTGCTGAATCCTTTGGATCGCCACAGGCGTCGTTGCTGGGGAGCGGGTCGCCGTGGCCTGACCAAAGGAACCCCTCAATGCCTGCCAATAAAGACTTCAAGCGCCTGGTCCGCGGCCGCATGCAGAAGACCGGCGAAGCCTACACCACCGCTCGTGCCCGCCTGCTACAACAGAAGCCACGTGCCACCTCACCATCAAATAGACCGCCTGCTCCCTCCGAGTACGCTCGGATTGCCGGCAGGAGCGATGCGATTCTCCAGCAGCGCACCGGCTGCACCTGGGAGCGCTGGGTCAAGGCACTCGATCGCGCGGAGGCGTATACCTGGCCCCACCGGGAGATCGCGAAGTACGTGCAAGACAGGTACAAGACCGAGGGGTGGTGGGCCCAGACCGTCACCGTCGGCTATGAGCGGATCAAGGGACTCCGCGCCGTGGGGCAGCGGCGTGACGGCTCCTACGAGGCCAACAAGAGTAAGACCTTCGCGGTCCCGCTGGAGCGGCTGTACCGCGCGTTCTCGGATAAGCGGATCCGCGCCCGTTGGCTGCCCGCGGTGGACCTGAAGGTTCGGACCGCCACCCGCGGGAAGTCGATGCGGATCACCTGGCCCGATGAGACGCTCCTCGTAGTCGGATTCCTCCGCACCGGCACCGGCAAGAGCCAGGTCGCGGTACAGCACGGCAAACTCCCTGACAGCGACTCGGCAGCTCGGATGAAACAGTACTGGACCAAACGGCTGAGCGCGCTGGAGGACGTCCTCGCGACTCGATGACCAACACTTCCGGCTGGTCTGCACTGTCGTTGGCTCTGCGCAGCCTGCTCTGGACGGTGCTGATGCCCGGGGTTTTTGCGGGCTACCTGCCCTGGCGCTACTTCGGGCTGGGGCAGGTGCGGCTCGATCCGCACGACCCGCTCCCCTTGGTCGGCATTCTCTGCATTGCCATGGGCGTGGGGCTCCTGGGGAGCTGCATCTGGGAGTTCGCCCGCAGCGGGCGAGGCACGCTGTCGCCCGCCGATCCGCCGAGGGAGCTGGTGGTACGAGGGCTGTATCGCTACGTGCGGAACCCGATGTATCTAAGCGTCACGCTGATCATCCTGGGCGAGTTGTTCCTAACTCGGTCGCGGCCGCTGTTCTGGTACTGGGTCATCTGGTTCATCGCGGTCAACCTGTTCGTCATCGGGCACGAGGAGCCCTATTTACGCGGCCGCTTCGGCACGAGCTATGAGCGGTACACGGCCGAGGTCGGACGTTGGCTGCCGCGATTCCGGCCCGCGGCTCGGCGTTCCTTCTCATGACGTCGAGGTCACTCATGGAGTTGCTGCTCGGGGTCGGCGCGCTCTTGCTGCTGGGCCGCGATGCGCATCGCGTCTGGCTGGACTCGCTTCGCCGGCCCGGTACGCTCCTGATGGCAGGGATCATCACCGTCCTGTTGGCCGGCACTATAGGATCGCGTGACCCGGATCCGCGTTGGCTGGTGCTGCCTGGACTGATACTCGCCTGGGAGGTGAGCCGGGGCTGGCGCCTGGCACCACGGTGTCATCTGTGGGAGTCGGGGGTAGGCATGTTCGCCTTGAGTCTGCTACTGGCCGGGATCGGCCTGACGCTCGACACTGAGACCCTGACGACCGCGCTGCTCGTTGCCGCCACCGGTGCCTGTCTCCTCGGAGCCATTCTGCTCTGGCGATCCTACCGTCGCGAGCCGCGCGCCTGGCGGGCGGACGACAGCAATCACTATGAGCGTCGATTGAATCCTCGTCCCACCCGGTAGAAAGTCATCGTGAATCGTCGCGAGTTCCTCGAGCTGGCGGGCATCGGCACCTTGAGCACGATCGTGCCGCCGCACCGGAACGACCCTCTTCTCGAGCGGATCGGGCTTCAGCTGTACACGGTGCGCACGCTGATGGAGACGAGCGTTCCGCTCACTCTGGAGATGGTGGCGAAGATCGGCTACCAGGAGGTCGAGTTCGCCGGCTATTTCGGCGCCCACCCCGCGCAGCTGCGGAGCTGGCTGGACGGCCTGGGCCTCAGCACACCCTCGGCCCATGTACCGGTGCTGGACGGGAACCTGGATGGACTGTTCGATATCGCCGCCGAGCTGGGACATCACTATCTAGTCCAGGCGTCGCTTCCACCGCAGATGCAGCAGTCAGCCGATGCCTTCCGCCGAGCAGCAGCCGCGCTTAATCGCGCCGGTGAGCAAGCCCGACAGCGGAATCTTCGAGTGGCCTATCACAACCATGACTTCGAGTTTTCCCGCCGGGACGACGCCGTACCCTACGACATACTGTTGCAGGAGACCGACCCGGAGCTGGTCACCATGGAGCTGGATCTCTATTGGATGACGAAGGGGGAGCGTGACCCGCTGGCATACTTCCACCACCACCCCGGCCGGTTCCGCCTCTGCCATCTCAAGGACATGGACCAGCGGGGCAGGATGACCGAAGTCGGTCGCGGCAGAATCGACTTCCCTACCATCCTCAATCAGCAGGGGAAGGCCGGGCTCCGCCACTTCTTCGTCGAGCACGACCATCCACCTGATCCGATTGCGTCGGTCCGGGCCAGCTTCAATTACCTGCACCAGCAGCAGAGGCCCGAATGAACGGCGCCAAATGGCCACGGGCCGCCTCCAGCGCGGCGTCAATGTCCGGATAAATGTTGACTTCACCGATCTCGCTCAGCAGCTCCGAGCGGCGGAGGGCAAGCAGCGGCTGCTCATTGATGTCTGAGATCAAGACCTTGGTGCCGTCCCGGCGGGTCCGCCGGACCAGGTCCTTCAGGGCATGCATTGCGGTGGAATCGATGGCGGGGACGTTGCGCATCCGCACGATCAGCACTTTGGGCTTCTTCGAGACCTGGGAGAGAGTGTCCTTGAACTTCTCCGCGGCCCCGAAGAAGAATGGGCCATTGATCTCGTACACCTCGACACTCTTGGGTACCTCACGCCGATAAATCGCGCCGGAGTGGTCGAGGCTGGGCCTGGCATCCTGAAACTCCTGCGACACCAGGGTCACGTTGGTCACCTCCGCCATGCGTTTGATGAACAGGAAGGAGGCCAGCACCATCCCCACACCGATACCGGTGGTGAGATCCACCAGCGCGGTAAGGAGGAAAGTCGACAGCATGACTAGCGCGTCGCTCTTCGGCGCGCTCAGCTCGCTGCGGAACACCTGCCACTCGGCCATTTTGAAGGCTACCCACAGCACGATGGCTGCCAGAGTGGCGAGCGGTATCAGCCCGGCCAACTGTCCGAAGAAGAAGGTGATCAGGAGCAGGGTGAGCGCGTGAATCATCCCCGCCACCGGAGTCCTGCCGCCACTCTTTACGTTGGTGGCGGTGCGGGCGATGGCTCCTGTGGCCGGGATCCCGCCGAAGATCGGCGTCACCACGTTGGCCACTCCCTGAGCCACCAGCTCCATGTTGGAGCGGTGCCGCCCGCCGATCATCCCGTCCGCAACCACTGCTGAGAGCAGCGACTCTATCGCCCCGAGGGCGGCGATGGCGAGCGCGGGCTCGACCAGGTCCCGGGTCTGAGTCAGCGAGATGCTGGGCAGGGACAGCTGGGGAAAGCCGGCATCGATCCGGCCGAACCGGGTGCCGATGGTCTCGACCGGGAGATCGAGCAACTGGACCAGGACAGTGGTGACGATCAGCGCCACGAAAGGCGCCGGAATCCTGTGGCTCAGCCGGGGCCAGAGCCACAGCAGGAGCAGGGTTCCGGCAGAGATACCCACCGCTCCCGGGTTCACCGAATCCAGGTGGCTGAGGTAGATGCTCAGCCGCTCGATCAGTTGCGGTGGGGCGCTGGCGAGTTGCAGGCCGAGGACATCGCGCAGCTGCTGCACGATCAGGATCACAGAGATTCCAGCGGTAAAGCCGGTCACCACCGGAAAGGGGATGAATTTGATCGCGGCGCCCAGCCGCCCCAAACCAAAGCCGATCAGTAGCAGCCCCGCCATCATCGTAGCGATGATCAACCCGTCCACCCCATGCTGCTGCACGATGCTATACACCAGGACCACGAAGGCTCCGGTCGGCCCGCCGATCTGGACCCGCGACCCTCCCAGGGCCGAGATGAGGAAGCCGGCGATGATGGCGGTGTAAAGCCCGCGGTCGGGAGTCACCCCGCTCGCGATGGCGAACGCGATCGAAAGCGGCAAGGCCACGATCCCCACAGTGACGCCCGCCGTGAGATCGGCGAGGAATTGGGTTCGGTTGTAAGTCTTGAGGGTGGTGACCAGCTTGGGGACGAGCATCGGGGGCTACAAGAGAAGCCAGCCTGCCAAGCCAAGGAGCAGCAAGAAGCCACACACGTCGGTGAACGTGGTCACGAAGATCGAGGAAGCCACCGCGGGATCAACCCCGAAGCGCTCCAGTAAGATCGGAATGAACGCTCCCGCGAACCCGGCCACCATCAGGTTGCCGACCATCGCCAGAAACACCACCAGCCCCAGCCCGTACCCCTCCCCCATCAACGTCGCCACTAAACCAACCACGGTGCCGATCGCCAGGCCGTTGATGACCCCAACCAGGATCTCCTTCCCCACTACCCGGGTGAATACCCGCACCGGCAGCTGTCCTAGAGCCAACCGGCGGACCGTCACTGCCAGCGCCTGGGTTCCGGCGTTGCCGCCCATACCCGCAATGATCGGCATCCAGACCGCCAGGGCGAGCGTCTGCTGGATAGTGTGCTGAAAGGAATACACCACCCCTCCGGCCAGAAAGGCGGTGCCCAGATTGATCGAGAGCCAGGGCAGCCGGCTCCGGACCGCGGTCTGCCAGCCGGCGCCCAGCTCTTCGTCCGGCGACACGCCGCCGAACTTCAGGAGGTCCTCGGTGGTCTCCGCCTCGACCACATCGATCACGTCGTCGAAGGTGACCCGCCCCAGCAGGTGGCCCGATTCGTCCACAACCGGTACGCTGGGCAGGTTGTAGCGCGCCATCAGTCGCGCCACCTCCTCCTGGTCCAGCTCCGGCGTCACGTAGATGTCCGCTTCTTCCATGAACTCGCGCACCGGCCGCTCCGTGCGGCTGATGACCAGATCCTTGAAGGGCAGTGTGCCCACCAGGCGTTTCTGGGAATCCACCACGAACACCTGATAGAAGTCCTCCCCCTCTTCGGCCTGGCGGCGGATCTGTTCCAGCGCCTGCCCCGCGGTGGCCGTGTCAGTCACAGTCACCATGTGGGTGGTCATCAGCCCACCCGCGGTTTCCTCGTCGTAGCGGAGGAGCCGGTCGACCTCGGAGCGATCCTCCACCGCCGCGAGAATGTGCTCCTGGGTGGTGCGGTCCAGCTCCCCCAGGATGTCGGCGGCATCGTCGTCGTCCAGCTCGTCGACGATCTGCGCTGCCAGATCCGGGTCCAGCGCGGCGAGGGTCTCCTCCGCGTGGGCCTCTTCCGGCATCTCAGCCAGCGCCTGGCTCGATACCTCGGGCGGGAGTGCCTGCACCACCGAGACCCGCTCCCGCTCGTCCAGCGCGGTGAGCACCTCGGCCAGGTCGGCCGGCTCGAACTCGTGGGCCCGGCGAGTGAAGAGGGCGAGCTCGCCCCTGCGGACCAGCTCGACCATGCGGTCGAGGAGCTTCCTCATGACGCGCTGGGGAAGAGTTGGACTGCGGTGGTGGCTCCGGATCGGATCAGAAGTCGCTCGATGCGGGTCAGTGATGCCTGCACCACATCGAACTCGATGCCCTGCACATAGAATCGCTCGCCGGAGTTGGGAATGCGCCCGGCCCACTCCACCAGCAGGCCTCCGATGGTGGTGGAACGGCCGGCGGGCAGCGACACGCCGAATCGCTCCTCGATGGCCTGGACCGACACGTTGCCATCGGTCTCGAAGAGAGTGGGCGCCGTTGCGGACGACTGCTTCACCTCCTCGTCGTGCTCGTCGAAGATCTCGCCCACCAGCTCCTCCAGGAGATCCTCCAGTGTGGCGATGCCCAGGGTACCCCCAAACTCGTCGAGCACCACGGCGAGGTGGCGCCGCTCCCGCTGCATATCCAGCAGTAGGTCGCCGCAGCTCCGGCTGGCCGGCGTCACCGCCACCGGGCGCACCGGGAGCGGATCGCCGGGCTCCAGCTTGAACAGATCGAAGGCGTGCAACATTCCAATGATGTCGTCGAGCGTTCGCCGAATGACCGGGATCCGGCTGTACCCACTGCCTGCGAACACCAGCCGAATCTCCTCCAGCGGTGCGTTCTCCTCGATGGCGACGATTTCGGTCCGGGGTGTCATCACTTCACGCACCGGTCGGGAGCTGAACGCCATGACTCCGCCCACCATCATCAGTTCGTCATCGTCCTCGACGCCTACCGCCGCGCCCTCCCGCCAGATCGAGCGCAGGTCAGTGGGACGGGTCGCGGTCCGGGCGGGCAAGAGCAGCCCGAGGACCTTGGACCAGGGTCGGAGAACCGGCGTCACCCTTCCCGCTACACTCTCCGCCCGCGGTTGGGTAAGCCAGCGGGGGACGAGGTAGGCAGCGAACAGCACCAACGGAACCGCGAGGAGGACGAATGCCACCAGTGATCGGGGCGCGCTCGTGCCCGCCAGCAGACCCGGTACCGAGGCGCCGAGCAGGAGCACGCCGAGCGAGGTGGTGGCGGAAGCGGCGGTGAGATAGTTGTCGATCTGGGCCAGCCCCGCGAGCGAAGCCGTGCCGCCCCGCAGGCGCCGTCCTACCGCTCGAGTCAGCTCGGCCCGGCTCACGGTGATAAGAGCCGCGCCGGCCGTGGCACCGAACACGGTGAGCACGACGCCAAAGAAAATGGCGATCCAGATCATCGCTCGGCCCGCTCCGCCATCGAGGCCTCAACCGGGGTGCGATACACGCCGATGCGTTTGACCCGGCGGCGAACCACGTGCTCCACCACCAGCCGGTATCCACTCACGTCGATTGACTCACCCGAACGGGGCACCCGGCCGAATTCGGCCAGCACTAGGCCGCCGACGGTGCTCACATCGTCGCGATCGAAGCTGTGCCCCATGGCCGACTCCAGCTCCGAGAGGGCCACGCCGCCCTCGACCCGCCAGTGGTCATCCTTCACCACCTGGATCGGTGCCACTTCGTCGGTGTCGTACTCGTCCTGGATCTCACCTACTATCTGCTCCAGGATGTCCTCCAGGGTAACGATCCCGGCGGTTCCCCCGAACTCGTCCACCACAACGGCGATGTGGCTGGGACCGCGCTGGAAGTCGCGCACCTGGCGATCGAGAGTCTTACCCTCGGGCACGAAGACAGCCGGACGGATCAGTTCGTGCCAGGATCGCGGGTCCTCGGGGCCGACCGCCAGGATGTCCTTCGCGTAGAGCACGCCGACCACCGCATCGGGATTGCCATCGTAGACCAGGATCCGCGCGTGCTCCGAGCTGCGGAGGGTCTTCACCACCTCTTCCCGGTCGGTCGCGGTATCCACCGCCACGATGTCGATACGGGGGGTCATCACCTCCGCCACCGCAGTGTCCGCCAAGGAGAAGACGCCCAGGAGCATGTCGCGCTGCGCCGCTCCGGACTGCCGGCTGCTTCGGGTGGGCGCGCGCGCTCGGGCTCGCTCGTCGGCCCAGGTGGCCAGGCGGAGCAATGGGCGGAAGGGCACCAGCGTGGCGATGGCCGCGCGCCGGGCCGGCACCGTGAGCTCGGGCGCCACCGCGGCGAGCAACCGCGGTACCAGGTCGCCAAGCACCCACACCAAGAGAACCGCAAGAAAGAGCCGCACCAGGCCGAGCGCGGGTGACCAGGCCCACCAGGCCACGGCCCCACCGGCGGCGGCACCGGCCAGCATGAGCAGCGCCAGGTGGGCGATATGCAGGTGCCGGGAAACCGTGCCGGCAGTTCCTTCCTGCCCCAGCTGTCCGCTCAGCGATCGGGGGAGCTCGGCATCTGATTCAGCTGCGAGCGCCAGCCAGGCAGCCCACAGCGTGAGCACCATGGCCATGAGCGGCGCGATGAACTGCTGCAGGATGGCGATCACGCCAGGGCCTCCACGTAACGCTCCTGCCGCCGCCACATCGCCGAGCGGGTACGGGCTGGCCCTTCTGGGTGATCCCGCCCAACAGCGTGGAGGGTGCCGTGCACGATCAGTCGGATCAGCTCCTGCCGCAGGGGAATGCCCCTTGCCCTGGCTTCGCGCCGAGCCACCCAGGCGCAGATGTAGATGTCGCCCAGAATGCCGCCAGTCGGATCGGTGAGCGCGAAGGTGAGGACGTCGGTGGGGTCATCGTGTCCCTTGTGCTCCCGATTGAGCCGCCGCATGGCATCGCGACCGAGGAAGGTGACCGACACGACGGCTTCACGGTGCTCCGAGCGAAGCACCTGGCGCACGATGCGACCGACCAGCGCGCGTGACAACGGCAGCTGCCGACCGCTCACCAGCACTTCACTCACGCTCGGCGGGCTGAAATTCCGGCGTGACGCTGCCGCTCGGCCGAGGGTATCCGATCCGCTTGTGATAGGTGCCGGACATGACCCGGGCGAACTCGCGCTTGATCCGGTCGAGGTCCCGCAGAGTCAACGGTGCATCGTCCAACTGTCCCGATCCCATCTTTTGCTGCACGAGGTGCTCGATGGCGTTGCGCACGGCTTCGGGCGTCGGATTGTTCAGCACCCGCACTGCCGCCTCCGCCGAATCGGCCAGCATCGCTACTGCGGTCTCGGCCGACTGAGGTCGGGGACCGGGGTAGCGAAACTCCGTTGGATCCACTCTTCCATCCGGGTCAGCCCCTCGCGCTCGGCTCAGAAAGTAGGTGATGTAGCTTGTCCCATGATGTTCTGGAATAAAGGCTTTAACCACCTCAGGTAGAGCTGCGGCTTCGGCCAGGGCCAATCCATCGATCACATGACTGCGGATGATACGGGCGGATTCCCGGGGGCTCAACTGATCGTGCGGGTTGGGAGCCCCGCCCTGATTCTCCATGAAGTGTCCGGGGTTGGCCAGCTTTCCGATGTCGTGGTAGTAACACCCCACCCGGGCGAGCAGTCCATTCGCGCGGATCATGTTGCAGGCCGACTCGCAGAGACTCGCCATGGCCAGGCTGTGGGCCCAGGTGCCGGGAGCCTCGAGCGCCAGCCGGCGAAGCAGCGGTCGCCCGAGATCGGACAGCTCGAGCAAGGTAAGATCGGTCGTGATCCGGGTGATCGATTCCGCCATCGGCATCGTAATCATCGCGAGCGCGGCGCTGGCCAGGGCAATGACCAGGTCGAGCAGACAGCTCCCGATGATGGTGTTGGTGGACCAGCCCTGCACCAGTCCCACGGCAATAGTGGCGAGAATCCCGGCCCCGGCCACGACACCGATAGTGAGGTAGAGATGCCTGCGGCGCCGGACTACCCGGATTCCGACCGCGCCGGCCACACCGGTGACCACCCCGAAGAAGAGCACATAGCTCTCCCGCAGCGCCCATTGGCCGTCGAGCAGGATCGCCAGAGTGACGGCCGCGAACACCCCCACCCAGCCGTTGTACAGCATCGTCATTAGAATGGCGACAAACGGAATCGGCACCATCTCCGGGCGACCGGGGAAGAAGCTGGAGAGCGCTGCCGTGAGCAGCACCACGACCGCGAAGAGCGATCCCAGAAAGATCATCTCGCGCAGGTGGGCGTAGCTCTCTCGACGGTAGACCATGATCAGCAGCCAGAACCCGCTCAGAACCAGGGCGTTGAACAAGAGCGCGCCGGCGGCACTCCGCACGGCCAGGCCACCGGTGCCCCGGCGACGATGCTCCTCCAAGAGGGAGACCAACTTGGCGTGGGCTTCTTCGCTGATCGGCTCGCCGGCGCGCACGATCCGCTCTCCGGTGCGTACCGAGTACTTGATCGGGTCGACGCTGCCGCGGAGCTGCTGTCGCCGAGCTACGGTGATCAGCGGGTCCAGTACGATGGTTGGGTGGTAGAAGGCGCCGACCAGCCGCCGCAGAGTGCGCTGCCCCGCCGCAGTCGGCAGGTTGATCCCGGCGGCTTCGGCCTGCTCCATCAAGTCGGCAAAGGTGAGGATCGAGTCACGGGGAACGATGCGCTCGGTTTCGCCCCGCCGGAGGGCCACTACCGGGCTCACCTCCCCGCGGATGACGCCGGCGTCCGCGACCCCCCGGGAGAGTGCCTCGGCCAGGAAGTGGGTGAAGAGCTCCTGGATCTGTCGCCGGTTGGTCGAATCGGTGAGAAAGCGGGTTTCTTCGGAGCCCAGCCGGACTCGCGAGGCGATGACGCTGGCGACTGAGTCCTGGCCGCCGGCCTCGGCAGCCTGCGCCATGTCGGCGAAGAAGCCGCGCGCTGCTGCGAGTGAGGAGTCGTAAGCCGTAGGACTGAAGCGGTACACCGGCTGGGCGGTCAGGGCGCGGGACTCGCCCTCACGCGCGATTTCTTCCGGCGTCTTCCGAACTTCGTAGGCGAAGGGCGCCACCACGGCGCGTTTGGAGATCTGCCCCACCGGGGTCACCGGCGTGCCGATCCCGACATGGGGCGGAAACGCGAGATAGGTCAGGAACGCGACCCCGATCAGCGGCGCCCAGCGGGCCAAGTGGTAGCGCGCCCGTTCCCGGAACGATGCTCCACCCATGCTTTCCCACACCCGCGCACTCGAACGTCGGGCCATCAGCCGCTCTGATCCTCCGCGTACGCCTTGATGATCTCCCGAACCAGCCGATGCCGAACCACATCGGACTCGTGCAGATAGGAGAACGCTATGCCTTCGATGCCGGGGAGAATCCGCTCCACCTCGAGCAGCCCCGAATCTTCGCGCTGGGGGAGGTCGATCTGGGTCTTGTCGCCGGTGACGACCGTCTTGCTGTTCACGCCCAACCGGGTCAGGAACATCTTCATCTGGGCCCCGGTGGCGTTCTGCGCTTCATCGAGGATGATGAAGGCATCGGCCAGAGTGCGGCCGCGCATATATGCCAGCGGCGCTATCTCGATCGTGCGGGTCTCCAGGGCCCGCTGCACCCGGTCGTGCGGCATCATGTCTTCCAGCGCATCATAGAGCGGCCGGAGGTAGGGATCCACCTTGGCTTGAAGGTCCCCGGGAAGGAAGCCGAGGGACTCACCCGCCTCTACCGCCGGCCGCGCCAGGATGATCCGCTTGACCCGTTTGCGGGCCAGCGCCTCCACCGCCTTCGCCACCGCCAGGTAGGTCTTACCGGTACCCGCCGGTCCGATTCCCACGACGATGTCGTGATTGCTGATGGCCTGGAGATAGTCCCGCTGGCCCTGAGTCTTGGGGACGATGGCCCGGCGCAACCCGGGCAATACGATCTTGCCATCGGATGTCTGGGCGGGGAGCTCGCCGGTGATGCCTTCAGCCGCCAGGCGAGAGACGTCGTCCGGGGTAACCGGCTCACCCATCCGAGCCAGATCGAGGAGGCCCTGCACCACCGGCCCGGCCCGCTCGATTTGATCCGGCGTCCCGGACAGGGTCACTGCTTCGCCGCGGAAGGAGACGCGAACGCCGAGGGCTCGCTGAAGTTCCTGCAGGTTGCTGTCGTTTACCCCCGCGAACAGCAAGGGATCCGCTCCTTCGGCGGACATTCTGGTTTGGATGTCGTCAGGCATGTTCATAAGGTAAGCAGTGTGCGGTGAGCGGTAAGCAGGACCTAAGACCAGGAACCACCTGCTAACCGCCTACGGCTTACTGCTAGTGTCTAGTACCTCCAGGTGAAGGTTCCGCAGATCTTCCGGATCTACTCCGCTCGGTGCTCCCTCGAAAAGAGCCCGCTGGGCCGTGGTCTTGGGAAAGGCGATGACGTCGCGCAGAGACTCGGCCTGAGCCAGCAGCATGACGATACGGTCGAGTCCGAAAGCAAACCCGCCATGGGGCGGGGCCCCGGCCCTCAACCCTTCCAGCAGAAAGCCGAACCGCTGTTCCGCCTGCTGCTCGGGAATTCCCAGCAGGGCGAAGATCCGGCGCTGTAAGAAAGGATCGGCAATTCGGAGACTTCCTCCACCCAGCTCGGTACCGTTCAACACCATGTCGTAGGCCAGCGCTCTAACCCGCTCCGGCGCCGTCTCCAGGTGGGGCAAATCCTCGGGATGCGGTGCCGTGAAGGGGTGGTTCACCGAGTTGAGGGCGCCGGTCCTGGGGTCCCGCTCGAACAGGGGAAAGTCGATGATCCAGACGAACCGGTTCTCCCCCGGGGGTATGAGCTCGAGCCGGCGAGCCACCTCCTGGCGGACCCGATCGAGCGCCGGACTCGAGATGTGATCTGGTCCCGCCACCAGCAGCAGGAGGTCCCCGTCAGTGAGGCCCAAACCCGCCCCGGCCTCCGAGGAGAGGTACTTGGCGGCAGGGCCCTCCAGGGCACTACCCGACTTCTTGAGCCGAAGCAGTCCGGCAGCCCCGAGAGCCTTGGCGGCCGCCTCGATCTCATCCACCTGCTTCCGCGACAGGTTTCCACCGCCGGGTACCCGGATGCCACGGACCCTCCCGCCGGCTTCGATCGCCTTCCGGGTGATGGCAAAGTCGGCTTCACGGAACGCGGCGGTGGCGTCCAAGATTTCCAGCCCGAACCGGAGGTCCGGCTTGTCGGTACCGTACTTCTCCAGCGCGTCGGCGTGGCGCATCCGCGGGATCGGCAGGGACAGGCGATGCCCGCCCTCAGCCCAGAGGGTCTGCACCAATCCCTCTCCAAACGCGAGGACGTCCTCCAGCCCGATGAACGACGCCTCGATGTCGATCTGAGTGAACTCCGGCTGGCGATCGGCCCGGAGGTCCTCGTCGCGAAAGCAACGCGCGATTTGAAAGTACCGGTCCAATCCCGCCACCATGAGTAGCTGCTTGTAGAGCTGGGGCGACTGGGGCAGCGCGAAGAACTCGCCCGGATGCACCCGGCTCGGCACCAGGTAATCGCGCGCTCCCTCGGGGGTGGGCTTGGTGAGGATCGGCGTCTCGATCTCCAGAAAGCCGTGCTGATCGAAGTACCCGCGGGTGGCCTGCATCAGACGGTGACGCAGGATCAGGTTGCGGTGCAGCTCGGGTCGCCGCAGGTCGAGCACACGGTGGCGCAGCCGCAACTCCTCCGCGGGCAGGTCCTCCTTTTCCTTGCGGGCCACGGGAATGACGGGAGTCTGCGCCGGGCCCACAACCTCGAGTCCGGTGGCGTGCACTTCAACCTCGCGCGACACGAGATGCGGATCCCTCGACGGCTCCGGCCTGAGGGCGACGATGCCGGTAACCAGCACCACGGTCTCGGCCCCGAGCGCCGCCGCTCGCTCCATCACCTCAGGCGGAGTCCACTCGGGATTGAACGACAGCTGGACCAGGCCGGCCCGGTCCCGCAAGTCCACGAAGACCAGCCCACCCAGGTCGCGGCGCCGGTGCACCCACCCTCCCAGACGGACCTCCTGTCCCAGCTGCTCCCGGGTAAGCGCACCTCCCCGGTGGGTCCTGAGCGCGGTGGCACCCATCAAGTCCGGGCCTCGGCGTCCAGCAGGGCAGCGTAGAACTCCTGAGGGCTGTCGGCTTCACACAACTGCTGCCGGAGATGGTCCCGCCGGACCAGCCGGGCAATCCGGCTCAGCAGCTTGACGTGCTGTCCGGCCGAGGACTCGGGACCCACGATGAGGAAGAAGAGCCGGACCGGCTCTCCGTCGATGGAGTCGAAGGGGACCGGCTCGGGGCTCAGCCCGCAGACCACACTCAGCTCCCGAACCGCTGAGGAGCGGGCATGTGGTATGGCGACCCCGAACCCGATACCGGTACTCAGGACCGCCTCGCGCTCCTCCACGGCGCCCAACACCTCATCGAACCCCCCACCGGCGTGATCCACCAGGTGACGGGTCAGTTCGGCGATGACCCCGGCTTTATCGCGGGCGGTAAGAGGGACTACAACGCGGTCGGGGGAGAGCAGTTCGGTCAGGAGCACGGACTAGCCCGAAGGGACATGAAACAAAGCTAAATGGGGTAATGCGCAGGGGCTATGAGGCTATTTTTCAGCATGCCGGCCCGCCCTGTCAGCAGTCCAACCCTGCTCGATCTGCCACCTTCCCAGTCACTGGAGCTGCTACAGCGCTGGAACGGCGAGCGGGGCCTTCCGGCCTATCGGGCGCGGCAAATCCACCGCCGGCTGTGGCAGGATCCGATCCGCAGCTGGGCCCAGGCGACCGAGTTGCCCCTTCCCCTCCGAGCGGACCTGGACCGGGAACACCCCCTCCCTACCCTCGCTACCGACATGATTCAGCAGTCATCGGACGGCACCCGCAAGTACCTCTGGCGGCTGACAGACGGGGAGGCCATCGAGTCGGTGCTGATTCCGTCCGGAGCGCGCCGTACGCTCTGCATTTCCTCTCAAGCTGGGTGCGCGCTGGGCTGCACCTTCTGCGCCACCGGCCGGATGGGATTCCGACGCAACCTTTCGCCCTTCGAGATAGCGGGACAGGTCCGAGAGATCGCGCTCGACGATGCCGCCGATAAGCCGACCAACATCGTGTTCATGGGGATGGGTGAGCCGCTGCTCAACTGGCCGTCGGTGGACACCGCCCTCAGCATCCTGAACCATCCCGCGGGTCTCGGCATCGGGGCCCGGCATATCACCGTATCCACGGTGGGGATTCTTCCGGGTATGAAGGAGTTCGCCCAGCGGCCGGAGCAGTTCCGGCTGGCCATCTCCCTTCACGCACCGACTTCGGAACAGCGCCGGAAGATCATGCCGATCGAGAAGAAGTATGATCTCGAGGCCGTGCTCAAGGCCGCCGAAGCGTTCCGCAAGCGGGTCACCTTCGAGTATGTGATGATCGCGGGGATAAACGACAGCGAGGCCGACGCTGGTCGGCTGGGTGGCCTGGCTCGCCGACTCGGAGCGCTGGTCAACATCCTGCCGCTGCACCCGGGAGGTGCGCCGGACCTGACCCCAACGACCGCTTCGCGCATCAGGGCGTTCGCCGAGCGCCTGCGGAGTCAAGGGATAGAAGCCGCCGTACGTCGAAGCCGTGGGTTGGATATCAACGCGGCCTGCGGCCAATTGCGGGTGGAGGTGGAGAAGAAGCGGCGTGGT
>CBFGTM010000025.1:0-51371 GCA_965652025.1 uncultured Gemmatimonadales bacterium
ACCAGCTGCAGGTCTGCCGCAGTCAGGCGGCCCCGCGTATTTGCACGGATCATGAACAACTCTCCATCGACTAGACTTTCGCCCGGCACCGAAGGGTCCTCGTCACCCGAGGACCTGCTACTGGTTCGGCGCCTGACCGCCTTTGGCCAGGAGGTGGCGGGCACTCTTCGCCGCGCCTCGGTCATCGACCTTCTGGTGCGTCACGTCCGCGAATGCTTGACGCCCAGCGAGATAGCGGTTGCCCTGTTCCAGCAAGCCGAGACCATCGACTTCGTACTGAACTGGCCTCCCGGCCGGTCCAATCCGCGGCCCCTGCTCGAGCTGGCGAGCCGGCGGGGCGCCCTACTGATTCACGATGGCCTGGAGGCGTTGCTCCGGGATGCCGGCCTCACCCCACCTTCTCTGACGGCGGGGAGCTGGATGATTGCACCCTTTGTCGCTAAGAACAGAGTAACCGGGGCCATTGCCGTGCGCGGTGAGGCAGGTCGCTTCCGCTCCGCGGATCTGGTTCTGCTCGAGGGGCTGGTATCTCAGGCCAGCATCGCCCTCGAGAGCGCCCGGCTGATCGACCTGCATGATGACGGAAGGCGGACCTGGCAGGAAGTGGTCGACGCCATTCCGCCGGCGCTCTGCATTGTCGATCGCAGCGGTGCTATCCGCCGCGCCAACCGCGCTTTTGCCGATCTGGTCAATGCCCCACCCGCCAGCCTGATCGGCCGCCCCTGGCAGGCTTTCGTACCCCCGGAATGGTCCACCGATCTCCAGCGTGCTCTCGATCAGCAAGGAGCGGGCCGGGAGGTCGAACTGCGCACCAACGAACGCACCTATGCTGTTACTGCTGTGCCAATTAGCAGCACGGATCGATCCGCGGTGGTCCTGCTCTTCGACGACCAGACCGAGCGCCGGCGGTTGCAGGACCAACTGATCCAATCGGAGAAGATGTCGGCCATCGGGCAGCTGATTGCAGGCATTGCGCATGACCTGAATAACCCGTTGGCGTCAGTAGTGGGCTTTGCCGATTTCCTGACGGAAGTACCCAATGTCCCCCCCGGCATTCGTGAGCCACTGAGTGTGGTCCGGGAGGAAGCCGAGCGGGCCTCGAGCATCGTGCGCAATCTGCTGGGCTTTGCCCGAAAGCAGGATCATCAACGCCGGCCCACGGCGCTCAAGCCGCTGCTCGACGCCACCTTCGTGCTCCTGCGCAACCAGCTCATGGCGCAGCGGGTCACCGCTCAGGTAGAGATCGAGCCTGACCTGCCAATGCCGGACATCGATCCGAACCAGATTCAGCAGGTCTTCGTCAATCTCATCAACAACGCCGCCCAGGCCATCGCTTCGACCGGACGTCCGGGCAACATCCTGGTTCGGGCGCGCCGCTGGCTCGACGGAGTAGCCATCGAGGTGATCGACGATGGGCCCGGCATGTCCGAGGCGCTCGCCACCCAGGTGTTCGAGCCGTTCTTTACCACCAAGGCGGAGGGAGAGGGCACTGGCCTCGGACTCTCCATCAGCCAGGGCATCGTGAAGGAGCACGGCGGCCGGATCATGCTGGCCACCGAGGAGGGCCGCGGCTCCACCTTCACGGTCCAGCTCCCTCTGTCGACCCGCGCGCCCGCCCCTCCGGTTCATGTCGGTGCGGGAGCCCCCACCCGGAGATTGCGGGTGCTGGTGGTGGACGACGAACCCCACATCCTGCATTACATGCGGGCAACACTGGAGGCTTGGGGCCACATTCCGATCGAAGCGAGCGGCGGCGAGGAAGCGCTGGCGCTGGCTGCCCGGCAGGAATTCGACCTCATCATCTCAGATTTACGGATGCCTCGGTTTGGCGGCCGGGAGTTTTACGAGGAGCTGGCGCGAAGGAATCCGGAGATGGCCTCCCGCCTCGTCTTTAGCACCGGTGATACGGTGCGGGGCGATACCCTGGCCTTTCTCGAGACCCTGGACCGTCCCTACCTCCATAAGCCGTTCAGTCTGTCGGAGCTACGGACCCTGCTGGCTGAGGTAGCGCGTGAGAGCGGATCCGAAGTCATGCTTCCGGGGACCTGATCGCGCCAGTCGTTCACGTCGCCTCGGGCCGAGAATGGCGCGGCGGGCAGCGGCAGGTCTGGCTGCTCACTCGTGAGTTGCACGGGCGAGGACTGGACCAGGTTGTTATCACGACGGCGGAGAGTGAGCTGGCCCGCCGTCTTACGGGCTCCGGCATCCGGGTAATCCCAGCAGCCTGGCGTGCCGGGCTCGATCCCAGGGTCATTCCGCAGATTCTCCGGCAGCTCCACCCTGGTTCCCTTCTTCACGCCCACGACGCCCACGCGCTGACGCTGACCGGTCTCGCCGGTTGGCTTACCGAATCTCCGGTCGTGGTGACGCGGCGGGTCATCTTCCCACTCCGACATCGCTTCTTCTGGAAACGAGCCTGCCGCATTATTGCCATCTCGACCGCCGTTCGGGACGCACTCATCCACGATGGCCTGGCTCCGGAACGACTGGTCGTGATCCCTTCCGCAGTCGATCCCCAAGCCGCGGACTCCACGGGCGTAGATCTACGGACACGTTTAGGAATTTCCCGGACAGGACAGCTAGCCGTGACCCTGGGTGCGTTGACCCCGGAAAAGGACCACCTAACGTTGATTTCGGCGGCTGCGCGGTTGGTCCGGGAATTGCCCGACCTCCACTGGATCATTGTCGGCGATGGCCCGCTGCGGCAGGCGCTGAAGCAGCAGATCCAGGACTCCGGGGTGGCAGAGCGGGTTCACCTCCTAGGAGCGATCGAGGATCCCCATCGGGCTCTCGCGGGGGCGGATTTGTTCGTGCTGAGCTCCATCAGTGAAGGCCTGGGGAGCTCGCTGTTGGCGGCGATGGCACGGGGGGTTCCAGTGGTTGCCACCCGGGTGGGCGGGATCCCGGACATCCTGGGCCAAGGAGGCGGAGTGATGGTGAAACCCGGCGAGCCAGCCGAGCTGGCCAGTGCCGTCCGGCGGGTCCTCGGTGACGTCGACCTGCGGCAGCAGCTAGCCAGAAGAGGCCACGAGGAGCTGAGGAGATTCTCGCCCGCCGCCGTAGCAGAGCAGGTTCTGTCGGTTTATCGTTCCTGCGCTCATTCTATTGACGGATCATGATTTACATCTGCATACCGAGTTATAACGAAGCTCCGACCATCGGGCTTCTGCTATGGAAAGTCCGACAGGTGTTCGCCGGGTTTCCCCGGGAGTACCAACTGCTGGTTCTGGACGATGCATCGAGCGACGCCACGGCCGAAGTGCTGGAGCGTTATACGCGGGTGCTTCCTCTGACGGTCACGCGTCATCGGCAGCGGCTGGGGTATGCGGCCAGCATCGAAGACCTGCTCCGGCAGGCGGTGGAGCGAACCGACCGCCCCAAGCGGGATGCGGCGGTGCTTATGCACGCCGACTTCGCCCACAGCCCGAGTTTCATCCCGGACTTGGTGCGTCGGATCGAAAGTGGCGCCGATATAGTTGTGGCCGAGGCCCGACTGGAGGGGGAACCGTCCCGAACCAGACGACTGATCCGGCGGCTGGCGCCAGTACTACTGCGGGGTGCCGTGACGGTGCCGGGCGTGTCCGATGTGGTCTCCGGGTTTGCCATTCTCCGGCTGGTGACCTTACGGAATGCCTTCCGAAGCGGGCCCCCGCCGCTGCTCACAACCGACGGCTGGGCCGCTAACGCGGAGCTTTACGACCGCGCGTCTCGCCATGCCCGCCGGGTGGAAACCATCGCCGCTGTTGAGCGCCGGGACTTGCGGCAGCGCGCCAGCCGGACGGGCTCCTGGGACGCAGCCGTGATGGTCTGGCGCTCGCGCAGTCGACTGCGCCATTTGCCTCGGTACGAACACCTGCGCTCGCCGGGGACCGGGACGGAAAGAGCCAGCCAGCAGCCTGAGGTGGCGTCCTCATGACGGCGCTCGGTCTCGTCGTCGCGCTCGCCCTCCAAGCCTCGTCTGGCGCGGCCCCACCGGTTTCCTATCCCTTCGCCGTGGGAGAGAAGCTGTCCTACAGCGCCAAGCTGGGCATGTTGACGCTCGGCTCGGGGACGCTGGAGGTGGCCTCGATCGATACGGTCCGGGGCGTGGAGAGCTTCCGGCTGCGGTTTCGGCTCCAGGGCAAGACCATGTTCTACTCCCTGGATGACGTCTTGGAATCCTGGATCGGAACTGCAGACTTCAATTCCCGCCGCTTCGTCCAGGACTTCGTGGAGAACGAGAGGACAACCAAGCGGCACTACGAGATCTACCCTGATTCCGGCTTCTATCGCGAGCATGGCAAGGAGGCTACCCGGGAGACTCCAGCCGATCCTCTGGATGATGCAGCGTTCTTCTACTTTGTTCGGGTGACGCCGCTCGAAGTTGGCAAGAAGTACACCTACGACCGGTACTTTCGGAAGGACAAGAATCCGGTCACCATCGAAGTCGTGAAGCGCGAGAAGATGGAACTGCCGGATGGCAGCAAGGTGCAGTGCCTGGTGCTCCACCCGACGATCGACACCAAGGGCCTCTTCTCCAAGCGGTCCGAGACCCGGATCTGGCTCACTGATGACGCCCGGCGCCTGCCGGTACAGATTCGGACCAAGTTCCCCTTCGGCACCATCACACTGCGGCTCAAGAACATGGTTTTCCCCGGGACAACCGAATCAGCCATGAGCCACTGAGGGTGCGGTACCGGGAGGCCGACCTCTCGCGAGTGACGACGGTGCCCGTCTCCGCGCGCCGAAACAAGGTTGATCCCGGCATCCTGGCCTCGCCTCCCGGAGACGACCGTTCCCTGGCCGCGTTTCTCGACAGCTTGCCCAACCTCCTCGCGGCCCGTGATTTCCGGTTGATCATCGAAGCCGTCTCCCAGGCGGCACTGAAGCATCGTGGCGTGATCCTCCTGCTCGGAGGGCACGTCATAAAAGTGGGGCTCGGCCCGCTGATTCGGAGATGGTTGGAGGGGGGGATCGTCACTCACATCGCACTCAACGGGGCGGCCGCCATCCACGATTTTGAGCTGGCCGCCTTCGGTGGAACCAGTGAGGACGTGGAGACTGGGCTGGCCGACGGCAGCTTCGGGATGGCTGAAGAAACCGGAGCCGAAATGAACTCGGCCATCATAGCCGCCGCGCGCGGAAGCCAGGGAATGGGCGAGGGTCTGGCCCAGGCGCTGGCCTCTCGCCGGCAAGCCCCCGGGGCCGATGCATCGATCCTGCTAGCCGCCCTCCAACATGAGATCCCCCTCACGGTTCATCCAGCGATCGGGGCCGAGATCATTCACCAGCATCCCGCTGCCGACGGGGCGGCGATTGGGGCTACCGGACAGCGGGATTTCCGCCGGTTGGCCGGATCCATTCCCGATCTGGATCAGGGCGGGGTGGTGCTGAATTGGGGCAGCGCAGTGCTGATGCCGGAGATTTTCCTCAAGGCCTTAACGGTGGCTCGAAACACCGGAGGTGGGCGCCCCACTCATTTCACGGCGGCCGATTTCGACATGCAGCGCCACTACCGGCCTCGGGTGAACGTAGTCCAGCGCCCCACCCAGGCCGGGGGCACCGGTTTGCTCTTCACCGGGCATCACGAAATTCTGCTGCCGCTGCTGATGTGGGGAGTGTTGGAGCGGATGGAGGAGAGTCGTCAGTCCCCGGTCGCCAGTCGCCGGTCCCGTCACACCAGCGATTAAGCGTTACCGGGGCCGGGCGACTGACCACTGGTGACTCGAATCTCAATGCCCCGCGATCATCTCCCTGACTCTCGCGGCCGTCTCCGGGGCAAGAACCTTCAGGACCAGGTAGATCAGAAAGCCCATGAACGCCAGCCAGAGCACCGCACCCAACAGCCCCAAGACCAGGCCGAAGAGTCCAAACAGCAGCTTCAGCACGAACACTGCGACAATGGCAAAGAGGGCGAATCCGATCAGGTTCCGCAGCATGTCAGCTTCCTTCCGAGAGTGGGTCATCGCGCAGTACGGCCTACGTTTCAAATAGTTTCATCCGATTGCCGTGCCGGCAAGGTTTGACGTCATAGTGGTGGGCGGCGGGGCGATCGGTACGGCCTGCGCCCGGGAGATCGGGCGGGGCGGTCGCCGTGTGGCCCTGATCGAGCCGGGTGACGAACGAGGGCAGGCATGGCGGGCCGCCGCCGGGATGCTGGCACCCCAGATCGAAGCCGATGGGACCGATCCTCTCCTGGCGCTCGGCCTTGCGGCGCGAGATCACTACGATGGACTGGTGCCTGCTCTCGAGGAAAGCACCGGCATCGCGGTGGGTCTCTGGCGCGAGGGCATCGCCCGGGTGGCTACCGAGGCGGAGGACGCAGTGGCGCTTCAAACGAAGGTGGCCTGGCAGCGGGAGCACGGATTGCGCACCGAGTGGCTGGAACCGGCTGACCTGCGCCGTCGCTGGCCCTGGCTCGGCCCTGCCCTCGGAGCGCTGTGGGCGCCGGACGATGGGGCCCTCGATCCGGGGCAGCTGGTTCGGGCCCTGCTGGCCGACGCGCAGCGATCGGAGGTCGTGGCGGTGGCCGACCGAGCTAACTCGGTGCGACGCCAGGGAGAGAAAGTCACCGGAGTGACCGGGGAGCGGGACAGCTATTCCGCTCCGGACGTGGTGATCGCTGCAGGAGCATGGTCGCCCCTGATCGAAGGCCTGCCGCGCACCCTTCCAGTCCAGCCGGTTCGAGGGCAGATGGCCGCGCTCCCGTGGCCCCCGAACGTGGCGCGGGCCATCGTGTACCATAGAGATGCCTATCTCCTGGCCCGGGGAGGCGAAGCCATCCTAGGCTCTACCATGGAATACGTCGGCTTCGACCCCCAAGTCACCCGCGACGGCGTGGCCCGCATCTTCTCCGCTACCATGGCACTGTGTCCCGGCCTGGTGAGAGCAAAGGTGCGGCGGACCTGGGCTGGACTCCGCCCGGTCACTCCGGACGGACTGCCGGTGATTGGAGCTGACCCGGCGCTGCAGGGACTGTGGTACGCAACCGGACATGGGAGAAATGGGATTCTGCTGGCAGGGCTTACCGGACTGCTGATGGCCCAGTTGCTCAGCGGGGATCAACCGGCCCACGACCTGCGTCGGTTCGCGCCCGATCGCTTCGACATTAACCCTTCGGCTTGAGCTGCACCCGGGCAATCCGGGCTTCAGGATCCACCCGCAGCTCGAGCCACTCTCCTCCGACAGCATGACTGGGCACGCCGCAGAGGAGCCAGTACCATCCGGCCTCGTCTGCTTCGAAGGTGGTCTGATCGGTTTGGCCCGGGGCAAGGCCCTCGGTGGCCGATCGGGTCATCGCGTTACTGAAGGCCGGCCGGCCTCCCTCCAGCGGGATTTTCTCCCGCTGCACCATCACCACCAGGCTATGGGGCGAAGACGAATCCGCGTTGCGCCAGTTCCAGCGGACGGTCCAACCGCGTGGGACGACCACTTGTGCCTGGCCGGCGCGATATCCGTTGATCAGCGCGGAGGGAGTACCGGCTGGACGGGTCACTTCGAGGGTCAGCGTGGCGGTCTTGGTCGCGCTGTCGGCGACCAGCCAGCCCAATGAATCCGCCGAGGTTGCCGGCGAAGTTGCAGCAGGAGCGGCTGGGGGATCCGCAGCTGGAGTTGCTGCTGAGTTACTTTGCCCGCTCCCGGCACAGCCCAGTGCCAGGACTGATGTTCGCAGCAACGCGGCGACGCTTTTCAAGTGTCTGTGCATTCGGGTCATCGTTCCTCTGGCACTGGCCCCTTGCTCTCGGTACCTTGGGTACCCTCATCGTCTCATGCTCCCCAGCAGTAACCTAATTGCAGGAGACTCGCGATGGCCGGACTGCTGTCGAAAGAGCGAATCATCGCCGGCCCCGACTTCAACCGCTGGCTGGTACCGCCGGCCGCACTCGCCATCCATCTCTCCATCGGCATGGCGTATGGATTCAGCGTCTTCTGGCTTCCGTTGAGTCGCGCCATCGGGATCACCGAGCCAGTGCCGTGTGGCCATACGGGCTTCTTTGGGTTACTGGCCTCGCGCACCTGCGACTGGAAGATCAGTGAGCTCGGGTGGATGTACACCCTCTTTTTTGTTTTTCTGGGATCCTCTGCCGCCATATTCGGTGCCTGGCTCGAGCGGGTGGGCCCGCGCCGGGCCGGCACCGTCGCGGCGATCTGCTGGGGCGGCGGATTCCTGATCTCCGCCCTGGGTGTCTACCTGCACCAGATCTGGCTACTCTGGCTGGGGTCAGGCGTAATCGGCGGATGCGGCCTGGGCCTGGGATACATCTCACCGGTCTCCACCCTGATCAAATGGTTTCCCGACCGACGGGGAATGGCAACCGGGATGGCCATCATGGGATTCGGCGGCGGCGCGCTGATCGGTGCACCCCTGGCGGACATTCTGATGAAGCACTACGCCACCCCGACCGATGTGGGAGTGGCCAAGACCTTCGTAACCATGGGCGTGATCTACTTTGTGGCCATGCTCTGCGGCGCGTTCGGCTACCGGCTCCCACCGCCGGGATGGAAGCCGGCCGGTTGGACCCCGCCGACGCAGCAGCGCGCCATGATCACCTCGCGCAACGTGCACGTCAGTCAGGCCTGGCGGACACCTCAGTTCTGGTTGCTGTGGATGGTGCTCTGCATGAATGTGAGTGCGGGCATTGGGGTGATCGGGATCGCTTCCCCCATGATCCAGGAAATCTTTGGTGGCCGGCTGATCGGAGTCCCGGCAGCGCTCAGGGATTTGAGTGAAAGCCAGAAGGCGCAGCTCGCCACTATCGGAGCCGGGTTCGCGGCTCTGCTGAGTCTGTTCAACATCGGTGGGCGGATAGCTTGGGCATCGGCCTCAGACTACATCGGCCGGAAGCGCACCTACATCATCTTCTTTGCGCTGGGCATTCTCCTCTATTCCCTGGCTCCATCCACCGGGCGGGCGGGACAGGTGACGCTGTTCGTCCTCATCTTCGGGATCATCCTGACGATGTACGGTGGCGGCTTTGCTACCATCCCCGCCTATCTGGCGGACCTATTCGGCACTCAATACGTCGGCGCAATCCACGGACGCCTGCTCACCGCCTGGTCGACGGCAGGTATTCTGGGACCAGTGCTGGTGAACTACATCCGGGAATACCAGATCGATCGCGGCGTTCCCAATGCCCAGGCGTACAACGTCACCATGTACGTGCTGGCTGGCTTACTGGTCATCGGCTTGATCTGTAATCTGGCGGTGAGGCCAGTGGCCGAGCGCTACTTCATGAGTCAGGATGAACCGCGGGCTGCATAAAATTCATCGGCGGTGGATATAGTTTCAGGAGCGAGGCCCTATGCCGCAGGAACCCTCGGTAGACATTCAGCCCGACCGTCCCGCTTCCCAGCTGACGTGGCAGGTCGTGCTGGCCTGGCTGGCCGTATTGATTCCTCTTCTCTGGGGCGTCGGGCAAACCCTGAAAAAGGCTGCTGTCCTCTTTCGCTGAATTAGCGCCGGTGGTGCCCCCCGCTGTCGTCGAGCGCGAATTGGAGTGCAAACTCTTGCACTCCATTAGTTTGCAATTTTATTCCACATTGGACCTGCTCCAGCACGGCACATCCGGGACTTGACGCCGCAGTTCCCCTAGTCAGATTGTAACCCGGTCAGTACTTACACCCTCGAAAACTGATCGGCGTGCGCCGGGGAAGTCATCCTTTCGCCGCCGCTGCCGCAGTCATGATCGCGCTATCGCAACACTGGTGTCAGCAACCGAGCAGGGCCCATCGGTAATGAAACTGGGCCCTGGCCTGCCGCTCGGCGGTACGGCCACGTGCATCCGACCCAGCCCCTGAGGAGCGTACCCATGCGGACCAGTTCTCGTTGGTGGGTGGCACCCGTGCTCATCGCCATCGCCGGCCCTCTCGCCGCCCAGACCCCCGGCGATTGGACCACCTATGGTGGCAATGACTGGAACCAGCGGTACTCGCCATTGAAGACGATCACCACCGCAAACGTGTCCCAGCTGGTCCCGCGCATAGTGTTCCAGACCGGGATCGCCAAGCTCGGCTCCTTCGAGAACACGCCCATCGTGACCAATGGCGTGATGTATGTGACCACGCCCTACAACACAGCGATGGCCTACGACCTGAACACCCGCAAGGAGCTGTGGCGTTACGAGCACAAGCTCGGCACCACCATCTATTGCTGTGGACCCAACAACCGCGGGGTCGGGATCCATGGCGGGGCTCACGTCTACATGGGCACGCTGGACGCCCATCTGGTGGCGCTCAACGCCAAGGACGGCAAGGTGCTGTGGGACAAGGAAGTGGCCGACCCGGCCGCGGGCTACAGCATCACCCACGCGCCGCTGATCATCGGCGACAACGTGATCGTGGGGGTCTCGGGTGGTGAGTACGGAATCCGGGGCCACGTCACCGCCTACAACGCCGCCTCGGGCGATCAGGTCTGGCGCTGGTACTCCATTCCGGCGCCGAAGGGCGATCAGACTTTCGACGAGAAAGCACCGAACGGCTGGTGGGGCACCTGGGCTCCCAAAGCCGAGGAGCACGACCTGCATCGGGATATTGCCAAAGAGAAGGCTGACAGCGCCAAGTACGCCGATGCCTGGCAGCGCGGGGGCGGCGGCGTGTGGACGACGCCGGCCTACGACAAGGAGCTCAACGCGATTTTCGTGTCAGTCGGCAATCCCTCTCCCGATCTCGATGGCAGCATTCGCCCCGGTGACAATCTCTATACCGACGCCATCGTGGCCATCGACGCCACTAGCGGCAAGACCAAGTGGTACTACCAGACAGTACCGCACGATGTGTGGGACCTCGACGCAACCTCTCCCCCAGTCGTGACCACCCTGGGTGGCAAGAAGGTCGTCGTGCATGCCGGCAAGACTGCCTGGGTTTACGTGCTGGACGCCGGGACCGGCAAGCTCATTCGAAAGACGGAAAACTTTACCCCGCAGGAAAACATGTTTGCCCTGCCGACCGAGAAGGGCACCCGGATGCTGCCGGGCGCCAACGGCGGCTCGGAGTGGTCCCCCATCTCGGTGGATCCGTCGCAAGGCTACGCCTACGTCGCCGGGCTCCACCAGCCGATGAACTACATCACTCACACCGCACCCTGGGAAAAGGGTAAGCTCTGGCTCGGCTCCGCCTTCGTGGCGATCCCGGGCGAAGAGCAGTACGGCCTCTACTCCGCGGTCGACCTCAAGACCGGCAAGATCGCCTGGCAGAACAAGGTGCCGCAGCCGATGATGGGCGGCGCGCTGTCCACCGCCGGCGGCCTCACGTTCACCGGCGAAGGCAACGGCAACTTCAACGCCTACAATTCCAAGACTGGAAAGCTGCTCTGGCAGTTCAACGCCGGTGCTGGCTGCAATTCGGCCCCGATGACTTTCAGGCACGGTGGCGAACAGTTTATCGCGGTGGCATGCGGTGGCAACTTCCAGATCAGCTACCCGCTGGGCGACGCCGTGTTCGTGTTCGGGCTGCCGAAGCCGTTCACGCCCAGGAAGTGATTCTTCACTGACGGCCGGCGGGAACCCGTTGCTGGGGTCCTGGCCGGCCGGCTTATTGGGCCTATGGCAGTCATGCGTTGGTGTTGGATCGCGTTGGTCGTCGGCGGAGTCTTCACCGCAACCGGTTGGGGCCGGCAGGAGCTGAGTCCCGACTGGCTGACTGTGGACGGGAACGACTGGCGACAGATGAGTCCCGACGCGCGTCTGGCGTACGTGGATGGTTTCCTGGCCGGGGCCGCGTTGAGCCAGGCGGCTCACGGCGCGAGGGACACGGCCCAGGTGACACGGGCGCTCGACGAGCTCAAACGGAACGGCCGGTTGCGATTTCCGTTTGGCTCCAACGTCTACGCCAGTCGGGTGAGTGACTACTACTGGTGGAAGAATCACCTGCCCCTGCCCACGTGGTACGCATTCCTGGAGGTGAACACGACGCTGGGTCGTCATATTTCCGATTCGATTCCTTGAGCGGGCGCTGTTGCTGGTGTACGACTTTCGTTCCGAAGTTAGGCGGTCGTTGGCGGTCATCCTTATGATGAGGGAGACGCACCTATGAAGCGAGTCGCGCTGTTGTGTGTGGGTCTGGCGGTGGGGGCGGCGAGCGCCGCCGAGGCACAGCTGACGATGCAGATGAGCAACGGCTGGTCCTTCACATTCTCCGGCAACGTAAACGCGTTCGCCATCTACGAGTCCACCGATGAGGAGGGAGGAACACTGGGAGCTCCCGGTGGCCTGGTCGGCATAGGCGGGAAGGGGTTCAACCTCAGGACCGGTCTGCTCCCTGCCTTCGCGGTCTTCGATGCGAAGGGGAAAGAAGGGAGCACCGATCTGGGCGTGCACTTCGGCTTCGCCCCGCAGATCCAGTGCGGCGGCCAGGCGCACGACTGCTTCGGCGCCCAGATCGACATGAGGCAGGTCTACCTCACCGTCGGCGGCACCTGGGGTCAGATCCTCGCCGGCCGGGAGATCGGCCTCTTCAATCGGCAGAACATCCTGACCGACCAGACGCTGTTCGGCGTCGGCGCTACCGGCGGGATCAATGGCGGCGGGACCACGCTGGGCCGCATCGGTTGGGGCTACATCTATCCGAACTTTGTGGCTCAGATGACCTATTCCACGCCGGCGGGTCGCCCGGGACAGCTGTCCATCGGCCTCTTCCAGCCGTCAACGCTGAATGCCGACGCGGGGCCGGCCTATACTGAGACCCAGATCCCCCGCCTGGAAGCGGAAGGCACCTACAAGAGCGGCAACCTCCTGTTCTGGCTCAATGGCACGGTGCAGAACGCCAAGAACACCACGCTCGACGAGACCAAGACCGCGACCGGCGCCGGCGGCGGCATTCGCTTCGGCGGGTCGTCGTTCTCATTGACCGGTTCAGGGTACTTTGGCAAGGGCATCGGTACCACCCTGCAGTTCAACGGAGTCAATTCCTGCGGCGGCGGTGGTCCTTGCGGTGCGGTTGACGGGATCGGTGTCGGAGTCGACGGCGAGCTCCGTGACTCCTACGGCTTCATCGGCCAACTCACCTTCACCCCGTCCGAGAGCAAGGTCACCCTGGCAGGGAGCTACGGCTCCAGCTTCCTGAAGGCGACCGACGGCGAGCCGGATTTCAAGACCGAGAACACCCTGATCTCGGGCGGTATTTATTACCAGGCCACCAAGTCACTCAAGGTCGTGGGCGAGGGCAACTATGCCTGGACCAAGGAGTCGGTCGCCGACACAGACAAGAACAGTACCTTTGCGCCGGCTTTCGGCCTGATGCTCTTCTTCTAACCCTCACTGGTATTTCGCTGAAAAGCGGCGGCTTTCCCTCGGGAAGGCCGCCGTTTCTTTCCGGGCTCCGAACCGGATTACATTTCCGCCACCTCTACTCCAACGTGGAGCAGCAATGCACTACCGCCTGTTCTTTGGGGGGACACTCCTGCTCTCTGCCTGTGCCCAACAATATGCAGCTCCGGCCAGCGCCCACAGCTCGCTCTCGCCGGAGGAGACCTTTAGCTGCGTACGGCGAGCGATGCCGGAGCTGGGCTACAAGCAGAGCTCCGTCGACGTGGATGCGCGCCGGATCAATGGAACCAAGATCGACACCAAGAGCCGCCGGCCCGATGTCCAGTTCCGCCGGATCCTGGACAAGCTGGAGGTCGAAGTAGCGCCTCAGGCCGACGGCCGCACTGGCATCGACGTCCGGGCACGCACCTTTGCCGAGTACACCACTCAGCGAGGACCGACCGAGGTGGAGGAAAAGGCGTCGTCCGAAGTTCAGTCAGCGGCGGATCAGCTGCTGAAGCGGTGTCGCGGGTAGCTCCGGGCCAATCGTTCCTGCTAGCTTCCACGCTGCAGCTCGTTACCGCGAGGAGTCTGAAGTGGCCGTTCCGCTGGTCCAGTTGACCCGAACAACAACCCCGTCCAGCCCGCCGGGCCAGGAGGGCTTGCCTTCCTTACCCCAGCGGAAGCCGAGCTGGCTCAAGGTCAGGGCTCCCGGCGGTCCCAATTACGCGCAAATAAAGACTCTGATGCGCGAGCTCCAGCTTCACACCGTGTGCGAGGAGGCCCACTGCCCCAACGTGGGTGAGTGCTGGGAGCACAAGGCGGCGACGTTCATGATCCTGGGCGACGTCTGCACCCGAAACTGTACCTACTGCGCCGTGTCCCACGGGACGCCGACGGCGTTCGACCCGCTCGAGCCGGTGCGGCTCGCCGAGGCAGTGGCGCGGATGGGACTGCAGCATGTGGTCATTACTTCGGTAGACCGGGATGATCTGCCGAACGGTGGCGCGGAGGCCTTTGCCGGGTGCATTCGAGAGATCCGGCGCCGCCTTCCGGACACATCGGTCGAGGTGTTGATCCCCGACTTCAAGGGTTCCCAGCCGGCGCTCCGGATTGTGATGGAGGCGGAGCCCGACATCCTCAATCACAATCTGGAGACCGCCGAGCGGCTTTATCGGCTGGCCCGTCCGGGCGGACGCTACCACCGTGCCCTCGAGCTGCTCGCCAGTGCGCGCCGCATGTCACCTCAGGGCCTGACCAAGTCCGGAGTCATCCTGGGGATGGGTGAGGAATGGGACGAGGTGCTGACCTGCATGCGTGATCTCCGCCGCAGCGACGTGAACATTCTGACTCTGGGGCAGTACCTCCGTCCATCGCCGGCCCATATGCCGGTGGCGCGCTACTACACCCCGGCGGAATTCCACGAGCTGCGCGAGATCGGTCTGGATCTGGGCTTCACCCACGTGCAATCCAGCCCGCTCACTCGCTCCTCCTACCACGCCTGGGAGCAGGTGACTGCTGCCATCAGCAGCAGTCATCCTGAGCGAAGCGAAGGATCTCCGCTCAGCCAATCGGAGCATGTCAGTGGCTGAATCCACCGCCGCTCGACCCCGGTCCAAATCGAAAGGGCTCGATCCCAACCGCGCCGACGAGTATCGCAGCTGGCTCCGGCAGATGCTCCTGATTCGACGCTTTGAGGAAAAGGCGGGCGAGGCTTACAGCTTGGGAAAGATCGGCGGCTTCTGCCATCTGTACATCGGGCAGGAAGCAGTGGCAGTGGGAAGCCTCGCCGCGCTGGGACCGGACGACTACATCACCTGCTCCTATCGGGAGCATGGCCATGCACTCGCCCGCGGCATCTCAGCCCGTGCCGTGATGGCTGAGCTGTTCGGGAAGGCAGCCGGCTGCTCCGGCGGGAAGGGCGGCTCGATGCATCTGTTCGACGCCTCTCTCGGGTTCCTGGGCGGACACGGCATAGTGGGGGCCCATATCCCGCTGGCAACCGGGATGGCTTTCGCCGTCAAGTACCGCAACACATCTCAAGTGGCAGTGTGCTATTTCGGGGAGGCCGCGGTGAACAACGGCGCCTTCCATGAGGCGCTGAACATGGCAGCGCTGTGGAAGCTTCCCGCCATCTATCTCTGTGAGAACAACCGGTACGGCATGGGAACCGCGTTGGAGCGAGCCAGCGCGCTCTACGACATCTCCGAGCGGGCCTGCTCCTACGACATGGCCAACGAGGTCGTCGACGGTCAGGAAGTACTGACCATGTATGCAGCCATGGATCGGGCGGTCCAGCGGGCCCGCACCGACAAGTTGCCCACTCTGCTGGAGGTTCGAACCTATCGCTTTATGGGCCATTCGATGTCCGACCCGATCCACGGGCATTATCGGACCCGGGAAGAAGTGGAAGATCAGCGCAAGCGTGACCCCATCGCAGTCTGGTCTCGCCGGCTGATCGAGGCCGGACTCATGGACGAGGCGGGCGTCCGCGCCCTGGACAAGGAGGTCCTGGAGGAGGTCGAAGACGCATACCAGTTCGCCGATGAGGCCCCGGATCCAGAGCCGGAAACGCTTTACACTGACGTGTATGCTGCTCACTCTGACTCGCAGTAAAGCTGTCATCCGGAGCGCAGCAAAAGAGCGTCACTCTGACAACGGCCAGGAATTGACCCCACCTTCGAGAACCCTATAGATGGCCGTTGTCACCTACCGGGATGCGCTCAATCAGGCGCTCCGCGAGGAGATGGCGCGGGACGACTCGGTCTTCCTCATGGGAGAGGAAGTCGGGGTGTATCAGGGTGCCTACAAGGTGAGCCGCGGACTGCTGGACGAGTTCGGACCCATGCGGGTAGTAGACACGCCGATCACGGAGCTCGGCTTTGCGGGCGTGGGAATCGGTGCCGCCATGGTTGGTCTTCGCCCGGTCATCGAATTCATGACCTGGAACTTCGCTCTTCTCGCCGTGGATCAGCTGGTCAACTCGGCCGCCAAGATGCGCTACATGTCCGCCGGTCAGGTAGGCGTACCGGCGGTCTTCCGAGGACCGGGCGGCGCCGCGCTGCAGCTGGGGGCACAGCACTCCCAGGCCTTCGAGAGTTGGTACGCTCACATTCCGGGTCTCAAGGTGGTCATGCCGGCAACTCCGGCGGACGCCAAGGGACTGCTCAAGAGCGCCATTCGCGATGATGATCCGGTGATCTTTATCGAGGGCGAAATGCTGTACAACACCAAGGGCGAGGTCCCCGAAGGAGAGCATGTGGTTCCCCTCGGGCAAGCGGATATCAAGCGAGAAGGATCGGACGTGACCCTGGTGTGCCACTCCAAGACCGTAAGCGTGGCACTCAAGGCCGCGGAACAGTTGGGAAGCGACGGAGTCAACGCCGAGGTGCTGGATCTGCGAACCATCCGGCCCCTGGATACCGAGTCGGTGCTCGCTTCCGTGGCCAAGACCCATCGGTGTGTGGTAATAGAAGAAGGCTGGCCCTTTGCCGGTGTGGGAGCGCAGGTGGTGGACCTCATCCAGCGAAAGGCCTTCGACGAGCTCGATGCTCCGGTCCTGCGGGTAACCGGCGCGGATATTCCGATGCCCTACAACAAGCATCTGGAGCGGGCCGCCAAAGCCGATCCGGCGAAGGTGACGTCGGCGGTGAATCAGGTACTGTATCGGGAGTAGTCACGAGCTAGCGAAGGAGTTCATGGCCACAAAAGTCGTCATGGAAGCGCTCTCCCCCACCATGGAGGAGGGACGCCTCGTCGAATGGAAGAAGCAGGAAGGCGAGACCGTCGCCGTCGGCGACGTGCTGGCGGAAGTGGAGACCGACAAGGCCGTGATGGAGCTGGTGGCGCGGGCAGGCGGCACCTTGCTCAAGCACATTGTCGAAGCCGGAGCTACCGTTCCCGTTGCCGAACCGGTGGCGGTGATCGGGGAGCCGGGGGAGGCGGCCGGGCGCGGGGCCCCCGGGGGGCGGGGGCCCCGCACCCCCGGGGGCCGGGCCGGCCGGGGGGGGGGGGCGGGGGGACTCAGGGGACCCAGCCTGCTCCGGGACGGGATCAGGCTGCATCCATGCCGCCAGCGCCCCCGGCGCGCGCCGCTACCGAATCCGGCGCCGCAGCCCCATCTCCGGCAAGGCCCACTGGCTCCCCGACTCCGGATCGGGCGCCTGCCACCGGCCGGATCAAGGCCTCTCCACTCGCTCGCCGGATCGCCGCCGAGCGGGGGCTGGACCTTGGCACGCTGGCCGGGACCGGCCCCGAGGGTCGCATCGTGGCTCGGGACCTCGAGACCGCTTCTCCGGCTGTCGCGGGACACCCAGCTACGGCAGTCCCGTCGCCTTCCCCGCGTCCTTCTGTGCCCGCCTCCGAGCCGTACGCCGACGTCCCCCTGACCCAGATCCGGAAGACGATCGCCCGGCGTCTCAGCCAGTCGCTGGGACCGATTCCGACGTTCTATCTCACCACCGAGGTAGATATGGAACGGGTCTGGGAGGCGCGGGAAGCGCTAAAAGCAGGACAGCCGGGCGGCGGGGCGGCGGGGCAGGATGGATTGAACGTCTCCTTTAACGACATCGTCATCAAGGCTGTAGCCATGGCACTCCGGCAGCATCCGGAGTGCAATGCCTGGTGGCAGGACGACCACATTCGGTACTGGAACGAAGTGCACGTCAGCATGGCGGTGGCGGTGGAGGAGGGGCTGATCACCCCGGTGATTCGTCACGCCGATCAGAAGGGGCTGCGCCAGATTGCCACCGAAGCCCGCGACCTGGCGACTCGAGCGCGGGAGCGCAGGCTCAAGCCGGAAGAGTACACCGGAGGAACATTCTCGGTGTCCAATCTTGGCATGCTCGACATCGACGAGTTCACTGCGGTGATCAATCCGCCGGAGGCCGGCATTCTTGCCGTCGGGCGCATTGCTCCCCAGGTCGTCAGTCTGGACGGCGCGGTCGCGGTGCGCCGCCGGATGCGGCTCACGATGTCGTGCGACCACCGGGTCATCGATGGAGCCACCGGGGCACGATTTCTCCAGACGCTCAAGGGGATGCTGGAGAACCCGCTGGCGATTCTTCTGTAAAGCGTGAACAGGCAACGGTAAACAGTGAACGGGTTCCCGACCTTGTGACCCCGTTTACTGTTCACTGTTCGCAGTTCACGTTTTTCTAACGAATGAGGGTTTCGTGGCCACTCAGTACGACGTCATCATCGTGGGGGGAGGTCCGGCGGGCTATGTTTGCGCCATTCGCGCGGCCCAGCTAGGCCTTGCCACCGCCGTAGTCGAACGCGACAAGCTGGGCGGCGTGTGCGTCAACATCGGATGCATTCCCACCAAGGCCCTTCTTCAGAGCGCATACGTCGCCAATCTCGTCGGCCACAGCGCCAAGGAGTTCGGCGTCGAAGTGGGTGCGGTCAAGACCGACTACGGCGTTGCCATGCGGCGGTCACGCAAGGTCTCGGAGCAGAACTCCAAGGGCGTCGACTTCCTCATGAAGAAGCACAAGATCACGGTGATCCGGGGCTCCGGAGTACTGGGCCCGAACCGCACCGTCCGGGTGGGCAAGGACGAGTATCAAGCCAAGAAGGCGGTCGTGATCGCGACTGGATCGAGGGTCAAGGGTATTCCCCAGATCGGACTCGAGATCGACAAGAACGCGGTCATCAGCTCCGACGAGGCGCTGTTCCTGGAGAAGCCTCCGGCGACCCTGGCCATCATTGGCGCTGGAGCGGTAGGCTGCGAGTTCGCCGACATCTTCAACGCCTTCGGCAGTAGGGTCACGTTGATCGAGGTCCTGCCTCGGATCCTTCCCATCGAGGATGCCGAGGCATCGGACGTACTGACCAAGAGCTACAAGAAGCGTGGCATCACGGTCCTGGCCGGCGTGAAGGTGAAGAAGGCCACCGTCGGCAAGGACAAGGTCTCACTCGAGATCGACAGTGGCGGAAAGACCGAAACGGTCGAGGCGGAGAGGGTGTTGATGGCGGCCGGGCGGGCGGTGAATACCGAGAACCTGGGGCTCAAAGAGGCTGGCGTCCAGCTCACCGACCGCGGGTTCATCAAGGTGAATCTCAGCACCCTGGAGACCACCGCGGCCGGTATCTATGCCATCGGCGACGTAGCCGGTCCACCGATGTTGGCCCACAAGGGGAGTCGCGAGGGTGTGGTCGTGGCCGAACGCCTCGCGGGCCACCATCCGCAACCGATCAAGTACGACAATGTACCGAGTGTGACCTACTGCCATCCCGAGGTGGCGAGCATCGGCTTGACCGAGGAGCAAGCCAAGGATCGGAAGCTGGACTATCAGGTCGGCCGCTTCCCCTTCAGTGCCAACGGGCGGGCCCGGACCGCGGGGGAGACCGAGGGCCTGGTGAAGATCATCCGGGACAAGAAGTACGGGGAAATCCTCGGGGCCCACATCGTGGGAAGCCATGCCTCCGAGCTGATCCATGAGCTGACGGTAGCCCGGCAAAACGAGTACACCGTGGAGGAGGTCGACCTCGCGATCCATGCCCATCCCACGCTCTCCGAAGCCATCGCCGAAGCCGCGCTGGACTCGATGGGCCGGGTCGTCCATATCTGAGCGATGGGGAATCAGGGACGGGGCACCGCGCATCAGGGAGTTGGTCGTGAGAGCACAGTGCACTTCGTGGCGGCGTCGCTCGCATGCGCGGCGTTGGTGGGGCTCACGGTAATCACGGCGACCGTGCTTGCGGTTGATACCCTCCGGAACGGCTCTGCTCCCCGAAATCTCGATCAATCCTTCTATCTGCTGGTTGGTGGAACTCTACTGGGAGTTTTGCTCGCAGCCTACGCAGCCTGGCGACTGCTCGCCCCGGTCGATTCGCTATACCGCCGGGGCGGGCTATCCATCGTCAGCGCCTTCGCCACCGTCCTGCTCATGTTGATCTGCATCCCGGTCCACCAGCTCCTGGGTGCGACGGGGCTGCTCGGGCTGCTCGGGCTGTCAGCAATTGCGGCCTTCGTGCTTGCCCGGCAAGCCGGGGGCATAGGGGTCGACAAATGAGCCAGGGTTTCGTGGTGCGGGACCTCGGTCGGCAAGCCTATGCTCCCGTCTGGGAACTGCAGCGCCAGCTGGCTCGCCAGCGGCTATCCGGGGAGCTCGGCCACGACCTCTTGCTCCTGGTCGAGCATGAGCCGGTGATCACGCTGGGCCGGGGCAGCCGCCCGGGGAGTCTGCCCCTGTCTCCGGCCGAACTGTCCCAGAGGGGCATCGAGCTTCATGAAGTGGAACGCGGTGGGGACGTCACCTATCACGGACCCGGACAGCTGGTCGGGTATCCGATCTTCGATCTCCGGGAGCACCGTGAGGATCTGCATTGGTACCTGCGCACGTTGGAAACGGCGCTGGTCCGGGCACTCGACACTCTGGGGATTCCGGCCGGTGTCGTCCCCGGGTTCACCGGGGTCTGGACCCGGGGTCGCAAGATCGCCAGCATCGGCGTCCACGTGAAGCAGTGGGTGACCTACCACGGCTTTGCTCTCAACGTGAACACGGAGCTGTCCTACTTCGACCTGATCGTGCCTTGCGGCATTCCCGATGTGGTCATGACCAGTGTCGCCTTGGAGTTAGGCCGTACCGACGCTGCGGCGCTCTGGGCTGAAAGCCGGCAGGTGGTGGTGGAGGGAATAGCGCAAGCCTTCGAGATAGCGCCGCAGACCCCCGTTGCCTTTGAGAGGGCAATCGGTTTTTCTCCCTAACATGGCTGACTCGACCCGCCGGTCCTCCCCCGACGCCCTGGCAGATCAGAGGATCAGGGAAATACTCCGCGCGGCCGACAGCTGGTCCCGGGAGGCCCCTCGAGCACTGATGCCTCCCATCCGAGCGGTCTGCATCCGGCTGGCTGAGATGGTAGCCGACCAGCGCCACTACCTGGCTCCCCTGCCCGAGCCTCAGGAGACCGAGCGCCGGACTGTGCTGACGCTGGTGGCCGACCGGCTTCGCTCCAAGCCGGTAGTCGACGGCGTGGAGCTGCATCTGAAGGAGCTGGAAGAGCTGGAGTTACGCTCCACCGGGTCGTGGGCCATCGTCGCCGCCGCGCAGACCGAATGGATTACCACAGCCATTCGCTACCTCGAAGGCTGCGCCAGCCGGCTGCCTCCCGGGGATCGGCCCGATCCGTACTGGGCGGATGACGTGGTGGCAGGGATTATTGCCTCGGTTCGAGCCTTGATCGGGGTGGATGAACTGCATGCCCGGACCGAGGCCCGCTACTCGGGGCCCGCGAAGCGAGTGTCACCCGACGAAGAAGAGCGCTTCTAGCGAGCGGCGGCCTTCCGGTCTCTGCGGCTTTGACCCCCCTGGCCCTGCCCACCCTTTTCCGCAAACAGCTCGAAGAATCGACCGAAGATTTCGATCCCACTCCAGAGCTGGGCCAGATCCAGCTTTTCGTTGGGGGAGTGGAGCCCGTCGTCAGGCAACCCGATACCGGTCAGAATCACGGGCGCCCCCGCCAGGCCCAACTCGGGCACGATGGGAATGGAACCCCCGGCGCGGACCTGCACCGCTCCGCGGCCTACCACTTCCTCGAAGGCTTCATCCAACACCTCGAAGGCCGGTGCACCGACGTCTACCTCCACCGGATCGCCGCCATGGAGCAGATTTACGCTGACTTCGGCCCACGGTGGCGCTACCTGGGCGACGGCTCGCTCCAATCCCCGGGCCACCTTCTCGAATTCCTGACCGGGCACCAGTCGCAAGCTCACTTTCGCGGTGGCCTGAGCCGGGATGACCGTCTTGGCGCCTTCGCCGACGAACCCACCCCGTATTCCGTGAATTTCGAATGTGGGAAGGGCCCATACCCGCTCGAACACGCTCCGGTCCCTGAGGCCGGTGAGCACTTTTCCGGTGACCTCACCCCGAATGAAGGCTTCGCGGTCGAAGGGTAGCTGCTTCCAGGTCTCCAGCTCGGATCGAGTGGGCGGCTTTACGGCCTCGTATAAGCCGGGAATCAGAATCTCCCCCTCGTCGGTCTTGAGGGAACAGAGGATCCGGGCCAGGGTTTCAATGGCGTTGGGAGCGACGCCACCGTAGGTCCCTGAGTGGAGATCGCGCTGTAGAGTTCGAACCGAGATCTCGGCATAGCAGAGCCCGCGCAGAGCGGTGTAGACGGCCGGGATTTCAGGCCCGTAGTATGACATGTCGCATACCAGGGCGGCATCTGCCCGGGTGCGTTCGGGCTCCCGCTTGAGCAGCTCGTAGATCACCTTGCCGCCGCACTCCTCTTCCCCTTCAAAAATGAAATGCACGTTGAGCGGCGGCTTTCCCTGGGCGTCGAGCACCGCCTCGTACGCCTTCAGGAGGCAGAACACCTGCCCTTTGTCGTCCGAGGCGCCGCGGGCGTAGAGCTTGCCATCCCGCACTGTGGGAGTGAACGGGGGTGAGACCCACTCGTCCAGCGGATCCGGCGGCTGCACATCGTAGTGGCCGTAGATCAGAAGCGTCGGCTTACCGGGAACGGGCGGACTCTCAGCCCACACCACCGGATGGCCCGGTCCTTCGAGCAGGTCCACCGTGGGACAGCCCAGCTTTCGTAGGTGGCTGGTGAGCCATTCGGCTGCTCGCCGGCAGTCTTTGGCGTGGTCAGGGAGGGCACTGACGCTGGGGATGCTGAGAAAACCGGACAGCTCAGCGAGCAGGCGCTCCTGCTCGCGGGTGGCGAAGCGATGATCCATGAGTCACTCCGAGACTGTGCTCGTCGTTTGCCGCAGTGCGCCCTCCAGGCGGGCGAACGCGGTGTCTCCTTCGACATTGGATACCAGCGACTTGAGAACTCCCACACTGCTCCGAACGTCGCCATTGTGCTGCTGATACCAGCGCTCGAAGAGGTCCAACCGGGTACGGTAGATCGTGGCCCCGATGAGCTGGGCGTTGTTGATCGGACGCTCCGTAAGCCGGCTGACCCGGAAGCTTCGGAATTGCCGACCGATCGGGCCCTCCAGTTGGCTCCGGGCCCACGCGGCAGCCTCGCGTCTTCCTTCCTCCAGCCGTTCCGGGCTCGGCTTCGAGTCGTAGAGCGCCTGGAGCCGTTCCACCAGTTCGGAATAGTACTCGCCCAGTACGATCTCATCGTGCCAGCGGTCGGCAGCCCGCCGGGCCCTGAGAGTGTCACCCCGCTCCTGGAAGAATGCCTGAGCGGAGCGATAGCCTACCATCTGGGCGAAGCTCTCGTTGAACGGGGTGGCACTCTTCACATAGAGCGTATTATGCGCGATCTCGTGAAAGACTGTCGCAGCCAGCTCGACGGAGTCCCGAGTAAGCGCGGTCGACAGGAGTGGGTCGTTGAACCAGCCGAGCGTGGAGAAGGCCGACGAGGGCCGGAGATAGATGTCGTAGCCCCGGTCCGCCAGCCGGGAGGCTTCCCGCCGCGCCGCCCTGGTATCGAAAAACCCCTTGTATGGGATGCGACCAACAATCGGGTACTTCCAGGTGTGGGGACAGATGCAGTCCTTGGGTGCAGCCTGGAGGACGAGCAGCAGCGTGTCCCGCCCGACATCCGCGTATGTGGTGTAGGTCTCCTTCGCCTCCAGCCCGAGACGGGCGGCGAAGTCACGAGACTCGAGGACCAGGCTGAGGGAGCCACGAACCGCTGGGTCGATCGAGCTGTCTCGAACCAGCCGGGAGATCGGCTGGCGGGATTTGAGAATGCGGGTCTCCTCCAGGCCAGCCCGGGTGACATAGCGGACGTCGTCACTGGCGAGATAGGCAGTTCCGTACCCGGCAAACAACACGGCCACAACCGCAAAGAAGACCATACGCTTCAACGAATCCGGACCAGGGCGATGCGGGGCACGATGGTTCGGGGGAGAGGCGTGAGGGTCGGCGCCGTCAACCGCAAGTCCACGGCTGGGTCGCCGGGTTCCTGAAGCACCCGTACGTGCCGACCCGACCCGGCCCGCAGGGTCCCGCTATGCTGGTACGCGATACCGTCGGTGCTGTCGGGGACTAGGGGAAACCCGCCGTTCGGCGCCGCAGCAGCGCGGAAGTTCCAGCTCTTATAGCGCAGCCGGCTGCCCGGTGCCGAAAACCCTGGCAGATCATCGAGATAGTTGCTGAGCTGCCACTCGCCCACCAGGATGGAAAAGTCCACGCCCGACCGGGCCGAGACATTGACGCTTCCAACCTGATTGGCAGCGACCAGGGCGCGGGTCAGGTCGGTGCCCAGGATGCTGTCGCTGGCAAAGTGGTCGCTGAGCCAGCGCACGAAGAGCCAGTTGGCTCCTCGCTCCTCCAGTTTGCCGGTAGAGTTGCCGGGCTCGATGAGAAAGAACTCCTCGGGCGAGCTGAGGTACTGGAATGCGTTGACCAGGTCGCCCTCCAAGAATTCCTGGGCGCAGGAGCTCGAGCTGGGACACTCCACATCGGGAATCTGCCGGCCTCCCAGCTCTTCGGCAAAGTGGGAAAGTCCCTCGTTGAGCCAGGTATCCTCGGCGCTGCCGCCTCGAACCAGCACATGCTGATTGAAACTGATCATGTGCTGAAACTCGTGAATGAAGGTAGACGGGAGCCGGCTATTGGCCTCATCCTTCGAGATGGTACACTGGGCGTTGTTGGGATCGGGAACCAGGCCGTAGAACACTTCAGCCTCGTTAGAGCCCGGATTGGCGCTGGAGCGAGGCAAGAGATCAGCGCCGAAGAAGTATCCCAGGATAATCCGGCCGCTGGTGTTACAGTCGGGGCTCAGGGCATTGACCTTCTGGGTCAGCAGCACAATCACGACCCCGTCCCCATCGACATCGGATTCCCGACCGAATGCCACGGTATCGATCGGATAGAGGTACTGATCGAAGAGCGTCCGGACCCGGTCGAGGTCGGCGTCGACGTACCCGCCAGCCGGTGCCGCGTTGTCCAGGAAAATGGCAACTCGCTGCCCAACTGATCGGGCGGTAGCCGTGGTCTGCACGAACGCGTCGCAGCTGGACGAAGAGCAGACGTCGAACGAGCGCTGCTCGCCAACCACCGGAGGCACAGCCCGTCCGGACCGAATCTGCGCCTGGCTGAAAAGCACCCGGGATGGGTCCTGGGCCAGGGCTCGCTCTCTCGCTCGCAACAGGCTGTGAAACGTCTGGGGGGGTAATTGGCGCCGCCGGAAGGCGGAGAGGAGGGGGGTCGCCGGCTCCGACGCGGTGACTGCAGGGGACCCACCGGTTAGCAGGTAGGGAGCGGAAACGCCGTCCGAGGTCTCCTGCCCCGCGGTTGCCAACGGGATAAAGAGGTGCTCCGTAACCGCGGCCCCCGCTGCCGGCAAGCGAACGCAGGCACCGTCGACGAATGGGTCCAGAACCCGATGCTCGCCGATAGCGAGCGACTTGGTGCTGGCGTCGGTACATTCGACCGACCCATTTCCGGGGCCGGTGCCGCCATCGCCGCAGCCGAAGAGGCCCAGCCCCACAATCACAGCAGGAATAAAGCGCGGATATCGCACCTGACGATCACTCCAGCAAGAGCTGAGCAGTGGGAGAACCGACCCGGAAGAACCCACGCGGATGCGAGCAAGATAAGGTACCGCAACAGCTTTTGACAATCTCGCGACCTGCCGGTACTTTCACTCCGTGTTCCGAGAACGGGGCGCGTTCGACCGCACGCTTTCCACCGGCCTGGCTCACTATTTCAGCAGATCGCGCGGCACTCTCTGGGACAGCGGAGAGACCTCCGGGGCTCCGCCGATTTTTCGTGCGCCGTACCGCACGAGTTGACGTCGAGGGTGATTAGCCTACATGTCCTTTGTCCATCTCCATACCCACAGCGAATACTCCCTGCTCGACGGGGCCAACCGGATTCCCGACCTCGTCACGCACGTCAAGAAGCTGGGGATGGACAGTCTGGCAGTCACCGACCATGGGAACATGCATGCCGCCTGGGCCTTCTATGAGGAGGCCCGGTACCAGGGCATCCGGCCGATTCTGGGGTTCGAGGCGTACCTTGCGTTCGGATCCCGGGCTCTCCGGGAAAAGCCACCATGGGCCCCTGCTCCGTATAGCCACCTGGTGTTGCTGGCCCGCAACCAGGAGGGCTACAAGAATCTGGTGCGGCTCACATCCATCGGATACGTGGAGGGATTCTACCGGCGGCCCCGGATTGACAAGGAAGTCCTCGGGCAGCACTCCAGGGGGCTGGTCTGCCTGGCCGCATGCCTCTCGGGCGAGGTGTCCCTCTACCTCCGCCAGGGCAAGTACGAGGAGGCACGACGGAGCGCGGAATGGTTCAGCCAAACCTTTGGTCCGGAAGGGTTCTGGCTCGAGATCCAGCAGCACGGCATCGGCGAGGAGCGGCAGGTCACCGAAGGTATGCTGCGGCTGGGGCGGGAGCTCGGCATCGGCGTAGTCGCGACCAACGACGCGCACTATCTGCGGCGGGAGGACGCCGAAGCCCATGACGTTCTGTTGGCCATCGGAACCGGCAGCGACCTGGACGATCCCAAGCGGTTCCGCTTCCTGGGCCAGGAGTCGTACGTCAAGTCGGAAGCCGAGATGCGGGCCCTCTTCCCGGATCATCCCGATACGCTGGAGAATACCGCCAGAGTGGCGGAGCTCTGCGAGTTCGATTTCGAGAAGCGGTACTTCCTGCCGGTCTTCCCCCGGCCTGCGGGTTACGCCTCTGACGAGGACCTGCTGCGGCACCTGGCTACCAGCGGCGCCGAGCGGCGCTACGGAACGCCGCTCCCCGAGCCGGTGCAGCAACGACTCTCCTATGAGCTCGATGTCATCGAGCGCGCCGGCTATGCCGGCTATTTCCTCATCGTCCAGGATTTCATTGCGGCGGCGCGTGAGCGTGGGATTCCGGTGGGTCCCGGCCGTGGCTCGGCAGCCGGCTCTCTCGTGGCCTACGCGCTGGGCATCACCGACGTCTGCCCCCTCAAGTTCGACCTGCTGTTCGAGCGATTTCTCAACCCCGAGCGAGTCTCGATGCCGGATATCGACGTGGACTTCTGCTTCGAGCGGCGGGGTGAGGTGATCGACTACGTCCGGGAGCGGTACGGCCGGGCGAGCGTGGGTCAAATCGTCACCTTCGGCACAATGAAGGCCCGGGCCGCAGTGAAGGACGTCGCCCGGGTGCTGCGGATTCCCCCAGGAGAGGCAGACCGGATTACCAAGCTGATCCCCTCCGGGCCAGCGTACAGCCTCAACATCAAGGATGCGGAAAGGAAAATCGACGAGCTGCGGGAGTTGGTCCGGGGCAACCCGGTGTACCGGAGGTTGGTGGATCTGAGCTCACGGATCGAGGGCATCTCTCGCCACATGTCGGTGCACGCGGCCGGGGTGGTGATCGCGCCGGGGCCGCTGTCCGACTACGTGCCGGTCTGCACCGCTCCGGCGAAAGGCGCTGGCACCGGCAGCGAAGGCGATGAGGCCATCATCACCCAGTACGAGATGGGAGCGCTGGAAAAGGTCGGCATGCTCAAGATGGACATGCTGGGCCTCAAGACACTCACCGTGATTCACGACGCGGTCCAGATGATCGGCGAGCGGCACGGGGCGGCCCCGCGGATGGAGGAGCTCGCGCTTGACGATCCCCGGGTTTACGAGCTTCTGCGGCAGGGCCGCACTGCCGGCGTGTTCCAGTTCGAGTCTCCGCTGGCCACCGACACCTTGCGGGCCATGAAGTGTGACCGCTTCGACGATCTGGTGGCCAGCAATGCCCTCCTCCGTCCCGGCCCGCTGGATGCCGGCATGCACACGGTTTTCATCCGGCGGAAGCTGGGGCAGGAACGGGTCACGTATCCGCACCCCTCATTGAAAGAGATCCTAGAGCCGACCTACGGCGTCATCACCTATCAGGAACAGGTGATGCGCATTGCGAACGTGCTGGCCGGGTTCAGCCTGGCAGAGGCGGATGTGCTCCGCAAGGCGGTGGGCAAGAAGGACCAGGAGCTGGCCGACCGGGAAGTCGCCAAGTTCGTCGAGCGCGCCGTCGCCCTCGGGCACCCCCGCCCAATGATCGAGGAGCTGGGACGCCAGATCGTCACCTTCGGCCGGTATGGATTCAACAAGTCGCACTCGGTGGCTTACTCGATCCTGAGCTACCAGACCGCATGGCTCAAGGCACATCATCCGGCCGAGTTCATGGCGGCCTTGCTGTCCTCTGAGATCGGCAACACCGACAAGGTGGTTCAGTACATCAATGAGGCGCGGGAGCTGGAGCTGGAGATCCTCCCGCCCGATGTGAACGAGTCGGGGTTCAAGTTCACCGTGGTGGGCGAGCGCCGCATCCGGTTCGGCCTCGGCGCGGTACGCAACGTGGGCGAAGGGGCTATCGCTTCGATCATCGAAGGACGCGACGCGGGCCCATATCGGTCGGTCCACGAGCTGGTAGAACGCATTGACCTGCGGCTCTGCAATAAACGGGTGCTCGAATCGCTGGCCGCGGCAGGAGCACTCGACTCCCTTGGTGGACACCGCCGGCAATTGATCGAGGCGCTCGAGCCCGCGCTGGCCGAGGCCCAGCTGATTCAGGCTGAGCGGGAGGCGGGACAGGGATCCTTGTTTGGCGACAGCGGGAGTAGCGGAACCAGTGAAATCTCGGCCGAAGAAGGGCGTGCTGTTAGTTCCGGCTTTTCCGCTGCTTCCGGCTTAATTGACCTCCCGCCCTGGACCGAAGCAGAGCGCTTGGCCAAGGAGAAGGAGGTCCTCGGCTTCTTCATCTCCGGCCATCCGCTGGAGCGGTTTCGGGAAGAGGTGGAGCTCTTCGGCACCCGCACAACGGCCACCCTGGGCGAATGGGGGGAGCACCAGATCAGCGTGGCGGCGGTGGTGACCGGGGTCAAGCGGCAGATTTCCAAGAAGACCGGAAAGGAATATGCCCGCCTGGTGCTGGAGGACTTTCATGGGACGGCCGAGGCCATCGTGTTCCCCGAGGCCTGGGCCAAGCTCAACCAGATCATTCTGCCTGACTCAGCGCTGTTGCTGACGGGCGGGTACAGCGAGCGGGATCGGGGGGAAGATCAGGCGCCCTTCATCGTGGAGAGCGCCCGGCCGCTGGAAGAGCTCAAAGCCTCCGGTGCATTGGCCTTGAGCCTGCGCTGGCGGGCTCCATCGGCACCCCAGCCCTCAGCCGTCAAGGAGATTGCTGCCATCTGCTCTGCCCATCCGGGGCCGGTGCCAATCTACATCGAGTGGAGTGACGGGAACGGTGAGGCGGTGCGGCTCCGTTCGAAGAGGATCCGGGTAGCCGCAGCAGATGACCTCGTGCGCGCGCTCAAGGACCTACTGGGCGCCGAGTCGGTGCATTACGTGAAGGCAGGCTGACCCGGATGGCGTCGGCGTACACACTCGAGTTCGAGAAGCCGCTCCTGGAGCTGGAGCGGCAGATCGAGGATCTCAAGCGAATCGGCAGCGAACGCCAGATCGACATCGACGGCGAGCTCGAAGGTCTCACTACCAAGCTCGAGTCGCTGCGCGCCGACATCTATCGCAACCTGACTCCACTGCAGCGGGTGATGGTCGCCCGCCATCCTCGCCGGCCGTACAGCCTCGATTATCTCAGCACCATCTTTACCGACTTCATCGAGCTGCATGGGGACCGACTGTACATGGATGACCCGGCGGTGGTGGGAGGCTGGGCCCGGTTGGCCGGCGTATCGGTGATGGTGATCGGGCATCAGAAGGGTCGCGATACCAAGGAGAACCTGAAGCGCAACTTCGGCATGCCGCACCCGGAGGGGTATCGCAAGGCGCTCCGGCTGATGAAGCTGGCCGCCAAGTTCGGCGCGGCCGTGATTACCCTGATCGACACACCCGGAGCCTACCCCGGTCTCGGCGCCGAGGAACGAGGTCAGTCCGAGGCCCTGGCGCGCAATATCCTCGAGATGGCCTCTCTGCCGACACCCTGCATCGCGGTGGTTATTGGTGAAGGTGGCTCCGGCGGCGCGCTCGCACTGGGGGTAGCGGACCGGGTGCTCATGCTGGAGAATTCGGTGTACTCCGTGATCTCGCCTGAGGGATGTGCTGCCATCCTGTGGAAGGATGCCAGCCAGCGGGAGCGTGCCGCCGAGGCGCTCAAGATCACGGCCGAAGACCTCCTGCGGCTCAAGGTGATCGACGAGATCGTGAAGGAACCGGTCGGGGGGGCCCACGTCGATCCAGATGCCGCCGGGGAGGCGCTCCGGGAAGCATTGATCCGGCATCTGACCGAGCTGCGGAAGATCAAGCCGGACAAACTGGTGCGACGGCGAGCCGATAAGTATGCGGCCATGGGTTCGTTTACCGAGGCATGATGAACCAGACAGTCGAAGTTCGATTCAAGGGGACGCGCAAGGCGTACTTCGTTTGGGAGTACGAGGCCGATCCCATTCGGCTCAACGACTGTGTCGTCGTCGAGGTGGAGAGGGGTCGGGACCTGGGCCGGGTCACCGCAGTCGGAGACGTGGCGGCCAAGAAATGTGGCGGTTGTACCAGCTGTGCCGTCGGCGCGGCGGCCGAAGAGCCGGCTCCGCTCAAGCCGATTGTGCGCCGGGCAACGCCCGATGACCTCAAGGTTCACCAACAGATTCGACTGTCCGAGGAAGACGTCCGCCAGAAGGTGATCCAGCGGGTGCGCGCGCACGAGCTCCTGATGAAGGTGAGTGATACCGAGTGGCAGTGGGATCGCAACAAGCTCACCATCTACTTCACGGCCGACAAGCGGGTGGATTTCCGGGCTCTGGTGCGCGACCTGGCATCGCTCTTTCGCACCCGCATCGAGCTACGGCAGATCGGAGTTCGCGACGAGGCGGCTCGGCTGTCGGGGGTGGGCCGGTGTGGCCGAGAATACTGCTGCTCTACCTGGCTCAAGGAGCTCTCCCCGGTCAATCTCGGGCTGGCCAAGGACCAGCATCTTTCCCTAAATCCGTCGCAAATCTCCGGCGGATGTGGCCGGCTACTCTGCTGCCTGAAGTACGAGCATGAGTTCTATGTGACTGCACGCAAGCGCTTCCCCAAGGAAGGCAAAACCCTGAAAACCGCGGTCGGCGCCGAAAAGGTGATCGCCGTCGACATCTTCCGGGAGCGGGTCTTTCTGCGGCACGATGAGCAAGGGTCCCGCATCATCCCGTTGGCCCAGCTTCGGAGCGAAGTGGAACAGTTGGGCGAGGTAATTCCCACTGCGGAGCCTCGCGGCCGCCGGGGCCTCTCCGCTGGTCCGGAGTCCAGCAGCGCCAACTAGCGTCCCACCGACACCCTTTATACTCTCCAGAGAAGCGGCCGCAACGCACCCGCGCGCGGGTACCCGACGCAGATGGACGCAGAGACTCGTCAGTCCTGTGTCACCCGCGGAGCGGGTGCTGTGTTTATGCGTGGCTGGTGTTGCAACGTTTTTGCCCAGGAGCGCTGGTGGCAAAGTTCTTCCTCACGACGGCAATCGACTATTCCAACGGCGACCCGCATCTCGGCCACGCGCTGGAGAAGGTCGGCGCCGACGCCATTGCACGTTACCGCAGGCTGCGCGGTGATGCGGTGCACTTCCTCATGGGGATGGACGAGCATAGCCAATCGGTCCTTCAGGCAGCGGCCCGAGCCGGCGTGCAACCGCAGGAATGGGTCAACCGCATGGCCAATCGGTTCGAGGAGTTCTGGCGTCGGCTGGAGTGCAGCAACGACGATTGGATCCGCACCACGGAGCCGCGTCACGCTCGCGCGGTGGCGGAACTGCTCCGCCGGATCCAGCAGTTCAACCCGGATGACCTGTACGTGGCAGAGTATGAGGGACTCTACTGCACCGGGTGCGAGGAGTTCAAGCAGGACACCCAGATCGTCAACGGCCACTGTATCGAGCATCCGACCCTGGAGCTGATCCGCACCCGGGAGCGCAATCATTTTTTCCGGCTGAGCCGCTACCGGGACCAACTGCTCCAACTGATCACCCGGGGAGAGTTCAGGGTAGAGCCGGCCATTCGCCGGAACGAGGTGGTGCGGCTGCTCGAGGGTGGGCTGCTGGATATCTCCGTCTCCCGGCTGCGACAGCCCTGGGGCATTCCCTTCCCCGGGGACCCCGAGCAGACCGTCTATGTCTGGTTCGATGCCCTGATCAACTACCTATCGGCCACCGGCTTTCCCGAGGCGGAGTACGAACGGCTCTGGCCCGCCGATCTGCACGTCATCGGGAAGGGGATCACCCGATTCCATTGTGTGATCTGGCCCGCCATGCTGCTGAGCGCGAGGCTGGAGCTTCCGGGCGCGGTGTGGGCTCACGGGTATGTGCAGTGGGAAGGAACCAAGATGTCGAAGACCAGCGGAACAGCGGTGACCCTGGAGGAGGCGATCGACCGCCATGGCCCCGATGCGCTGCGGTACTTCCTGCTCCGGGAGGTGGGGTTCGAGGCGGACGGGAACTTCAGCTGGGAACGGTTCGACGAACGGTATACGGCGGATCTCGCCGATGGCCTGGGCAATCTCGCATCGAGAACCCTGGCGATGCTGATGAAGTACCGGGATGGCGTGGTACCGTCTGCTACCGCAGGGACCCCGCTGGACCAATCCGGGCAAGCCTCAGTGACGGCATACCTTCGCGCGATGGATGCGCTCGACCTGCGGGGTGGAGCGGAGGCTGCCTGGGAGCTGGTAAGCGCCGCCAACCTGTTTGTGCAACAGACTGCACCGTGGGCCCTGGCGAAGGCGGGGAAGGATCAGGAACTGGAGGAGACACTCGCGGCTTTGGCTCGCGCATTGGCCCGGCTCGCCGTCTTGGCCAGTCCTTTCATGCCGTCCAAAGCGCAGAACCTCTGGGAGATGCTGGGGCTGGAGGGACAGGTGGCCCAAAGCTCCCTGCAATCAGCCGAACAGCCAGCGCCGGCTGGTCGGAAAATTCAACGCACCGAGGTCCTGTTTCCCAAACCTGCCAGCGTCTAGCAGTTACCGGAAATACTTGGGAAACTATTTGACAGTGAAAGAGTTATCACACCAAAGAACCCCTTGACAATCCCTATCGCCGTGAGCCACCTTGACTTTGGAGCCGTGACTCCGGTCACCCCCAAGCGGTCGGCAGATCGTCAGATTGATGGCCGATCTGCTCGCGCATTCTTGAACGTCAGTCACGAGGTTGGTTGTCATGGCAAAACGGCGCTGGACCGTAGTACTGGTGCCCCACGGGTCCGAGCCCTCGCGTATCATCGAGGTCTCGTACAACCTGCTGCGCGCAGGTGTGGCAGCAGTTGGTGGCCTGGTACTGCTGGCAGTGCTGGCAGGCTATGCGACAATTTCTCACACCACCGATCTTTCCCGCACCGCTCGACTCCAACAGGAAAACGCCTCACTGGCCCGTGAGATCGGGGACCTCCAGGGTCGCCTGATTAGCCTGGCCGACACCATCAGCTCGATCTCGCAGCGAGACGCCCGCATACGGGTGCTCGCGAATCTCGAACCCATCGACCCCCAGGTTCAGGCCGCTGGCATCGGGGGGCCGGGGAGTTCGGACCTGAGCCTGAGCACGCTTACCGGGATGGCCCGTCGCTCGGCGGAGGTCCGGGTGGATCTGAGCGCCCTGATCCGACGGGCCAACCTGCTGGCCTCCTCGTTCAAGGAAGCCGCCGACAGCCTGGCCTTCCACAGCGCACGACTGGCCGCTACGCCGTCGATCATGCCGACGCAGGGATGGCTTTCCAGCGCGTTTTCGTCCATGCGCAGCCACCCCATTTTACACATGGCCCGCCCGCATGAGGGCATCGACGTTTCGGCCCCGATGGGAAGTCCCATCGAGGCTCCGGCAGCAGGAACAGTCATGCAGGCCGGGTGGGAGACGGGATACGGCAATACCATCAAGATCAATCACGGCTTTGGTATCGTCACCAAGTTCGCCCACGCCTCCAAGCTGCTGGTAAAGACGGGTCAGCGGGTCTCCCGGGGCCAGCGCATTGCCCTGGTGGGCAATTCCGGCCTCGCAACCGGCCCTCACCTCCATTATGAGGTGCACGTGAATGGCCGTCCGGTAAATCCGTTGAAGTACGTGTTGCCGGAGGGGGTTGTAACGGATTAGTCGGAGGGGAAGATCGGAAGCGGGGACGCGGGGAAGAAAGAAAGCGGCCATCCAAGAAGGTTTGGATAGCCGCTCGTTTTTTTGCTTATTCCTCCTCGCTTCCTAACCTCCCCGCTTCCCGGCTCCCCTAAAAGTTCACCTTCGGCGCCTCGGCCGATCCCGGCGCAGCCTGATAGTACTCCCGCGGGTTCCCCATCCCAAACACCTTGGCGGTCAGATTGTACGGAAAGCGGCGGATGTACGCGTTGTACTGGCCGACAGCGGTGTTGTAGTCCTGCCGAGCTACGGAGATGCGGTTCTCCGTGCCCTCCAGCTGACTCTGCAGATCCCGAAAGTTCTGACTGGACTGCAGCTGAGGGTAATTCTCCGCGATGGCCAGCAGCCGTCCCAGTCCTTGACTCAGCACCGAATCGGCAGCCGCCATCTGCCGGACGTTCCCCGATTGGATGGCCCCGCCGAGCCGGGCCCGGGCGTTGGCAATGGAGATGAACACCGTGTCTTCCTGCTTGGTTATGCCCTTCACCGTGTTGACCAGATTGGGAATCAGGTCCGCCCGCCGCTGCAGCTGGGCCTGAATTTGGCCCTGTGCCTGGTTCACCCGTTCGTCCAGTGTCTGAATGGTGTTGTAGCCGCAGCCGGCAACGAGCAGGGCAGCCACAATCAGCTGCAGATGAATCCGGGGGAAGCGCTGCATCACTGATCTCCGAGCTTGAGTTGGTCGACGAACTGTGCTGTCTGCTCGACTGCAGTCATATAGTTCTCGAATTCCGCGGCTCCACAGCGCCATTCGCGGTCAGAGCGGTGGCGCACCACGTGCAACAGATGCTCAGGATCGAAGCCGACCAGCGCCGCTGCAGCGCCGGCTAACTCGGTGGCGTCCGTGGGCACCGGCTTTCCCGCCACGGTGAGAACTCCCCTGAGCAATACCAGGATGGTAGCGGCACTCTGGAGGCCCAATGAGCCCAGGGCGGCGGGCTCCGGCGCGTAGGTCGAGTAGCCCTGGCGCAGCCGCAGCAGCTTGCCCCGAAACTCCCGCTCCAGGGCCTTGCGGAGATCACCCAGGTCTACCTGAACACCCGCCAGGGGGTCGGATCCTCGAAGAACCTGGTAGGAGAGACGCATATCGGTAATCTCGATCGGAAATGCGTCGTTGGCACGGTCCCACTCGGCGCGGCTGAGGATTAGGGGCGGCTCAGGCGTCGCCTTGCGCCAGCCGGTGAACGCGCGACTCAAGGAACGCAGGACCGGCGCGTTCAGCTGGTCCACTACCAGCATGAGGTTGATATCAGAGCGTCCGGGAACGAAGTCGGCCCGGGCGGCGGAACCATAGAGCACGGCACTGTATCCCTGTGCCAGGACCCGGTCCGCCTCCGTCAAGAACGGATCCACCACCCGCGAGATTGTTCCTCGCATCAGAATCGTCCCCCGGCACCACCGCCGCTGAAGCCACCACCTCCTCCGAAACCACCGAACCCGCCACCACCACCCCCGAACCCTCCTCCACCGCCCCAGCCTCCCCCGATCCACGGGCCTCCCCAATATATCCCGCCCCGGCGACGGCGACGCCCAGCACGGGACATCATCATCATGAACAGGATGAAGAGCAGGATGGGGAGCAGGTTGCCGATGGTGGGGCTTCCCTGCTCCGAGTCCACCGGCGGCTGATAAGCAGTTAGCGCGGAATCGGAGGATCCGTAGGCGCGAGCGATTTGGCTCGAGAGTGCCCGCACTCCCAGCAGAAGTCCGTCACCGTACTTTCCTCCGGCAAGATGGGGCCGCATCAGGTCCCGAATCTGCCCCGCCGCGGCATCGGTGACGATGCCCTCCAGCCCCTGGCCGACTTCGATGCGAATGTGACCCGAGTTGGGATCGCCTTCCCGGCGAGGCACCAGCAGTAGAACTAGTCCGGCATTGCGTCTCGGATCCCCAATCTCTGCCTGGGACCCCACTTTCCATCTGCGGCCGATCTCACGGGCGACATCCGCTGCCTCGTAATTGCCGATGGACGGCAAGGTGACGACAGCAATCTCGGCCCCGGTGACGCCCCGGAGTCGAGTGATCAGATCTTCCATACTCCGGGCTGAGGCGGGGTCGAGCACCCTGGCATAATCGTTTACGTATCCGGTGGGCTGCGCCGGAATCAACGTATCGAGGCCCGGGCTCTGGGCTGCGAGCTCGGGCACCACGGCCGCGCTCAGTTGAAGCACCACCAGGAGAGCGGTAGCTTTGGCTGGTGCCCCGCGCCAACCGTCTCTTGCTGCTGGCCCGTTCACTCCCATTTCACATCACCGTTCTGGCTGGACTCACTGTCCTCGCTGTCGGCGGCTGCCAGGGTGAACGCCGGGTAGCGGTCCGTATCTCTATTCCCAATGTCGACTCCATCGAGACACCGGCTGCGGGCGTGGGGGTCATCGCCCTGCCCTACGACCGCGATAGTGTGCTCGCCAGTTTGGCGGCGCGGGCCCGGACTCCCCGGCCGTCGACTGCCGCGCTGGACAGCTTGTTTGCCCGATTTCGGGGTCCCTTTACGACCTATACCGCCATTTCCTATGCTACGTCGAAGCTTCGGGATAGTCTGGATCAACTCCGGCGAAATTTGAACGCGATCCCCGCCGGCTCTCCTGATCACCGCGAGCTTGCAACCCGGGTCCGGCAACTGGCTGACTCATTGCAGCGAGCCGAGGCTCGAGCGGAGCGCGCACGGCGCACGCTGGACCAGGCCCGCACGGAATTCGTGACTCGGAGCGAGACCCTGCGCGCCGCGGTTCGGCATTGGCAAGATAGCACCTATAAGGGATGGGATAGCATCGTCGAGGGGCTGTCGAGCGCGCGGGGGCGCCCGGCATCTACCGACACGACGGACAACACCGGATGGGCCCATTTCAGCTTGCGTCCGGGACGCTGGTGGTTGTACGCCCAAGCCTGGGACACCAGCGATCCAAATTCCGAATGGTACTGGAATGTGCCAGTCGACGATGACACCGTCCTATTATCCAGCCGGACGGGCCGGCGCCGCCCCCGCTATTGAGAGAACAATGCGAACCCAGTCAAACTTCTTCCTCAGCCTGTCGATAGCCCTCCTGTCCGCCGTCACTGCCGCGCCGGCAGCTGCTCAAAATCCGACAGCGCCGCTGGAGTCGCGAGCCAAGGGAGCGGCAAAGGCGCCGGTCACGGTGTATGAGATGTCGGACTTTCAATGCCCCTACTGCCGGCAATTCGCCCGGGAGACATTTCCCGAGCTGGAGCGGAACTACATTCGGCCGGGGAAGGTGCGCTGGGTCTTCATCAACTTTCCCCTCACCAGTATTCACGCGCACGCATCGGCAGCCGCGGAGTTGGCGCTCTGCGCCAGCCAGCAGAACCGGTTCTGGCAAGTTCACGATCTGCTATTCGAGCATCAGGAGGCCTGGGCTCCGCTCAAGGAAGCTGGTCCATTCTTTGTGTCGCTAGCCGACTCGGCAGGACTCTCCAAGAAGATCCTGCTGGCCTGCCTCGAGTCCCCGGAGACCAGGAACAATGTCAAGGCGGATGCAGAGGGCGCGGCCCGGGCTGGTGCAACCAGCACACCATCGTTCTACATCGAGGGCGGGCTGTTAGAGGGAGCTCAGCCGGTTGCGGTGTTTCGGCAGGTCTTGGATTCGATTTACGCGGTGAAGAGTAAAAGGTGAAAGCGGCTTTACTCTTCACTATTCACTTTTTACCCGACTGCGAGAAATACGTCGTACAGGGCATGAGTCCACGCCGTGATGCCGAACCCCCGCAGGACATAAAGCCCGCTGAATAGCAGCCCGGCCACAGCCCGGAAGGTGAAGGACGCCAGGGCAAAAGGCTCGCCGTAAGCGCCGACATAGTGAAAAGCCGAGAAGATCAGGGCGCCAACCAGAACAGCACCTGCATTGGCGGCAGTCCGGGACCAGCGCAAGATGCGCATGCCGAGGAAGGCGAGTCCGGAGACGAGCAGCACCCGAAAGAGCAGCTCCTCGTAGATCCCGGCGCCGAGTGAGATCATGAGCTGCGCTGGAAGATTCATTCCCAGAGCCTGGCCCAATGCCAGCAGGAGGCCGGTCAGCGAGCCGACCACGGATCCGAAGGCGAGCCCGTAGGTAACCGACTCAAGGGCCATCAGGATGAACCAGCGAGGCTGGATACCTCCGGCTCGCCGCACATCCCGCGATACCAGTACTGCCCCACACCCAATCAGCACCACTCCGAATACCGCCAGGCCGTAGCGGCCACCGAAGACGACGAACATCCGTTTGAGCAGCACATCGGCCCCGTTCCTGACCCCCACCTCGTCGAACCGGGACAGCAGAAATGCCAGCGCCTCGTAGGTCAGTAGCAGGGGAAAGGCAAAGACAATGCTGTACCGCGGCGCGCGCACGGCTCGCCAGTAACGCCGGAGCTCGGCGGACGAGCTGGGCCACATGGCTAAAAAAAGGGGCCGCTCACGCGGCCCCCCCAGGTTCATAGTGTCGCCTGGGTCTCAGCTTGCAGCTCGTGCTAACGGCCGCAGGCGACCCTTGACTCTGTAGACAATGGATCACCTCCTCGGTTGCAGGTGGAACAGGAACCACGGGATAATTCTAGCGTGACTCCGGTAAGGGGAGCAACCCTCCTTCCCAAGGGAAACACCTCCCGCAACATTGGGCCATGCCTTCCACCTCCTGGCTCTATCGGGCAGCGCTGGCGGCGGGGGCCACCCTCGCCCCGGCAGCCGGCCGGCTCCATCCTCGGATCCAGCGTGGGATCCAGGCCCGCAAGGAGGCCGGAGCTCGGCTCCTGGACTGGGCCCCCCGGCATCGCAATCGAGAGCGTCCGCTGGTCTGGTTCCACGCTGCGTCGGTGGGAGAGGGCCTCCAGGCCCAAAGCGTAATGACCCGGTTTCGACGGCTGCATCCCGACAGCCAGGTCGTATACACCCATTTCAGCCCCTCCGCTGAAGCGTTCGCTCGGAGGATCGCAGCCGACTCTGCTGACTACCTGCCCTACGATCTGCCCAGAAACGCTGAACGCCTGCTTCAGGCGCTCGACCCCGATCTGCTGGTGTTCGCGAAGCTGGATGTCTGGCCCGAGCTCTCCACCAGAGCCGCCGCGCGCGGGACCCTGGTGGCTTTGGTGGCAGCCACCGTGAGTCCTGGCAGCGGCCGATTACGCTGGCCGGTGAGGCGCCTGCTGCAGCCGGGATATCACGTCATCAGCGCCGCGGCAACGGTCTCGCCCGAGGACGCCCAGCGGCTGGAGCGGCTCGGCGTCGTGCCCGACCGAATCCGGGTTCTGGGAGACCCCCGTTTCGATAGCGTCAGGGATCGAGTGGGCGGAGTTGGTCCGGATGATCCCCTACTACGCCTGGGGCGCGGAGCTCCCACGATGGTGGCCGGCTCCACCTGGCCCGCGGATGAAGCGGTGGTCCTCCAGGCATTCCGTGGAGTTCGCCAACGCCATCCGGATGCTCGTCTCATTCTGGTTCCTCACGAGCCCACTCCTGACCATCTGACCCAGGTGGAAAGCCGAGCCAGCAGCTGGGGGCTTCCCCCGCCGGCGCGACTGAGCGCGCTGGAATCACCCGCCGCCCTGATCCTGGTGGACCGGGTTGGGGTCCTCGCGGCGCTATACGGCGCGGGAGGCATGGCGTTCGTGGGTGGAGGCTTCGGGCGGGCCGGCCTGCACTCGGTCCTGGAACCGGCGGCGTGGGGCGTGCCGGTCGTTTTCGGGCCTCGGTGGCGGAACAGCCGCGATGCTGGCCTGCTGCTGAAAGCGGATGGCGCCGTGGCTCTACCGCACCTCCACTCTGCAGCTGCCGCCAACAGCCTGCAGCCTCAGTGGGAAAACTGGATTGCCGACTCGGCCGCCCGTCAGGCCCAGGGAGCCCGGGGACGCAATGTGGTGGAGCGGGGGTTGGGAGCCTCGGAGCGTAGCGCAGCCATGCTGGCGGAGCTCATTTCAGGACGACACCCTCGTAGGTCACTGCGCGAGGCACAATCAATCCAAGAGTGAGGCCGGTGACCAGGACGTCGCTCCACCGGCTCCGCACTTTGATGCGGAGATTGGCGATGCCACGCGCGTCGGCCAGCTGGGCAGCGAGCGCTTTCCGGAGCGACGGCTCCTTGATTCGAGCTATCCCCCAAAGGGCGTAGAGGGCATGGGCATTCACCTCGAACCTGGTCCCCTGAACCGGCTGACCAGCAGCGGTTGCCATGGTGACCGGCACGCCGAGCGTGGCGGCATCGAATGTCTGAGCGCAGCCGAGGAGGAGGGTGAGCGAGAGCAGGATGGGCAAGCCGCGGAGAACGCCGGACGAACGCCGGCCTGGTCCACTCACAGACCGGGAATCCGAAACGCGTAGTGCGCCCCGAGTCCGAAGGTGCTGGGATCGCCGCCGTCGATAAACACCCGGTCGTAGGCGGCGTGCACTCCGAAGCCATTCAGCAGGTTCAGCTCCACTCCACCGCCCAGCCCGAGATTGGTTTCTGTGTCAGAGATGCCGCCGCCCGAGACCCGCACGACGTCGACCCGAGGGGCGATCCAGGGTTGAATGGCCAGGACCGGGTTCGGAATCATGAGGGCAAAGCCCGCTCCGATCGGGAAGCGCAACTCGTCCTCATCGCCGGGGAGCAGTCCCACATCGGGCTTGGAGTAGCCGATTCCGGCCTGCAGCGTCACCGAGAGAGGAGTCAGTGGGCCGCCGAAAACCTTGTAATTGAGCGTAGCGCCGACCGAGACATCGTTCTCGCCGGCACCATCGGGGTCGAAGGTGGAGAGTATCGCAGTGGCCCCGAAGGCTCCGAAGCCGGCGCGGCCGCTGACCGCGTAGGCCGTCCCCTTGCCTGCCTCCTCATCGGGAAACCCGACATCGCCGTAAATGCCAATTCCGCTGGGGATGCCGTTGTTGTACACCGGAATTCCCCGCACCTGGGCCTCAGCCCGGCGGCCGCCGGCAGCAAGAGCCAGGATCACAATCGCGAGCCGGATTGCCGGTTGCGGGCGTAGGGTCAACACTCGTCTCTCCTGAGTAGCTCAACTTGCCGAGCCGGCTGCGGCGCGCCGCAAGGTACTCGCGCCCTTCGAACGAAGTCAACCAAAGCTGCGGCTCGAAAGAAAACGCCCGTCCGCTTGCGCGGACGGGCGTGCCCACCAGGAAGGGGGCGATCTTACCGGACGTACGTCAAGGCGATGCCGACTCCCTCGAGATCGCCCAGACCACCGCTCACTCGGGCCGACCAGTCCTGGCCCAGCCGCATGTCGACGCCCAGGCCCAGTGCAAAGCCGACATCACTGCCGCCCTGAGCGCCTATAACCGGGACCAGTGTGGGATGGGCATACGGAGTGAACGTGGTTTTCGACCCCTCGAGCTCGAACCGTCGGCCCACCGTGAGACCCACCGGCAAGTAGATGAGGTCGTCGCCATCGCCGATGTTGAGCCCGGCTCCAACAGTCAGCGCGCCATCGAGCGGGAAACTCTCGCTATAGTTGATCACTCGAGTACGGAAGTTGCCGCCCAGCAGAAGGCGCATATCACCATCGGCCGGATCGGCGAAACCTGCCCGAAGGCCAAAATCGTTGGAGCCTCGGCCGTAGCTGTAGAACCCCTCTAAAGCGTAATCGACCCCTTCGCCGGGGTCCGAGAACGCAGCGCCAAACTCATGGCTGGTGAACGCACGATATGGCGCCTTGAATATCGGCGTTCCGGTCTCTTGCGCCGCCGACTCCGTCGCGGACCATGCGAGGACGGTTGCCACCAAGAGCCCACCAAAGAGACTACGACGCATTGGATTCTCCTTCAACGTGTTCGGTAACCACACGCACCCGGTTGTCGACTACCTGCAGAAATCCGCCACGTATGGAGAAGCGACTGACCGCGTCTGCCCGGCGAACCGTCAGCGTACCTTCGCCCAGCAGTGTCATGAACGGTGCGTGGTTCGGCAGGATGCCGACCTGCCCATCGAAGGCAGGTGCTACGATTGCATCCGCCTCACCGTCGAACATAGAGGCCTCAGGGGAGATCACCGTGACCTGCATCACCCGCTCGCTAACTGTTTTGCGCGCGCCACAACGTCATCGATTCCGCCCTGCATATAAAACGCTTGCTCAGGCAAGCTGTCGAATTCACCGGCCACCACTCGCTCGAAGCTGGAGATGGTATCGTCCAGCTTGACGTACTTGCCGGGGAATCCAGTAAACTGCTCTGCCACGAAGAACGGCTGGGAGAGGAACCGCGCGATGCGTCGCGCCCGGGCCACGATGAGCTTGTCTTCTTCGCTCAGCTCGTCCATACCCAGAATGGCGATGATGTCCTGCAGCGCCTTGTAACGCTGGAGAATGCGCTGCACCCCGATGGCGACATCGTAGTGCCGCTGCCCCACATACTGTGGATCGAGAATCCGGCTCGAGCTGTCGAGCGGGTCGACCGCGGGATAGATGCCCAGCTCCGCGATGGCTCGGGAGAGCACCACGGTCGCGTCCAGGTGGGCGAAGGCGGTGGCCGGAGCCGGATCGGTGAGGTCGTCGGCCGGTACGTAGATCGCCTGTACCGAAGTAATCGATCCAGTCTTGGTGGAGGTGATCCGCTCCTGCAGATCACCCATCTCGGTCGCCAGGGTGGGCTGATAGCCGACGGCGCTGGGCATTCGGCCGAGTAGCGCCGACACTTCGGATCCAGCCTGAGTGAAGCGGAAGATGTTATCGATGAAGAGCAGAACGTCCTGGCCCTGGATGTCGCGGAAATATTCGGCCACCGTGAGCCCCGTAAGGCCGACCCGGAGACGGGCGCCAGGCGGTTCGTTCATCTGGCCATAGATCAGGGCCACATTCTCCAGGATCTTCGCCTCTTTGAACTCGAGGTAGAGGTCATTGCCTTCGCGGGTTCGCTCCCCCACGCCGCAGAAGACCGATCGGCCGCCGTGTCCCTTGGCCACGTTATTGATCAGCTCCTGAATGACGACGGTCTTGCCCACACCGGCGCCGCCGAACAGCCCGATCTTGCCACCTTTTACAAACGGCGCGATGAGATCGATGACCTTGATTCCGGTCTCGAAGATCTCGGTCTTGGGCTCGAGATCGGTGAACTTCGGGGTCTCCCGGTGGATGGGCCAGCGCTCGGTGTCCTTGGGGAGCGCAGGGCCCCCGTCCACCGGCTCACCCAGCACGTTGAGAATGCGGCCCAGCGGGGCCTCGCCCACCGGAGCGGTGATCGGGTTGTTGGTATCGAGGACCTGCATCCCGCGAGTCACCCCATCGGTGCTGCTCATGGCCACCGCGCGGACCTGGTTCTGCCCGATGTGCTGCTGGACCTCGGCGGTGAGGCGTACCGGCACCGGCCCGCTGCTGTCTTCAATCACCAGGGCATTGTAGATCTCGGGAAGATGCTCGGGCTCGAACTCGACGTCGAGGACCGGCCCGATGACCTGTACCACCCGGCCGATATTCTTCTCGGTGGTCTTTGCGGTACCGACTCTCTCCGTTGCTATCGCAGTGGCCATGCCTGTGTCTCTCGATATTCAGTGTGATGTTCCCGCTTCCCCGCCTACCCCTGCAACGCGGCCGCTCCGCCCACGATCTCGGCGATCTCCTGAGTGATCTGCGCCTGCCGCTGCCGGTTGTAGGTCCGCTTCAGCAGCTCGAGAATCTCCCCGGCATTGTCGGTGGCATTCTTCATGGCGGTGCGCCGGGCCCCGTGCTCCGCCGCCGCTGTCTCAACCAGACCTCGGTAGACCATGTTCCGGACATAGAGCGGCAGCAGCTGCTCCAGGATCGCGGGCGCATTGGGCGCCAGAATATAGTTGGCCGTCTTCGTGTGGCTGGAGTCCTCTGCCTTTCCTGCTTCCGAGGTTCCCCGCTTTCCCGCCGCCGTGCCGGCCTCGACCGGCAGAATCCGAACGGTGGTCGGGGGGGTCTGCAAGGCGCTGAGGAACCGGGCCTGAACCAAGTCCACGCTGGCCAGCTCACCGGACGCGTACGACTCGATCAGTGGCGCCACGATTTCACCGGCATGCTCCGCGGTGGGCCGATCGCCGACATCCATGCGTTCCAGCGCGAGCTTGCGGCCCAGATATCTGAAGAACCCGATGCCTTTCTTGCCGACGCCGTAGAGCTCGACCTCATAGCCCTCGGACTCCAGGACCTCGATCCGCCGGCGGGCTTCCTTGATCAGATTCGAGTTGAAGCCTCCGGCCAGACCACGGTTCGAGGTCAGCAGGATAACGGCAGCACGGCGAGGTCCACCCTTACCTGGTGGCGCGGGTTGCCGCAGCAACGGAAACTCGTCGGCCAGGTCTGGGGCGTAGAGGTCCGCAATGACGTCACGAAGCGCCTCGGCGTAGGGCCGGGCGGCGATGACGCGATCCTGAGCTCGCTTGAGCTTGGACGTGGCCACCAGCTCCATCGTCTTGGTGATCTTGCGGGTGTTCTGGACCGAGCGGATCCGCCCCTTCAGCTGCCGGCTCTTAGCCATGCTCAGGAACGAACATCGTCTGGAACGAGGTGATTGCCGTCTTGAGCCGGTTGGTCAGATCGTCGTCCAGCGCCTTCTTGGTGCGGACATCCTTGAGGACGGCCGGGTGTGACGCCTCCAGGTAATCCAGGAAGTCCCGCTCCCACTGCCGGATGTGCTGGACGTCCACCTCGTCCAGGTAGCCATTGGTCACCGCGTAGATGATGACCACCTGCTTCTCCACCGGCACCGGCCGGTATTGCGGCTGCTTGAGCACCTCGACCAGACGGGCGCCGCGGGCGAGCTGGCGCTGGGTTGCCGCGTCGAGATCGGAGCCGAACTGGGCAAAGGCCTCGAGCTCCCGATACTGCGCCAGGCTGAGCCGCAGTGGTCCCGCCACCTGCTTCATCGCCTTGATCTGCGCGTTTCCCCCGACCCGGCTCACGCTGATGCCGGCATCCACCGCCGGACGCACGTTGGCATAAAACAGGTCGGTGGTCAGGAAGATTTGCCCATCGGTGATCGAGATGACGTTGGTCGGGATGTAGGCCGACACGTCGCCGGCCTGGGTCTCGATGATCGGCAGCGCCGTGAGGGAGCCGCTGGGCTTCTTGATCCGGGCATCCAGACGGGTGATATCGGGGTTGTCGGCGATCTTGGCGGCCCGCTCCAGCAAGCGGCTATGGAGATAAAACACGTCGCCCGGATATGCCTCGCGTCCGGGAGGACGGCGCAGAATGAGTGAGAGCTGACGATAGGCGGCGGCTTGCTTGGAGAGGTCGTCGTATACGCAGAGGGTTGCCTTGCCCTCCTCGTACATGAAGTACTCAGCGATGGCACAGCCGGCGTACGGGGCGATGTACTGCAGCGGGGCGGGGTCGGACGCGGATGCCACGACCACGATGCTGTAGTCCATGGCCCCGGACTCCTTGAGCTTCTCCACCACGTTCGCGACAGTAGACCGCTTTTGCCCGATGGCGACGTATACGCAGACGACGCCGGTGCCCTTCTGGTTGATGATGGTGTCGACCGCGATGGCAGTCTTGCCGGTGCCCCGGTCGCCGATGATCAGCTCGCGCTGACCCCGGCCAATGGGAATCATGGCATCGATGGCCTTGATACCGGTCTGAAGCGGCTCCTTGACGGGTTGCCGCACGATGATCCCGGGCGCCACCATCTCGACCTGACGATGTCCCGTCGTCTGAATCGGGCCCAGCCCGTCGACCGGCTGGCCCAGCGCGTTGACCACCCGGCCGAGCATGGCCGCTCCAACCGGCACATCGAGCAGCCTTCCGGTCCGCCGGACCTCGTCGCCCTCCTTCAGCTTCAGGTAGTCACCCATGATCGCGGCGCCCACGTTGTCCTCTTCGAGATTGAGGACCAGGCCAGCGACAGTTTCACCCGTCTCATGCGCGGTGAACTCCAGCATCTCGCTCGCAATCGCCGATTTCAGTCCGTAGATACGGGCAACCCCGTCGCGGACCTCGAGCACGGTACCTACTTCGCTGACATCCTCGCTCGTGAGATCGGCGGAGGCGATCTCTCGCAGCAGGATGTCTTTCAGTTCGCCGGGACGGAGAATGGATTCAGTGGCCATTGGCTCTCGAAAGCAGGGCTGAAGGTAGGCTACAATCTAGCTTGTGAAAATAATCACAATGGGGGGATGAGCAAGCCAGCCGAGTCAGCGTCGACTGCGGGTGTTCCCCCTGAGAAACGCCGCCAGTACCCCCCGAGGTCCCAACCGACCCAGCTCCGTGCTCGGCACGTTGGCTATACGCCGGGCGGTATTCGCCAGGTGGCCGGGCGAGGCGTAGTTGAGCAGGCGGACCACTGTGGGTATGGAGTAGCCCGGATTGGCCAGCAGTTGAGCGGCGCAGGCTACCCTGGTGAGATCGATGACCCGCTTGAGGTTGGGGGCACCGCCCGCGCCGAACTGCCGGGAGAGATGCTCCCGGCTGATCCGCAGCCGGCGGGATAGTGCACCTGTTCGAATGGGCCATTCCACTTCGCCCAGGAGCAGGTCCCAGGCGGCGTGTTGCAGGGGCTCGGTCAGGCGAAGCACCCGGGGGGCCTCGGCCAGTGCCCGGCGCCGCTCGGCGGTCAGGGATGACCGGCTTACCAGCTCGCCGACAACGGAATCGTCTACGCCTTCGACCGCCACCAACGACATGGCGTCCCGGCAGGCCAGCAACAACTCGCCGTCGTCGGGCCGGAAGGCACCATAGGCAACGACGGGGACCAGGGGCAATCGCGCCCGCAATTGGATGAGTTCCGGCATCAGTGCGGGCCGGGGGGTCACCACAACCGAGTCGACCAGCCGCCGCTGTAGCAACCGCTGCAGTCCTGCCGGGCTGCGGCAACTGACCACTCGGGCAACTCCCCGAGGCAGGCTTCGGCGAAGAGCCAGGAGCGCCGGGCGACTGTCGAGCAGGGCGGCGATCGCGGGCATGGTCAGGCGGGCGGTCGGGCGGTCGGGCGGTCGGGCAGTTGGGTGGTCGGATGGTCAGGCGGTCCGGCGGTCAGATCAGGTTCAGCGGGGAGGAGTTCGCCGCTGAGCCCAGGGGTTTCGGCGGAGCCAGGATCGGTAAGTGGTTGTGCCCGACTGACGGCCGGACGGCCCCCCCGCCCACCCCGCCCCGCCCCCACCGCCACTAGGGTCCGGACCATTTCCCCGGCGCGTTTCAAGACCCCGCGGGCGTTGTCGTAGCTCAGCACCTCGAGAGCCTCGTTGAGGGGCCGCCACTGGCACGCCGTGATCCCCTCGTCCACCTGAGGGCAGACCTCCCCCTCCGAACTCTCGAACAGAAAAAAGTGACAGTACTTGTGAATGTGGCGGCCGCGGAATCGAAAGTGCCAGTCGATGACCCGAATGGGGCCCTGCAGCACCAGATGGTCGAGTCCGGTTTCCTCCGCGGTCTCCCGCATGGCCGCTTGTGCCGGTGACTCGTCCCCCTCGAGATGTCCCTTGGGAAATCCCCAGTTGTTGTAGGAGTCGCGGATCAGCAGATACCTGGGAGCCTGGTCGGGAACCCTTCGGAACACGATGCCACCAGCGCTCACTTCCAGCTCGGCGCGGCGCTTACTCATCAGAAAACCGAGATCTTGAGATACTTCGAGGGATGGGCCTTGATATCGGCGAGCAGCGCCCTGAACTCCACCACTGTCTTGGTCGTTTCGTAGTACAGAGCGGAGTCGCTGGCCAGCAATCCCAGAGTTCCATTGCCTGCCTGGAGTCTCCCCATGAGTGAGTCAGCGGCTCGGACCACCCGCACCAGGCTGGCTTCATTGCTTCGAGCCGCGGCCATGATCGAGCGCAGGTCGGCTGCCGCGGCACGAATGTCGGCGCTGGAGCCACGGGAATTGTTGAGGATGTCCTTCAGCTGATCGTCACTGGTCGCCGAATCCAGCCGGGCCACGGACCCCTGGAGCGACTTGGCGACTCCGGTGAAGGCGTCCGCAGTGGTGACGACATTTTCGCTGACCCGATCGATCCGGTCGGTCTGGGCATTGGCGAATTTGACCAGCCGGCTGGCGACGGCGGCGAGATCTTTCACGCTCTGCTGCAGGTTCATGAGGGCCGTGCTGTCGAACGCCTGGCCGATACGCTGGGTCACGTCGGCCACGTCACCGGCAATTCGAGAGGCCTGGGCCGTGAGCTGCCCGATGTCCGGCAGAGTGGCCCCGGGCCAGGCCAGACCTCCGGCCCGATCCGATTCCACGAGGGCCTCTCGCACGTTGGGATCGGTCGGCAGCGGCTCGAAAGGAACGATGTTGGCGGACCACTCGCCGAACAGGCTGGCCGAGGCCGAGATCACCGCCGGCTTCTGGGGAAGCTCCACCACCCGGTCGATGTTGAACACAGTCTCCACCCACTCGTTTTCCACCAGTCGGATCGCCTCCACCCGCCCTACCCGCACGCCCCGCAAGGTGACCGGTGCCCCCACACCCAAACCCCCAACCGTCCGGAACCGGGCAGTGTAGCTCGTCTTCTTCTGGTTGACATCGCTCTCGCTCAGCCAGAGGGCCCCGCCGATGACCAGGGCGAGGGCGGCCAGGACCGCCAAGCCAACGGCGAATTCATTGCTACGCTTCACCCTACCGACCTCCGCACCAGCGCAGGCCCGGGTCGCCCGTCAATGAACTGCCGCACGATGGGATCATCCGAGGTCTGTATCTCCTGCACAGTGCCTGACTGTCTGATCTCTCCCTGATGGAGCAAGGCGATACGGTCGCCCACGGTAAAGGCGCTCCGCATGTCGTGAGTGACCACGAGCCCGGTGACGCCGAGGTCGCGAGTCCGCATGATGAGTTGATCCATCACCGAGGAGGTGATGGGGTCCAGTCCGGTGGTCGGCTCGTCATACAGAATGTAGCTGGGCTTGAGGGCGATCGCCCGCGCGATCCCGACCCGCTTGCGCATGCCACCGGAGAGCTCGGAGGGCATTTTGTCTTCGATGCCGCTCAGATCCACGACCGCGAGGCTCTCCCCCACTCGCTCGCGGATCAGCGCCTCGTCGCAGCCTCGCCGGACCAGCCCCAACCGGATGTTCTCGGCCACGGTAAGGGAGTCGAAGAGGGCGGCAAACTGGAAGACGTAGCCGATTCGGCCCCGCAGGGCCCGCAGCTGCTTGCGGTCGAGCTGCTGCACGTCCGCGCCGTCAACCAGCACCCGCCCGGCATCCGGCTCGAGCAGCCCCACGATGAGCTTGAGGGTGACGCTCTTGCCGGCGCCGGACCCGCCGATGATGACGGTATTCTGGCGTTCAGGGATCTCGAGCGTCACCCGGTTCAGGATTGTCCGGGAGCCAAAGGACTTGGTCAGATTCTCCAGGGTGATCATAGCAATACCAAGGCCCAGAACGCATCCAGGACCAGGATTGCCTCGCAGCCGAGGACGACTGCCCGGGTGGTGGAGTAACCCACTCCTTCCGCTCCTCCTTCGGCGGCCAGACCCCGAAGACAACCCATGAGCGCTACCGCGGCGCCGAAGCTGGCGCTCTTGACCAGGCCGAACCAGATGTCCTTGAACTGATAGAACAACTTCAGCCCCTTGAAGAAGTCGGGGCTGGAGAGATCCAGCAGATTGATGGCGGTCAGCCAGCCGGAAGCGACGCCGACTGCCATCGCAAAGGCGGTCACCACCGGAAACATGAGTGTTGCGGCGAGCACGCGGGGGACTACCAGATAGGCGTAGCGGTCGTAGGCCAGGGTCTCGAGCGCGTCCACCTGCTCGGTGACCTTCATGGTTCCCAGCTCGGCCGCAATACTGGCTCCTACCCGGCCCGCCAGCGCCATTCCGGTGAGCACCGGCCCCAGCTCCATCATGATCGTTTTGCCGACCAGCGCGCCTACGAAGTAGAGCGGGACGGTGCCGGTAAAGATGTAGGAGGAGAGGAGTGAGAGGACGATACCGGTAAAGACCGCGATGAACAGCGCTATGGGGACCGAATCCACACCCAGCCGCCGCATCTGGGCCGCCAGGAGCGGGAGCCAGGTCTCCACGTCGACGAGGGCGCGCCCTGCCTCGATGCTGCGGCGGCCCACGTGTGCAATGAAGCCTTCCCGAAGGGAAGGGCGAGACACTGCGGAGGGTGTCACGGAGGGAAGTTAAGCGGCAAAGCTGGCCAGCGCCCGGCCCACCTCTCCTTCCCGCAGGCGCTTGAGAGCCCGGTCGCGCAACTGGCGGACCCGTTCGCGGGTGACCCCCAGCATGCCGCCGATCTCCTCCAGCGTGTGCTCCCGGCCCCCGTCGAGCCCGAAATAGAGGCGGAGCACCTTGGCATCGCGGGGCGCCAGCGAGCGGAGCGCGGTATCGACCTGCTCGGTCAGGAACTGTTCCATCGCCTGCTCTTCCGGGTCGCCCTGCTCCTCGGCGATGAAGCGGTCGATCATGGAGCGGTCGCCTTCGGTCTCGAGCGGCGCATCGAGCCGTACCTCGGCCGTGTTGAGGGCGGCGAGCGAGCGAACGACGTCCACGGCCAGGCCGGTGCTCTGGGCGATCTCTTCGAAGGTGGGCTCCCTTCGCAGGTCCTGGCGCAGGGTTTCCGAGGTGCGAGTGATCCGCGACAGGTCAGCGGTGCGGTTCAGTGGTACCCGCACGGTGCGGCCGTGGCGGGCAAGGGCCGCGAGAATGGACTGCCGGATCCACCAGACGGCATAGGAGATGAACTTGACGCCCTGGTCGGGATCGAACTTCCGAGCGGCAGTGAGCAGGCCCAGGTTGCCCTCGCCGATCAGATCGCTCAGGGCGAGTCCCCGATTCTGATATTTCTTGGCCACCGAAATGACGAAACGAAGGTTGCGCTTGATCAACTCCTGCATGGCCTCGGTGTCACCCGCCTGCACCAGGCGGGCAATGGCCATCTCCTGCTGCGGCGTAAGCAGCGGGGTCTGGCTGACCTCGAACAAGTACTGGTCCAGGATGTCCCGGTCGGCGTCGTACACCCCCAGGTTCCTGGCGGTAGCCCGCCGACGCGTGCGCCGGGGCTTGAGGGGCCCGGATTGCGCGAGGATGTCGGCCGTCGTGAGGTCAGGCTTCGGGTCGGGGGACGACTCGGTGCTCATCGCTGCAAAATCTTCCTTCGCATCGACGCGGTGGCCGGTAGCGCGGCCGTGTAGCCCTCGTTGACACCCCTGCAGGCATCGGATACGTTTCCGTGCTTGCCGCGGCGCCGGTTCGAGGGCGGGACAATATAAGCGGGGGCGTAGCTCAGTTGGGAGAGCGCGTGAATGGCATTCACGAGGTCAGGGGTTCGATCCCCCTCGCCTCCA
>CBFGTM010000026.1:0-51116 GCA_965652025.1 uncultured Gemmatimonadales bacterium
CTGCTGAGCCGGGCCAGCCTGGACCTGCTGCAAGAGCGGCTGCTACCCGCCATCGTGGACGCGCGCCGGTCCAGCGATGCCCTGTTCCTGCAGCTGCTTCAGCGGCTGGAGCAGATCCCCGGAGGCCAGCTGCGCCTGGACGACGGCTTTGCTGCGGACCTCATGTGGAGTCAGGGTCTGGCCTTCGACCTCGACGCTACCCTGGGATCCTTCCGTACTCTGCGGGAGACGGTGGAAACGATCGCGGACCGGTTGTCTCAGGCAGAGGAGAGCGAGCGCCGGGGCCAGCTGCTCCAGGAGCTCCGGGGAGTCATGCGTCGCTTGGATACCATCTCCGATGGCCTCAACCGCTCGCTCCGGCCGGCTGGAGGTGGTCCCCCGACGGTGCGCTGGATGGAACACAGTGTCCGGGGACAGAACGTCACCCTGTCCGTGGTCCCCCTGGATCTCGCTCCGATCCTGCGGGAGCTCCTGTTCGACCGGCTGCAGACTGTCGTGCTCACCAGCGCCACCCTGGCGGCCGCCGGCGAGTTCGACTTTCTCGAATCCCGGCTGGGTCTGCTGGGAGAGGACTCCCCGGTACGGGTCCGGGAGATATTCCCCTCGCCCTTCGACTACCCGTCCCAATGCGTGTTTGGAGTTCCCAACGATCTTCCTGAGCCCCGCGTAGATGAGCCGGGACACGGCGCGGCCGTGGTGCAGGTAGTGAGTGATCTGGCGTATGCCTCGGACGGCGGCATGTTTGTGCTGTTCACCAGTCACTCGGCTCTGCGGCGGGCGGCCCAGGAGCTTCGGGCCGGTTTAGGCCCTCGCTGGCCGCTTCTGGTTCAGGGCGAATCGCCTCGGGACGTATTGCTGCGGCGCTTTCGCGAGGCGGAAAACGCCATTCTGCTGGGCACCGATTCGTTCTGGGAGGGAGTGGATGTGCCCGGCCGCGCGCTCCGGGCCCTGATTCTGAACAAGCTACCTTTCAAGGTACCGACCGAGCCCATCACTGCCGCTCGGCTCGAACGCCTGGCAGAGGAAGGCAGGGATGGTTTCCTGCACTACCTGTTGCCCCACGCGGCGCTCAAGCTGAAACAGGGATTCGGACGCCTGATTCGGAGCCGGCAGGATACCGGCATCGTGGTACTGCTGGACAGCCGGGTGGTAACGAAGCGCTATGGGCAGCTTCTGCTGAGCGGCCTGCCCCGGGCGGATCGCATCGTTGGCAGCTGGTCGCAGATTCGGATCAAGTGCGAGGACTTCTTCGCCCGGCAGGGAACCGACGCCGCGGTATGATGCCGCTGCGACCGTCGAAGATCATTGGAATCGGCCGCAACTACGTTGCGCACGCGCGCGAGCTCGGCAACGAGGTTCCCGAGATCCCGATTCTGTTCTTCAAGCCGCCCACCGCCTTGATCGGACCCGGTGAGCCGATTGTGCTCCCGACCGTCTCCCAGAGGGTGGAGTTCGAGGCGGAGATCGGGGTGGTGATCGCGCGGCGGATTCGGGGCGCGGATCCCATCGCGGCGGAGCGAGCCATCGCCGGCTATGTCTGCGTCAATGACGTGACCTGCCGCGACCTGCAGAAAGTGGACGGGCAGTGGGGTCGGGCCAAGGGATTCGACACCTTTTGTCCGGTTGGGCCCCGAATCGCCACCGGGCTGGACTGGCGGAACCTCGAGCTGACCGGGCGAGTGAACGGAGTCGAGCGGCAACGAGCCAAGGCGACGGACATGCACTTCTCTATTCCGGATCTGGTGTCGTTTCTCAGTGGGATCATGACCCTGGAACCGGGCGACCTCATCGCCACCGGCACCCCGGCCGGAACCGGTCCGTTGCAGGAGGGAGATACGGTGGAAGTGGAGATCTCAGGTGTGGGTGTGCTGTCCAACCCGGTTCGACGGGACGGCGCATGATCAAGTTCAGCCAGCGACTTCAGGCGCTGCCGGGCTATCCCCTGGCCGAGATCCCCAGCATCAAGCGCCGGCTGATCGAGGCGGGCGTCGATGTCATCGATCTTGGTGCCGGCGACAACGACACCCCTCCTCCCGCTGTGGCCGTAGAGACGATGACGGCGGGTCTCCGCAACCCCGCGCTCAGCAAGTACGGCTTTCAGCAGGGCCTTCCCGAGTTCCGCCAGGCGGCCGCGAGATGGGTCGAGCGACGCTTCGGGCATCGCTTCGATCCGTTCACCGAGATTCTGCCACTCATCGGCTCGAAGGAAGGTCTGTCGCATCTGCCGCTGGCCGTAGTCAATCCGGGCGACGTGGTGATTGTGCCGGAGCCGGGATATCAGGCTTATCTAGGCGGTGCCCTCCTCTCCGGAGCGGAGCCGTACATCGCGCCGCTCAGGCCGGAAAACCAGTTCCTCCTTCAGCTGGAGCAGGTTCCCGCCGACATCCTGCGGCGGTCTCGGCTGGTGTTCCTGAACTATCCCAATAATCCAACAGCGGCCATCGCGCCCCAACCTTACCTCGAGCGGATCGCCGCTCTGTGCCGGCAGCATGGGATTCTGCTCGCGTACGACAACGCGTATTGCGACCTTACCTTCGACGGCTACCAGGCGCCCAGCATCTTCGATGTGCCGGGAGCCCGGGACATCGCGCTGGAGTTTTTCTCGCTCTCGAAGAGCTACTCCATGACCGGCTGGCGTCTGGGGTTCGCGGCCGGCCGCGCCGAGCTGATCGGGGCCCTCACCCGGGTGAAGTCCTATGTCGACACCGGGCCCTTCCTCGCGGTTCAGAAGGCCGGGGCAGCGGCTCTCGACCAGGGCGAAGAGATCGTCGCGCCGATCCGAGCCGAGCTCCAGCGCCGGCGCGATGCCGCGGTCACCGCGCTCCAGGATGCCGGCTTCAGCGTGGAGGCTCCGCAGGCCGCCATGTATCTCTGGGTCCCCTTGCCTCAGCATGCCCAGTCCGCGGCATTCGCCAAGCACGCGCTGGAAGACATGGGTGTCGTCGTGTTGCCGGGAAGTGCATTTGGGCCCGCCGGGGAAGGCTTCTTCCGGATTGCCCTCACCGTGGGGCCCGAACGCCTGCGCGCGGCGGCGGAGCGGCTGGGTCAGGCGCTCGAACGGATCCGCCGAGGTCCAGTTGCGACCACCGCTTGATCTCCGCATGCCCCGGCGGCCGGGGCCGCGTTGGTCTGCCGTCCTGGTCAGCCTGGCAATACACAGCCTGCTGCTGTTCGGCTGGGTCAGTGGCCGGCTTCCGACCGTTCCCCGGCCACCCCGTCAGCTCATCGTCCTCACCCCGCCCTCGGAGGGAGCCGAGGAAGCGCCTCAGCGCTATCACTCACCGGAGGCTTCCGGAGAACGGAGCGCGCGGGGGCCCTCGGAGAGTCGGCGCGGGCTGCCGGGCCGTCGAGCGGCTCGGCCGGAGCTGCCGGCCCCGAAGACGGTGCCAGTCCTCCCGGAACGTCGCCCTGAGCGGGCCGCACTGGACACCGGTCAAGCTCCCCGTCCCCGCACCGTGCCATCAGTCGGCCGGATCGGGCCGGGTCTGGCGGAGGGCCGGTTGTGGGTCCGTCCGCTGCCGCTACCGCCGCGGGAGCTGGCCCAGCGTCTGACCCGCAACCGCGCCGAGCTGGTCGATAGCGCCGTCACGGCGATCGTGCAGGCGTACCTGGATTCCATCGCCAACGATCCGGCGTCCAAGAACCAGGGTATGCCCGACTGGACGACGCAAATCGCGGGGAAGAAGTTCGGCCTCGATAGCAAGAACATCTATATCGCGGGACTGAAGATCCCGGCCGCCGTCCTGGCGCTGATCCCCATTCCGGTCGGGAACATCGACCAGAACAAGGCCTACAATCACCTGATGGATCTACGGAACGACTTGATGTATGCGGCCCAGCGGGCGCAGAACATGGAGGAATTCAAGGTGATGATCAGGGAGATGCGGGAGCGCAAGGAGCGGGAGCGCGAATTCGAGCGGAATCAGCGGACGGCGCCGCCGCCGGAGCCGGCGACTCCTTGAAGCGAATGAAGAGTGAGAAGAGTGAAGAGTGAAGAGTGAAGGAGCGCGGGGCGCTTTCACTTTTCACTCTTCACTTTTTACTTTTCACTTTCCCCCTCTTCACTTTCACCCTCCAGTCCCAACAAATCCGCCAGCGCCCGGTCGACGACTTCCGAAGCGTCCCCCTCGATGATCCGCTTCAGCACATCGGCCGTCTCCAACGGGAGACTGTCGGGGTGCACCCGGTCATTTTGGTACCGCACGATGTTTCCCAGTGGTACGGGAGCCACCCGGAGATCCTCTTCGCCATCCTCGCCGACTGACGCCTCGTAGGAGGAGCTGGGCACGCTGGCCGACCACGGTTCTTCCGGCTCGTCGCCCTCCTCTTCGATGTCGTCGGGCAGGGGTACCATGGCAAACAGCTGGCACTGAAGCCCGGGAGGTGCCACCCGGGCGACCAGCACCACTTGCAGAGGATCGTCGAAGAATCCGTGCTCCTCGATCTGCGCCCAGGCTTCGGGCGACATGACCGAGCGCGCCACCAGACGGCCGTTGCGGTAGGTGCCCATGCACACCATGTCGGCCGGAACCCGATCGTCCTGAATGAGACTTACCTCGAGCTGCACCGGCTCGGCGGTAGCAGCGATCGCGGCCGGGGTCGGAGCCGCGTCGTCGTCGGGGGAGTCGGCTTCCTCAGATGTCATTGGGAATCAGTAGGCAGTGCCATCGGCTCAGGCAAGGCTCCCGCCTACGGGGTGGTGCCGGGCGGCGGTGAGGGAGGTCGGACCTCGCCTGATGGGGTGACAATCGCGCCCGTGGGTCCGAAGTCCTCGCTGGAGAGCTGCCGGATCTGGTCGAGCGCTCTCCGGTCCGGATCCGAGAGCGGACCCTGTTGCGGAGCCTGGAACATGGGGATGAACCGAGCCCGCTTCAGGGTTCGATTGCCGGCGAACTCGAGCTGAAGGACCCCGGTGATGCCGAGTGGCCCCGCCAGATTGAATCCGCGGTAGGTCAGGAAATTGCCTAGTGAATAGGCAATCAGCCGGCCACGATAGAACTCGATCCCGCGGAGCACGTGGGGACCGTGGCCGATCACCGCGTCAGCCCCGGAGTCGATCACTGCTCGGGCCCAGCGCCGCAGGTCGCCGCGGGGCTCCGAACCCAGCGACTCGGCAGCCTCGCCGGTATGCACTGCCTTCGCCCCTTCGGACCCGCCGTGGAAGGTGACGATCAGCAGATCGACTAGTGGCCGCATTGAATCCACGACCGCGGCGCTCCGCTCGATGTCCAACAGGTCGTAAGCGTAGGGATAGGTGGTGAAGCCGATCAGCCCCACCGTGGTCACGCTGTCCCCTCGCCGGATGCTGTCCACCGCAATCCGGCCCAGGGGCCCGTAGAGCCGGAGGCCCAGGCTGTCGAGGATCCGCTCCGTGGATGCGCGGCCGGCGAGGCCCAGGTCGTTGGCGTGGTTGTTGGCCAGGTTCATGTGGGTGAAGCCGGCCTCGACCAATCGTGGCGCCAGCATGGTCGGAGTGCGGAAGGCATAACAGTTGGGCCGGACGGTGAACGAATCCACCGGCTGTTGCTTTCGAGCCCGCCGTCCCTTCGGGGGAGGTACTCGTACCAGACACTTGGTCGGCGTGCCGCTGTCGGCCAGCACGCCCTCGAAGTTTCCTACGACCAGATCACCCTTGAGGCTGGGGCGCGCCCGATCCAGCAGGCCCCGGCCACTGTCCGGCGGCACGCCATCGGGCAGGGTGGCGGTTCCCAGGTTGATGTCGCCCACAAAGGCGAGCCGCACCGAGGCGTACACCCGTTCCGCAGGGAGGGGGGAAGGCTCGATGAGAGGGGAAGGAGGGAGAGCCAGAGTATCGGGGCGTTCGGCTGACGGTTTCGGTGAAGGCTCCGTTGACGGTGGTGCCTTTCCGCACGCTAGCAAGCTTGCCAAGGCTAGCCAAAGCGACCATTGCCTCACGATGAAGGCGTGCCCGCGTCCAAACGTTGGGCCACCTTAGACAAGGTGTCTGTGCTCTTGTGAGGGCCAACAACGCGCAATAGCTCATTGACGGGTTCAGAAACAGTGGACCCAGTCAATGCCACTCTCACGGGCTGCATAACATCGCCGAGCTTTAGCTGATGACTTTTTGCCACTTCGGTTAGGGCGGATAGGAGCTGATCAGATTCCCATTTGTTTGTTTCTTTGAGATGGGTGAGTGCCGAGTTGGCCAGTCTTAAATTTCGGACAAACTGCTTGTGCCCCATCTTACTAAGCAGCGCATTCCCCTTTGCATCGAACTCCGCAGGTCCGGGATTTAGCCGGACAGCTACCTGTCTTGCCACATCAAGAATAGTTCGAGAACGTGCCTTTACTGAATCGATCAGAGATTTCAGATCGCCGTCCATTTCTTTCACGTTCATTCGCAGTAGCTCTCGACGAACTGGCTCGACCAGTTCATCTAGCGGCATAATCGATAGGTACTGGCCATTCATCCACTCGAGCTTGGTGGTGTCGAATACCGCCGGTTTCTTCTGGATTCCTTCCAGAGTGAAGAGCCGGATCATCTCAGCCTGCGGCAGGATCTCGCGGTCCTCCCCGGGCGACCAGCCCAACAGGGCCAGGAAGTTCCGCATGGCGGCGGGCAGGATTCCCTCGTTCTGGTAATCGCCCACTGCGGTGGCCCCGTGGCGCTTCGAGAGCTTCTTCCCGTCAGGGCCCAGGATCATGGGAACGTGGGCAAATACCGGAGGCTCGTGGCCGAGCGCGCGATAGAGCGCAATCTGTTTCGGGGTGTTGGAGATGTGATCATCACCCCGAATGACATGGGTGATCCTCATGGCGATGTCGTCCGAGACGACGGCCAGGTTGTAGATGGCGCTATTGTCGCTGCGCAGGATCACGAAGTCGTCCAGATCCCGTCCCTGAAAGCTGATCCGTCCGTGCACCGCGTCATCCCAGGCGATCTCCTCGTCGCCCATGATGAACCGGATGGTCGAAGGCTTGCCGGCCCGCAGCCGCTGCTCGACTTCGGTCTGGGGCAGGTTCAGACAGCGCCGGTCGTAGCGGTATCCCACGCCGGCAGCCTCGGCCCTGGCCCGTTGGGCATCGAGCTCTTCTCTGGTGCAGAAGCAGCGGTAGGCCTTTCCCTCGCGCAGCAGGCGCTCGGCATCGGACTGGTGCTGGGCGGCGTTGGCCCCCTGGAAGAAGGGCCCTTCATCCCACTCGATCCCCAGCCAGCGCAGCCCATCGAGGATGACGCGGGTATGCTCCTCGGTGCTGCGCTCCCGGTCGGTGTCCTCGATGCGCAGCACGTGGGTGCCGCCGGTGTGGCGGGCATAGAGCCAGTTGAAGAGCGCGGTACGCGCGCCGCCAACGTGGAGATAGCCGGTGGGAGAGGGCGCGAAGCGGACGCGTGGTTTCGTCATGGTAAGAAGTAAGAAGTGAGACGTGAGAGGCCTCTCACCTCTCACCTCTCACTGTCGGTACGGAGCGGGAGGGATTCGAACCCTCGATAGGGGTTTATCCCCTATGCCGGTTTAGCAAACCGGTGCCTTCAGCCACTCGGCCACCACTCCAGCAGGTGGTAAAGTCGCCAGGCGCGAACCCTTGGGCAAGGTCTGAAGAGATCAGGAGCGGGAAGCGATCACCGGCTGATAGTGTTCACGGGCCCGGGTCAGGATCTGATCGGCAGAGTCGCGCAGGTTGCTGCGGATCCAGAGCACGAGTGCTTCAGTGGGTGGAACAGCTCCCCACTGCTCTCGGAATAATGGACGCAAGCCTTGGAGCCGAAGACCCAACATCTCGTCCATGGCGCGATTCAGCGCATGCTGGAGCGCCGGATCGGACGGCAGCAGGTGGGTATGAGTGCAGAGCAGCCCGTTCACCTTGTCGCTTTCGAACTCATGGCTCAGCACGTCGACCGGGTAGGAGCAGAACAGGGTGACCTCGCTCTCCGCCAGCAGACGGTTCCAGAAATGCTCCAACTGGATCGCGGCCTCCCGCTCTCCCGCCCTCCACAGAAGGCCCACCATCTCGCCGTATACGCGCAGTCCGGTGTGTACTGCCCGGCTCCGGACCCGGCCGAGATTCTCACCGATGACACTCTCCAACAGCTTCAAATCAAGTTTCCCCTCGACCAGAAAGCGGTCCAGAGTCGCCTGAGCATCGAGAAACATCAGTCGTCCCTCGAGCACCGCCCGGGAGTAGCCGCTCTCGGATCGGAGAGCACCGGTCAGCGAGGTCCGGTGTTCCGGGGTGGCGATGACCAGCAGACCGTCTCCCCGCTTGAGCCCCTCAGAGAAGAAGCGCGCGACGTTCTGGATGAGCAGCCGGCTGTCATCGCCGTAGAACTGGACGACATGCTCCGGCGGTTTCAGCCCATCTAGCAGTTCTCTACAGGAGGACATCATCTCTCCGCACTCGAAACCTTGCCGTAAATCGAGGCCAAAGCGCAATCTCGCTGGCCGTGCACTGGGGAGTTGTGTCCGACGTCACTTCGGAGCTTGCGACTGCAAGCGGGCGGTGGGTACCTTCGCCCCATGACTGTCCCCCAGGGCCCGGCCCGTCATAGTTCGGCGCGAGTCGAGCGTCCCCCCGGAGGCTATACCGTCCTGGTAGTGGATGATGAAGAGGCGGTTCGTCGCCTCGCTTGCCGGATGCTCACTTGGAGCGGATACCAGGCGCTGGAGGCTACCCACGGCAGAGAGGCCATCGCCACCATCGAGCAGCACGCCGGAGGAATTCACCTGGTGCTCACCGACATCAAGATGCCGGGCATGAATGGCCGAGAGCTGGGGAGACAGGTGGAGCAGCGCTGGCCGGGAAAGCCCATACTCTACATGTCGGGCTTTGCCTCAGAGGTCTTCCAGGGCGGCCTGCTCGAGCCGGGGGCTCCATTTCTGGCCAAGCCATTCACGCAGGAGGATCTGGCGCAGAAAGTACGGGGACTGATCGGCGGCTGAGCCATCTCGACTGACCGCAGAGTGATCCCCAATCCGCCGCGCTGAGGCAGCAGCTATCTGTTGCAGCGGTCCGGCAAGTCTGCTTGAATTCCGGCTAAATCATGGACCAGAACACCCCTAAAGTGGCACAAATGTTGATCTTTGGGGGCTGTTGGTCTAGCCTTCAGCCCGTTAGCTATCTTCTGAAATGACCGCAATATGACGGCAGGGGGACTGGTGGTTGCAGCACCCGAAAAGCCCCCGCGGATGCACCAGGGGCAGGGGTCTCCGTTGCGTATTATCTGTCCCACCTACTGGTACCCTCAGCACGCCAGTGATACCCAGGCCACTTACGTTCACGACATCAACCGGCACTTGGTGCGCCGGGGTCACTCCGTCACCGTTGTAACTCCCGGACAGCGATCGCTTCCGCGCTTCGACAGCTTCGATGGGGTTAAAGTCATCCGGTTCCCGCTCGAGCTGCCACCGGACCTGACCTACGGACGGGTGGCGCAGAGCCGGGTCAGCTGGCTGGGGCGCTTAGGCCGCCTCGTCGTCATGGCGCGCTACATGGAGGCTCAGTATCGAGCCATCATGAACGAGGCCGCAGAGCATGGTGCGGACGTCGTCCATGCCCACTGGGCTATTCCCACCGGCCCGGCTGCCGTAATGGCCGCGCGCAAACTCAAGGTCCCCAGCGTCATCACCATGCACGGCGGGGACGTCTACGTGAATCCGGAGCAGGGGTACGACTTCCCAACCCGCTGGTATGTGCGACCGGCGCTGCGCTGGACCCTGCAGCATGCCGGTGCGCTGACGGCCATAACCGAGGACTGCCGGCAGCATGCGCTCCGGGCGGGTGCACCCGCCGAGCAGATCCGGCTGGTGTTCAACGGTACCGACCTCCGCCGCTTCAGTCCCAGCGACAACGGCAACAAGGCGGACCAGCGCTTTGGACCGCACATGATCTTTGCCTGTCGCCAGTTGTTTCCCCGGAAGGGCATTCGGTTCCTGATCGAGGCAGCCGCCGAGCTCAAGCCGCAGTACCCCGAGCTGCAAGTCGTGCTGGTCGGAGATGGCTTCGAGCGGCCCGAGCTCGCTCGGCTGGCAGCCGACCTCGGCATCGGCGCTGCCGTGACTTTCCTCGGCTGGGTACCCAACGTTGAGCTGCCTCAGTACTATCGCGCGGCGGCGGTCTCGGTCATCCCGTCGCTGGAAGAAGGCTTCGGCATTCCTGCCGCGGAGGCGATGGGCTGTGAGGTGGCGGTGGTTGCGAGTGATGCAGGTGGACTCCCTGAGGTGGTGGAGAACGGCGTCACCGGACTGATCGTGCCTCGGGGTGACTCCAAAGCCCTGGCGCAGGCCATAGGCTCTCTGCTCGCCGATCCGCAGCGGCGCCGCCGGATGGGGCAAGCCGGCCGGGAGCGCGCGCTTCGGCTGTTTGACTGGGATCGCTCTGCGGAGCAGTTCGAGGAGATCTATCGGGAAGTCGCCAGCCGGATGGCGCGGTGAGCGAGCGGCTGTTCGCGTTCCGCTGGGACGTTGACCACCGGGTGTGCGCCACCGACGGACTGCCGCGCATCCGGGCGGTGTGCCGCGATTTCGGCGTGCCCAACACCTTCTTCGTCAACATGGGTCGATCCACCAACTTGCTGGAATGGATCGGGCCGGGCACGGCACGCACCAAGGCCAAGCTGGACGACCGCGATGCCGTGCACCTGATCAAGAAGGCCGGCTGGCCCCGGTTCATCTTGGAGACCATGCTGGCGCGGCCGGTAGGTCTGTCCTTCGTGCCGTTGCTTCAGGCCCTCCAGGCCGAGGGCCACGAGCTGGGGCTGCATGGCGGCATGGACCACGTGGTCTGGAGCCGCCGCTTTCACCAGCTGCCCGACCACGTTCTCGAAGCCGATGTGGAGACCTCCTACGGGCATTTCGTCCGCCACTTCGGCAAGCCGGCCGGCTTCTCGTCGCCCGGCTTCTACTCCGACGATCGCGTCATGGCTCTGCTCGATCGGCTCGGCTTCCTCTACAACGGAGACGCTATCGGCGGCGCTCCGCGACGGGCCACGGTCGGCGGCCGGCCGGTAAGCCACTGGACGATCCCGGTTACCCTCTCCGGTCCCCGTACCATCCCGTTCCTGGAATACCACGGCGCCCGGGAAACACCCGAGGCGGAGGTGATCGACCAGCTGGAGCAGCACCTGGACGAGCACGAATCCGTGGTGCTCTACGGCCACCCTTGCTACGAGGGAGTTCGTGACCGGCTGCTTCGCCGGGTGTTCGCTGTCGTGGTCGAGCGCGGCTTCCGGTTCGTCACCCTGCAGACCATGGCCGAGCAGCTGCGGACGGTAGCAGCGGGACGATGATCCGAGTTCTCAGCGTCTTCGGGACCCGCCCGGAGGCGATCAAGATGGCGCCGGTGGTACACGCCCTCCAGAAGGCATCTCAGTTCGAGAGCATTGTCTGCGTGTCGGCCCAGCATCGGACCATGCTGGATCAGGTGCTGGCAGTGTTTGGGCTTCGGGCCGACCATGACCTCGATCTCATGACCGCCGGCCAATCGCCGGCCGATGTGACGGCCCGGGTGCTGCAGAGTCTGCCGCCGCTGCTGCGCCAGATTCGTCCGGACGTGCTCCTGGTGCAGGGCGATACGATGACGACGTTCGCCGCGGCGTTCGCCGCCTATCTCGAGCGGATCCCCTCGGGCCATGTCGAGGCCGGCCTCCGGACCGGCGACCGGTATCAGCCATTTCCCGAGGAAATGAACCGGGTGATGACCAGCCGGCTGGCCTCCATCCACTTTGCGCCCACCGAGCAGGCCCGGGCAGCGCTGCTGGCCGAGGGGATTCCGCCGGCGGACGTGCATCTCACCGGGAACACGGTCATCGACGCGCTGCTGCAGACGGTCCGCCAGGAGTACGTCTTTCGGTCGCCCCAGCTGGCCTCACTCGACCCTCGTCGCCGCATGGTGCTGGTCACCACCCATCGGCGGGAGAGCTTCGGCGCACCGCTCGAGTCCACCTGCGCCTCCATTCGGGAGCTGTCGCAACGGTTTCCCGACCTTCAGTTCGTGCTGCCGGTCCATCCCAACCCTCAGGTGAAGGGCACGGTGGAGCGCCTCCTCTGTGATCTGCCAGGCATGTACCTCATTCCTCCGGTGGACTACGAAGAGTTCGTGCACCTGATGAACCGGTCCTACCTCGTGCTCACCGACAGCGGTGGAGTGCAGGAAGAGGCGCCCTCTCTGGGCAAGCCCGTGCTGGTGCTGCGGGAGGTAACCGAGCGGCCGGAGGGAGTGCACGCCGGCACCGCGGTCATCGTGGGAACCGACCGGCAGCGCATCGTACAGGTAGCCAGTGAGCTGCTCAGCTCGAAGGCGGCATATGATCGAATGGCCAATGCGGTGAACCCCTATGGCGATGGCAAGGCGAGTGGCCGCATCGTACGGGCGCTGGCGGAGCGGTTCGGATGAGGCTGCTGGTAACCGGTGGCACCGGTTTCATCGGTTCCCACCTGGCGGAGGAAGGCCGCCGCCGAGGCGCGGAAGTCGTGGTGCTGGGACTGACCGACCGGCCGGAAGAGCAGGCCAATGCGCAGCTGTTGTCCCGGCTGGGCGTGGAGGTGATCTCGGGGAGCATCACCGATGCCGAGCTCTGCCGCCGCGCAGCGCAGGGAGCCACGCACATCTTCCACTTGGCCGTGGCCATGCGGGAGGGCGGCAAGAGCGACGAGTTCTTCGAGGCGATCAACCTGGATGGCACTCGCCAGCTTCTCGAGGCGTCCAGCGTGCAGCGGGTCGAGCGGTTCGTCTACTGCAGCACGATCGGGATCTACGGACATCGGGCTCCTGGCATCACCAACGAAGATTCACCAATGGCGCCGGGGAATATCTACGAGCGGACCAAGGTCTCGGCCGAGCGCCTGGTACGGGAGTTCGCCGAGAAGTGCCAGCTGCCGTCGGTGGTGCTGCGTCCGGCCGATGTATACGGTCCCCGCGATCAGCGGCTCCTGAAGATGTTCAAGGGGGTAAGCCGGGGCCGGTTCCCGCTATTTGGGTCGGGCGAAGGCCGCCGGCACATGGTCTACGTGGACGACGTGGTGTCCGCCTTCTTCAAGGCATGCGAGCGGGACCAGGCCCTGGGGCAGGGGCTCATTGTGGCGGGACCGAGGTCCTGCACCCTGCGCGAGCTGCTCGACGAGGTGGTGCGCGCAACCGGCAGCAAGCGGTACGGAGTCAGGCTTCCGCTCGCGCCGATGCTGGGCCTGGCCGCGGTGGTGGAAGACGCCTGCACCGCTCTGAAGGTAGATCCGCCGATCTACCGGCGGAGAATGGACTTCTTTTATAGTGACTCGGAGTTCGATACCTCTCGCGCCCGGCGGGTGCTGGACTGGGAGCCCAGGGTAGATTTGCGAGAGGGCATTCGGCGCACGCTCGATGACTACAAGAGAAGCGGAGCGCTTGAGTAGGAGTCATCGCGAGCGGGCGCTTGAGTAGAAGTCATCGCGAGCGGGCGGAAGCCCGCGTGGCGATCCAGTCGTCAACCCAGCGAGATTGCTTCGGCGGTTACCCGCCTCGCAATGACTACCCTGTAAATCCATTAGGAGACTGACTTGGCGGAACCCTGGCAGTTACAGCTCTATAGCCGATCGCTCAAGAAGAAGCTGACCGTAGGCGCGCTCATGCAGCACCTGCCCCCGACGGCCGGACGGCTCTGCCTCGAGGTCGGCTGTGGCACCGGCCTGACCTCCCACTTTCTCCGGCAGCGCGGGGGGACCTGGGTCAGCACCGATTTCGAGCGCGACCACGTCCGCTCGGCCAGGCAGCTGGTCCGCGACCGAATCCTTCAGACCAGCGACGCGGAGCTGCCGTTTCAGAGTGCGTCCTTCGATGTCGTGGCCGCAATCAACTTCCTGGAGCATATCGAGGACGACAGCCGGTTCTTTCGGGAGATGGTGCGGGTGCTGAAGCCCGGCGGCGACTTCCTCTTCATGGCCCCCAAGGGCGAGAGCGGCCGGCCGGGGTACGTGCTGAAGCGTCTGCTGGGGTTTACCGCCGATCAGGAAGGGTTCGGACACGCCAGGGACGGGTATCCGCCGGCCGCAACTCGCGGCCTGTTCGAACGGAACGGCCTGGTCCTCTCCGGCTCCGAGGACTACTGCCGGTTCTTCACCGAATCCATCGAGGACCTGCTCAACTACGCATACCACCGCAAGTCGATGAAAGGAAAGAACAGCAAGGAACAGGACTTCCACGGCGACACCGCGCCGATGTCGGCCGAGGCACTGAACAAGGTCGGCACCGCGTATAAGCTGTACTCGGCGGTCTACCCCGCGCTCAGGGCGTGGACCATGCTGGATCGTCTCATCCCATTCTCCCCCGGCTACATGATGGTGGCCTGGGGCAAGAAGAAGGCGGCGTAATGTGCGGCATAGCAGGTAAGGCCGGCCCGAAGCCGGTGACCGAGCCCGAGATCCTGCGGATGTGCAATGCCATTGCCCACCGGGGACCGGACGACTGGGGCACCTTCATCGAAGACGGCCTCGGCCTCGGCATGCGCCGCCTCAGCATCGTGGACCTGGCCGGCGGGCACCAGCCAATGACCAATGAAGACGGGTCGGTGGTGGTGGTCTTCAACGGCGAGCTCTACAACTTCCCCAGCCTTCACGATGAGATAGTGGCCAAGGGGCACCGCTTCAGGACCCGGTGTGATACCGAGGCGTTGGTGCACCTGTACGAAGAGTATGGCGAGGGGATGGTCGCGCGCCTCCGGGGCATGTTCGGCTTTGCCATCTGGGACCGTCCCCGCCGCCGGCTGCTGCTGGCCCGCGATCACTTCGGACAGAAGCCGCTGTTCTACACCGAGCAAGCAGGGACGCTGACCTTCGCCTCCGAGATCAAGGCCCTGCTGGCCGACGATCCTACTTTGGCCGAACTGTCTCCCCGGGCCCTGGATCAGTATCTCACCATGCGCTTCGTGCAGGCACCGGAGACCTTTTTCTCCCGCGTCCGGGCCCTGCCACCGGCGCATTACCTGGTCTGGGAGAACGGCCGCGCGCGCATCGAGCGGTACTGGGACCTGACGTATGGTCCCAAGTGGACCTACTCGGAGGAGGAAACCCTCGAGCGGATCGACGAGCTGCTGGCCGAGACGGTAAAGCTCCATCTGCTGAGCGACGTGCCGGTGGGCGCGTTCCTGAGCGGTGGGCTCGACTCTACTCTCATCGCGTCCTATGCAGCCAGGACGCTCGGCTCGGAGCTGCGCACCTTTTCGATGGGGATCCCCTACCGGGACCTCAACGAGCTGCCCTACGCCGCCGCCGTCGCGGCGCGCTACGGCACCCAGCATCACTCCGAGGAGGTCACCCCCAGCGTAGTTGACGACCTGCCTCGCCTGGTCTCGGCGCTGGACGAACCAGCCGACCCGCTCTCGATCTGCCTGTTGCACCTGGCGCGGATGACGGCCCGGCATGTCAAAGTGGTCCTCGGCGGTGACGGAGGCGATGAGCTGTTCGGTGGCTATGACCGGTACGCAGCCGACCGGTGGCTCAATACGTACCGCGCGGTGCCCGAGGTGGTCCGCAATGCCGTCGCCAAGCAAGTGCTGCAGCGGCTTCCGGACCAGTTCACCTTCAAGAGCTTCACCCACAAGCTCCGCTGGGTGGACCTGATGGCGCGGAAGACCGGAGGCGAGCGCTACTCCGAAAGCCTGCAGTTCTTCTGGTTCAACGAGGCGCACCGGGCCGAGCTGTACACCCCGAGCTTCCGCCGGCAGCTCACCGATGCGCGACCCGATGCCTGTTTGCTCGACCTCTATGCCGCGCCGAATGCGGATGAGGCGATCGACCGAATGATGTATGTCGACTGCATGTCCCGCCTGCCGGGCCAGTCGCTCACCATTCTGGATCGCGCTACGATGGCCTACAGTCTGGAATCCCGCTCTCCCTTCCTCGACCCCCGGTTCGCCGAGTTCATGGCTCGGGTGCCGGCGTCGATGAAGATCAAGGGACGGCGGCTGCGGCACCTGGAACGCCGGCTGGGCGAGCGTTACCTGCCGCCTGAGGTCCTGCAGCGAAAGAAGCAGGGGTTTGCCTCCCCGCTCATGTACATCCTCGAGGATGAGGTCCGGGCATTGGCGCCGCGGCTCCTACTGGAGAGCGAGCTGGCCCGTGCCGGCTATCTCCAGAGCGAGCGGATGAAGCAGCTGGTGGACGAGCACCTCTCGCGCCGGTACGATCACGGCAACCGCATCTGGCTCCTGCTCAGCGCCGAAGTCTGGTACCGCCGGTATATCAGCGGCAGGTCGACCGCCGATCTCGAGCTGGAGATCTCGGACCGGATGGCCGAACCCACCGCGATCGCGAGCGCAGGATGAGCACCCGACTCGAGTCGTCACCCCCCAAGGCGCAGGAACGAACCGGGATGGATACTGCCGACCGGCTCCTGCTCTCGTCCTATGACTGGGAGAGCGACCGGGAGCGGATCACCCTGGGTGACGCCATCCAGCGGTTTCGGGACGTGAACGGCTACGTCGGGCTTCCGATCCCGGCCAAGCCGCACTTTCTCAAACTGTTTCGCAAGCTGATCAACGGCTCCCGTCCGCCGGAGGAGATCTACCTGGTCCACGATGCCTCCCACGTACTCACCGGCACCACCTTCACCCACGACGAGCCGCCGCTGGTGCTGCTGGCGGGCGAGGCGGCGGAGCAGGGGCTCTACTTCGCCTCCCGCGGGGTGCCGAAGGCGGTCGGCTGGGTGTTGTTCTACGGGGGAGCCTTCGTGGAGTGCGCCCGCCGGATCGCGTCCTTCCGCCAGGTCGGGCGCGGCATTCAGGCCGGCGTGTTTAACCGGGCGTACGACTATGGCCGCCGCTCTAAGCTCACCAATCTTTTCAATATCCCGGTTCACGAGCTCCGGAACGTGTCGGTGGCAGAGGCGCGCCGCCGGCTGGGCATGCCGGAAAGCGGTGCGGCGGCCGAGTTCTACCGGGAGATCCAGCTTCAGCCCGCACTGGCAGCCGCCCTCCGGGATGAGTGGCGCAGCTTCGGCATCACTCGGTAGCTCTCCCGAACCACACCCCAAAGCGGTCTGGCTCCGCTCTTGATTTCCCCGTCGTGCATTCCTGCTGCAAGCCTGAGTTCGATTCTCCCCCGCTGATGGCGAGTTCTCGAGCGGTGATCGTGGTTCTAGCTGGGTGAGGGGAAGGTCTGATACGGTGAGTTCGAGGTTCTTCGGCAGTGAGGCCCGTTTTTTCGCTGGTGAGTGCCCGCTTTCACCGACTGATTGCCAGCTCTTTCCAGCTGATCTCTGGTTCAGCGGCCATGATCTAGGGGTAGTTCACGGCATTGCGAGGTTCTCAACGGGTGAGTGCGACTTCTACCTCGTCGAGTGCTTCCTCACGAATGTGTGGGACTTCTTCGCGACTGGGTTTGAGCTCTTCACGGCTGAATGGCGTCTCGGCTCCACTGAGCGCGAGTGCACTACAGCGGCGTGGGTGAGATTCGAACTCACGGAACCCTTACGGGTTCGGCGGTTTTCAAGACCGCTGCATTCAACCACTCTGCCACCACGCCCGGTGGGGTAACCTACGTGATTGCAACGTAGTACGGCAAGGCCCTCTAAGGGCGGCTGTTGAGTAGCAGAGCCTGACGTGGATGGGTTCGTGGGCATTGCCGACGGGCCCGTCGGCTACGCCGGATGATCGGGGACTGGCGCTGACTGAGCGACGCCTAACGAGGAGGCACGAACTCGTCGACGATGATCATCGTGATATTGGCCGCCGAGCCGTGACGGATACGCTTCGCTTCCTGGTACTCTGGATCGTTGTACAGCCCGAGGACGGCGGCGCGCGATGGAAACCTCACGATCGTGTTCATCGTGCGAGCATTTCCCTCCACGACATATGGTGAGGTGTCCATCGCCAACACTTCCCCGCCGTATTTCGGGAGCAGTGCCGCGACTCGCACCGGGTACTCCTTGAACGCCTCACCGTCGATGATGTCGTAGGTGCCGATGTAGTAGACCGCCATGCTCGTCTCCTCTTGTAGCGCCCTGGCAGCAGGATTGTACGTGGTCCGGAGCGAATAAGATTCCAGAACCTCCGCAAGTGGGTCAGGAATCGGCACATCACGATCGCTCGCATGTGTCTTCAGACGGCGAGATCCACACTGACACTCGCCTGCATTACCCGCGTAGGGGGCGTGAGTCTCCCGAAATCCCTCACCCTTCCGCCGAGATACGGTATGCGTGTCCTTTCAATCGTCGCCCTCGGCCTTCTCCCGGCTCAACTCTGGGGTCAACAGCCGGCGCCGCTGGGGAAGTCCCTACGTACAATCGACTCGATCCCGGGCCCGGAAAGTGTTTCCCTAGGCCCGGATGGAGCTTGGTACGTCAGCTCGTTTGGCAAGTTCGACAACGGTGCCGATGGCGCGGTCTACCGAGTCGATCCGGACAAGGGCGGCCGAGAGGTCTTCGCCCGCGGGCTGGAGGACCCCTGCGGGGTGGTGTTCGTGGGGAATACTCTCTGGGCGGCCGACAGAAAGGGCGTGTATCGGGTCACCCGGGGCAAAGTCGAGCTGGTCTATCCGGCCAAGGTTTTCCCCCGCGAGCTGCATTTCCTGAACGACCTCGCCGCCGGACGGAACGGCGAGCTGTACGTCAGCGATACCGGCGACTCGACCGCCTCGGGACATGGCGCGGTGTTCCGCCTGGTTCAGGGCCAGCGTCCCACCGTGGTCCTCGGCAGCGATACGGTGCGGGCTCAATCGAGCGTCAACGGGCTCTTCACCGGCAGAGGCGATACGCTATACACCGTCGGCTACCGCACCGGGGTGCTCTCGGTGACCGACGGCAAGGGTAACTGGCGGGAGCTGGCCCGCGGCCTCGGCGCTCCCGACGGGATCGATGTCGCCGGCGGCGGGGCGTTCTACGTGAGCGACAACGTGGGCGGAGACCTCTTCCTGGTGCAGCGCGCTGGGGACGCCAAACCGGCAAAGGTTGCCTCCGGCCTCAAGGCGCCAGCCGATCTGGTGGTGGACCACAGGCGGGGCTTACTTGTGATACCGGAGAACGACGCGAATCGGTTGAGTGTCTACCGGGTAGCCAGTCACCAGAGTCATTGAGGTCGTCAGAGGCAAAGGGGGACGAAGATGAGGAGCTCTCTGCTAGCAATCGCTCTGGTCGTCGCCTGTGGTCGCGGGGACCGGGGCACCACGGCTGATACCACTGCCATGTCGACCGGCGCCACGGAGGCGGGCCTCAAGCTTCCCTCGGGATTCAATGCGACCGTGTTCGCCGAGAAGCTGAGCGGCGCCCGGCACCTGGCGGTGGCCCCGAACGGAAACGTGTACCTCAATACCTGGCGCTCCCCCTATGACACCACCCGGCGCGTTCCGGAGGGGGGCTACATCGTCGCCCTGCGGGACACAAATCGCGATGGGAAGGCCGATCTCATCCGCCGATTCGGCAGCAGTCTCCAGTCGGGCAGCAAGGGCGGAACCGGGATCGCCATCCGGAACGGATGGCTCTACGTCGAGGCCGACAGCCAGATCGTGCGCTACGGTCTGCCGGAAACCGACCTGGTGCCGGCCGGTAGCCCGGAGACGGTCGTCGTCGGTCTCACGACGGAGGGTGGCCATCCGATGCATCCCATCGCGGTGGACGACCGAAACCTCTACGTGAACCTGGGATCAGACACCAACTCCTGCCAGGAAAAGGATCGGGAGAATGAGTCTCCCGGCCGCAAACCCTGCCGGGAGCTGCTCCAGCGCGCCGGCATCTGGCAATTCCTCAACAGCGGCAGGCAGCGCTTCTCGCCGGCACAGCGATTCGCCACCGGAATCCGGAACGCCGACGGCCTTGCCGTTCACCCCGAGAACGGTGCGCTGTACGCCACCCAGCACGGCCGTGACCAGCTGGCGCAGAACTGGCCCAAACTCTACAACGAGAAGCAAGGCGCCGAGCTGCCTGCGGAGGTGCTGTTGCGAGTAGAGCAGGGTGGCGACTACGGCTGGCCCTACTGCTACCACGATCCCGCGGCCAAGGCGCTGGTGCTCGCTCCCGAGTACGGCGGCGACGGCAAGAAGGTGGGCGAGTGCGCTCAAAAGAAGGGGCCGGTGGCAGCCTTCCCGGCCCACTGGGCGCCCAACGCGCTGGCCTTCTACACCGGTACCATGTTCCCGGACCGCTACCGCGGTGGCGCGTTCATCGCGTTCCACGGCTCCTGGAACCGGGCGCCGGAGCCCCAGGCCGGCTACAACGTGGTCTTCCAGCCGATGGCTCAGGGCCAAGCGTCGGGTGAGTATCAGGTCTTTGCCGATGGTTTTGCGGGCCAACGAAAGGAGCCCGGCTTGGCGGCGCATCGGCCGGCTGGGGTGGCAGTCGGGCCCGATGGAGCGTTGTACATCAGCGACGATCAGGGTGGGACAGTTTGGCGGGTGGAGTATAGACGCTAGTCGCTAGTCGCTAGACTCTCATTGCTAGGTCGTCATCCTGAGCGTAGCGAAGGATCTCTCAATCACCGAGGGATTCTTCGCTTCGCTCAGAATGACAATCTCCTAAAGACTAAGGACTAGCGACTAGCGACCGTCTACGCGGCCGGCGTGAGCTGCTTCTGAAGTGCCATCGCCTGGTCCAGGTGTTTGCGAATGACCGGGATCGCCTTCTCTATCAGTTCCTTCAACTGCGGGGTCTGAGTGGTCACCCGCGCCTGGTTGGCCAGGTCGATCACGGCCTGGTGAATCGTCACCTCATTGTCGATGTAGGTGCGATCGAACTCGGCTCCCTTGGGCGTACTCTGGAGAGCCTTCATCTCGCTGGCCACGTAGGGCGCCAATGGGTCCTTCTCCGGGGGCTTGGGCTCCACCCCTAGCTGCTTGGCCAAGTCCTGGCCCGCCTTCCGCAGCGCGTGGTGCTCTGACATCATCAGCTGGGCGAAGGCCTTCACGTCCGCCCGGGTGGCCTTCTTGGCCGCCAGGGCCCCGCCAGCGCTGTCCGCCTTGTTGGCGGCATCGAGCAGCGCCACGATGTTGGCATCGCTCAGACCAGCCTTAGGCGTAGTCGTGGGGGCGCTCGCAGCCGCGGCTCCGGTGTCGGCCGTATCGGCCGCCGCAGCCGAGCTCTGATCCCGGGCCGTGTTGCCGCCGCCTCCCTGGCAGGCGGTCAACACGCCCACCAGCAGGAGCCCTATCGGCCAGGTCGCATCCAGTGCTTTGCGGTTCCTCATAGATCCGTCCTTTGTCGGATAGCCCGCGAATGATCTCGTGCGTCTAGTGACGTACGAGTTCTACACGTCCTGCCAGATGGCAGATGTGACCCCGGTCACTGTCACAACTTCCGCAGTAGCCTTGACATCCGCACCGAGTGCAAGCATTTACACCATAGCCCAGGCGGGTATCCCGCCCCCAAGACCTCCAAAACTATCAGTAGCTGGCTTTCGTCGGCCTGGCTGTGAGCACGAGATGATCCGTACGGCGTTTCTGTTCGTCCTTCTGATATCCCTGATCAATGCCTGCGGTGGTGGGGGACCGGCGGCCTCGGTGGGCCTGCCGCCCGAGGGATCCGTCGGCGACTCGACCCCGCCTCCACCAACCGACAGCACTCCGCCGCAACCCCCGCCGCCGCCGCCTGACTCTGGTTCCTACATCCCGGTCCACGTCGGCATCCCGTTCGGACCGACTCAGATGGAGATGGAGGAGTTCGGCCCGGAATACAGCGGGACGATCTATTCTGCCCAACCAGAGCGCATAATGGCCGCGCTGGAGCTGGCGCGCCAGACCAACTCCCGGCTCCTGATCAACATGACGAACAATGAGAGCTCGATCCGGGACGAGCACGGGTTCAGTTTCGAGAAGTGGAAGCAGAAGGTGGATCGCTACCGGGGCTTCGACTTCTCGTCCTACATAGCGGACGGGACGCTGGTGGCACACTACATCATGGATGAGCCCTACGATCCCACTAACTGGAACGGAAAGCCGGTGACCGCTGCTGAAGTCGAGGAGCTGGCCAAGTACAGCAAGGAGATCTGGCCCGATCTGCCGACCATTGTGGGGGTCTGGCCCGGCTACGTGAAAGGGGTCCCCCACGAACACCTCGATGGGGTGCGCCATCACTATCACATCCGCTACGGGCCGATCGAAGACTATGAGTCGACCAACATCCAGGATGCCAAGTCGGAAGGACTCTCCTACGTCACGGGCCTGAACCTGCTGAACGGCGGGACCGGAGAGAGCGGCATTCCGGGGCGGAAGGAAGGCAAATTTGCCATGAGCGCCCGGGAGATTACCACCTGGGGCAACCTCTTGATCGCTGATCCCTACGTCTGTGGGTTCGTGATGTTCGAGTATGACTCCGACTATCTGGCACGTCCCGACATCAAAGAGGCATTGACCGAGCTCAAGAAGAAGGCCGAGGCTCACCCCCAGCAGTCCTGCCGGGCTCGCTAGCACACCTTACCCGTTCATAACTCCGCACCGCTTTCGGCTTTACCCTCCGCGACAGCGCTATCCCCGCCGCCCTTCAGTTCGGCTCTCCCGCTTCCGATAACAGAAGAGACCCCCAAGGCCGCGCGGCTGTGGTATTTGCTGATAGGGAGAGGAAATGCAACGGAGATGGACCTTCGGGCGGCTGCTCGGGATCGCGGGATCGCTCCTGATGTTCAGTGGCTGCGGCTTCGATCCTGAAGGAGATGTTCCGCTCGAGCCACCGGCTGTCTACCGTGAGTGGTGGGCCAAGACCCAGGCCTGTTCCGGCCTGACCGGCGACTTCGATCGGATCCGCTGGTCCGTCATCGAAGGCTCCAGCTTTGCCTGCTCCAGCGGTCAGTGCGCGGGCCACTGGAGGACCGACCACCACATCTTCCTGGCCGGCGACTGGACCATGGACGAGATGGTTGTCCGGCACGAGATGCTGCATGACCTGATTGGCCGGCCCGGCCATCCGGCGCCGCCATTCGGCCGAGGTTGCCCCCTCACCTGGGAAACCTGGAACGGCGGCGCGGCCGGACTGAACGTCGCCCGGCACGGCTCCGCAAACCCACCACAGCAGATCGACTAGGCCCGGCCCCCGAGGGCCGGGCACCGGCCCATGAGGGCCGGCCTCATTTAATCCCGGCTCAGGTTCCGCTGCACCGCGTTGGCGACTGAGTCGGCTCGGGCGGCCAGAGCCGGCTGGCCCGCTGCCGCGAACGACTTCGAGGATCCCCCGTACACAACCGAGTAGAGCTGCAGAATCGATCCCGAGGGTTGGTCCACCCAGCCTCGCGGCCGCTCGCGAGCAGCCGATTTCCAGTGGTACACGTCCCACAGCAGCTTCCTGGTTCGGGGCAGATTCAGGTATCCCAGGCTCGGGTTCAGCACGATCGAGTCGTTGGGGACGACCGGCTTCGGCATCAGCTTCCGGACAAAACCCTGCGACACCAGGTATGGACTGAGTCCCAGGGTTTGATCGGGATAGCCGCCGTCGCTCCAGCTGAAATACACCGGCCGCTTCCCCATGTTGTCCCGGATCAGGAAGATGGTCGCCAGATCCTGGAGCATCAGCACGTCCTGCCCGAAGTCGATTCGCACACTGTCGAAGGCGACTCCACCCTTCGGCGGTACCTGCATGGCCTCGGGCAGGCTGTCGAGCTGTGGCTCGGTCAGACTGAAGACTGGCTCAGTCGGCTGCTTCCAGAACGGATCGTTCGGCCCAGCCGCGGTCGAGTCGGTCAGCGGCACTCCGGACTCGGCGGGACTCGGCTTCCACAGGGCCGCGGCTCGGGAAGGATCGAACGGAGGTGTCTGGCGCCGCCGCAGCTGCCGCAGATGCCAGCGGGTGTTCATCAGTGATAGGTTCGCCAGGGTGACGTCGCGCCGGATCCCCTCCACCTCCTGCGCGTACCAGAGCGGGAAAGTATCGTTGTCGCCGGCGGTGATCAGAATCCCGTACGGCTCCACCGACTGCAGAATGTCGTAGGCAAAGTCCCGCGGCGTGGTCTCGTGGGCCCGGCTGGCGGTGATCCGGTTGCCCAGCAATGGAATCAGAGCCAGGGCCAGGACCGGGGTTGCGGCCACCCACCGGTGGGCCGGCGTGCCTCGATCGCGGAGGAACTCGACGACGCGCCGCATGAGAGCGCCGAAGCCGAGCGCGATGAAGGCCCCGTAGACCGCAAAGGACCCCACGAAGAAGTAATCTCGCTCGCGGACCTCCCGGGGCAGGGAGGGCTCTCCGGGATACTGGGAGAACCCGTACTTGAAGTTCATGTAGAACACGAGCCCCAGGGTGAGCGTCGCCAGCAGGGCAACTCCCGCGACGCCGGCCCTCCGGTCCCGCTTCCAGAGCTCCCACAGGCCGGTCAGCCCCAGCACGGTGAACACCCCGGTGGCAGCCGCGCCCAGCCGGCCCCAGTCGCGGGCGAACTGCCAGGAGAAGTACTGCCAGAAGTTCGCCAACTGGGCGGTGAAGGTCGCCTGCCGCTCAGTGATCGGCGGCTTGCCGTACTGGACCCGGTTCAATACGTCCTGCAGCGCCTGGCTGAGAAACCCTACCGGCTCCCCTTCATTAATAGGGGGATACTGCGCGGCCCGGAGTGGCAGCCAGAGGTAATTGAGCGAGATGCCCACAATGACCGATACCAGTCCGAGATACACCAGCGGATCGCGGGGAGTCTTCCAGACCGCATAGCCCAGCACCACGATGGTGAGCAAGATCAGCACGCCCCCTACCATTCCACCCTGAAGCATCGCGATCCAGTCGCCGGTAATCGCGAGCAGCAATGCGTAGAACGTCACGATGGCCCAGGGCCGCAGTACCGTGCGCCAGTCGGTCCACAGTACGTAGACAGCCAGGGCCGGCAGCACCAGCACGCCCATCAGGTGATTGGTCGAGGTGAGCGCCAGCACGTAGGCGATGAGGACCAGCCACCGGTCCCGGTGCGTTCCGGGCTCGTCATCTCCCCAGCGGACCACCAGCCACATGACCAGCGCCATGGAGAGCAGTGATAAGGTGTACACCTTTTCGTTGACGGTGGACTGGTTCCACACCGTCCACGAGGTGGCGCCCACCAGTACGCCGGCAAAAGCCGCGGCGTAGCGGGCCCAGCGGACCGGCACGATCCCCCGGAGCCAACGCTCGGCCACCAGGAACCAGAGTCCCGTGGCCGCGGCGCTGGTCACCGCAGCGAAGAGATTGATCCTTACGGCATAGGATGCGGCCAGCGGCAGCAGCCCGAAGGTGTGCGCCAGGATGATGAAGAAGGGGTTGCCCGGCGGATGGGGAATGCCCAGAACCTTGGCGGCTGCGATGTACTCCGAGGTGTCCCAGAACGCGGTCGTCGGCGCGAGGGTCGCGAGATAGATGAGAAAGACGATCACCGCCGTCACTGCAGCCCACAGATAGGGCGGACGATCGGATTCCGCTGGCGTCAGTACCCGCTCACTGCTCACTGCTCACCTCTCACATTAGTGACGAAACTGCCTGCGCCCGGTCAAAACCATGGTCATGCCGTGTCGATTGGCGGCCGCGATGACTTCCTCATCCCGGACCGAGCCTCCCGGCTGAATGATGGCCTTGATCCCGGCGTCCGCAGCCAGCTCGATATTGTCGGCAAAGGGAAAGAAGGCATCCGAGGCCATGACGCTTCCCGCGGGATCGTGTCCCTGCTGCCGCGCCTTGTGCACCGCCATGAACACGCTGTCCACCCGGCTCATCTGTCCGGCTCCGATCCCAATCGCTGCCTCGTCCCGGGCCAACAGGATGGCATTGGACTTTACGGCGGCCACGGCGGCCCAGGCGAAGCGCAGGTCATTCCATTCCAATTCGCTGGGCTGCCGTTTGGTCGCGATCTTCCAGCCCTGTTCCGAAGCATCGAAGTGAAACTGGTCCTGCACCAGGAACCCGCCTCGTACCCGCTTGAAGTCGAGGGACCTCGCTCCATCGCTGACCGGCAGCTCGACCACCCGGAGCTGCTTCTTGGCGGCGAAGGTCTCCAGGGCCTCGGCGTGGAAGGAGGGGGCCATCACCACCTCCACAAAGAGGTCGCTCATCGCCGACGCCGTCGCCCGATCCACCACGGTGTTGAACCCGATGACCGAGCCGAAGGCGGAGACGGGGTCGGTGGCGCGAGCCTTCCGGAAGGCTTCCACCGCCGAGCCGGCGATGGCAATGCCGCAGGGGGTGGTGTGCTTGATGATGGAACAGGCCGGCCGATTGCCCCACCCCGCCACGCTCGACATGGCCGCGTCAATGTCGAGCAGGTTGTTGAAGGACAGCTCCTTGCCCTGGCGCTGGGCCAGGTCGCGCATGCCTCGAGGCTCTTCGGTGACATAGAGCGCCGCGCGCTGGGTCGGGTTCTCCCCGTACCGGAGCGCCTGCACTCGTTCCATGGCTATCCCCAGCCGGCTGGGCAGGCCCTCTTCGGTCGGGGTGAGATAGGCCGCGATAGCCGCGTCGTAGTCGGCGGTGTGCGCAAACACCTTGGCGGCGAACTCCCGCCGGGTCTCGGTATCGATGTCGCCCTGCCGGAGCAGATCCAAGACCGCGGGATAATCGGTGGGGTCTACCACCGGGAGTACCGAGGCATGGTTCTTCGCAGCCGACCGCAGCATGGACGGGCCGCCCACATCGATGTTCTCCAGCGCGTCCTCCAGCGACACATCCGACTTCGCAATGGTGAGCTGAAAGGGATAGAGGTTCACCGCCACCAGATCGATCGGGGTGATCTGGTGTTGGGCGAGGGCCTTCAAATGCTCCGGCAGATCGCGCCGAGCCAGGAGTGCGCCGTGAATCACCGGGTGCAGGGTCTTGACCCGGCCATCGAGCAGCTCGGGAAAGCCGGTCAGCCGCTCGACCTCGATCACGGGGACGTTGCCACTCCTCAGCGCGGCCGCGGTCCCCCCGGTCGAGATGATCTCCCAGCCCAGGTCCACCAGTCCTCGGGCGAATGCGACAACGCCGCGTTTGTCGCTGACGGAGATGAGAGCGCGGGGCATCTATTCAGTCGCGAGTCGCGAGTCGTTAGTCGCTAGTGCTCGATCCAGGGGGACCGCCCGTCCCGCTCGTGCCGCAGCCAGCACCACCTCCGGCAGCAGGCGGTGCTCTTCGGTAAGTACTCTCTGAGCCAGCGCCTCGGGCGTGTCGCTTGGGAAGACCGGCACCCGAGCCTGGGCGAGGACGGCACCCCGGTCGTAGCGCTCATCTACCAAATGGACGCTGGCGCCACTCTCCCGGGCGCCACTGGCGAGCACCGCCTCGTGGACCCGTCGTCCGTACATCCCTTTCCCTCCGAAGTTGGGCAGCAGGGCGGGGTGGATGTTGATGATCCGGTCCCGGTACTCGGCCACCACGCCCGCCGGCACCAGCTTCAGGTATCCCGCCAGCACTACCAGATCAACCCGGTGCTGTCGCAAATGATCGAGCCATGCGCCTGGGTCCTCCGGATGGGGCAGAACTCCGGTCGGAATGTCCCGGGCGCGCGCGAGCGTCAGGCCCGGCGCCTCGCGGTCGCTCAGCACTAACACCACTCTCGCGGGCGCCTCCGGTCCGAGTGCCTGGAGCAGCGACTCGAGATTGCTGCCCCGGCCCGATACTGCCACCGCGATGCGCATAGGCACGGGCGAGGAAGCTAGCACCAGATCGACTGCGGAAGAAAGATTTCGGGCCCCGCCCAGCAGAATGCTCCGGCCGCCGAACGCCTCCGCCGGAAGCACATCTCGCTCCCGGTCTCCGATCCACCAGCTCCGGCTGAGGTCGATGCCGAATCGCTCTGCCGCCTGCCGGTACAACAGAGTTCCCGGTTTCCGGCATTCGCAGGCGCCGGTCACTTCGGGCAGATGAGGACAGAAGTAGTGGCCGTCGAGCCGGGCGCCTGATTCCTCCAGGACCTGGTCCAGCCGCTGCTCGGTACGGAAATAATCCTCAGCGCTGAGCAGCCCCCGCGCGATTCCCGACTGGTTGGTCACCACGATGGTGAGGAACCCGCCGTCATTGAGACGGCGGATGGCGCCCGCGGCGCCGGGGAGCAGCCGAACCTGGGCTGGATCCTGCAGGTAGCCCACATCCTCGACGATGGTTCCGTCCCGATCGAGGAATACGGCGGCAGCCCCCGGCGTCACGAGCGCAATGCCGCTGCGACCGCCTGAGCCAGGAGCGGAAGGGAATCGTCGAGCAAGGTGCGAGGATCGAAGAGCACGCGGTTCTCCGCCACTCGCGCCACCACTGGCGGGTCTCCCAGGCGCAGGCGAAGGGCAAGCCCATCGGGACCCAACGTCCCGGACTCAATAGCAACCAGCGTGGTCGGCAGCGTGGCGCCGGGGAAGGATCCGCCTCCTACCGCTGACTCTCCCGCAAGAGTCTCGGGCTTGGTCGCCTGGGGCAGCAGCCTGGCCAAGGCGGAGGCCCTGCGGGCCAGCTCGCTGGGTGGGACGGTCAGCATCATCAGCACCGGGATCGAGCGAATCGCGATCTCGGGGTCCTGATAGAGATCCAGAGTGGCTGCCAAGGCGGCGAGGGTGAGCTTGTCCGGGCGAAGGGCACGGGCCAGCGGGTTGCTCCGGCACCGCGCCACAAGATCCCGTCGGCCCACCATGCATCCCGCCTGGGGTCCGCCCAGCAGTTTGTCGCCGCTGAAGAACACCAGACCGGCCCCGGCAGCCAACGCCTCGGATACTCGAGGCTCCCCGGTGAGCCCCCAGGGCGAGAGGTCCACCAGGAGTCCGCTGCCTACGTCGTAGAGATACGGAATGCCGGCCTGGTCGGCGAGTCGGGCGAGGTCGGAGGGAGCGGGCGTGGCCACGAAGCCGCGCTGCTCGAAGTTGGAGCGATGTACCGTCAGGATTGCCGCTGCTCCGTCGAGAGCGTTCTCGTAGTCCGCGAGGTGGGTGCGGTTGGTGGTTCCGATCTCCCGGAGACGAGCGCCACTCCGCGCCATGATGTCCGGAATTCGGAACGAGCCGCCAATCTCAATCAGCTCTCCCCGGGAGATGAGCACCTCTCTGCCTTCGGCCAGGGCGTTCAGCGCCAGCACCAGGGCGCCGGCAGCGTTGTTGACCACCAATCCGTCCTCGGCGCCGGTGGTGCTCCGGAGCAGGGCCCGGCAGTGGTCGCTGCGACTTCCCCGCACTCCGGACGAGAGATCCAGCTCCAGATTGCTGTAGCCGCCTGCGATCCCGGTCATCGCGGCGATCGCGGCCGAGGCCAGCGGTGCCCGGCCGAGATTGGTGTGGAGTACGACGCCGGTGGCATTGATCACCGGCAGGAGACTGGCGCCCGAGCGCTGGGCCAGCCGCTCGCGAATGTCGTCCTCCCACCGCTCCGGCGGCCCCGCGCGGCGGGTGCGCGCCGCTGCGAGCGACTCGCGGACCGCTGCGACGACCGCGCCTCGGGGAGCGATCTCCAGCAGCTCCTGAACCGCGGGCTGATGCAGGAGCCGGTCCACCGATGGGAGCTGTCTTCTCTGGTCCGTCATCGTCTCGGTGGGGCAGGGGGCGGCGTGCGGCCTCGAGTGGTGTCGCGCCGAGCCTGGCTGGTGTCCCGCTGCACTCCCGGTGGCGCCGCGGGCTTGGCGGTTGGCTTAGGCTTCTCCGGTACCGCCACCACTCCGACTGCAGTTCCAGCCACTCCGGTCACGTTCCGCACCCCGCGCACCTCGACTACCAGTCGGGCGCCGGGCCGCCAGGGCCGGGGTACCCGGAGCACCAGCCGATCGAAGAGCGCAGGCCGGCTGGTCAACGCTTCGTTCTCGGGGGTTCGCTGGCGAGCGCCGGCCCCTGGTCTCGCCGGGGTGGTGTCGGCCCGCAGCGTATCGGCCTGAAGCGTGTCGGCTCCGGTGTCCGCTGCCGCCTTCGCCGGTCGGTTCAAGCTGTCGTCCACCGGCTTGGGAAGTAAGGATGTGACCGGGACCGGAACCGAGTCGGGCAACAGCCTCAGGCGCACATCCTTGGGGGTGAGCCGCTGCCGCGGATCCAGTTTTTGGGAGAAGGTGAGCGTGGCCGACACACTGTCGTCGACCGCAACCGTCTGAATCCGGGGTGGATTGGTGTCGTGCGCGAAGGCCCATAGCTCGCCGGCATCGGTACGGCCGCGAGGGATGCGGGTGCTTCCGTAGGCCTCACGAGAGTCCTGCCGCTGATCCTGATTCTGATCCAGCACACCGGTCACCAGATAGTCACCCGCGGGCAAGGGGCCGAGCGAGAAGCGGCCGCTGGAGTCGGCGAGTCCGCGGTACATGAGGCTATCAGGCAAGAGGCTCGCAACGACGAGCGCGTTGGCAGCGGGCCGGCTGCTGTTCCAGTCCACCACCCGGCCCCGGAGGGTGGTCTGCGGCCGGGGCGCGCCGGTGGTGAAGGTCAGCACGGCACCGTCAGGGCTTCGGTTGTTGCGGAGGTCGGTGACACCGGGCAGGAGCTCGATCCGGTATACCCGGTTGGGTTGCCAGCCCTCCTTCGGCTTCACGGTGATGCGGGAGCGCCGCCAATCCACGTTCGGCACCTCCTTGCTGGGAGAGAGAATCACCAGCTTCTCCAAGCCGCCGGTCCCGGTACCCTGATTCGGGGTGCCTCCTTCCGAGATCACTTCGTCGAACTCGAACTCGGCGGATCCGCTGAACCCCCGCAGGACTGCGAGCGATTCGGGGTGAGCCGCGACGAGCCGCGGCGGGGCACGGTCCGGTGGGCCGCCGGGAGGTGGTTCGATGCGGGCGCACGACAGGAAGGCAGCGGGGAAGAGGGGCAGCAGGGCAGCAACTACAAATCCCTGCCTCAGACGCACCCCAACAACTCCCGCTTCCTCACCAATACCTCCGCCTGTTCCTTCCACGCGCTGAGCTTCTGCCGCTCGCGCTCGACCACATCGGAAGGCGCGCGGGAGACGAACTGCTCGTTGCCCAGCTTTTTCTCCTGGGACCGCACCAAGCCGATGAGCCGTTCCACTTCGCTGCCGAGCCGGTTGCACTCCCGGCCCAGGTCGATGGCATCGCCCAGGGGCACGAAGACGCTGGTTCCGTCACTCAGAACCGCGTGGCCGCCGATGCGCTCCCGGCTTTCCTCGAAGGAGAGCTGGGAGAGCTTGGCCAGCCGGATGATAGTGGCCCGCTCCTGCTCGAAGGCCGCCAGGGCCGATTCGCTTTCGCTGCCGACCGCCGCGCGCACCGGCTGCCCGGGCGGGACACCGTATTCGGCTCGGATCACGCGGATCGCACTCACCAGCTCCTGCACCAGTGCGAAATTGCGGAGCGCCTCCGGCGCATCGGCTCGACGATCTACCAGAGGCCAGGGGGCCACCGAGATCGAGGCCGACGGGGCGCGACCGGGAAAGCGGCGCCAGAGCGCCTCGGTAATGAAAGGCATGATCGGATGCAGCAACCGAAGGGCGACATCGAAGGTCTGAGCCAGGACGGCCCGCGCCACGTCGCCGCCGGGCTCATCACCATACAGACGGGGCTTGACCTGCTCGATGTACCAATCGGCCAGGTCGCTCCAAATGAAGTGGTAGATCGACGCCGCCGCGTCATTCAGGCGGAACCGCTGGTAGGCCTCGGTGGCCTCCCGCACGATCGCGTCACAGCGGGCGATGATCCAGCGGTCGGCCAGGCCCAGCTCTTTCTTTCCGATGACACGAGGGCCTGAGCCGGCCAGCGGCCTCGGCGCACCGTCCAGGTTGGACAGAATGAAGCGGCCCGCGTTCCACAGCTTGTTGGCAAAGTTGCGGCCGGGCGCGAACGAGGTCTCCAGATCGTTAGGATCAAGAATGACATCGGTCCCCACTGACATGCCTGACATCAATGCGTACCGCAACGCGTCGGCCCCGTAGCGCTCGACCACTTCCAGCGGATCGATGCCGTTGCCCAGCGACTTGGACATCTTCCGGTGCTGGATGTCTCGCACCGTGCCGTGCAGATAGATGTCGGTATACGGCACCGCGCCCATGAAGTGGAGCCCGGACATGATCATCCGCGCCACCCAGAAGAAGATGATGTCGGGGTTCGACACCATGGTGTGGCCGGGATAGAACTCCACCAGATCGCGAGTACGCGCCGGCCAGCCCAGGCTGGAAAACGGAACCAACCAGGAGGAGAACCAGGTGTCGAGCACGTCCTCGTCCTGGCGGACCGGTCCGCCGCAGCCGGGACAGACTTCGAGATCGCTGCGGCTCACGCTGGTTTGGCCGCAGCCCGGGCTCTCGCAATACCACACCGGGATCCGGTGCCCCCACCAGAGCTGCCGGGAGATGCACCAGTCGCGGATGTTCTCCAGCCAGCCGGCGTAGTCGTCGCCCCTTCGTTCGGGGACGAACCGCAGGGTACCATCGCGGTAGGCCGCCAGTGCGGGACGCGCGAGCGGCTCCATCCGCACAAACCACTGGTCGGAGAGCCGGGGCTCCACCACGGTTCCGCACCGGTAGCAGTGGCCAACCGCGTGGCGATGGTCCTCGGTCCGCTCCAGCAGGCCGGCCGACTCGAACTCCTGCACCACCCGCCGACGAGCCTCGTAGCGGTCCAACCCGTGGAACCGTTCTGGCGCGGCCAGACTGATCCGGGCTTCCGGTGTCATGATGTCGATGCTCGGCAGGTTGTGGCGGCGGCCGATCTCGAAGTCAGCGGGATCATGCGCCGGCGTCACTTTCACTGCGCCGGACCCGAATGTGGGGTCTACCGCTTCATCGGCCACGACCGGAATCAGGCGATCCACCAGCGGAAGCCGGATCTGCTGGTTAATGAGCCCGCGGTAACGCTCGTCCTCCGGATGAACGGCCACCGCGGTATCGCCTAGCATGGTCTCGGGCCGGGTGGTGGCAACGGTCAGGTGGCCGCTGCCGTCGGCCAGCGGGTATCGCAGATGCCAGAGCTGTCCATTGACCTCCTCTTTCTCCGCCTCCTCGTTGGAGAGCGCGGTCAGGCAGCGGGGGCACCAGTTGATGATGTAGTGGCCGCGATAGACCAGCCCCTGCTCATACAGCTGGACGAACACCTCGCGGACTGCCCGGGAGAGGCCTTCGTCCAGAGTGAAGTAGGTGCGCGACCAGTCCGCGGAGCAGCCGATTGCCTTGAGCTGCTCCAGGATGGCCGAACCGGTCTCCCGAACATGCTGCCACACCCGCTCGACAAACGCATCCCGGCCCAGGTCGAAGCGGGTGAGCCCCTGCTGGGCCAGGATCCGCTCGACCACGTTCTGGGTGGCGATGCCGGCGTGGTCGGTGCCGGGGACCCAGAGGGCCCGGCGACCTCGCATCCGCTCGAACCGGATGAGCACATCCTGGACGGTGTTGTTGAGACCGTGACCCATGTGCAGCGCCGCGGTGACGTTGGGAGGCGGCATCATGATCACGTATGGCTCCCCGGAGCCGGGGGCATGCTGATCGGGGGAGAAGAGCCCCTGGTCCAGCCACCAGCGGTAGAGCTCGTTCTCGATTGCAGATGGATTGTATTGCGGGGCGAGCGGCTCGGTCATGCGCTCTGGTCAGTCACTCCAGGTCCGCCGGAGTGACTGTCGTCCTCTCCGCGGACCAGGATGCTGTTGATCACCGTGTCGATTCCGGGCACGGCGCGGCCGATCCGGCCCGCGAGGGTGCGGGTTCCCCGGTCGGTCACCCAGCCTCGCAGCTCGATGGTGCCGCGACTCACCGCGATCACCTCGATGGTGTGGCGGGCCAGCCGGGGCTCGGCTCGAATCGCCGCGTCGACCGCTCGGGCCGATGCCGCCGGGGAGACCGGCATCGGCGTGCTATGTCCCAGCCGCCGGGTAGCCCGGCGAAATCGGGTCTGGTTCACTCCCCCGACCCACTCGCTCAAGCCGAAGCCGGCCAGCAGCCCGGCCCCGACACCCAAGGCGGTCCAGAGGAAGATCTGCGTTCCGCTCAGCTCGTCTCGACGCACGCGCAGTCCTCTTACAGAAGGATTCGTACTGTCATTAAGTTAACCCTTTTCCGGGTCGGATACAGGAAAATCCATTCTCACGAGGTACCCATGGAAGATGATCGGATACAATTATCGGGCTCCGAACTGGTCCGGTGGATGATCGTCGCCCTGGTCGTCCTGGCGGGCATCGGCCTGTTCTTCCTCTTCGCCCCCTCCAGCAAGCCGGCGGTTCCGGCCTCGGTGCAGGAAACTACTCCGTGACGGTAGTGCAGGTTACCCTGCCCGACGGAACCCAGCGCGAGGCCGCCGCCGGGACCACACCTCGGCAGATCGCCGAGAGCATCGGCCCCGGGCTCGCCCGCGCGGCCCTGGTTGCCCGGGTGAATGGTGAGCTCTGGGACCTTGACCGCCCGCTCGAGACCGACGCATCGGTCGCGATTCTCACCGATCGCGATCCCGATGCACTCCAGGTACTCCGGCATTCCTCCGCCCACATCCTCGCCACGGCCGTGCGGGAGCTGTTTCCTTCGGCAGGGATCGGGTTCGGTCCCGCCATCGAGGATGGCTTCTACTACGACTTCCAGGTGGACCGCCCCTTCACCCCGGAGGATCTGGAGCGACTCGAATCCAAGATGTCTGAGGTGGCGGCGCGCGACTTCCCCTTCCTGCGGGAGGTAGTCGATCGGGCCGAAGCCAACCGGAGATTTGCCGACGATCCACTGAAGCTGGAGCGCATCGCCGAGCTAGGAGACGACGAAACCATCACCATTTATACCGATGGGCCGTTCGTCGACCTGTGCCGAGGGCCCCACATTCCAAAGACCGGGCGACTCAAGCATTTCAAGCTGCTGCACGCGGCCGGCGCCTACTGGCGCGGCGACGAGAAGAGGCAGATGCTGCAGCGGATCTACGGCACCGCCTGGTTCAAGAAGGAAGATCTTGAGGCCTACCTCCACCGCTTGGAGGAGGCGCGACGGCGTGATCATCGCGTCCTGGGCAAACAGCTCGACCTCTTTTCCATTCAGGAGGTGGTGGGACCGGGGCTGGTGTTATGGCATCCCAAGGGAGCCATGATCAAGTGGCTGCTTGCTCGCGCCGTGGAGGACGACAACGTCCGAAGCGGGTACGAGCTGGTCTATACCCCGAACATCACCAGGGAGGAGTTGTTTAAGATCTCCGGGCACCTGCCGCTGTACGAGGCCAATCAGTATCCCCCGATGGCCGCAGGGCACGAAGAGGCGAAGGACGTGCGCTACCGGGCCAAGCCGATGAACTGCCCGATGCACTCTTTGATCTACAAGAGCCAGCAGCGGAGCTACCGCGACCTGCCGATTCGGCTCTCCGAAGTGGCCAACGTATATCGCAACGAGCGCTCGGGCGTGCTCCACGGGTTGCTTCGGGTGCGGGGCCTGGCGATGGACGACGCCCACATCTTCTGCACCCCGGACCAGGTGGAGGACGAAATCTTCCTCTGTCTGGATCAGGTGGACCGACTGGTGCGTCAAACTTTCGGCTTCGAGCTCGACTTCGAGGTGTCGACGCGACCGCCGGAGCGGTTGGGCGACGATGCTGTCTGGGACCGCGCCGAGGCGACGCTCACGCGGGCGCTGGAGCGCAAGGGGATACCCTACCGGGTGGACGAGGGCGGAGGCGCGTTCTACGGTCCCAAGATCGACATCAAGTTCCGCGACGCCATCGGAAGGCTCTGGCAGGGCCCGACTATCCAGCTGGATTTCAATCTGCCGGACCGGTTCGAGCTGGAGTACACCGGTCCGGACAACCGGCCGCACCGCCCGGCGATGATCCATCGCGCCATCTATGGGACGCTGGAGCGCTTCATCGGCAATCTGATCGAGCACTTTGCCGGAGCGTTTCCGGTCTGGCTGGCCCCGGAGCAGGTGCGGGTGATTCCGATCTCCGATGCCCAGGCTGATGCTGCGCGCAAGCTGGCTGCCCGGCTCAAGGCGGCTGGAATCCGGGTTCATGTCGACGACCGGGGGGAGACTCTGAACTACCGCATCCGTGAAGGCGAGGTGCAGAAGATTCCCTACATGGCGGTCGTTGGGCAGCGCGAAGCCGAGTCCGACAGTCTGGCGCTGCGGGTGCGCGGGGCGGGGAAGAAGCAGGAGGTGCTGCCGGTCAGCGCGTTTCTAGAACGCATCCAGCAGGAAGTTCGTAGCAGAAGTATGGTCCCGTAGATCACCATGGGCGATCCGCTCCGGGGGAGCGGTTCCCCCTCCGACCGCTGCAGGTCGCTGCGTCACAAACGGATCTAGCATAGATGCCGGCGCGACCTGACGCGGTCCTCGGGGGAACTGCTCCCCCTGCGCTAGATCCCTACCTGAACATCCGAGATGTTTCGACCTGGAGGGGTGCGGCGCGACGGGTGAGCCATTTGCCCTGCAGGCCGCGTCAGGGCGCGAGCGCCTCTATGCTGGATCTGATTGTGACGCAGCGCCGTGCAGCGGCCGAAAGGGCAATGGCTCGCCCGGAGCTGTGGGCGGGGCTGGAACTAGGAAGGTTCGTCCCGGGTTCTAGATTCAGGTGACAAAGCCCTTGTTTCCGCATACCTTTGCCGCAGCGAACCTGAACCGGATCAGTGCCACGTGAGCGATAGCACGACCCCCGTCATTCTTTCCGCTGTCCGCACGCCGATCGGCCGATATCTCGGCGGCCTCTCTACCTTTACCGCGCCGCAGCTGGGAGCCATGGTCATCCGGGAAGCGGTGTCCCGGTCGGGCATCGACCCGGCCGCAGTGGACTCCGTCATCATGGGCCAGGTGGTGCAGGGCGGCTCGGGACAGGCGCCGGCCCGCCAGGCTCAGATCCATGCCGGGCTGCCGGCATCCATTCCCGCTGTCACCATCAACATGGTGTGCGGCTCCGGTCTCAAGGCGGTGATGCTGGCATCGCAGGCGATCAAGGCCGGTGATGCGGACTGCCTCGTGGCCGGGGGTCAGGAGGCGATGTCGAGCGCCCCCCACTACGTCTACGGGATGCGCACCGGTATCAAGGCCGGGAACCAGACCATGGTGGATGGCATGATCCACGACGGTCTGTGGGACTCCTTCGGTTGCTGCCACATGGGCGAGTACGCCGAGTACACCGCGGAAAAGGCGGGCGTCAGCCGGGGCGACCAGGATGCGTTTGCCTACGACAGCCACCGCAAGGCAATCGCGGCCATCGAGGCCGGGAAGTTCAAGGCCGAGATCCTGCCGGTTCAGGTTCCTGGGAAAGCCGGGCCCACCACGGTCAACACGGATGAAGCTCCCCGCCGCGACACCACCGCCGAATCCCTGGCCAAGCTGAAGCCTGCCTTTCGCAAGGATGGCGGTACCGTCACCGCGGGCAATGCGCCGGGACTCAACGACGGATCCAGCGCCTTAGTGGTGAGCTCGCTGGCGTTCGCCAAGGCCCATGGGATCACTCCCCTGGCTCGAGTCACCAGCTATGCCACCGGCGGCGGCGAGCCCCGTGACCTGTTCTTCGCGCCGGTGATCGCGGTTCGGTCCCTGATGGAAAAGGCCGGCTCTCGGATCAGCGACTACGATCTGATCGAAGCCAACGAGGCGTTCGCGGTGCAGGCACTGGCCGACGGCCGGGAGCTGAAATGGGACTGGAATCGCGTCAACGTGAACGGTGGAGCGGTTGCCTTGGGGCATCCCATCGGCGCCAGCGGGGCCCGGGTTCTCACCACCCTGCTGTATGCCTTGCGCGATCGCGGCCTCAGCACCGGCCTTGCCACCCTTTGTCTGGGCGGCGGTAACGCCGTGGCCCTGAGTGTGGAGCTCGTCTGATGAATTCTGAGGTCGAATCCACTCGGGCCGCGGCTCTTCCTTGGTCGCCTGCAGCCCGGCGGGGGCTCGCGATTGGATTGGGAGCCCTGCTGGTAGCCGCATCGGCCCAGGTCGTGGTGCCGCTGCCTTTCAGCCCGGTTCCGATGACTCTCCAGCCACTGGCCGTGCTGGTGGTCGGTGGACTGCTGGGAGCGGCCCAGGGGACAGCCGCGCTGGTGCTCTACCTGGCTCTCGGGGTTCTGGGACTTCCGGTCTTTGCCGCGGGCGGATCCGGAATCGCCCGTCTGCTCGGGCCCACCGGCGGTTACCTCCTGGCCTTTCCGGTCGCCGCGGCCCTGACCGGCGCATTGACCGGACGAGGCGGCTCCGTGCTCCGGGTTCTGCTCGCCTGTGCCCTGGGCATGGTGGTCATTCATGTTGGTGGTGTGGCCCAGCTCGCACTGCTGGGCGGCGATCCAGGCATAGCGCTGCGGGTCGGTTTGGTGCCCTTCCTCACGGGTGACCTGCTCAAGGTCGGTCTTGCGGCGGCTGTAATTCTCGCGGTTGGACCCAGGCTCCGCCCCTTGCTTTGACCGATCCGGTCACTGGTCCCGAGCGACTTCCTCTCTCCAAGGCGATCGGCTGGTCGATCGCCTTTCTGTTGCTCGGCATCTGCGCCAGCGCTGTACTTCTTTCCGGGCTTGCCCTGGCGCTGTATGGGGGCCTGACTGAAGGTCTCAACGCGATGGCGAAGCCGGGTCCTCTGCAGACCATCGTGGCGGGACTGAGCCAGCTTCTGGGGTTTGGCTTCGCTACCTGGGCGGTTGGCCTCCGGGCCCTGCGACTCAATTCCTATGATCTCCGCTGGTATCCTCCCCGGATCGGAGCTCGCGGGCTCGCGGTCGGCCTGGTGCTCGGCGCCGCCACGGCTGCCGTGACCCTGCTCGCCGCGGTGCTGCTAGCCAACTCCCACTGGACCCGGGACGCGGGTGGCCCGGGCGACTACCTGGCCCAGGTGACCAAGACCGCGCTGGTGCTGGCTCCCGCCGCTCTGAGCGAAGAGATCATCTTCCGCGGCGTGCCCCTGGTGTTGCTGGCCTCGGTGGTTGGGCGGGCAACGGCGCTGGTGGTATTCGCAGGCGTCGTGTTCGCGCTCTTTCATGGGCTGAATCCCGGAATAACGCCGCTCGGCCTCGGCAACATCGCGCTGGCTGGAATCTTCCTCGGTGTCGCCTTCTACGCGCCGGGAGGGCTCTGGACTGCGTTCGGGACGCACTTGGGCTGGAATGCGACTCTTGCGGCGCTGGATGCGCCGGTAAGTGGACTCCCATTCAATATTCCCTTCATCGATTACCGGCCTGGCGACCCGGTGTGGCTCTCGGGCGGGCGCTTCGGTCCCGAGGGCGGCCTTCTCGCGACGGGCGCAATCACGGCCGCTCTCCTGCTGATGGTCCGGCTGGCGCGAAAGGAGCCGGCGTGAAGCAGGCAGCGGTCATCGGCGCCGGCACGATGGGCAATGGCATTGCCCACGTCTTCGCCCAGCATGGCTGGAAGGTGACGCTGGTGGACACAGCTCCCGCCGCGCTGGACAAAGCCACCGCCACCATTCGCGCCAACCTCGAGCGCCAGGTGAAGAAGGGCACGCTGCCCCAGAGTGCGCCCGCGGAGGTGCTCGATCGGATCAGCACCGGCAGCAGTCTCGACGCGGCCCGCCAGGCGGAGCTCATTATCGAGGCTGCCAGTGAGAGTCCCGCGGTCAAGTTCTCTCTGTTCGAGCAACTGGATCGGATCGGAGCGGCGGAGGCCATTCTCGCCACCAACACCAGCTCGATCTCGATCACCGAGATCGCGGGACGTACCGGTCGGCCCGACCGCGTCATCGGCATGCACTTCATGAATCCGGTTCCGGTCATGCAGCTGGTGGAAGTGATCCGGGGCCATGCCACCAGCGATGCCACGACCAGCACGGTGATGGAGACCGCGCGCGCCCTGGGCAAGACACCGGTCGAGGTGAACGACTATCCGGGGTTCGTCTCCAACCGAATCCTCATGCCGATGATCAACGAAGCAATCTTCTGCGTGATGGAGAGCGTCGCCACACCGGAGGCAATCGACACCGTCATGAAACTCGGCATGGCGCACCCCATGGGCCCGCTCGCCCTGGCGGACTTCATCGGTCTCGACGTGTGCCTCGCGATCATGGAGGTGCTGCACCAGGGCTTGGGTGACGACAAGTACCGTCCGGCACCGCTGCTCCGGAAGATGGTGGCTGCAGGATACCTGGGCCGGAAAACCGGGAAGGGATTCTACGATTATGAAGCAGAACGCTAACGGAGCCACCGACCTCTTCGGCCAGATGCATTCGATGGGTCACGAACAGGTGCTCCTCTCCCACGATCCCTCCTGCCGCTATTTCGGAATCATCGCCATCCACGACACCACGCTGGGCCCGGCACTGGGCGGCACCCGGTTCTGGCAGTACCACAGCACCGAGGAGGCGATCACCGACGCCCTTCGACTCGCCCGGGGCATGACCTATAAGTCCGCGGTTGCGGGGATCAACCTGGGCGGCGGCAAGAGCGTCATCATCGGCGACAACCGCCGTACCGATCGCGAGGCCCTCTTCCGGGCCCATGGGCGCTTCATCGATACCCTGGGCGGCCGCTACATCACCGCGGAAGACATCGGCACCAGCCCGGCCGACATGGAGTACATCAAGCTGGAGACGGACCATGTGGCCGGCTTGCTGGGGCTCTCGGGCGACCCCTCACCGGTGACTGCCTATGGGGTCTACGTCGGGATGAAGGCGACCGCACGGGTGCGCTGGGGGAACGACCGCCTGGCCGGCAGGACGGTCGCAGTGCAGGGCGCGGGGAAGGTTGCCTACTATCTCATGCAGCACCTCCACCGGGACGGCGCCCGGATCGTGGTGGCGGATATCGACACGGAAAAGGTCCGGCGGGCCGAACAGGAGTTTCAGGCCCGCGCCGCGGCCCCGGACGCCATTTACGACCAGGAAGCCGACGTGTTTTCGCCCAATGCCTTGGGGGCGGTGATCAACGATGACACCCTGCCGCGGCTCAAGGTGGAGATCGTCGCGGGCGGCGCGAACAATCAGCTGGCCGAAGACCGTCATGGTGACGAGCTGGAGCGGCGGGGGATCCTCTACGCGCCCGACTACGTGATCAACGGCGGCGGAGTCATCAACGTCTACGGCGAGCTGCATCAGTGGCCGGTCGAACGGGCCCAGAAGAAGGCCGGAGAGATTTACGAGACGCTGCTCCGGATCTTCGAGATCGCGAAGCAGGAGCGGATTCCGAGCTACCGCGCTGCTGACCGGTTAGCCGAGCAGCGGATCGCGGCGGTGGCGGGCCTGGACCGGATGTGGGTGGCGGGACAGCGGGGAAGGGGGGTCGCGGGACACCAGGGCAGCGGGGCGTTGATCTAGGACTCTCTTGACAAACCACCTGCACCCAATGATGTCAATTTCGACCTCGGCCACTTCCGCTTCTTCCGCACCTTTGGCAATCTTCTATCATTAGTCCAATGGCCGAAGTCATTCCTATCGGTGCTGATCACGCCGGCTATCAGTTGAAGGAAAGGTTGGTCGAGGAGTTGCGGTCCCTGGGCTTCGAGCCCGTCGACCTCGGCACCCACACTCCGGAATCGACCGACTATCCGGACTATGCACATAAAGTCGCCTCGAAGGTAGAGCATCACGACGCCACCCGCGGCGTGCTGCTCTGCGGCAGTGGACTCGGCATGTCCTACGCCGCCAACCGGCACCCGGGCGTACGGGCGGCGGTGGCCTGGTCGCCGGAGGTTGCCAAGCTTGCGAAGGAGCACAACGATGCCAACATCCTCATCCTGCCGGCCCGGTTCGTCAGTGAGGAAGAGGGTGTGGAGATTCTGAAGACCTGGCTGGACACCCAGTTTGCCGGCGGGCGTCACAGTCGCCGAGTGGAGAAGATCGATCGGGGGAATGGATGACGCTGAACCATAATGCCACGCTGCGCGAGGCCGATCCCACGGTCGCAGGCCTGATCGATCAGGAGCTGCGGCGGCAGCAGCGCGGCCTGGAGCTGATTGCCAGCGAGAACTTTGCCAGCCGGGCGGTGATCGATGCCATGGGCACGCCGCTGACCAACAAGTACGCCGAGGGCTATCCCGGCCGCCGCTACTACGGTGGGTGCGAGGTGGTGGACCAAGTGGAACAGCTCGCCATCGACCGGCTCAAGCAGCTGTTCGGGGCGGACCATGCCAACGTGCAGCCGCACTCCGGGGCCCAGGCCAACTTTGCCGCCTTCATGGCGCTCATCCGGCCGGGCGAGGTGCTGATGGGAATGTCTCTCCCTCATGGCGGCCACCTGACCCACGGCGCAGCGGTCAGCCACAGCGGCGTGGTCTGGCGCGCCGTGCACTACGGCGTCGACCCCGGCACCGGACGGATTGACTACGACAAAGTTCGCGAACAGGCCAAGCAGGAGCAGCCCCGGCTCATCATCGCGGGCGGCAGTGCTTATGCCCGGATCATCGATTTCGCCGCCTTCCGCTCGATCGCCGACGAGGTCGGTGCCTTCTTCCTGGTGGACATGGCCCACTTCGCCGGCCTGGTAGCGGGCGGGGTCTACCCGTCGCCGGTGCCGCATGCGCAGGTTGTCACCAGCACCACCCACAAGACACTCCGGGGGCCACGAGCGGGTCTGATCCTTTCCACCGCGGAGTACGCCAAGGCCATCGATAAGTCGGTCTTCCCGGGGACCCAGGGCGGACCACTGCAACACATGATTGCGGCCAAAGCCGTCGCCTTCGGCGAAGCGCTCACCGATGACTTCAAGGACTACGCCCGCCGGGTGGTGGAAAACGCCAAGGTTCTGGCCGACTCCCTGACCGAGCGGGGATTCGCCATCGTCTCGGGTGGAACCGATTCGCACCTGATGCTGGTGGACCTGAGGCCCAAGGACCTCACCGGCAAGGCCGCGGAGAAGCTCCTGGGCGAGGCGGGAATCACCGTTAACAAGAACACCATCCCCGACGACCCCCAGTCGCCCTTCGTAACCAGCGGCATCCGGATCGGGACACCCGCCGTCACCACTCGCGGCATGGGCGTGGCCGAGATGCGGCGGATCGCCGAACTGATCGACCGCGTGCTCAGCCGGCCGGACGAGGAGACCTTTGCCCAGGTGCGAGGCGAGGTGGAGGAGCTGACCGGTGCCTATCCCCTCTATCAGGCCCGGCCGGTCCGTCCTGCCATGGACGGAGCCCGAAAGGTCAGGCGCACTCCCGTGGGAGCACTTCGGTGAACGAGCTGCAGCTGGCCGAGGACATCATGTCCCGCATTCGCGCGCGTGGAGGGCAGTACCACGAGCGGGCCTATCTCTTTCTGTTAGCCACCATCGAATTTCTGCAAACTCGCCTGGAGGTGCGCCGTCATGTGACCGGCTCGGAGCTGGCGTGGGCCTGCCGGGACTTTGCCCAGCAGCAGTTTGGGCTGCTGGCGCCGGTGGTGCTGGGTCATTGGGGCATCAGCCGCACCGAGGATTTTGGACGCATCGTCTATACTCTGGTGGAGGCCGGCCTGCTGGTTACTCAGCCGGGCGACTCGGAATCCGATTTCGAAGGAGTGTACCAGTTCGCCGACGTATTCGGCAATTCCTATGAGTGGCAGGGGCTGCGCGGAGCATAACGCGCCGGGGAGGGAACATGGAGACGAAGGAGTGGCCAGCCTGTCAGAAGTGCTCGCAGGGAACACTCATCCCGCTATCCGACTATGGCCGCGAAGGCGCGCCAATCACGTACAAAGCTTGGGTCTGCACCAATCCAGACTGCGGATTCAACCTTCGGATCGACAACGGCGAGATCAGCTTTGGCCGAGCAATAGGGCAGAGCTATAAGTAAGCAGTGATCCCCGTCCTCACCCCCGAACAATCCAAAAGCTGGGACCAGAATGCCGCCGGCGTAGGCATCGAGCTTGCCACGCTGATGGAGTCAGCCGGCCGAGCCGTTGCGGTCGTACTGGCTGATCGGTACGGCCATCTGCTCCGCGATGGGGTCCTGATCGCTGCCGGTCCCGGCAATAACGGAGGCGACGGGTGGGTGCTGGCTCGCGCGCTGCATCGAGTCGAGGTTCCGGTGTGGGTAGCTTCCTGCGGTACCAGCTCCGAGCTGTGCCGGCGCATGGCCGGGCTTGCCCGAGCCGATGGGGTGCGCGAGGTCGCGCCCGATGGACCCTGGCCCGCTGTGGGAATGGTGGTTGATTCCCTGCTTGGCACCGGCGCCAGCGGCGCGCCGCGTTCCGAGATAGCAGCTCTTGCGGCCCGCATTCATGACCTCGAGTTACCCATCGCGGCCATCGATGGGCCCACCGGACTCGATCTGGCCACCGGCGTGGTCCACGGCGCTGTGCGGACCGATCTCTCGATCACCTTCGGCGGTTTTCGGCGCGGGCATCTTCTGGCGCGAGATGAGGTGGGCGCCATAGTCGCCGTCGACATCGGCCATCCTCCGGCCGATTCATCGTGGCCCGCTCTGGTGACCGATGTCCAGGCAGCGCACTGGCTCCGCCGGCTGCACCCGAGGGACCATAAAGGAGACCGAGGTCGCGTGGTCGTGGTCGGCGGCGCCTCCGGAATGACCGGTGCCCTGCGCATGGCGGCCAGGGCCGCCTTCGCCGCCGGTGCCGGACTGGTCCATGCCGTGGGTCCCCCCGATACGGTTGCCGCGCTGGTTCAGGCGGAGCCCGATCTCCAGACCTTAGCCCAGCCCTTCGACCAGCCGCCGAGCCGGGCACTGCTGGATCTCATCGCCAAGGCCGATGCCCTCGCGGTCGGGCCCGGGCTCGGTCGAGACTCCGGGCGCCGCGCACTGGTGACGGCGCTGGTCGAGGTAGCACGAACCGTCGTGCTCGATGCCGACGCGCTGGTGGCTTTTGGCGGTGCGGTCCCCCAGCTGGCCAAGTTGGCCCGAGCCCGGCCGCTGGTGCTCACCCCTCATCCCGGAGAGTTTCGCACCCTGTTCCCCTCACTGGCGGCGACCCGGGAACTGGACCCATGGGCCGCGGCCGCTGGGGCGGCGGAGTCGAGCGGCGCCACCGTGCTGCTGAAGGGGGTTCCGACCGTGATTGCGCCGCAGGCCGGCCCATTGCTCACCATCGCAGCAGGAAATCCAGGCTTGGCCACCGGGGGCAGCGGCGATGTGCTGACCGGTTTGATCAGCACCGGGTTGGCTCAGGGTTTGGAGCCGGCGATCGCTGCCGCCCTCGGGGCGCAGGCGCTGGGCCGGGCCGCTGATCTCGCCGCACGGCGATACACGGCCCGAAGTCTCCGGCCCATGGACGTGGTGAGCAGCCTACCCGACCTCTGGCGCGAGTGGGAGATTCTGCGTGAGTCCCCTCCCGCCGCTCGGCCACCCATCATTGTCGAGTTACCCCGGCCCCAGACGATCTAAATAGATTGCCTCAATGCATTGGACTCCCCTGCTTGCGCTGGTGACCGGCACAGCATCCTCCGCCTTGGCTCAATCGTTCTCCCGGGATTGGCGGCCGGAAGATCGCACGGTTATCGGCGACTACAACCAGGTCAATGCCATTGCAGCTTCGTCCGACCGGGTCTTCATCGTGGCCCCGAATGGGGTGCTGATCTGGAATCCCCAGTTCATGCGTTGGGAGGGCGCATTCGATCCTCCGGAGCGCTCGGTGCTCACCCGGGTGTTCACCGGTCTCGCCGATCCGCTGGACAACTCGCTCTGGCTCGCCCGGCCCGATGGGTGGGTTCACTATCAGCCCGACATCCAGATCTGGGACCAGGGCATTGTGCCCGACGGCGTGGCCAGCATCGCCTTCGACCAGGACAATCCCGCGGCGGGACTGTACCTCCGCACCCGCAGCGGCTGGGCGCTGCTGCCACGCGGCGGAGGCGTCGCATCGCCCAGCAGCCCGCCGGCTCATCCGGTGGGACCTCAGAGCGTGGCGGAAGCCATTCGCTCCAGCCCAGGTCTGCAGGCCAATGCCGCCGCGATTCTCACCGACAATCGCCTGCGCACCGTGCGCTACACTGCTGCCGCGCGCTCGTTCGACAACCGGGGCTGGTACCTGGGCACTTCGGGAGTGGGTGCGTTGTACCTCCAGGACGGCTCCCCCTTACCCCAGCGGCTGGCGTTTGGACTCCCCTCGGAGCGCGTGGGCGCAGTGTTCAGCTGGCCGGGTGGAGTATGGGCGGCCACCGATCGCACTCAGACGAGCGACGCGGCGCTCACCTTCGTAGCGGCCGATCTCGGTCAGTTCCAGTCCCTTCCCGGCAGCTCCGCGAGGGGAACTCCATTCAGCCAGGTTCGCGAGCTCGCCGGCCAGGGACGCGCCGTCTGGGCCGCTACCGATTTTGGCGTGGCCAAGGTCCTGCCGGCGGACAGCTCGCTTGAGCTGGTGGACCAGCGTCGGGGCCTGCCGGACAGCAGGGTGTACAGTATTGTGTCGCGCGGAGGACGGATCGTTGTCGGTACGGCCCACGGTGTTGCCCGGGTGGGTGAATCGCTCGGGGTGGAGCGGCTTGCTCCAGGCTATAGTGACGCGGTGTACGCCGTCTTTCCCTCGGGCGACTCGGTGTGGGCCGGCACCCCGATCGGTCTGCTGCTCGCCTTGCCCGATCGCTCTGATCTGGTTCGGCCGGACGGACTGAGCTCGCCATCGCTGCAGGTCGGCGTCGTGGATCTGGCCCCGCTGGCGGATACCCTGGTCGCGCTCACCCGGGACGAGCTGCTTTGGCGCGATCCCCGCACCAAACGGTGGACGCTCGGCCCCAACCTCTCCGGCTTCCTGGGCCGGCTGCGTCGGTTCGTGGCTGATGGCTCCGGTTTCTGGGTGGCGGGAGACCGCGGCGTCGGCTTCGCGCGGCTGGGAACCCCTCCGCTCCTGCCGCTCAAGCCAGGAGATCTGCCGGGTTTGGCCAATGATTTGGCGGTGGACGACGAGTATCTCTGGATCGCTACCGATCGCGGTCTGGTCCGTTTCCGGCTCAGCGTGATCCGTCCGTGAAGACGGGGCTCGCGCTCGGTCCCGGCGCCGAGTTCGACCGCATTCGAAGCATCGTTGCCGAGCTGGGCTCAGACGGACCGGGGATCGGCGACGACTGCGCCCTGCTCCCAACCGGCAACGAATTCCTCGCGCTCAGCACTGATGTCAGCGTGGAGCAGGTCCACTTCCGGCTGGATTGGATCGCGCTCCGCGAGGCGGGCTGGAGGTCGACCGCGGCCGCGCTCTCCGACCTGGCGGCAGAGGCTGCCGAGCCGGCGGGGATCCTGTGCGCTCTCACCCTGCCGAAGACCGGGCCCGAAGCGGATCTGCTCGACGTCATGCAAGGTGTGCGCGACGCCGCCCGGGCGGTCGGTGCACCGGTGCTCGGAGGCGATCTCTCCAGCGGACCTTGCTGGAGCCTTGCCGTTACCGTCGTCGGACGAACCGCAAGGCCGGTGACCCGCCGCGGCGCTCAGCCAGGCGATGGCATCTGGGTGACGGGAGAGCTGGGCGGATCCCGAGCAGCCCTCGAAGCCTGGCGGCGGGGCGAGCAGCCCAGCTCGGCGGCGCGGGCCCGGTTCGCGCGGCCCGTGCCTCGCATCTCGGCGGGGCAGTGGCTCGGCGCCCGGGGAGCACGCGCAATGCTCGACCTGAGCGATGGTCTTGTCGGCGATGCCGGCCACCTGGCCGCCGCTTCAGGCGTGGCGATGGAGATCGAGGTGGAGCGGGTGCCGGTCGCCCCCGAAGCCGAGCCGGCAGCGCGCCGCTGGGGACTCTCGCCCCAGCAATTTGCTGCCGAAGGCGGCGAAGACTTCGAGCTCTTGGTCGCGATGCCACCGGATTTTGACGGGGCGGCGCTGTTCGCTCGGGAGTGTGAGCTCGGACTCACCCAGGTGGGCCGGGTGCTCGCAGGAAGTGGAGCGCGATTTCTCCAGCATGGCCGGCCGGTCGCGCTCAAAGGCTTCAATCACTTCGGTTGAGGAATGACCCTGATACGGCTAGCTTCGGGCGCCGATTCATTGTCGCTAGTCGCTAGTCGCTAGACCCTAGACCCTGGACCTTAGACGCTCACTCTTGTCTACAATCATCGAAGTTCACGCCCGCGAGATTCTGGATAGCAGAGGCAATCCTACCGTCGAGACTGAGGTTGTCCTCTCCAGTGGCGCTCAAGGTCGCGCGGCCGTGCCCAGCGGCGCGTCCACCGGCGAGCATGAGGCCGTAGAGCTGAGAGACGGCGACGCGAAGCGCTACGCCGGCAAGGGTGTGACCGAGGCGGTGCGCAACGTAAACGAGGTGCTGGGGCCGAGACTGGAAGGCCGCTCGGCGGTGGATCAGATCGAGGTCGACGCCGAAATGATGGACGCCGACGGCACGCCCAACAAGAGCAAGCTCGGAGCCAATGCCATCCTGAGCGTGTCGCTCGCGGTGGCGCGGGCGGCGGCGCAGGACTCCGGGCTGCCGCTCTACCGCTACCTCGGTGGTCCCATGGCCCGGGTGCTGCCGGTCCCCATGATGAACATCCTGAACGGTGGGGCGCACGCGTCGAACAACGTGGATGCGCAGGAGTTCATGATTGTCCCCATCGGGACCGACAACTTTCCCGATGCGCTGCGGATCGGCGTCGAGGTGTTCCATGCGCTGAAGAAGGTCCTAGGCAAGATGGGACTCTCGACTGCGGTGGGCGACGAGGGCGGCTTTGCGCCGATGTTGCCGTCCAATGAGGCCGCGCTCGACGTCGTCATGCAGGCCATCAAGGCGGCAGGCTACGAGCCCGGCCGGGACGTGGCCATCGCTCTCGACGTGGCCGCCAGCGAGCTGCATCAGGACGGCGAGTATGTCTTCAAGAAGGGCGACGGCAGCCGGCGCTCGGCCAAGGACATGGTCGAGCTGTACGCCGGCTGGGTGGACCGCTACCCCATCGTCTCGATCGAGGACGGACTGGCAGAGAACGATTGGCCGGGCTGGGCCCTGCTGACCGAGCGGCTGCACGAGCGGGTGCAGCTGGTGGGCGACGACCTGTTCGTCACCAATGTCGATCGCCTGGGCCGGGGCATCGAGGAGGGGGTAGGCAACGCGGTTCTGGTCAAGGTGAATCAGATCGGCACCCTTACCGAGACCCTGCAGTGCATCGAGCTGGCGAAGGGCAGCGCGTACGGAGTGATCATCTCGCACCGGTCGGGTGAGACCGAGGACACCTTCATCGCCGATCTCGCGGTTGCCACCGGGGCAGGGCAGATCAAGACCGGGAGCGCGAGCCGGACCGACCGGACCGCCAAGTACAACCAGCTGCTCCGGATCTCAGAGGAGCTGGGCGAGCTGGCTCATTATCCGGGCCGGGACCTGTATCAACTGTGAGCCCGGGACGCTGGGCCATCCTGGCCGGGCTCCTGCTCGCGACTTACTTCGCGCTGCAGCGGGGGGAGTACAGCATTCTCGATCTGCGCACCCTGCGGCGTGAAGTCGTGGCGGAGAGTACCAGCGTGGTTCGGTTGCAGCAGGTGGTGGATTCCCTGGACCGCTTCGCCAGGGCCATCGAGCGGGACCCTCGGGTGCAGGAGCGGGTGGCGCGGGAGCGGTTCGGGATGCTGAAGCCGGGGGAGTTCCTGTATCGTCTCGTGCCGACGGGGAAAGAGGTGAGCGGTAAGCGGTGAGTGGTCAGCGAGGCGCGGCTGGGAACAGATGGGTCTTGGCCGGGTTATTTTTTAGCGACCGGCGCTGTTTGGGCGGAGCAGTTCCCGCTCACTGCTCACCGTAGTTAAGACGGCAGGGTAGCTCAGCTGGTTAGAGCACGGCACTCATAATGCCGGGGTCGCGGGTTCGAGTCCCGCCCCTGCTATATACCTTCCAACCACTTGGGCGTTCGCGTTCCAGTGGTTTCTCGCATCCGGCACTGCGCTCGGCACTAGGAGATGGGATGACGAAGGCGCGGCAACGGCACTTCGACAGGTTTCGGGCGCACACCCACCTGAAGCACTTGATCCTGCAGTTTTACCTTGAGACTTGGGTTCGCAAGCTCCTGCTGCGACCCGGGGCGGGCGACCGCGTGTTGCTCGTCGATGCCTTCGCTGGCGAAGGCATGGATCAGCATGGCAGTCTCGGCTCGCCGGTCATTCTCGCGCGCCTGGCGGCGGCGGCGGAGGCACAGCTTCGGAGGATGCAGCCGGGCCGCCCCTTCGAAGTTCGCGTGTTGGCCATTGAGGCCCATCGTCGGCGGTGTAAGCGTCTCGAGGCTAATCTGGCGCCGTACCGCGAGCGCGCCCAGGTACGGCTTGGACGCCTGCCCACGTTTCTGCCTGAGCTCATGACGAGCCAGGCTGGACCGTGGCTGACCGGTCAAGCGCAACTCAATTACAAGGCAGTGCAGCGGCTAACCAATAGGAGGGAGAACCCGGTGTGGCTCCCTGCTGGTTAGGATGACTTCCCTAGTCCTGTCCCTCTACTACCCTGAAGTGATTCTTCGGAGCGTGCGTGATGTCGGTCCCACGGATCTCCAGTATGTTGGGATTTGTGGCGTGAAAAACTGCCTGATATAGCCGGTCGAGCTCCAGCTTCCCCTTGTACAGGTCAGCGAACTCCGGTTTGAGCATCACAGGATAGGATATACGCTGAGTCTTCACCTAAACCTTCCCCCCTCTCAATAGCCGAGCACGTACCGAGGCCCAACCTCCCCGAGTTCGCAAGCGATGTACTCCATGATGAGATCGCGGTTGTCATCGTTGAGGGCATTCTCGAACTGATAAAGGGCCATCATTGCGTCGATCACTGGCTGCACCAGAGGCGAGTTGATCTCCCGTCCAGTACACAGCATCGCATACATCTGAGCGCCAGCATTCCGGCGGAGTTCTGCGGCCTTCGCCAAGGCTCGCTCGTCGGGTGGCAAGTCCCCACACGCCATGTCGGCTTCCCAGGTCCTTCTGGCTTCGCCATACTGCGCCGCATTCCTGTCTAGTTCGGATATAAGATCCGGGAGGGCGAGGCGGGCTGCTGCGTCTGCGGCCAGCAGGGCGGCAACGAGTTGGTCCGCCTCTCGCTCCAGCTGAACCTGCACTGCCTCGGCGAGTACCTCCTCGTCGGTCTGGACCCACCAATGAGGCTCACGCTCGTCGCTCATTCTCTTCGCTTCCCTTCCCAATGAAGCTGGCCAGGCTCGCACGCGAACGCTCGGGCCTCGAAAGTGTCCAAGTGAATCCAGTTGCGGTCTAACGGACCGCGCATCAGCTGCGGCGACTCTGCACATCACGCGCTTCAGGTTGGAAATTTAGCGAATCTAGGCTGTCTAGGGCTTCCCAGTTGCGGCTGTGAGCGAGGGCGGAAGGTGGGCCAGCTAAGCCTCGAAAGCGAGCATCTGCAGACGGTCAGGAAGCGACCAGTTGGTGTAAGGGTTCGCTTCAAGCATACCAGAGAAGCTGACCAGGGATCGTCAAATAAGAATCAACTGGTTCTGGTTCGTAGGCCTGTTGCTCTGGTTCTGTCCGAAGCCGAGTGCTAGTCTACTGGAGTCCCTCTCGGACTTTCCAGACTGACCGACACTGCAATCGATCGCCTGAGGGCCTCCCTGGCCGACCGCTACCGCATCGAGCGCGAACTCGGGCGTGGCGGCATGGCCACGGTCTATCTGGCGGAAAATCCC
>CBFGTM010000027.1:0-50346 GCA_965652025.1 uncultured Gemmatimonadales bacterium
TGGGCGAAGAGGGATTCGAACCCCCGACATCCTGCGTGTAAGGCAGGCGCTCTGAACCAGCTGAGCTATTCGCCCCAAAAAGCCGAGCGCGGTCCCAATCTTCTTAGCGGCGCAGGGACCGTGCCGTGATTACCGACACTCCAGCTATGACGCGATGCCGATCGGGAACAGAACGCAATAACCCAAGACCAGAATCACCGCCGCTGCGCTCGGGTGACCGGCTCGGAGTGTAAGGTACCCCGCCACCAGCACCAGAACCGCGAGAGCTAGGATGATGAGATTTCGTGGGGCCAGCACGAAATGCCTCGGCGGTGCCTGAACTGGCCGGGCGGTGGGGCGAGGATTCGACATAAAGGATGAGGCTACTACGGTTCTCTGGTTCGGTCAAGTTCAGACGCTGCCGAATCTTCCGGTGGTATGTCCCACCCTTCGTCGAGGGCCACCCTGCGGGGCCGGTCGAGGGCTCGCCGACGCCGCAGCAGAGCCCACAGCACGATCGTCAAGACCGCCCAGCCACCACCAGCCAGCAGCCAGGTGGCAATGCTGTAGCGGCGCCGCAGCGCCCGGCGCCATTCCCGATCGAACTGGGCCAGGGTGAGCCCGGTGGTCGCCTGGACCCCGGCCTCGAAATCGGTTCCGGTGGCCAGCCGCTGTAGCAGTGGTGTCAACGACTTGGAGGGATTGCGGCGGGCAAGCTCAACCACAGCCGAAGCCGCCAGAGCATAGGCGACATCTGCGGTGGAGCTGGAGCCTCGAAGTGCTCCGTCAAGCGCACGAAGGTCCGGCACCGCCCCGCGGACGACGGCGAGGTTCAGCTCGAGCGCACCCAGGCGGTCCCACTCACCAGCAGCCCAGCTGGCATAGCCTTCATCGAACCAGAGCGGCACCCGGACCGGCACTGCCTGGTGAAGCGCTAGGTGAGCCAGTTCATGTCTCAGCGTCCGGTAGATGTCACCCGCATCGGCTCGCAGCAGGATGGTTCGCTCAGGCGCTAGCGTTGCCCCAACTCCCCACGAGGGGAAACGGCCCGACATCAACGAATCGAGCCGCCGGCCATCCGGTACCACGATGAGGCGCAGCGGTCCGATACTCCGGCGGCCGAGTCCCGGCCACTCGGTCAGTTCCGCGGCTCGGCGCGCCAAGGCCGTGGCTAGACCTAGCTGCTCCGGCCACGCGACAGCGGTTACCGGACCAACCCTGATCGTCTGCGGTTCGTTTTGGGGACCACCGGTGGGCACTAAGGCCCAAAGCAGAAAAATCAGGCGAGCGGACTGCGCGGGACCTCACCTCCGGCTGAAGCGACCTCCAACATCTCCTGGCAGCGCTTGGCCCAGGGATTGAACTTGTTGGCCTTGTAGCCTTGGGTCCAGACGCTCACCGCTTCATCCCGCTCTCCGCCGAGCCAGAGCGCCCGGCCGAGCTCGAAGTACGCTTCGATCAGGTTGGGCCCCAGCTTGAGAGTCTTCCGGAGAAAGGTCTGAGCGTCCTCGTACATCTCCCGTTCAAGGTACACCAATCCCAGATAGTAGTGGGCGTAGAGCGTGGCCTTCCGGTCGTTGTCGAGCCGAATGGCCTTGGAGAGATGCTCGATGGCTTCCCCGAAGATCCCCTTCTTCAGGCAGATGTAGCCCACGTTGATCCGAGCCAGGGCATTAGCCGGCTCCTTCATGAGCACTTTGGAAAAGTTGCCCAGCGCATCATCATAGTCCTCATTGAGCATCTGAGCCCAGCCCAAAAGAGAGGTGGCCTCGACCGCCCCGGGCGAGAGCGTCAGCGCCTTCTCCAGCGCCTGAATGGCGCTGCCGTAATCGCCCAGGGAAATCAGGCTCCATCCCTTCTCTATATAGGTAGAGGCGCCGAGGTGGTCGGCGTGGACGGCGGGACGTACCCCGCTGAACTGAGGCGCTGGGGTGGTGTCCGCGGTGCTGCTCGCCTGCTTGTAGCGCTCGACCAGAACTCGAATGCTTTCCTTGATCTGGCTCAGATCTGCCAGCGTAGCGTCAACCCGCTTGAACAGCGAGATGATATCGCGCTTGAGGGCGTCGCGGTCCGCGATCGCCGAGCCCTCCAGGCGGCCGGTGATGTCGCTCAGCTCCGCCCGCAGCGTGGCCAGCCAGGCTTCCGACATCAGGCTGCTCCGAGCTGGGTGAGAGCGAGCCGCTCGGTGGAGGACAGGAGCTTGCGGGCATTGAGGATGATGATGGTCCGGCCCGGGCGGGCGATGATGCCGGCGATGTACACCGCCGCCAATCCGCTGACCACCGGTCCGGGCGCAGCGATGGTGGTGCTGTCGACCCGCATGACCTCTCTCACCTCATCGACCAGAACCGCGACCCGCTGGTCATCGAGCTCCAGCACCATGAGCCGGGTCTCCTCTCGTATCGGCGCGTCGAGCTCGAACCGCTTGCGCAGATCGATGACCGGCACAGCCGTGTCCCCATACGGCATCACACCCTCCAGGAACTCGGGCGCCTTGGGCAGGGGAGACGGCTGGGCGTAGCGGAGGATGCGCTCGACCTGTAGGATGTCGAAGGCGAACTCCTGGGACCCGACCTTGAACGTCACTACCTGCATGTCATCACCAGTGCTCATGTCGATGCAGCCTCCATCAAACGGGTGCTGAGCGCGGCCAGATCCAGCAGCGGCACCAGACTATCGGCGTACCGGGCTACTCCGATCGCCCAGGGAAGCGTCTCACCGGGCGGGACCGGTAAGGCGGCATCACGGACCACAATCTCGGCATCGTCCACCTCCAGGCAGACCCGCCGCCCATTTACCGACGCCACCACTCCCATGCTTCCAAGCGTCAGTGATGGCTGATCACCATTCAGCAGCGCGCTCAGATTAATCAGCGGCATCATCCGGCCGTGCACCGCGATGACTCCGCGCACCGCACGGGCCACCACCGGCACGGGCCGGATGTCGCCCAACTGGATCACCTCCCAGACCTGCGCCAGCGGCAGGCCAATAGGCCGTCCACCGCATTGCACCAGGAGAAATCCTCCGGGCCGTTTCATCGGTGCCTCAGCAGGTCCAGCTCCAGTACGATCCGCCGGGCGATCTGCGCGACCGGCAGCACGTGTTGCGCACCGCCGGCTTGCAGCGCCGCGCCAGGCATGCCGTAGATGGTGGCGCTTTCCCGATCCTGTGCCATGCCGATTCCGCCGGCATCGTGGATCCCTTTCAAGCCCTCAGCGCCGTCCCGGCCAATACCGGTGAGGACGATTCCTATAGATCGACGGCCGAAGCTCTGCGCGACGCTGCGAAAGAGCGGGTCGGCCGCCGGTCGCACGCCCCAGACCGGGGGTTCCTGATCCAGGGTGACACACCAGCCATCGGTACCGGGAGCAACCCGCATGTGGTAGTCCCCTGGAGCGACGTATGCCGTGTCGGCGAGGAGCGGCATGCGGTCCTGGGCCTCGACCACGCGGTACCGGCTCTGCGCAGCCAGCCGCTGGGCCAGGCTCTGAGTGAACTTTGGCGGCATGTGCTGCACGATCACGACCGCCGTCTCCTGTCCTGCCGGGAGTTGGGGTACAATCTCGACCAGCGCCCGGGGTCCCCCGGTCGAGGCCGCAATCGCGACGCAGTAGACGGCCTGGCCCGGTTGGGCCGAAGCGCGGGCGCCTGAAGCTTTGGGCGCAAGCGTCTTTGCTTCAGCCGAAACCCGCTTGACATCGGCCAGACGCGCCGCCCGGAGCACGTTCATGAGCCGTTCGGCAAACCGCGCGTTGGCGGCCGCCCCGCGCTCGTCTTCCTTGGCGACCAGATCAATGGCGCCCAGCTCCAGCGCTCTTATAGCCGCCGTAGCTCCCGGCCCCACGTGGGCGCTGACCACGACAATCGGCCGGGGCGACTCGGCCATGATGTACCCGATGGCACCGAGCCCGTCGAGCTCCGGCATTTCCAGGTCCATCAACACCAGATCAGGTGCGTGAGCCCGGATCTTCCGCAGCGCATCCTTCCCATCCCGAGCCGTCGCGATGACCCGGAACTCACCAGTCCCTTCCACCACGTCGGTAAGGAGGCGGCGGAAGAAGGGGCTGTCATCTACCACCAGCACCCGGCCCGGATCAGAGATGCTGGACGCCATGCGCCACGGTGCTCACTTCGACCCGACCATCGCGCACTCGAAATCGCACGGTCCGGCCGTAATCCCCCCCAACCGCTTCGCCGACCAGCGGAACGCCATGGGAGCTGAGTGCCTGGCGTGCTGCGACCAGATTGCGCTCGCCCATCTGAACGGTGCCCGGCGGCGCCAGGGCGGCAAACATGCTGGCGCCTCCCGCCAATCGTCCCGTCACCCGATTCTTTCGGGCTCCCTGCGCCGTCATGAGCTCTAGCAGGTTAGGCACCGCGTACTGCGGAAACTTGGCGGGATTGGCGTCGCGCGCCGCCAGCGCGGGCGAGGGGAGCAGCACATGGGCCAGCCCACCGACCCGGGCTTCGGCATCGTAGAGCAGAATTGCCACACAGCTGCCCAGCCCCACCGTGACCAGAACGTCGTCGCCGACGCCGGCCCGAAGGTCTGCCACCCGGACTAACAGCTCCCGGCTACTCACGCGGCCCGGCGGTAGATCCGCTCGCGCGCATCGAGCAGAGTCAGCTGCTCCCGGGCGGGGCCCGACAGCGTTTCCACCTTGCCGAGGATGAGATAGCCACCCGGCGCAAGCGCCTCGGCGAAGGTCGCGAAGATCCGGTCCTGCATCGCCCGCTCGAAGTAGATGACCACGTTGCGGCAGAGAATCAGGTCATAGCTTCGACTGAGAGGCAATTCGGCACAGAGATCGGCAGCGTGCACCTTGACCCGCCGGCGCACTGGCTCAACCACTCGGTACCCGGCAGTGGTCTGCTCGAAATACCGACTGATCAACTGGACCGGGACCTCGGCCAGTGCCTCCGGCCGGTAAATGGCAGTCCGGGCCCGACCGAGGCACTCCCGATCTATGTCGGTGGCATCAACCGTGACCCGATCCATCTCCTCCGCCCTGCCCTGCGAATGGAAGTAATCCGCCAGGAGCATGGCCAGGGTGTAGGGCTCCTCCCCTGACGCGCAACCGGCACTCCAGGCCCGAATGGTGCCACGAGTTTCCTTGCAGACCTGGGGAAGCACGGTGGTGCGAATGAGCTCCCAGGTCTCCACGTTCCGGTAAAACCGGGTGACATTGATGGTGATCGTGTCTTTGAGCCGGGCGTACTCCTCGGGGTCCCGGTCGAGTAGCGCCTGATAGTCCGCGTAACTGTGCGCGCCGCTGGCCCGCATCCGCACCGCGATGCGGCGGCGCAGGCATTTGTCCTTGTACGCATCGAGGGAGAGACCCGCTTCCTGGGAGATCTTGCGGGTCAGCGCCAGAAATGCCTCTTCACCCTCCGCGGCGCTCATCGGGAGAGATCCAGCATCTCGAGGTTGGCTCGGGCCAGCTGGTGGCCCGGATTGAGCACCGTTGCTCTGGCCCAGCTGTCCCGGGCTCGAATGTGATCCCGGCGCTTATAGGCGATGTTGCCGAGCTTGAAGTAGAGATCGTCGCCCAAATCGGGGTTGAGCTTGGCGGCCCGCTCGTATGCCTCGCAGGCCTCGTCGTAGCGGCCATTCCGGTATAGGATGTCGGCCAGGTTCTTGGAGACCTGAGGAACCGCAGCGTCCTCAGCCAGGGCGGAACGCAGCATGGCTTCCGCACCCTGGATGTCGCCGGTCGCCTCCAGCAGCACCGCAAGATTGTTCTGGAGGACGGCGTTCTTGGGATAGGCGGCCACGCCCTCTCGCGCGGTCCGCAAGGCATTGTCGGTGTCGTCCAGTCCGGACGCGGCCAGGGTTGCGGCCCAGTACCAGAGCGCCGGCACCGCCTTGCCATCGAGCAGCTCGCACGCGCGCGCGAGGCGGGACTGGGCCACCTTGTAGTCGCCGCGCTTGAGCGCCACGATGCTCCAGCCAAGCATGATCCGGGGATCCTCCTTGGCGCGGCCGGCCGCATCGCCGAAGGCAGCTTCCGCCTCGTCCAGGCGTCCCAGCTGCTCCAGGGCAAAGCCCAGGTTGTGCAGCGCCGCCGGCCGAGGGACTCCGGCATCGGCTGCCTGGCGGAGCGCATCGGCCGCATCCTCCCACCGCGCCTGCCGAATGGCGATCAGTCCGAGGAAGAGGGGCGCGCCGTCGTCGGACCGCCGCAGTTCGAGCACTCGACGGAACTCCCGCAACGCCTCCTCCAGCATGCCCGCCTTGTAGAACGCAACCCCAAGATTGCGATGCTCGTCGACCCGGCTCTCATTGACCTTCGGCGCAGCGGCAGTGGAGGTACCAACTCGATGGGCGAAGCCGGCCGTGATCAGGCCATACAGCGCCTTCCCCACCTCGAACTCGACCATCCCGGAGTCATCGATCAGCTGCCGCACGTCGCGGGTGCCGTCGATGAGGCGGAGCAAGCGCTGCTGCTCTCCCGAGAGCGTAGGGGCCGACTGGCTGATGTGCTGGTGGTCGACCGAGAAAATCAGGTCGAAGGAGGGGATTTTCTTCTCGATCAGGCTCCACTCGTCCACCCGCCGGGCGCCTTCGAGCAGCAGCGCCTCGGGGCTGATCCGGACCAGGAAATCTTCCCGCTCGGGCCGAACTCCTGCCTCGAAGTTGAAGGTCCCCGAGGTCCAGGTGAACAGGTAGTACACGGCCTCCTCGATCTGCAGCTGCATGTATTCCTCCAGTTCGGCGCGGCTGAGAATGCCGAACCCAACCAGAATCTCACCCAGCTTGTGCTGCCGATCGCCATCCTGGGCTTCGATGGCCTTCTCCAGCTGGTCTGCGGAGATGCGTTCCTTGCGCAGCAGGATGTCGCCCAGGCGATCCCGGCGGTTCACGATCGAGGCGTAAACGATCTGGCCTTCATCCAGGTAGATCGTACCGAAGTTGTGCTGATCGGCGAGCGCCAGGCATCCGGTGCGGCGGCCCAGGAACAGAAGCTGGATGACGTCGGGGAGGCTTGCCTCCTTCAAGCTGCCCTTGATGGCCATCAGCGCCACTCCTCGACGATGCGGTCACCAACATCGGGCCAATCCCACACGATCTTCTCGCGGCTCCGCACTCCGCTGGCCGGTGCCAGCACGCCGCTGGTCCGCACCGCCCCCGACTTTCGCGGCGCCCGGGGCACTGAGCCTTCGAGCACCTCCCTGGCGAGCGCGGCTGTCGGGGCGGCGCCCTGCGTTTCGGCCGCATTGAGCACTCGCTGAAGCAGGCCCTGCACTGCCCGGACCGACTCAGCCGGACGGGACCCGAGGTACGCGGTGAGCTCGGGATCCACAGCACCAACCTTGGCCTGCAGCAGACGCTCGATGACCTGCTGCCGGATCTCGCGCTCCGGTGCCAGGAGGTCCACTACCAACCCGCCTTCCAGCCGGGTCCGCAGCCGGCTCTCCACGGCTGTCATCTCGCCGAGGGGGATTGCCGAGGTAAACACCATCTGCTTGCCGGTCTCGGCCAGAAAATTGAACAGGACGAAGAGCTCGTCCTGGGTGCGGTCCTTTTCCGCGACCAGGTGAACATCGTCCAGCAGAAATGCGGCCGTGCCTCGGTACCTGGCGCGCCAGGCGCCCACCGCGTCGCGGTCTATCGCCTCGATCAGCTCGCCGGTGAACTCATGAGCACTTAGGCAGGCGACCGAGCCCTTCGATCGTACCGCCAGCGCATTGCCTAGGGCATGCAGCAAGTGCGTCTTCCCTACTCCACTTGGGCCCACAATGACCAGCGGGTTGTAGCGGCTGGCGGGGTCGGCAACAACGGCCCGAGCAGCTTGCAGTGCGATGCGATTGCCGGCCGATTCGAACAGATCGTCGAGGCGCCAGATGGGCAGCGGGGCCGGAGGTGGATGCGCTCCCTGCCGCGCCCGTTGGGTGATCGCCTCGGCTCCGGTAATGTCATCGGGATCGCGAAATGCGGTGGAGCCGGCCAGTGAGGGTGCCAACTCCGCCGCCTCGGCGTGGAGGGCCTGCAGCCGGCGGACGTCGGACTCGAACTGGTTTAGGGCCTGTTCCGGATCGGCGGTCATCTCCCGTTGCAGGAGAGCTTCCAGCCGGGCAGTGCTGAATCCCTCGCCTTCCCATCGCAGAATGGCGGCCGCCACCTTGGTACGCCAGGAATCCACCTGCTGCGCTACGGTGGCCGAGACCTCGGACAGAAAGTCGCTGAACTCATCGACCCTCGCCGCCGTTTCTTCCCGCCCGACCTGCTCCAGGTGCTCGGACTTCTCCGGCTTCTCCGGCTTCTCCCCTGTTGCCAGCGCCCGCGCCTGCTCCGGCTTGAGCGGTGCATCACTCACTGCCTGAAACGCGACCAGCCGGTTCAGCGCGCCGAGCAGCTCCCGTACGTTGTCGATCACCAGCGAGCCGACCGCCTCGAGCACGCCTTCGCCGAAGCGGGCTTTCCGCTCCTCCGCCTTGCGGCGGAGAATGGCGACCCTGGTCTCGTAGTCGGGAGCGCCGATGTCGATCACTAGACCGCCGGCAAAGCGCCGGATCAGCCGTTCATCGAGGGCTTCGATTTCAGCCGGCGGACGGTCGCTGGTCAGCACGATCTGGCGGTTGGCGGTCTGAAGAGCATCGCTGAGCCGAAGCAGCTCGGCCTGCATCTCCCGGCGGTGGGTCAGAAACTGTACATCGTCCACCAGCAGCAGGTCCACATCGATGAACCGCCGGCGATAGGCTTCGCCCTGGCCCGCCGCGACGGCGGCGTGGAACGACTCGACGAATTCATCGAGCGTCAGATACTCGACCGAGAGCCGCGGATTGATGGCTCTGGCAGCATGGCCGATCCCCATCAGCAGATGGGTCTTGCCCAGTCCGGGCCGGGCGTAAATGAAAAGTGGGTTGTACACGGTACCGGGCGACTCCGCCACCGCCTTGGCCGCGGTGAAGGCCAGCCGGTTCGCCGCGCCGACGACGAGCGTGTCGAAGCGGTAGAGGGGATTGAGCGTGGCGGTCACGCGACTGCGCTTCCCGCTGCCAGGCGCTTGAGTACCTGCTCGGATACGCCCTTCAGGGTTTCGAACACGCCGGTTCCGTGCAGTGCATCGGCACTGAAGCTCCGCACCGAACGGAAATTCAACGCATCGTCCATTTCGTCGTGGGTGAGGATCAGATCCTTCGGAAGGTCCTGCTTGTTGTATTGGAAGACCACCGGCAGCTGGCGGATATCCACGCCCTGCGCCAGCAGATTGTCCTGCAGGTTCTGCAGGCTTTCCAGATTGTCATCGAAGCGCCGCGCCTGGCTGTCGGCCACAAACACCACCCCGTCGGCGCCCTGGAGCACCAGCTTGCGGGTGGCGTTGTAGTAGCTCTGGCCCGGCACGGTGTAGAGCTGGAACTTGGTAGTGAAGCCGGAGATCGACCCCAGCTCGAGAGGCAGGAAGTCGAAAAATAGAGTGCGGTCGGTTTGGGTGGCCAGCGATACCATCCGTCCCCTGCGAGGCTCTGGTACCCGGCCGTAGACGTACTGCAAGTTGGTCGTCTTGCCCGACCGCCCAGGGCCGTAGTAGACGATCTTGCAGGTGATCTCGCGAGCGGTGAAGTTGACCAGAGACATACCGGTTACCGTCCGAAGAGTTCTTTGAGACTGGTGTTGAGCTCTCGCTCGAAGTGCTCGGGCAGCGGCTGTCCCTGGGGCTGTTCCCGCGGCGCCGCGGTCACCAACTGCTCTACCATTTGATCAAAGAAGAGCTGCACCAGGCCCACACTGGTTTCCGAGCCGAACACGACCAGTCCGATCCAGCGGCCTCTCGGCGTGCCGAACGCCGACAGCATGCAGCTCTGCCGATTCCCGCCATGCACCAGCGCCGCAAATCGGGGCGATCCCATCACCTTGGCCAGCTCCTCGGTCGAGGCCACGATGGCCGCGCCGAGAGCCGCTGCCGTCATCACTTCCACCGAGCGCGTGAATCCGTGCTGGGCCACGACCTGACCGGAGGTGGTCATCAGCAGGATGATCCGAGCCGATGATTCGTCGATGAACGTCTGCAGCGGCCCGGCCACCCAAGGTTCGAGGGCACGCATCAGACCAGGCGTCCAACCGCATCGAGCATCTGCATGCGAGCCAGTCCCAGATTCGCCTCGGTGCCGGCCACCGCCACCAGCACCAGATCACTGCGCCCGGGCGCAGCCAGAACTGAACCGCTCTTGCCTTTCAGATGCACAAAGGTGGGCGCGCGCATCCCGGCGCGATTCGTAGCACGATCCAGCCTTTGCACCAGGCTTGCGGCCAGTGCCGCGATGGCGCGGCCGTCGATCCCCTCCATCAGCCGCTCGGCGACAACCAACCCGTCGCTCCCCGAGATCAGCAGCGATCCCCTGATCCCGGGGACCTGGGTGATCCGCTCCAGAGCGGCGTCGGCTTCCGTCATTGCTCGCTGACTAGCCATTCCCGAGCCTCGCGTGCAGCCCGCTCGGCGATGAGGCCGAGCCGCGCCATGGGTAGCGATGGGTCTCTGACCGTGAGCAACATCGTCTCAGGCGTCGGCGCCACCAGATACAGATTGCCCTCGGGAGACTCCACCGCGATGGCCTGCCAGCCGCCGAGTCCAAGGAGCCGGCTGGTGCGGGCGGCTTCCTTGGATACACCAGCCAGCTCCGCCGCTACTCCGTCACCCACATCCTGATTGGCGGGACTCAGCAGCGTGCCGTTCAGTCGCAGTCCATTCCCGTCTACCAGCATGATCCCCTTCTGGCTTCCGCCATTTTCGCCCGGGTCGGCCATCACCTCTGCCGCCGCGGCCGACCCCGCGGAGGGAGCGCTTTCCACGGCGGGAGCTGCCGGGACCGGAGGGCTCTCCGGCCGGGCGGGTTCGGAAGCGGGCCGGCTGATCGAGCCGCGGATGCGCTCGATTGCCTGCCGGATGCTGCTGTCGTCCGGATCGATCTCGGCCGCGCGTCGCAGATGATCCGTGGCGGCCGGCACGTCGCCAGCCCTGAAGTAGAGGAACCCCAGTCCCTTCAACGCGCCGATCCTCATCGGGTCGAATCGCAGCGCATCGGCCCAGGCGTCGAATGCGCCCGCCAGATCGCCCTGATCACTGAGAATCCGGGCCAGGAGATCGTGCGCGTCCCCCAGCGCTGGATAGCGGCTGAGTCCCCCCCGGGCCACCTTGTACGCCGCATCGAGCTGGCCTCGCCGGCGCAGCGCTTCACCCAGCTCGAGGAAAGCCAGGCTGGACGGCTCCTCGGCTACCCGTGCGGTAAGGGTCTTGATGTCGTCAGTCACGGTAACGCTCCAACTCTTCAGCCAAAATTTCTGCCGCCTGGCGAAGCCGCTCGACTTCGGGAGCAAGCGCCTCTTCAGCCGGCGTGCGGGTGCCCAACCGGGACCAGCCCTTCCAGGTATCAGCCGCTCCCCGGAAGCGTCCCAGTGCCGCCTGACACAGGCCGAACAGCCGACGGGCCTCGGGCATCAGCGGATCGGTATGCAGGACCTCCTGCACCAGTGTCGCCGCCTTCCCGAACTCTCCCTTGCCGAGTGCCTGCCGCACCGGTCCCAGCGAAGTCCCATGATCGCCATGCTCGTTACTGGATCCGTTGTCCAGCACCACCACGCCGGCTGCGGCAAGGGTGTAGACGGTGCGGGCGACATCGAACTCCGAGCGGCCCAGCGAATCCGCCAGCGCATACAGGTCGCGTTGCCCGTCGATCGCAGCGAGCACCTCCCACTCGAACGGCACCAGGTCGAGCTTGCCGTTCGAGGGGGTGTCGGGTGGTGGCAGCCGGGGCACCACTCTGAGGTGCGGCACTTTGGCCTCGATACGAGACCACTCGTCCAACCGCCGGGCCGACTCCATCAGCAGTCCCTCGGTCGCTATCCGTACCGGGGATTCGACCAATGCTTCGCTGAGGGCGCCCTCCTCGAATCGGAAATGGCCCTCGGTCCAGCTGAGCAGATCGAGGAGAGCTTCCTCGATCTGCACCTTGAGCTGCCGCTCCAGCTCCCGTCGGGATATGGCGCCCAGGCCCACCAGGATATCCCCCAACCGCCGGGCATCTCCCTTTTCCTGGAGGGCGAGGGCTCGATCGAGATCCTTGGCCGTAATCTTGTTCATGCGGACCAACCGAGTCCCGAAGCGCTGAGGATTCTTTCCCAGGGTGGCTGCCACGACGCCGCCCCGGTCAAAGGACACCGAGGCCGCGGTCTGCCGCAGCTCCGAGGTCACCCGCAGCACCCCGGTTTTGCGTCCCAGATCGAGCAGCTGGAAGACGTCCTGGATATGGAACTCCTTCAGTGGCCCTTCCAGTGGCATCAGTTCGCTCCGACGAAGATGTGCTGCAGGTCGCGGGCGGAGCGGGCTCTGCTGCGGGCCTCATTGGCGAAGGGACTCTGAGGATCGAGTTGAATGACCCGTTCCCACGCCTGCACCGCGCTGTCGAACTGGCGCTGCCGGGCGTAGCCGGTGCCCTGGTAGTACAAGGTTTCCGCGTGATTGGGATCGAACCTGAGCACCCGGGCAAAGGCCTCCAACGCCTGGACAGTACGGCCGTCCTCCAGGAGGGCGCGGCCCAGCGCCGTCAGCACCTCCAGCTCGTAAGGATCGGCTTCCAGCACCTGGACCAACACTGGAATGGCAGTCTGGGGCGAATGGGTTCGGCGGAGGAGGTCTGCCAGAGCCAGCGCCGCCCGGCCGTAGGTGGGGAGCAGGTCCAGCGCCCGCTCGTAGGCGGTCCGGGCAGCGACCCAGTTGCGCTGCTCCTCTTCCAGCGCTCCCAGCTCGCACCAGACCCGCACCATGGAGGGATCGATGCGCAAGGCGGTGGTGAACGAATCGAGGGCGGCGGCGCGATCGCCCAGGCGTACCTGGCTTTGGGCCTGCAGGTGGAAGAGGTCGGGGCGGCCGGGGGCGAGCGCCTGGGCCTCGCCTACCGCCTCAAGGGCGCCGGCGGCATCGCCCAAGGCAAGCCGCACCCGAGCCTTCGCGGCGAGCACCTCGGCATCACCCTTCACCAGCGATCCCAGTTCCTGGGCTACGGGGCCGGCTTCCTCCGCCCGGTTCAGAGCCAACAAGGCCCGGATCTCCCCTAGCATCGCCTCAGCGTGCGTGGGTGCCAGCGCCCGAGCCTGCCGGTACCGCTCCAGGGCTTCGCCATAGAGTCCGCGGCGCGCGAAGATGTCGCCCAACATCACCGCGGTTGCACCGGCCGGTGCCCCGCGTGCCATGGCTCGGCTCAGCTCGTTGGAAGCGAGATCGAGCAGCCCTTTGGCGATCAGGTTGCGAGCGACGGCTAACGACTCGTCGGCCGGGCCGGGTGCATATGGTCCAGCGGCGGGAGCCAGCTCCTCGAACAGACGGTCGAGGGCCGGTGGATCGAAGCTGAATTCCCCCGCCAGTTTTTCACCACTCACATCGGCGATGAGCTCCGGCGCGATGGCAATGGTCGGGTCTTCGTACTGCAGATCGATGGCGAGGGAAAACTTCTGAGGCACGTACAACGACTCGAGCTCCAGCGCTCGGCGGGTCTCCCGGAGGGCTCCGTCGAAATCGCCCAGCTGACTCAACACGAAGCTCAGATTGTAGTGCGCGGCTGCGAAGTCCGCGTCGATGTCTACCGCCCGGCCGAAGGCATTGCGCGCCTCCTCGAAGCGCTTGAGCTCGACCAGTACTAGTCCCACACCGTTCCACCCGGTGGCGCTGGCCGGCTGCTCTCCCAGCGCCCGCTGGTATTCTTGCAACGCCTCCTTGAGCTGCCGCCGCTGCAACAGCAGCAGCGCCAGATTCAGTCGGGCAGTCAGTAGTGGCTGAGCGCTCTCCAGGGCCCGCCGCAATGCGGTGACGGCGGCATCATTACCGGTTTCGCTCGCCCGGATGACGCCGAGGTTGTTCCAGGCCAGTTGATAGGCCGGATCGATGGCGACCGCCTTCCCATAGGATTCGATCGCGTCGGCCCGCCTTCCCGACTGATGCAGGCAGACGCCCCGCTCGTTCCACAGCTTGGGGGAGTCGGGAAACTCCCCTACCAGGTCCTCATACAGCCCGAGGGCTGCGGCGAGATCGCGGCGCAGCAGGTGTACCTCGGCCATTGCTTGGAGATTGAGGCGCCGGTCCTCGCCGGCATCGAGAGCCAGCTGATATTCCCGAAGGGAGTCGTCGTAGTACCCCTGCTGTCGCAGCGCGAGACCGAGATTGTAGTGGGCCAGCAGGGCACCGGGGATGGACTGCGGGGAAGCGGGGACGCTAGGAGGTTGGGAAGCAGTATCCTGCCGCGCATCAGAGGCGCGCTTGTTCGCATCCCCGCTTCCCCCCTTCCCCGCTTCCACCCGCTGGAGTGACAGATTGGCCTGTGCTCTGGCCAGCATGGGATTGAGGGCAACGGCCTGCTTGGTGGACGCCTTGGCCGCCTCGTGCTGACCCAGGTCGCCATAGACGAAAGCGAGCAGGTAGTGCGCTTCCGCGTATTCCGGATTCCGGGCTACCGCCTCTTTGAGCGCGACCAGCGCCAGCTCGGTGAGTCCCCGATTGTACAGCACCTCGCCTCGATAGAACCGGGCGACCGGATTGTCCGGCTCCTGGTCGCACGCCCGCGCCAGCCAGTCGCTGGCTGCATCGAGCCGCCCGCGCGCCTTCTCGGCTAGACCGAGCTGCAGCATGGCGGGGACGTCCTGGGGATGAGTGGCCAGCAGGGCTTCGAACTCGGTGACTGCCTCGGCGTGACGTCCCAGCATGGCGTACGCCCGTCCTAGCTCCCACCGCGCCTCCCGATCCTTCGGCTTATGGCTGACCCGCTGCTTCAGCTCCTCGATCCGGCGGTCGTAATGGCCGCCATCGCGATAGGCAATCTCCAGGTTGGTCTGGGCCACCTGCATCTTGGAGTCGAGCTCGAGTGCGCGGGCAAACTCGGCGATCGCCTCCTCGATCAGTCCCTTTTGGTAGTAGAGGACCCCGAGATTGTTGTGCGCTCCCGCGTCGGAGGGATCGATGCGGCGGGCAAAGGAACGGAGGACAGTAAGATCGCGCTCCGAAAGCGCGGGCGCCGGCATGTCCTAGGGCAGGCGAATGGCGTCGAAGATGGAACGCAGGGACGACACGTCGGGCAAGAGCAGACCGTGACCGCCCAGTGATTCGTCGGTTCCTTCCATCCGAAAGGCGGTCTCCACACAAAAGGCGTAGTCCCGGTCGTGCCCGAAGTTGATATGCGCGGCGGTGAGCACTGCGCCGCTCAGGTCAATCACCAGGCTGGGCACCGACGGCACCAGCATCATTCCCATGAAGTCACTCAACGCGTTGAGATAGGCGCTGGCCAGGATGTTCCCCGTCTCCTTGAGCCCGGACTGTTCCATGTCGCCCAGCTCGCCGGTGGTGCCGATCGGCCGCCGAAAGAGAAAATCACAAAGGGTGTAGGCGGCACGCTGGGGAAACAGAACCATGGCACGTCCAGTGAGGTCGCCCATCATGTGCATGAGCACGGCAGCTACCACGGCATCGGCAGCGCCCACCAGGTCGCAGGCTTCCTCGAGGGGCCGGACGTACACCCGGGGAACTGTGATCATGATCTTGCGATTGGTCATTCCGGATAGCGCGGTGGCGGCGTGCCCCGCGCCGATGTTGGCCACTTCCCGGATGGCATCGAGCTGGGACTCCTTGAGGTCGCGCACATCTTCCATGACAGTCTCCTAAAGGAGCGCTGCAGCGTCGAGAATCAGCGCCGGCGCACCATCGGCCAGGATAGTGGCACCACCGACGAAGGGGGGAAGACCCCGGGGAGCATCAAAGGGCTCGACTACGATGTCCTGCTGCCCCACCAACGCATCGACCACCAGTGCAGTCCGGCGCTCCCCCACCTCGAGAATGACAGTGGGTCGGCGGGAGGATGGTGTATTCCTCCGGGCGGCGACCAGATCCCGGAGATGAACCGTGGGGATCACCTCATCGCGCACCACCAGGGCCTCGCGATCGCGCACGGCGGTGACCGCGCGATGATCGAATTCCACGGTCTCGGCCACGTACACCAGCGGCACGGCGTAGCGTTCGCCGCCGGCCTCGGTGAGCAGGGCGCGGACAATGGCCAGCGTGAGCGGAACCCGAATCAGGAAAGTGGATCCCTGCCCTGGCTCCGAGCGCACCTCCAGGGTTCCGCCCAGCGCCCGCACCCGGGTCATGGCCACATCGACCCCGACGCCGCGCCCGGAGACGCCGCTCACCTGTTCCGCGGTGCTGAATCCCGGCCGAGCCAGGACCCGCACCAGAAGATCGTCCGTCAGCGTCTCGGTTTCGGGCGCCGCGCCATCCCGCCGGGCCTTCGCCAGGATTCTGGCCCGGTCGATGCCCCGGCCGTCGTCGGTCACCCGGATGGCGACGGTGTTGCGCTCCCGCGAGGCCGAAAGAAGAATCCGTCCCTGAGCCGGCTTCCCGGCTCGCTCTCGTTCCGCGGGCGGCTCGATGCCGTGATCGGCTGCGTTGCGGATCAGGTGCACCAGAGGCTCACCGATCTCGTCCAGAATCGACCGGTCCAGCTCGATGTCCTGGCCTTCGATGTCCAGCCGAATTTGTTTGCCCAGGTCTCGGGACAGATCGCGCAGCAACCGGGGAAATCGCTCGAACACCTCGCCGACCGGCGTCATCCGCGAGGCAATGACCTCTCCCTGCATCCCGGAAACCAACCGGTTGATCCGCTCGCTGACCTCAACCAGCACCGGATCTCCTGACTCCGATGCGAGCGCACCCAGGCGATTCTTGGCCACAACCAGCTCGCCGACCTGTTTCATCAACTGATCCAGCCGGCGAAGGTCGACCCGGATCTGCCGGCTGATGGCCTGGGCATCGGCTCCCGACGCGGTCGGCTCCTCAAAGGCGACGGACGCCACGTCTCCCACCGCCAGCAAGGCAGCCGTGATCTCGGACTCCGCTGACCGGCTCTGCAGTCGAAAGGAGAAGCGGCCATCGAAATCGTCCCGCTCGAACTCAGCCGCTGGTGGGCGCACCCCACTCACCGCACCCAGGCTCTCGGCGCGGCGAAGCACGAGGGCCGCCCGGGCACCCCGCATGATTGCGCTGGGCCGGATGAGAACCCGCACGGCTCGAAGTCGGGGGGCGTCGCTCGCCCGTCGAGTCGGGGGCGGCTCGGGGACCGGTGCGGAAGGCGGAGAGAGCGTAGCGCCGGCAATCCCATTCAGCTCAGCGAGCAACGCGGGATCCGGCAGCTGGTCACTGCCGGCCGCTGCCGTCTCGATCGCCCGACCCAAGGCATCGATGGCCCGGAACAGAAGCTGAAAGATCGCCGGCGCCGGCTGCAGAAGTCCCTGGCGGAGGCGGTCCAGTAAGTTCTCCATCCAGTGGGACAAGTCGGCAACACCGGTATACCCCATGGTTGCCGCCATCCCTTTGATGGTATGGATGGCCCGGAACAGCCGGTCTACCGGCTCCGCCGCCGCCGGCTCTTTCTCCCACTCCAGCAGCGAGTGGTTGCAGGCCTTGAGGTGCTCGCGGCTTTCGGTGACGAAGAGTGCAGCGTATTTGGAGAGGTCCATGGGTTACGCCAGGACGCGCTGGACCGCCTCGAGTACCCGGGATGGCTGGAACGGCTTGACCACGAAGTCCTTCGCGCCGGCCTGAATGGCCTCGACCACCAGGGCCTGCTGGCCCATAGCGCTGCACATCAGAATCTTGGCGTCGGGATCGGCCTTGCAGATCTCGCGCACCGCCTCGATCCCCCCCATGTCGGGCATGACGATATCCATGGTGACCAGATCCGGCTTCAGCTCCCGGTATTTCTCGACCGCCTGCAAGCCCGATTCGGCCTCACCTACTATCTCGAACCCGGCCTGGCTGAGGATGTCGCTGATCATCGTGCGCATGAAGACGGCGTCGTCGCAGACCAGCACGGTATGATTCACGGACTCCCTCCCTATTAGCCGCCGATGATCGGCGCGAACACGGCGTTCATGTCGAGCAGAATGAAGTGCCGGTCAGAGTTGAGTCCGACACCCTGAACCAGGCGAGGGTCGACCCCGGGCAGCTCCTGACGCTCGACCACGCAGTCGGCCGGCAACTCCAGGAAGTCCAGCACCTGCCCCACACCCAGCCCATAGGTCTTGCCCTTGACCTCGAGCACGACAATGGCGCCCTCGTCGGATGTCTGTCGCTCCTGCTGCAGGAGCAGGTGTCCGTCGAGAACGGTGAGCAGGCTGCCGCGAACGTTGACCAGCCCTTCAACCGTATCCGGCACACCGGGAATTCGGGTGGCCGGAAGGCGGGGGAGGATCTCACGCACGATCCCTGCCGGGGCCGCGCAGATAACCTCACCGATTCGAAAGATGACGGCGTGGAGCGCGGGGGAGTTAGCCATCTCTATTGAAGAAACGAAGATAGCGGAGGGGGTCTGGCCGGGCAACCAGTTCTTCGCCACCTGCTGCAGCCAATGTTGGCGCAAGATCCGAGGGCCACTCGGAGGTGAACTCAAGTGGTGCTCCGCTCACAGGATGGCGGAATGCCAGAGCCGCTGCGTGGAGGGCCTGACGGGGGGTAACCTGCGCGATACGCTCGGCGGCCCGCCGTTGAGCGCCGGAGATCCGCCGGCTCCCCCCGCCGCCGTACACCGGATCGCCCACGATCGGGTGGCCCACGTGCTCGAGATGGAGCCGGATCTGGTGGGTGCGCCCGGTCTGGAGCTCCAGCCGGAGCAGGTCGACCACGTCAAACCGAGCCACTACCCAGGCATCGGTGGTAGCAGAGCGACCGCGAGGCGACACCACCATCCTTTTCCGGTCGGAAGGATGCCGAGCCACCTGGGCGTCGATGCGCAGCGGGCTTCCGTCCAGATGGCCCCACGCCAGGGCACCGTAGGTGCGCCGCACTCGGCGCGCGGCTATGCCGGCTGCCAGCCGACGATGCGCTAGATCGGTCTTGGCAATGATCATGAGACCGGAAGTGTCCCGATCCAAACGGTGGACGATGCCGGGGCGGCCCTCGGCTCCTCCGGCCAAAGTGGTGCCTCGAGCCACCAGCGCATTGACCAGGGTGTCGTCCCAATGACCCGGGGCGGGATGGACCACCAGTCCCGCCGGTTTGTCGATGATGGCCAGATGTTCGTCTTCGAAGACGATGCTGAGCGGAATGGCCCGCGGCTGCAGGGTCCGCGGTAGTTCGTGGCGAGGGAGGCGAACGGTGACAGTCTCACCGCGAGAGAGTGTCCGGGAAGCTCGGGCGGGCTTTCCTGCAATACTGACTAGTTTATCGGCGATGAGTCTCGCCGCCTGGGTGCGGGAATAGCCCAGTTGATCGGCGAGAAAGCGATCTAGTCGTTCGGTAGTATCCGTAGCAACGGTGAAGTGAAACTGCTGGTCGGGGTCCTCCTCCCCCGCTGCCCCGCTGCCTTGCCGCCCCGCCGTCACGCCACCGAGGCCGACTCCGGCTCCGGCCGTCGGGCGTCTTCCCGCCACAGCGAGATGGCCAGTGCAATGGCACCGCAGCTCACCGCGATGTCGGCCACATTGAACGTGGGCCAGCGCAGCGAGCCGACGCCGACGTCGAGGAAATCGACAACGCCGCGGGGACTGCGGATCCGGTCGATGAGGTTACCGATGGCGCCGCCCGCCACCAACCCCAGGGCGAGCTGGCGAAACCGGTCGCCGACCGGACTGCTGCGCGACATGCGAGTCAGCACGAAAACAGCTACCAGGGCCACCGTGAAGAAGATCCAGCGGGAGTAGGGTCCCACGTGGAGGCCAAATGCAGCGCCCTGGTTGTAGACCAGCCGGAGCTGAAACCAGTCGCCGAACACCGGAATGCCCGGGGTGCGGAGCAGGGTGGCCTCGGCGATCAGCTTGGTGATCAGGTCCAGGAGGACGGTTGCCAGCGCGGCCCAGGCGAACACCCGGCGCTCACCGCTGGCGACAAACAAGGGATCAGCGCCGCTTGCCATCTTCTTCCTTCTCCTTGCAGGTGATGCACAGCCGGGCGTGGGGCAAGGCATCGAGCCGCTCGAAGTTGATCTCCTGCCCGCACTGCTGGCAGTGACCGAACTTCTCCGGACTCCCGTAGAGCCGGCGCAGCGCCTCGTTCACGTGCCAGAGATAGCGTCCCTCCTGCGAGGCAAAGAGGAACTGCTTTTCCCGCTCCATGGCGTCGGTGCCCTGATCGGCCATGTGGAAGGAATAGGAAGACAGATCGCCGTCGGACGACTGCAAGGTTGCATTGAAGGACTCGTCGTAGAAGCCCAGCTCCTTCATGACGCGGGCACGCTCTTCCATAAGTCGCTTTTCGATGTGCGTGAGCTGTTTCTTGTTCATCACTTGTCCATGGGTTGAGGACCCGATGCGGTCCGGCCATCCTGATATCGTTGCACTCCCACCACCGCCCTGTGCCCGTCGAGCTCCACCGGCTGCTCCAGATCCGGCGCGGGGGCCCGGGCGCCGACTTCCAGACCCCGGGCCAGGGTTTCGCCCCGAATGAATCCGGTATGACTTCTCACCGCATCCATCACTGGCTGATCGCCATCAATCCACAACGCGATGCGGTCGGTGTAACTGTACCCGGCTTCTTTGCGGATCCGCTGCACCCGGTTCACCACCTCGCGGGCGATTCCCTCGCGTCGGAGGGTCTCGTCCAGGCGAGGGTCGAGCGCCGCGACGAAGGCACCGTTGCTCTGGACCAGCCAGTCCGTGGCGACCTCGCGCTCTACCGCGACATCCTCGGGCAGGTAGGTGACCGGCTCGCCTTCCAGCTCCAATGTGGCTGGACTGCCTGCTTCCAGCCCCCGGAGCTGGTGCGCGGTAAGGGAGGCGGCTGCGGCCGCGACTGCAGGAGTCCTCTTGCCGTAACGCTTCCCCAGGGTGCGGAAGTTGGGCTTGGGACGCAGTCGCACGAGATCGGTGTCGGAGGCGACCACCTCCACCTTCTTCACGTTGACCTCCAGCCGGAGCAGCTCCAGCAGCTCCTCCAGCGTGGGACCACGAACCGCCCCGGGCACGGCGACCTGCATCCGCCCTAACGGCTGGCGGACGCGGATGTTTCGCTCCTCCCGGGCAGACCGGGCCAGCGATGCCAAGCGGCGCACCGCGTCCATGGCGGCCTCGAGCTCCGGCTCAGCCTGCCCCTGCGGTACCGGAAACCGGGCAAGGTGCACAGAGGTTCCCGTCAGCGCCCGATGGAGCCAGTCGCTCACGAAGGGCGCGGCCGGCGCCAGCAGCCGGGCCACCGTGCTCAACGCTTCATGCAGCGTGGCCAGCGCAGCAGGATCGGCCGAGGAATCGGGAGCCCAGAATCGCGCCCGATTGACCCGCACATACCACTGCGACACATCGTCTACTACGAAATCCATGACGGCTCGGACCCCGGCGGTGACGTCGTAACCACCCCAGGCCTGGATGACGGCCTGCACGGTTGCGTCCACCCGGCTCAGCAACCACCGGTCCACCAGCGGCCGCTCCGCTGCTGCCGGCGACTGGGCCGGCGTCCATTCGCCGGCGTATCCGGCGAAGAAGGTGTAGCTGTTCTTCAACGCATTGAAAAACTTGCCCGCTACCTCGGGAATGGTGCGAGGATCGAAACGCTTGGGCAGCCACACCTGGCTGGATGCCAGGAGGTAGAGCCGGATAGTATCGGCACCGAACTGCTCGATCATCTGCCAGGGGTCCACCACGTTGCCCTTGCTCTTCGACATCTTCTGGCCCTCGGCATCGAGGACCAGCTCGTTCACGATGACGTGGCGGTAGGCCAGACTGTCGAACGCCGCGGTGGCGATCGCAAGCAGCGAGTAGAACCAACCACGCGTCTGATCCACACCCTCACAGATGAAGTCAGCCGGGAAGTGCTGCTTGAACTCGGCCTCGTGCTCGAAGGGATAGTGCCATTGCGCGTATGGCATCGAGCCGGAATCGAACCAGGTATCGATGACTTCCGGAGTGCGACGCATGGTGCCGCCGCAGCGGCAAGGCCAGGTGTAATTGTCGATGAACGGCTTGTGCGGATCGAAGTCGGCCGGCAGGCTCCGGTCCCAGCGCTGGGCCAGCTCGGCGTAGCTCCCGATCACCTCGATGTGCGAAGGGTCCCGGTCGCAGACCCAGACCGGCAGCGGCGTGCCCCAGTAGCGATCGCGGGAAAGGGCCCAGTCGACATTGTTCTCCAGCCATTCTCCGAAGCGTCCGGACCCCACCTCCGTAGGGTGCCAATCCACCTGCCGGTTGAGCTCCAGCATCCGGTCCTTCACGGCCGAGGTGCGTACGAACCAGGAGTCCCTCGCGTAGTAGATGAGCGGACTGGAGCAGCGCCAGCAGTGCGGATAGGTGTGGGTGTGCGGCTGGGTCAGATGCCAGCGACCCTCCTGCTTGAGCCGCTGAATGATCAGGTCGTTGGTCTCCCGCGCCGTGACCAGCCGCCCTTCGATCTCGGGCCAGTTGGTGCCGGTGAACGTCCCGTCCGGCGCGACCGGGCGAACCAGACCAAGCTCATGGTCGATGCCGGCCTGGAAATCGTCGGCCCCGAAGGCAGGCGCCAGATGGACCAGCCCCGAGCCGTCCTCCGCGGTGACGAACTCGGCGGCGATCACCAGCCGGGACTTTCGCTCGTCGGGTAGAGGGACAACCTCGAGCGGCCGGCGGTAGCGCTGTCCCATCAGCTCGCTGCCCTTGAAGGTGCGCAGCGGGCCCAGCTCAGCAAAGCTCGGCGCCCCCTTCTGGGCACTGCTGGGGAGCGTCGCCCGGGAAGTGGCCAGGATGATCTTCCGGTCTCCCACGGGGTACTCGCCGTACTCGAGCTCAGGATGGACCGCGACCGCCACGTTGGAGAGAAGGGTCCAGGGGGTCGTAGTCCATACCAACAATTGGCGGCTGGGATCGGCCTCCAGCGGGAAGGTGACATACACCGAGTTCGTGGTGACGGTCTCGTATCCCTGCGCCAGCTCATGGCTGGAGAGCACCGTCCCGCAGCGGGGGCAATAGGGCAGCACCCGGTGACCGCGGTACAGTAGGTTCCGCTGATGCAGCCGCTGGAGCAGCCACCACACGCTCTCGATGTAGTGGTTGCTGCAGGTGATGTACGGATGCTCGTAGTCCAGCCAGTACCCGATGCGGTCGGACAGCTCTTCCCACTCCTTCTGATACTTGAACACGCTCTTCCGCGCCCGGCGGTTGAACTCCTTCACCCCAAAGCGCTCGATGTCTCTTTTTCCGCTGAGCTTCAGCTCCTTTTCAACCTCGATCTCCACCGGAAGCCCATGGGTGTCCCAGCCGGCAATCCGGGTCACTGACTCGCCCTGCATGGCGTGAAAGCGGCAGACCAGGTCCTTGATGGTCCGGGAGAACACGTGATGGATCCCCGGCCGCCCGTTAGCCGTGGGCGGCCCTTCGTAGAAGACGAACGGAGGTCCCTCCGCCCGGGTCTCCACCGTGCGGCGGAACAGCTGCTCCTCTTTCCAGAGAGTCAGCTGCCGCTGCTCCAGCTCATGGGGCGAGAGGTCGGGCCAGGCAGGAAAGGTCATCAGTGCAAGCGCTCCACTAGGCCGCAGACCAGGCGAGTCAACGAAGGCTCCGCCCGTCGCGCCGTCGCGATAATGCGGTCGATATCCACCGGCTCCAGAGCATCTGGCAGACACTGATCGGTGATGATGGAGATCCCGACAGTGCGGAGCCCAGCATGCACCCCGACGATTACCTCGGGGACCGTAGACATCCCCACAACATCGGCTCCGATGGCCCGAAGCATCCGGTATTCAGCCCGAGTCTCCAGGCTGGGCCCCGGCACGGCGACATACACGCCTTCGCGCAGGACAGTCCCCTGCTCCAGCGCCACCCCACGAGCCAGTGCCCGAAGCTCCGGATCATAGGGCGACGACATGTCGGGAAAACGGGGACCCAGCCGCTCGTCGTTGGCGCCGACCAGGGGGTTATCCCCCAGGAGGTTGATATGGTCGCTCAGCAGGACCAGATCGCCGGGATTCCAGAGCGGATGCATTCCCCCGCAGGCGTTGGACACGATGAGAATCCGCGCCCCGAGCGCGCGCATGACCCTGACCGGGAACGCGACATCGGACAGCGGATACCCCTCGTAGCGATGAAAGCGTCCCTGCATCGCTACGACCGGCCGGGAGCTCAGTTTGCCGAGCAGCAGACGTCCGGCGTGACTCTCGACCGTGGACAGCGGGAATCCCGGAATCCGCTCATAGGGGACCGTAACTTCAACCGTCATCTCGTCGGCCAGACCACCCAGTCCGGTGCCCAGAATGATCCCCACCTCGGGTTTGACCGGGGCGGTCCGGCGTACCTCGGCGGCGGCGGTTTCGACTCTCTCGTACAGCGCGGCGGGTGCCGTCATCGAGGCCGTACCGGTTGGGTTTCCTCGTTGGAGGGAGACACCTCCGGCCGGACCCGGCGCTGGAGGCCGTCCACTTCGCCTAAGTGTCGCTCCAGCAGGGTCCGAAAGCTGGCAACGTAGGCGGTGAACTGGCGGGCGACGCCATCGGCCCGCTCCCGCACCAGTTCCTCCTCCTGACGAGCCCGCTCGAGAATTCGCTCGGCCTCCGCCCGCGCCTCACGCAGCACCAGCTCCGCCTCCCGTTCGGCCTGCTCTCGGCTGTCCACCCTGAGCTGCTGCGCGGCAACTAGGGCCTCGTTCATGGCCCGCTCCCGGTCCCGAAAGGCGCGCAGCTGCTCCTGGGTCCCGCGAAGCCGCTCCTCCTGCTGTGCCCGGTCCCGCAGTAGCCGCTCGAGCTCCTCCGAGATCGCGAGCTTGAACTCATCCACCTGAGCTCGGTCGTATCCGCGCATGGCGCGGGCAAACTCCTGGGACCGAACATCCAGCGGCGTGAGATGAAACGCGTGATCGTCGCTCATGTATGCCGCTCTCCAAACAGGACGGTGCCTAACCGGATCATGGATGCCCCCTCCTCCACGGCTGCCGGATAATCGCCCGACATGCCCATCGACAGCTCCGGCAGGATGTGGCCCGATCGCTCGGCCTGGTCCCGCAGCTCCCGAAGAAGGCGGAAGGCTCGATGCTGCTCAGCCGCATCCTGGGTCAGGGCGCTCATGGTCATCAGCCCCTGCACCTCGAGCCGCTCGAGCGCGGCGAGCTCGTCCAGTAGGCTCATCAATGCCTCGGGTGCCACGCCGCTCTTCTGCGGCTCCCCCGAACAGTTCACCTGGACCAGCACCCGTTGCCGGGTGCCGGTCGGAATCCGCCGATCCAGCTCGGTGGCCAACTCCAGCCGGTCGATCGAATGAATGAGCGCGAAACGCCCGGCGGCGTGCCGTGCCTTGTTACGCTGTAGCGATCCGATCAGATGCCAGGCAACAGCGGTTCCCGCCAGCGAATCCTGCTTTTCCAGTGCCTCCTGCACCCGGTTCTCACCGATGTCCCCAATTCCGGCCGCCAAAGCTGCACGGACCGCATCGGGACCATGGGTCTTGGTCACCGCCACGATCCGAACCGGGTGAGTCCAGCCTCCCGCTGCCTGCCGCCGCGCCACGGTCTCTTGCACAGCGGCGAGCCGAGCCGGAAGGGCTGGGAAATCCATAACCTTCTAATTTACCGGGGGATGCCGAGTTATTGTAGGCTGGCCTCTTGCACCCGCAACTCGGCCAGCGCAGTGCGAAGCGAGGGATTGGGGGTGAGCTGCATGGCCCGCTCGATCGCGCGGAGCAGCTTGTCGCGCTGGCCTCGGGCGGAGTAGGCGTAGGAAAGCTGGGTGAATGGCAGCGAGAGGGTTGATGCGATGCTCGCGCTGGTGCTCTCCAGCCTGGTCACGTCGCCATCCAGCAGCTTCCCATACCGGTAGGTGTCCCACACCAGCCGCTCGGTGGTCGGGATGTCGAGCAACGCGCCGGCCAGGCGGCGATTATCCACGGCCGGTGACGTGGTGTCCGGTAGACTGGTGCGTAAGGCAAAGCCCAGCGCCTGCTGCACCACGTACTCCTGCAGCCCGCCAAACTCGCGGCCGGTGGTGATCCCCCAGATGATCGGTCGGCGGCCGACGTTCTGCTGAACCACAGCCAGCGTCAAAATGTCGTTCGGGAGGAGAAAGCTGCCCGCCTTGAGGGCGCGGGTGAGCGGGCCCAGCTTCACCTGCTGGTCCTGAGGGACCACATAACCGTTCATTGCCGCCGCGATCATCGAATCCGACATGTTGTGAAGCGGCTCCTTGGGAGGGGGCCGAATGGCGCCCTGCCATATGGCCGGCAACGTCCGCCGGTCGATCGGACGCACCGGATTGTCCCGCAGTTGCCGCATGTACCAGTCGGTATTGGCCAGGGCCAAACAGATGATCGTGACATCCTGCCGGATGCCTGCAACCTCCTGTCCCCACCAGAGCGGAAAGGTGTCGTTGTCGCCGTAGGTGAAGAGCACCCCATAGGGCGGCACGGTATTGAGGAGATCGTAGGCGAAGTCGGCAGCCAGGGTGGCATCAGGCCCGTGGCGCCTCGAGGCCGCACTCCAGTTGAGCCCGACCGGCAGCAGCGCCAGCAGCAGAGCAGCCGGGGCCAGTCGGGGGAGCGTGGGGACCCGCCTCATCAGCGCCCGGACCAGCACGACGAGCCCCATTCCGGCCCAGAGTCCCCACACGATGAAGCTCACCACGAAGAAGTAGTCCCGCTCGCGCACCTCGTGAGCCGAGGGGATCGGATACGAGTCGAACCAGCGGCCGAACCCCGGGCGGAAGTTCATATAGATGACGAGCCCCGGTCCGGTGACCAGGAATACTCCCGCCAACAGCCACCAGGCGGCTCGGTCGGCGCGACGCTGCGCCACCAGGCCCCGAACGCCGAGGCCGACATAGATCAGCGACACCAGGAGCTGTCCCCATGCCGCGAGCGACTTGGCCCACTGCCAGGTGAAGTAGACGATGTAGTCGGCAACCTGAATTCCCAGCAGTGTCAGACTTCGGCCCGGGTTGTCCGGACCGTGGGCCACAGTGGGATCGTCGAGCGGTGTACGGGGCGGGTACTGCGCCCGCCGGATCACCGCGAGCAGGGCGTCGAAGGTGGCCGGTGCGGCTTCGTTGAGGGGAGGATTCTGGGCCGAACGGATGTAGAGGTAGAGATAGGGTGTAATGCCGATGGCGGCGATGCCCAGGGCGAGCGCGGCGAATAGCCCCGCTCCACCAGTCGTTGCGTAGGCTGCGGCCGCGAGAAAGCAGAGCCCGCCCAGCATCACGAGCCCCGTGCTCCCCAGTCCGGTCCCGATCAGCAGGGCCCAGACCCCCGCGAGCACCGCGACTTGTCCCCACTCGGCTCGACGCTGCGCCGGGTCAGGTGCGGGTTGGGTGCGGAGCGTGGTGATGAGGAACATGATGATGGCGGGGCCCACCAGCAGCGCGAGCAGATGGTTGCCGATCGAGATCCCGGCCAAGTAGACGATCAGGAGGAGCAGCCGAGGTGCTCGCGGAGTGCCCCGCACCCGGCGCCAGACCAGGACCAGCCAGCTCATCGCGGCGATGGTGAAGGTCGCGACGGCATAGACCTCAGTCTCGTTCGAGTTCTGCCAGTTGGTGAAGGTGAAAGCCCCCAGCACCGCTGCCGCCGCACCACCCCCGATCCGGAGCAAGCGGGCAGTCTCATCGGCGAGCCCTTCGGTGAGCACGCGAATGGACTCTTGCGCCACCAGGAAGAAGAACCCGGCGGCGCTCGCGCTGAGGACCGCGCTCAGCAGGTTGGTACGGAACGCGTACTCCCCGATCGGGACCAGCAGGGCCCACACGTGGGCGATCATCACGAAGAGTGGCGTGCCTGGGGGATGGGGTATGCCCAGGGTCTTGGCGGCAGCGATGAACTCACCAGCGTCCCAGAAGGTGACGGTCGGCGCGAGAGTGAGGACGTAGCCCAGGAGCACGATGCCCGCTACCGCGGCGGCGGCCACGTAGTCAGTCAAAGCCGGGTGGCGGAACCACCGAAGCATCAGGATTCTCCCTCCACCGCCTGTGCCAGCGCCAGCGCCTCGCGAGCCGCCACCACGTCATGCACCCGGAACAGCCGAGCTCCCCGGCTGTAGGCCAAGGCGCAGGCGATGGCAGTGGCCCGGTCCCGATCCTCGACCGGAAGCCCGGTCACGGACCCCAGAAATCGCTTGCGCGACGGGCCTACCAGCACTGGACGGCCCAGCGCCTGAACCGCGGCAAGCTGGTCCAGCAGCAACAGATTTTGCTCCACTGTCTTGGAGAAGCCGAATCCGGGATCCACCACGACCGCATCCGGCACCACCCCGGCCCGCGCCGCCCGCCCCAATCCCTCACGCAGCTCTCGCACTACCTCGCCCACCACATTACCGGCGTAGTCGGCGTGGGTGTAGGAAGCGATCTCGAGCATCGACCCGCGGGAGTGCATCAGGATCACCCCGGCTCGGGCTTCGGCCACAACCGCGCCGAGATCCGGATCCAGCCGCAGCGCCGAGACGTCGTTCACGATCGCCGCCCCGGCATCGAGCGCAGCTCGGGCCACGGGTGCCTTTACCGTATCGATCGAGAGAATCAGGTCTGGATGCCGCCGCACCAGAGCTTCGATCACCGGGATCACGCGGCGCAGCTCCTCCTCGGCGGCCACTTCGCTGGTGCGGCCGGGTCGGGTGGACTCCCCGCCCACATCCAGGATGGCGGCGCCTTGCTGCTGCAGGCGATCTGCCTGCTCCAGCGCGGTCTGCACCGCGACGAAGCGCCCGCCATCGCTGAAGCTGTCGGGGGTAACGTTGAGAATGCCAATCAAGACGGGACGGTCGAGAGCGATGGTGCCCCGCGCGGTCTGCCATTGGGTAGGAGAGTCCCCCGGCAGGGCCAACCCCAGCTCGGTGGCCAGCTCGGCCAGCGCACCGGGTACGCTCCAGGGTCGCGCCAAAGCGCTCAGTCGGGAGCGGCTGCCGGCCAGGATAACCCAGGAGTCACCGGTCAATACCTCGAGCCCAAGGCTACCAGCAAAAGGGACCAGGGCCTCGATGGCTCCCTGGTCCAGTCCGGTGACATGAAATGCCGTTGCTGCTATGCCGAGTCCCGCGAGTTCCGCTTGTCCCTCATCCCATCCGTGCGAGCGGAGCGCATCGCGGACCGCCCGGGGCGAGTGCACCGCCAGCGGCGCAACATTCACGCGCCGGCAGGTTCGGCCGGAGGCGCTCCCAGGATCGGCGCGCGAGCCGGAGTCGCTCCCGGCTTGGTTGTTTGGTTGGCAGGAGCGGCTGCCGGCTCAGCCGGCGAGAGAGTGCGCGGCGGCAGCGGCTGGTTCTTGACCAGGCGATCGAGGTCTTCGCGGTCGATGGTCTCCCGGTCGAGCAACGCCTGGGCGATCCGGTCGAGCAGCTCCCGGTTCTCACTCAAGATCGTAGTCGCCCGTGCATAAGCCTCATCGATGAGCCGCTTGACCTCATCGTCCACCATCTGGGCCGTGCGCTCCGAGATCTCCCGCCGCTGGGCGAATTCTCGCCCCAGGAAGATCTCCTGCTCCTTGTCGCCCACCGCGAGGGGGCCGATCAGCTCGCTCATCCCAAACTGGGTCACCATGCGGCGGGCCAGGCCGGTGGCTCGCTCGATATCATTCCCTGCCCCGGTCGTGATCTTGTCCGCCCCGAACACCAGCTCCTCCGCCACCCGGCCACCGAAGAACATGGCCAGGCTGCCGATCAGCCAGTCCTTGCTGTAGTTGTGCCGATCCACCTCGGGGAGAGAAGCGGTGATGCCAAGTGCGCGGCCCCGGGGGACGATGGTGACCTTATGAATCGGGTCGCTCCCCGGAATCTTGATGGCCACGATAGCATGCCCGGCCTCGTGATACGCCGTGAGGGTGCGCTCGGCTTCGGTGAGCACCAGGCTGCGGCGCTCCACCCCAAGCATGACCTTGTCCTTGGCGTCCTCGAAGTCCGACATGTCTACCAGCGTCTTGTTCCGCCGGGCAGCGAGAACGGCCGCCTCGTTGACTAGGTTGGCCAGATCGGCACCGGCCATTCCTGGCGTACCCTTGGCGACCACATCGAGCCGCACATCGGATGCGAGCGGGATCTTGCGGGTGTGGACCCGGAGGATCCCTTCCCGCCCGCGCACGTCCGGCGCGTCCACCACGATCTGCCGGTCGAACCGTCCCGGCCGGAGCAACGCGGGATCCAGCACATCGGGACGGTTGGTTGCCGCCACCAGGATTACCCCATCATTCGACTCAAATCCGTCCATCTCCACCAGCAGCTGATTCAGCGTCTGCTCGCGCTCGTCGTGGCCGCCGCCCAGACCGGCGCCACGGTGCCGACCGACCGCATCGATCTCGTCAATAAAGATGATGCAGGGCGCGTGTGACTTTCCCTGCTCGAACAGGTCTCGCACCCGGCTGGCACCCACTCCCACGAACATCTCCACGAAATCCGATCCGGACATCGAGAAGAAAGGACGGCCCGCCTCGCCGGCCACAGCCTTTGCCAGCAGGGTCTTGCCGGTGCCAGGCGGCCCGACCAGAAGAGCGCCCTTGGGGAGCCGTCCGCCCAGCCGGGTGAACTTCTGCGGATCCTTGAGGAACTCGATGATCTCCTGGAGCTCCACCTTGGCCTCATCCGCCCCGGCCACGTCCGCAAAGGTCACCTTGGGGGTGTCACCCGCCAGCAGTTTGGCCTTGGACTTTCCGAAGGCGAAGGCTCGACTGCCCCCTGCTTGCAACTGGCGCAGGAGGAAGAACCAGAGGCCCAGGATGACGATCCAGGGAAGAGCTGCGATGATGATGGCGGTGATGCCGCCCTTGGGCTCCTTGGCCAGGATGGGGACGTTGGCGTCCTCCAGCCGCTTGATGAACGCTTCGCTGTTGGCCACCGGCAGCAGCACCTGGAAACTCTTGGCGCTGCGTCCATCCTGAGTCACCGGACTACGAAAGTCACCCTCCAGCCGCTTGCCATCGAATACCTCGACCCGGGCCACGTTGCCCTGGTCCAGCTGCTTGCTGAATTCGGTGTAGGAAAATTCCTGGGTGGGGTTCCGCTGACGACTCATCATCTGAAAGAGTGCGAGCGCCAGCAGGCCCACCAGCAGCCAGAGAGCCAGGTTCTTGCTCAGGTTCCCCCAGTTGGTGCGAGGGGGCCGATTGGGAAGTCGATCTGCCATTTATTCCAAGTCCGCGATGAACGGGAGATGACGAAAGTTCTCGGCGTGGTCCAGGCCGTAGCCGACCAGAAATGCCGGCGGAGCCCGGAACCCAACGAAGCGAAGCTCCGGACGCGGCTCCGCCAATTGTTTGTCGAGCAGCGCACAGATGGCCAGGCTTCGCGGCTGCCGTTTCCCCAGCAGTCCCATCAGCCGCTGGAGGGTTTTTCCTGTATCAATTATATCCTCAACCAGGAGGATATGTTTGCCTTCCAGCTGGGTCTCCGGGTCGTAGAGCAGCCGGACCGTTCCGCTGGAGACCTTGCGGTCGCCGTAGGAGCTGGCCACCAGGAAATCCACCTGGATCGGGCGCTCGATCTTCCGGACCAGATCACTCAGGAAGATGAAGCTCCCTTTGAGCAGCCCCAAGACCAGGAGGTCCCCGTCGGGATAGGCGCTGGTGATCTCGCGGGCCAGCGACTGAACTCGCGCGGCGATGGCCTGTTCGTCAAATACAATGGATTTCACCGGGCGTCCGCCGGTACGGCGAAGGACGTCAGGCGTACTCAGCATCGACCCGGAGCGCCTCTGTTCCCGGCGCTGGAATCTGAGTATCGGACCGACATACCCCCGGGATCCACGCGATCGTGTCCCGATGCGCCAGGACCGGCCACTCACCCCGTCGGCTTCGGGGAACCTTTTCCTCCTGAAAGCATCGGACCAGTAGCCTGCGACCTGATCCCCCGAGTGGCTTCATCCGCTCACCGGGTGACCATGCCCGCACCGTAAGGGGAGCCCCATTGAACCAGGCGCTCAGGCCGGTCCGGTCCTGCTGCTCGGGAGCGGCGCCTGACTGCCAGCGAAACCGCCAGCGACCCCAGCTTCCGCTGCCGCTCGAGCCGGACATCACCAGAGGCTCGGGAAGCGGTTGTGCGGTCGTGGCATAGAGTCGCAGTCGCCCGAACGCCAGCTCGGCGCTCCACTGCATGCCGAGCGGCACGCGAGCCCCACTGATCCCGCGATCCAGCAGCCGGAGCACTCGGGCGACTCGGGTGGGGCCGAGGCGGCAACCGACCCGGCGGGCAAGGGCAAGGACTAGGGATTGTTTCAGGGCTGAATCATAGCCCGCGAGGCAGGAGGCGGCAACGGAAATTCCGCCTTCGTCGGCATGCACACCGAGCCCTGGAATCGCGTCCAGGGCGGCATCCCAGGCTGCCCGGTCCTGTGCCGCCTGCCGGGCCAGCCGTTCCATGTCGGATTCCACAGCCGGCAGGCGCTCGCGCAGGAGCGGCAGGAGCTCGGTCCGCATCCAGGAGCGAAGATGGCGGGGATCGCGGTTGGCCGGATCCATCCAGACCTCCAGGCCGGCCTGGCTCACGTGGCTCGCCAGCTCGGCGCGGCTGAACGGCAGCAACGGCCGCACGATTCGCCCGGCCACCTCTGCCATCCCAGCCAGTCCTGCCGGCCCCGATCCCTTCAGGGCCCGCATCAGCACGGTCTCGATCTGATCGTCACGATGATGGGCGGTGACGATGTAATCGGCGCCGATCCGACCCCTGGTCGCCTCCAGCCAGGCATACCGCTGGGTCCTGGCTAGGGTCTCGCTGGCTGAAGCGCCCAGCGCCGCGTTGCCCAGCTCGAACGGGAGGTGAAAGGACTGCGCCAGCGAGCGGACCCGCTCCGCGATTCTGGCACTCTCCGGATGGATGCCGTGGTCCAGGTGGGCGACCACGAGATCGAGATCGTGGCGGGCTCGGGTAGCTACCAGGAGATCGAGCAGCGCAACCGAGTCCGGTCCGCCGGACACTGCCACCAGCGCTCTGGTGCCTTGAAGCTGGAGACTCTCCAGGTGGGTGACGAATTGATCGAGCAGGCTCATGCCTAAAGTTAACCGAACCCGCGCCATCTTCCGCTCGTCCGACCGGCGGTTATACTAGGGCTTCTCGCATTCCCGTCGCATCAGATCTGGCGTCCCCCTCGTTCAGACTGTTGCCGCTCTTCGACACTTTGTCGCAGGCCAACACCTGTGAGCACCCCTCGTGCCGCTCGCAACCCGGCCCTGGAGCCTCGGAGGTGTGGCTTGAATCGTGAGCGACGGTGTGGTCCGCGGCGGCCACCCCCGCTCCGCCGCGTCGCCCCTGGAGAGCAGCGATGTCATCAGTCTCACCCCGCCGGTCCCGCCTCCGCACGCTCCTCCTGTGGGCGGCCCCGCTTACCTGGCTCGGCTGTGGTGGTGATGGAGGCGGCACCGATGTGGTCCTTCCCGCGCTCAGCGTCACCACTTCGACCCAGGGGGTGGAACTCGACCCAGATGGGTACAGCCTCCTTATCGATGCCACGGAATCGCAGCCGGTCGGGGTCTCCGCCACCCTAGTTGTCGAGCGGCTCTCCGACGGCGACCACACCCTCGAGCTCGCCGGACTGGCTGCGAACTGCTCGGCTCAAGGCGCAAACCCCCGGACCATCTCGGTCCACTCCGGCTCCACAGCCTCGACCGCCTTCCAGGTGGTCTGTGCCGCTACGGTAGGCTCGATTGAGGTCTCCACTTCGACCAGCGGCATCGGCTCCGACGCGGACGGATATACCATCGTCTTGGATGGCGCTGAACGGGGCGCCATCGCCGGCAGCGCAACGATGGACATCGGCAACCTGGCCGCCGGCTCCCACAGCGTCGGGCTCACCGGCCTCGCCGGGAATTGTCAGGTGGCCGGTGACAACCCGCGCACCATCAGCGTCTCGCCCTCGCAGACGACTCAGGTTCCCTTCAGCATCTCCTGCGTCGTGCCCGGCCCCACGACGGGCAGCCTCCAGATCTCCACCTCCACTACCGGCGAGAACCAGGATCCCGACGGGTACACGGTGACGGTTGACGGCGGCGCCAGCCAGCCAATCGGGCTCAGCTCCACGTTGACCTTGACCAACATCAGTAGCGGCGTGCGGCGGGTGCAGCTCAACAGCGTCGCCCCCAACTGCACTGTCTCCGGAGCCAATCCGCGCAACGCGACGGTGAGTGCCGGTGAGACCGCGTTGGTCAGCTTCACCATTTCCTGCAGCGCGCCCGGTCCTACCTTGGGCGCTCTCGAGATCACTACGTCCACCAGCGGCGAAAACCAGGATCCCGACGGATACACGCTGGCGGTTGATGGGGGCGCCATCCAGCCCATCGGGCTCAGCTCCACGCTGACCTTGACGGACGTGGCCAGCGGGGTGCACCGGGTGGAGCTCGGGGGCCTCGCCTCCAACTGCACGGTCTCCGGATCCAATCCTCGCAACGCGACCGTGAATGCCGGCGAGACCGCGCGAGTGGCGTTCACCATCGCCTGTACCGCCGGGGCGCCGGAGACTGGTGCTATACGGGCCACCGTGGCCACCTCGGGCGGTTCGCCCGATCCGGACGGATATACGTTGGCACTGGACGGCGGATCTCCGGTGAGTTTGAGCGTCAATGGAAATCACACGTTCCCGGCGCTCCCGGTGGGATCGCACTCGGTGCAGCTGGGCGGCCTGGCGGGGAACTGCAGCGTCAGCGGTGCCAACCCGCGCAGCGTCTCGGTGAGTGCCGGCGCGACCGCAACCGTGTCCTTCGAGGTCAGCTGCGTAGCGGCTGGTCCCTCGATCAATCTCCGGGTTGAGCGGATGTACCTCACCCAGAGCACTCAACGCCTTACCGGCGACGTGCCCCTGGTTGAAGGACGCGACGGGTTCGTCCGGGTCTTCGTGACCGCCAACGGGTCCAACAACGCCAGACCGACGGTCCGGGTCCGGCTCTATCGGAACGGCACCCTGGCGCAGACCTATGCGCTCCCGGCCCGGGGCAGCTCCACTCCCACCACGGTGCAACAGGACGGGCTCGACAACTCCTGGAATGTGGAAGTGCCGGGCAACCTGATCGCGGCGGGAACCAGCCTGCTCGCCGACGTCGATCCCGCCAACGAGATCCCGGAGACCAGCGAGGGCGACAACAGCTTCCCGGCGTCGGGCACGCCGGTCTCTCTCACGGTCCAGTCGGTTGCGCCGGCAACGATCCGACTGGTGCCTATTCTGCAGACCGCAACCGGCCTGGAGGGGAGCGTCGGCAACCCGGCGCAGCTCACCAGCCTGGTCCGGCGGATGTACCCGCTGAGCAGTGGCTCGACTGAGGTCCGCAACGTCTTCACCGCGACCGGTCCGCTCCAGCCCGGCGACGCCAACGGTCAGTGGGGGCAGATTTTGACTGACTTGGAGGCGCTGCGCGTGACGGACAACGCCACTGACCGGACCTACTACGGGCTTGTCCGCCTCGACTACCCCTCCGGAATCGTGGGCAACGGGTTCATCGGAGGAGGCGCCGCTTCAGCCATCGGTTACGATGATCCCGGCGATGCGAGCCGGGTAATGGCTCATGAGCTGGGTCACACCTGGGGCCAGTTTCACACTCCGTGCGGCAGCCCGTCAGGGGTTGACGGCGGCTACCCCTACCCCGGGGGAAATATCGGCGTGTTCGGGTACGATCCAGGCAGTGGCACGATCAAGGCGCCCTCGCTGCCGGATATCATGGGCTACTGCGGCAGTCCCTGGATCAGCGACTACATCTACCAGCGGGTGCTGTCGTATCGCCGGTCCAATCCGCTCACCGTCCCCGCCGGCTCGGCACAGCCGTCGCTCCTGGTCTGGGGACGGATCGAGAACGGGCGGCCGGTGCTGGAGCCGGCCTTGCAGATCGTAGCCCGGCCTCACCTGCCGAAGATGCGGGGCCCCTATTCACTCGAGGGTACCGCGGGAGACGGCAGCCGGCTCTTCTCCTTCTCCTTCGATGCGCCCCAGTCGGCGGACGATCGGCAGGGGAACCGGCATTTCGCCTTTGCCATCCCGCTCGATGCCATCGGATTCGACCGGCTGCAGAATCTCCGGCTGTCGTCCAGCGGAGCCGTTGCCGCCACGGTCTCCCGGCCGCTGGTCCAGACTCGGAAGGTCGGTCCTGGCGACATCGCCGTCCTACCGGATGCTGATGGTGTCAGGCTCAGATGGAATGCAGCGGCGCATCCGGTCATCCTGGTGCGCGATCCCGACACTGGTGAAGTGCTCTCCTTCGCCCGGGGCGGAGACGCCCACGTGCGTACGGGTAAGCGCACAGTAGACCTGAATGTGTCGGATGGAGTGCGGAGTCAGCGATTGCGCCGGGCCATCAGCCGCTGATAGGCCGACATCCCGGATGAGCCGGTCGCCGCTGCTGTTTTGCCAGCCGGGGTGACCGGCTCGGTCGTTTCCTTAGTACGGTTGGAGTGCCAGACCCGGCTTCGGCCCTCGGCGATTTCTTCCATCGACCGCCCGGTTGCCACCGAGGTCTGATGCTCGGCGGTGACATCGGAGCCGGGCTGGGCGTACTCGTCACGATGCTTGATCAGGAGCCACTGAGCTCGCCCTTTGGGATCGCGGCGGGTGCGGACCAGGACCCACGAGCCACGTAGCCGCTTGCCGTGCAACACGAACTTGAAGTCACCCTTGGCGTGCCCCCGCCGCAGGCCCTCGATCGGATCCAGGTCGTCGCTGCCGCCGTAACCGTAGGTTCCTCGGTCCCAGAGCATCACCGAACCGCCGCCATACTCGCCCTTGGGAATGGTCCCCTCAAACGTGTTGTACTCGATCGGGTGATCCTCCACCTGCATCGCCAGCCGCTTTACTGAAGGATCGAGGCTGGGCCCCTTCGGGACTGCCCAGCTCTTCATGACCCCGTCGAGCTCCAGGCGGAGATCGTAGTGGAGATTCCTGGCCGCATGCTTCTGAATCACGAACGCCAGCTTCTTGCTGGTGCGGGCCTTGCCGCCCGCCGGCTCTTCCGTCCGGCTGAAGTCGCGCTTCCGCCGATACTCGGCCAGCTGGGGCTCGGCAGCCGCGGCGGCTTTCGAAGCTGCCGAGCCCCTCTTCGTGTTGCTGCTCCCCTTCGGAGTCCGAACTGATTTCTTGGGCATCTGCTCTAACCGTTTATCGGCTCTGCGTCCTTCGCCGTCTTGCTACTCGCTTCGCATGGCGCGACAGGGCGTCATGCGAGGCTGCGGACTTGCCCTCGCGCTTCAGCCGCTTCGTCATCGCGGTGCTCCGCTTTCGCGATGGCCGGCTGGGCTTGCGCTTGCCCTGACCGACCGCATAATCGCGCTGGGCGGACCGGCGAGTGCTCTTCTTCGCCTGCCCCTTCTTGGGCGGTTTGAGTGGAACTCCGGCTCTCCGTGCCTTGGAGAGGCCGATGGCAATGGCCTGCTCCGGAGAGCGGGCCCCGTGCTTGCCCTGGCGGATATGCTCCATCTCTTCCCGGACGAATTCACCTGCCGCAGTGGTGGGACTCTTGCCTGCCCGCAAGTCGGCGCGGGCTCGTTTGACCGTGGTCTTTGATGGCATGATTGCTCACCTCCCAGACTAGGCTGGGAACGCGCGCGGTTCGACGCTGTGTCTGCAATCACCGCGGCGCGAGCTTGGGAGGCCGGCGGCCCCGCCGGACGGCACCCGCAACCGGTCCATAGCTCAGCTCTCGTCCGGTCTCCGCCGCGCGGAGCAGGAGTCCCCCCCGGCTCATGTCGCCCCGGCCCACAAAGTCGACTGGAAAGAGGAGCCGGTCGCCCAAGACGTCGAGGAGGACGTCGACGTACTTGCCGGTTGCCACACTGCCGAGCAGCACGACCTCCAGATCAGGGGTTTGCCGCAGGGACGCGAGGTCGCGCTCCAGTGGAGCCCGGTAGGCCGGAGCATCGGCCCGGATATCGATGGTCCCAAACTCGCGCAGCTCACGCGCGCCGACCGCGGTTTCTGCGGGCAGGAGGCCGCGGTCGGTGGTGATCACCTGCACCCCCGCCAGACCACTGGGAGGTCGGGCAAAGCGGCCGGCGTAGGTCAACTTCCCCCGGAAGTAGAGTCCGCTCAAAAAACTGAAGGCCTCTCCCAGTGTGATGCCGGCAGAGCGAAGCCGCTGAGCCAGGGGAAAAGTGGCGCGCTCGCTGAGCAGAATTCGCGCCCGCTTACCACCGCAATGTGCGGGGGAGAGAAGAAAGATTCGGGGTGAAGTCAGGGGCGATTCAGCTGGTCTGCTTCGCCCGATCCCGGTAGCGAAGCCGGTCATTGGCACGCCGGCCTCTGACCCTGGCCGGCGGACCGAGCAGGGGCGTGAGAACCCGATGCAGCGTTTCGGTGGTGAACGGCTTCTCCAGGAAGGGTAGCTCGGGATAGGCGGCGATCAGCTCTGCGATTTCTCCGACCGGATAGGCCGACATCAGGACGATGGGCAGCCGGGGATGGAGGTCGCGCACCCGCTCGGCCAGCTCGCCGCCGTCCATATACGGCATGATGACGTCGGTCAGGACCAGCCGGATCTCGCCCGGATGCTGCTGAACGTAGCGTAGCGCCTCGCGACCATCGCGCGCGGTCCGGGCCTGATAACCGATGGCGCGAACCATCCTGCACGTGGTTGAACGGGGGGTTTCTTCATCATCGACGATCAATACCGTGGGGTCGGCCGAAAAGCGGGACCGTCGATCTCCTCGGCTGGGCATGCGAGCTCCCGGCAGCCGTTGGCTGCCATTGGCCCTCCCCACGAGGAGAGTGGTGATCTGTGTAAACCGCATGCCAAGCTCATGCGGACGTTGCTCAACTAAGGGCCATAACTCGGGGATGCGCAAGGGGGTAGAGGTCTAGACGGTCGGAGCCCTGTTAGTGCGCAGGTGCATCCAACCGTAGCGACTTCACCAGTGCGGGAGCTGGCTCTCAGTCCTTATAAGGATCGAACTCGTTCTCGCCCGCCATCACGACGATCAGTGGGGTCAGCGTGTGCACCACCCGGATGGTGTCACCCTGGGCCGCGAGCACCTCGGGCAGCCTGCGGTACACGTGGGGACTCTCGTCCAAGCCTCCGCCCCGGAGAATGACGCCTTTCCGGCCGATCCACTCTCGCAGCATCTCCCAACTCACCTTGCCTGGCGACTTCACCTGCCGAGTTTTCCAATTCATCTTGCCGCGGGCCTCGGTTCGGCTCATCACCCGCCCCGCACCGTGCACGGTTGAAAAGAGAGCCGCCTGTTGATCCGGCGTTCCCCCCGGCGTCCCTTCCAGGATCACGGAATCGTCGCCCATGCTGCCTCCCACAAAGCTCCGCTGGCCCGGGAAGGCCGGCGTCGCACCCTTGCGTACCACGATGAACTCCTCCTCACCGTGCGTCTCCCGCCAGGCGAAGTTGTGGTGGTTGTGAACCAGCTCCAGCTCCCGGCCGCCCAGCATGGAGACCACCTTGCGGGCGACCCACTCCCTGCCGGCGTAGGCGTACTGACCGGCGAGACTCATTAACGACCAGTAGGCATCGCCCATCGGTGTCTTGAGGTCGAGCAGCACCTCGACCTCGGGAGCTCGCGCCTTCCACTCCTTACGCTGTCCCAGCGCCAGAAACCCCGAGGCCACCGTGTGGCCCAGCCCCCGGCTCCCGAAGTGAACCCCGACCCAGATGGCACCGGTCTCGTCGGTAAACACATCGACATAGTGGTTGCCGCTGCCGACGGTACCGAGCTGGGAGCGAGCCTTGGCCTTGAGCGTGTCGCGCTCGTGCTTGCCGGGGATTGCGTCCCAGGAAGGGTCCTCGAACAGCGGGTGATCGTCCGGCGCGTCCGGCGTCTGGCAGGTGCGGCCGATGCCAAAGCTGATTTCGCTCTGGATCTGGTCGGCCAGGCGTGCAAGGTCGTCCCGAGTGAAGTCGCTGACATTCCGGTCGGTGCGGATGGCGGCGTTGCCGCACGCGATATCGAAGCCTACGCCGACGACGCTCGCCTGGTCGCGATAGGCCGCAACGCCGCCGATCGGCATGACATAGCCCTGGTGGCCGTCGGCCATGAGGGCGACTCGCTCGGCTCGCCGGGCAACCTGCTGCAGCTGAGTCAGGGTCTTGTCGTCGTGTTGACCGAAAACGCGGGGTGGAACTTCTCGGTCGACGTGATCCCGGTCACGCTGCACAGCTCTTTACCTTCGCTTGACTGAGGATGGACAAGTTGCAGACCACGTTACACTATCAGTCCCAGGAGAGTAGTGCATGAGAAGGTCAGTATCCATCAGCTCGGTCTTATTCATCCTGGTTGCCGTGCTCTACGGCTGCCAGGATACTCCCCAGGTCACCGAGCCTCGGGCATCTCCTACCGGATTCGATGCCGCAACCGCCAGCTCACCGGCGCTCCAGGGCCGCTGGGCGGCTCCCTTCAGTACCCCCGTCGTGGCGGTGCACGTGCATTTACTGATCAACGGGAAGGTGCTCCTCTGGGGCGACACCGGCGACGCGCAGCTCTGGAGTGCGGCCGCGGGATTCACTCCGATCCGCAAGACCCACCGGATCTATTGCAGCGGTCACACCTTCCTTCCCGACGGGCGGCTCCTGGTGACCGGCGGAACCAGTGCCGGCACTCGCGGGCTTCGGGTGTCGACCATTTTCAATCCGGCCACCAGGACCTGGACTGCCACCAAGTCCATGGCACAGGGCCGGTACTACCCAACCAACACGACACTGCCGAACGGCGACATTCTTACGGTATCGGGCCATGACACCGCGCTCAAGGTCGTTACCATCCCCGAAGTATGGAACGGAACCAACTGGCGCCGGCTCACCAGCGCGCCGCTTTCGATTCCGGCTCCGTATTATCCCGACATGTTCGTTGCGCCGAACGGCAAGGTGTTCCTGGCTGGATATAGCCAGCCGAGCCGATACCTGGACGTGAGCGGCACCGGCCAGTGGAGCACCGTGGCGTTCCGCAACGAGGCCAACCGGGTCATGGGCTCGGCAGTAATGTACGCTCCGGGGAAGATTCTCTACGTGGGGGGTGGCAAGGGGCCGCCGTACGACGCGCCTCCGACGGCATCAGCCGAAGTCATCGATCTGAATCAGGCATCGCCGGCGTGGCGGCCGGTGGCAAGCATGGCCTTCCCTCGACGGCAGACCAACGCCACGATCCTGGCCGACGGCAGCATCCTGGTGACGGGTGGTACCAGCGGAACCGGGTTCAACAACCAGGCGGGGGCGGTGCATGCCGCCGAGCTGTGGAATCCGAAGACCGAGACCTGGACCACGATGGCGTCCGAGAGCCGGAACCGCACCTACCACTCGACCGCGATCTTGTTGCCCAACGGCAAGGTCTTCTCCAGCGGAAGTGGCGAGGGGGGCGGGATCTCGTTCGCGAACAGCCAGCGGAACGCCCAGATTTTCTCCCCGCCCTATCTCTTCAATCCGGACGGTTCCGTCGCGGCTCGACCTAGCCTCAGCGCGGTCCCGGCGCGAGTCTCCTATGGCCAGTCGTTCACGGTGCAGACTTCCAACCCCTCGGCCATCAGTCGGGGCACTCTGATTCGAGTTTCTTCGGTGACCCACGCCTTCAACGCTGGCCAGTACATCTACCCGCTGACCTTCACCGTAACCGGGTCAACCAGTCTGCGGACCGTGGCGCCGCCCAGCGGCAGGGTGGCGCCCCCGGGCCCCTACATGCTGTTCCTGATCAACCAGGCGGGTGTTCCGTCAGTCGCGAAGTTCGTGACCGTTGGCCCCTAGCCGTGTCGAGTTCCGCTGCCGGACTCATGCAGCGCAAACTTTGGGGCTGTCGGTTGACGGCTCACCACATCGGCGATACGTTAGCCCTGTGCAGATCGTGACCCGGCAGCATCATCACGCGCATCATCGCCACGGCCCGACGGGCTGGGGCGTCGCTGCGCGCAAACTCGGGTAGCAGACCGCCCCGATTCGCACGCAGCAGGCGCAACGGCCCGTCCACTTCGGACGGGCTTTTTGTTTTCTCGACTCTCGAGCAGCCGATGCTGAAGATCGCCTTGCCTCACAAGGGTCGCCTCGCCGAGGACACCCGCGAGCTGTTCACCGATGCCGGACTCGACGTCCGCAGCAATGGAGAGCGTTCCCTGGTCGCCTCTCTCGGTGGGGAGTTCGAGGCCCTTTTCGTCCGGGCCCAGGATGTTCCCGAGTTCGTCGCCGACGGCGCTGCCGATGCCGGTGTGACCGGCTGGGATCTGGTCTGCGAGACGGGGCGTCCGATCGACGCGATGTTGGACCTGGGCTTCGGCCGCTGCCGGCTGGTGGTTGCCGCACGGGAGGAGAGCGGAATTGGCGGGCTGGGTGACATCGTCGAGGCACAGCGGGTGGCCACCGCCTTCCCCCGCGTCACCCGGCGCTTCTTCGAGGATGCCGGATACACCGTCGACGTGGTGCCGGTCTCCGGCGCCGCGGAGATCGCCCCCCACCTCGGCATCGCCGACGTGATCGTGGACATTGCCTCCAGCGGCTTCACCCTGCGGACCAACGGGCTCCGCGAGGTTGCGACGGTGCTCGAGTCGAGCGCGCGGCTGATCGCCTCCAAGGCGAACTGCGCCACCTGGGCCCCCGCGAAGCGCTGCGCCCTGGATGAACTGCTGACCGCACTGGCTTCCGTGCTTCGCGCCCGGGGTCAGCGCTACGTGATGGCGAACGTGCCGCGCACGGCGCTCGACCGGGTCAAGGACGTGCTGCCTGGGCTCAACGGACCCACGGTGATCGACATTCTGGATGGGGGGTCGCACGTCGCGGTCCATGCGGTCGTGCCGGCCAGCGCGATCTTCCGCACCATCGCCCAGCTCAAGGCACTCGGGGGCGAGGGGATTCTGGTCACCCGAATCGAGAGGTTGATGCCGTGAATGCCGGAGTCTTTCGCCTCACCGGCGGACTGGACGCCCTGAGCTGCGAGGAGCGGGAGAGGCTCCTTATTCGGGGCCGCCCCGGTGACGAGACCGTCCGTCGGCGCACGGCAGAGATCCTCGCCCGGGTCCGCGCCGACGGTGACCTCGCCCTCCGCCAGCTGGCGAGGGAATTCGACGGAGTGGAGCTCCCCTCGCTCGAGGTACCCCGCGCTCGCTGGCTCTCTGCCCTGGATGGACTCGAACCAGGGCTCCGGGGCGCACTCGAGCGTGCGGCAGGCAACATCCGTACGGCGCACCGTGCCCTGCTTCCCCGGACGGTAGAGGTGGAGACCGAGCCGGGCGTCCTGGTGGGACGGCGAGCCGATCCAGTGCCACGAGTGGGCGTGTACGCTCCGGGTGGACGGGCAACCTATCCCAGCAGCGTGCTCATGGGAGCCGTTCCCGCGCGGCTGGCCGGAGTGGGGGAGATCGTCCTCTGCTCCCCTCCAGGGCTCGACGGCGTTCCCTCCCCTGTCGCACTCGCCGCTGCTGCGATTGCCGGAGTGGACCGGGTGTTCGCCATCGGCGGCGCCGGGGCCATCGGCGCGATGGCCTATGGGACCTCAAGCGTACCGCGGGTTGAGCGGATCGTGGGCCCGGGGAACGCTTACGTCGCGGAAGCCAAGCGGCAGGTCAGCAGCGAGGTGGGAATCGACTCCCCGGCCGGGCCGAGCGAGCTGCTGGTGATCGCCGACGGGTCCGGTCGAGCTACTGCCGTCGCCCGCGAAGTGATAGCGCAGGCGGAGCACGATCCCGACGCGGCGGTCGTGGTGGTGGCAGTTGGTCCCGCCGGCGATTCCCTGGCACGCGACATAGATCAGGCGGTCCGCCACCTCCTTCCGGGTCAGGCGCGATGCGATGTCGTCACGGCAGCCCTGGCGTCGCGTGGAGGTCTCCTTACAGCGAAATCGCTGGACCAGGCGCTCGATTTCGCGAGCCAGTACGCCCCCGAGCACCTGCTGCTCGCCGTCACTGATCCCGAGGCCGCATCGGCCCGAGTGCGGGGCGCCGGAACCATCTTCCTCGGTGAGTCGAGCTCGGTCACCTTCGGCGATTACATCACCGGAGCCAACCATGTGTTGCCCACCGGTGGGCTGGCCCGCATTTACTCCGGACTCTCCACCCTCGACTTCGTGCGTTGGACCACCTACCAAAGAGTCACGTCCCGTGCGGCGGCACGCCTCGCCGCGGACGTGGGACGCATGGCCGAGGCCGAAGGGCTGCCTGCCCACGCGGCGGCGGCCCAAGCCTGGGGGACGGACGCGGGCAACGGTGCGGCCCAGGGGCGCAGGGCACCCGCGCTCGGCCGCCGGGGCTATCGCGACATCTCGCGGTATGCTGCGGATTCCACCCCCTGCGCCATCGATCTGAGCGACAACACCAACCTCTGGGGTCCACCGCCTGCGGCAGCGGCCGCGATGCATTCCGCCGAGCCGAGCGCTGCCACTCGCTATCCTTCGATCTACGCCGAGGCCCTGAAGGATGTGATGGCGGCATATCTGGGCATCGAAGCCGCCCAAGTGGTGACCGGCTGCGGCTCGGACGATGTGCTCGATTCGGCGATCCGAGCCTTCGGCGAGCCAGGAGACCGGATCGCGTATCCGGAGCCGTCGTTCAGCATGATCCCCACTTTCGCCCGGCTCAACGGGCTCGAGCCGGTGCCGGTCCCGCTCACCGATGACTTCGACGCCGATGCCGGCGCGCTGCTCGCCACCGGCGCCCGCATCATCTATCTATGCTCACCCAACAATCCGACCGGCACCACCACCTCTCGCTCCACCATTGAGCGGATCGTGGAGCGTGCATCCGGGCTGGTGATCATGGACGAGGCCTACGCGGAGTTCGCCGGTTCAAGTGCGGCTGACCTGCTGCGAACCAGCGGCCGGCTGCTCGTCACCAGGACAATGTCCAAGGCGTTCGGGCTGGCGGGTCTCCGGGTGGGTTTCGGGGCCGGCGCCCCGGCGCTGGTCGACGAGGTCGAGAAGTCGCGGGGACCCTACAAGGTGGGCGCCCTCGCCGAGCGGGCAGCACTCGCCGCCCTCAGTGCCGACCTGCCCTGGATGCGGGCACATGCCGCCCAGGCGGTGTCACTGCGGGAGCGCCTGGTCACTGCGCTCGGTAACCTCGGACTCTCACCGCTCCCTTCGGCAGCGAACTTCGTGCTGGTGCCGGTGTCCGACGCCGTGGAGATCGCCGCCCGCATGCGAGCTCGCGGCGTGGCGGTTCGCCCACTGCCCGAGCTGCCCCGCTTCGGCGACGCACTCCGGATCACGGTGGGGCCCTGGCCGATGCTGGAGGCCTGCCTCGATGCCCTCCGGGAGGCACGGCCGTGAGCCGGCCTCGGCTGACGATCTTCGACTACGGCGCGGGCAACCTGCACTCGCTCGCGAAGGCGCTCGCAGCCGCCGGCGCCGAAGTGATCATCGAGGACGATCCGGTGCGCGCGGTGAAGGAGACAGATGCACTGGTGCTGCCCGGGGTCGGGGCCTTCGGAGCGGCTACCGCCCGTTTTGCCCTCGGCCGGGAGACAATGCGCCACTCGCTCGCCCACGGACTCCCCTGCCTCGGGATCTGCCTCGGGATGCAGCTCCTCTTCGAGGAGAGTGTCGAGGGTAGCGGGGCCGGGCTCGGCATTATCCCCGGCCGGGTCACTCGGCTCCGGGCCGAGCGGGTGCCGCAGATCGGCTGGAACCAGATCGAGGACGCCCGCGACCCGCTGTTCGAGCGGGCACCGCTTCCGATCGCCTACTACGCCAACAGCTACGTCTGCCGCCCTGCGTCCGACGCATCCGTGACCGCATGGACCACGCACGAAGGTGACCGCTTCGCGGCCGCCGTTCGGGCCGGCCGAGCCGTCGGAGTGCAGTTCCATCCGGAGAAGAGCTCCACTGGGGGCGTGCGGTTCCTGCGTGCCTTCGTGGAGAGCATCGAGCGATGATCGCCATTCCCGCAGTGGACCTGAGAGAGGGCGCCTGCGTGCAGCTCGTGGGCGGCGAGTACGAGCAGGAGCGGGTGCGGCTCAATGACCCGGTCGGTGTGGCTCGTGATTGGGCTGCGCTCGGTTTCCGCTGCCTCCACCTGGTGGACCTCGATGCGGCTACGGGACGTGGCTCCAACGCCGGGACCCTGCGGGCCATCGTGGCGGAGCCTGAGCTCGAGGTCCAGGTTGGCGGCGGGATTCGGGATGAGGATACGATTGCCCTGCTGCTGGAAGAAGGCGCGCGCCGCGTGGTAGTCGGAACTCGGGCGCTGGAGGAGCCCGAGTGGCTCGCCGCTGTCGCCGAGCGCTGGCCGGGGAGGATCGTCGCCGCGGCCGATGTCCGAGACGGATCAGTGGTGACCCACGGCTGGCAGCGGCGCCTGCAACGCTCTGCCGTGGAGATCGCGCAGGACCTCAATGACTGTCCCCTGGCCGCCGTCCTGGTCACGGCGGTCCAACGCGAAGGACGCCTCCAGGGCACCGACCTGCCGCTGATGGCGAGTGTGGCCGCAGCGTCCCGGGCGCCAGTCTACGCCTCCGGCGGGATCACGACCCTGCAGGACTTGCGGGCCCTGGCCGATCGAGGGATCGGGGGGGCCGTCATCGGCATGGCTCTCTACACCGGCGTGCTCGATGCCCGAGCCGTTGCCGAGGAGTTTGCAGGATGAGTGCAATCGTTCGCCAGACCAGGGAAACCACAATCCGGGTGGAGCTGGTAGTCGGCTCCGGGAAGGCGTCGGTCGAGACCGGCGTGCCCTTCCTCGACCACATGCTGGTGACCCTCGCGCGCTATGCGGGGCTCGACCTTACCATCGCAGCTCGAGGCGACCTCCGGCACCATCTGATCGAGGATGTGGCCATCTGCATCGGGACCGCCTTCGCAGCCGTGGTCCCCCCGACCGCAGCGCGCTATGGCGACCGCATGATCCCGATGGATGACGCGCTGGTGCACGCGGCGGTCGATATCGGCGGACGGGCCTATTACGCGGGCCGGCTGCCCAGCACGCTCTACGACCACTGGATGCGCTCCTTCAGCGACAACGCCCGGGTGACGCTGCATCTCCACGTGCTGCGCGGCGGCGACCGGCACCACGTGATCGAGGCCGCGTTCAAGGCGCTCGGCCTCGCGCTTCGGGATGCTCTGGCCGAGACGGGCGCGGTGTTCAGCACCAAGGGCCCGGTGACCATGGAACGGTCATGCTGACGCGCCGGGTGCTGGTCTGCCTCGATGTTGCCGGCGGCCGGGTGGTCAAGGGTGTGCGGTTCGAGAACCTGCGGGACGTCGGTGATCCGGTGGAGCTGGCCGAGCGATATGAGCGGGACGGCGCCGACGAGATCGTATTCCTCGACATCTCCGCTAGCGTGGAAGAGAGGCGGACGTTGCTCGACCTGGTCCGCCGCGCAGCCGAGCGGCTGTTCGTTCCACTCACCGTGGGAGGCGGCGTGCGGTCCGTCGACGACGTAGACCGGGCGCTTCGCGCGGGCGCCGACAAGGTGAGCCTCAACTCGGCGGCGATCGAGCAACCCGAGATTCTGACCGCGGCTGCGGAGCGGTTCGGCGCCCAGTGCGTGGTGGCAAGCATCGATGCCCGCCGCGAGCCGGGCCCGAAGCCCTCTTGGCGGGTGTACGCGCGAGGCGCGCGGACCCCCACCGACCTGGATGCAGTAGCGTGGGCCCGGGAATGCGTGACTCGCGGCGCGGGAGAGATCCTGCTGACCAGCATCGACCGGGATGGTGGCCGCTCCGGCTACGACCTCGAGCTCACCCGTTCGGTGGCTGGGGCCGTGCCGGTTCCCGTCGTCGCGTCGGGCGGCGCGGGACACGCCGGTCACGTGTGTGCGGTGCTGAGCGAGGGTGCGGCCGATGCGGCGCTCGTCGCGGGGATTTTGCACGACGGCAACACCAGCGTACGTGCGATCAAGCAGATGCTCCACGCCGGCGGACTTTCGGTACGGGAGGTCGGATGACTGCCGCCAGCGAGTCTCTGATGCAGGCGGTGGCCGATGTGGCCCGCGCCGCGGGCGATGTAGCGCTGCGATACTTTCGGTCCGGACTCGCGGTCGAGATGAAAGGAGACGGCTCGCCTGTTACGCTGGCAGATCGCGAGGCGGAGCAGTTGGCGCGCGAATGGATCGCGCGGCGGTTCCCCGCCGATGGCATCCTAGGTGAGGAGTTTGGGGTCCAGAACGCCGGTGCGGATCGGCAGTGGATCATAGATCCGATCGACGGTACCAAGAGCTTCGTGCGCGGGGTTCCGCTCTGGGGAACCCTTGTCGCCGTAGCGGACGGAGACCGGGTGCTGGCCGGTGCGGCATACTTTCCCGCGGTTGGAGAGCTCGTGGCGGCGGCGACCGGGTGCGGCTGCTGGGCCGAGGGAGTCCGGGTCCGGGTGTCGCCGATATCGTCGCTGGCGGCGGCAACGGTCCTCACCACCGACGACCGTTTCCCTACCCGGCCTGCTCGGCGAACCCGCTGGGAACAGCTGGCGCGCAGGGCCGCTGTCGCCCGCACCTGGGGTGACTGCTACGGCTACCTTCTGGTGGCCACCGGACGCGCCGAGGTCATGGTCGATGACATCGTCGCGGCCTGGGATGCCGCGGCCGTGCTCCCGGTCATCACCGAGGCGGGGGGCGTCGTCTCCGAGTGGACCGGCCGGGTGACACCGTTTGGCGATGGGGTCATTGCTACCCATGCCGCACGGGCGGAAGCAGTGCGGGAACAGCTCTGTGAGACAGGCTCCGGCGTGATCGAGGCGGTGAAATGATTGACCTGGAGAAGCTCGACTTCGCGAAGGGCGGCGGGCTGGTCACCATCGTCACCCAGGACGCCGGTTCGGGCGCGGTGCTCATGGTGGGCTACGCCGACCGGGCCGCGCTCGAGCAGACTATCGAGACCGGTGAGATGCACTATCACTCGCGTTCCCGCGGGCTCTGGCACAAGGGATCCACCAGCGGGAACACCCAGCGGGTAGTCTCGCTGTCGATGGATTGCGATCGGGACACCGTGCTGGCGCGCGTGACGCCGGCGGGACCGGCCTGCCACACCGGAGCGGTCTCCTGTTTCGGCACCTCGGCAGCGGATGCGCTGGGCGAGTTGGATGCGACGATCGCCCAACGCGCGGCAACTGCTTCCTCCTTATCGACCTCGAGTTACACCCAGCGCCTGCTGGGCAACCGGAACCTCCGGCTCAAGAAGCTCGGTGAAGAGGCAGCCGAGCTGGTGACCGCCTGCGCCGATGGCGACGCGACCAGGACGGTGGAAGAAGCCGCCGACCTATTGTACCACGTGATGGTAGCCTTGCATGGAGTGGGTCTGACCTTGGGCGACGTGCAGCGGGTCCTCGCCCAGAGGGCAGCAGGGTCGCAAAGTTTATCTGAGCAGCAGGAGGCGAAGCCGGTTTAGGTGGCTTCAGTAACCCGTTTACCTACCTGAGATTGCGCCGTCGGTCTTGAGTGATTTGGCAGATTCACAGGCCGCTACTCGGGAACTTCGACCCGCCACACGACCGATTGCACCGCCCCCGCAGCAGTCATACCTGTCACCATTACGAAGGCCACACCGATGCTCCGACCGGTGACCAAGCCGGCCGAATCCACGGCGACTACCGATTCGTCAAATGATCTCCAGTGCCTTTTCGTCAGCCCGAGTTGTCCTAAGATCTGCGCTCCGCCAAAGAAGGCAGGGGAATGGAGAAGGTGTGCGCCGCCGATGACGGTGGAGGCGTCGATTCTGTAGGTGGTGATCTCATTGGTCAGAACCGGGGCCGAGCGGTTGGCGGGGGCCGCCGAGTCGTAGGCCGTGATACGATAGATCAGTCGGGTTCCCGCTGGAAATCGGTCCAGGCGATCCCAGGCTTCACAGCATCTCTCGTAAGACCATGTTGGTTCCCAGCCCGTCGGAGTGCCGCCGGATACGGTCGCGCGTTCGACCAGGAAAAGCAGGCCGGTCTGGGAAGACTCCCAAGACACGTGGGCCTTGAGATAGGGGTATGGTGATGCACTGGGCTTGGTTGGGGCGGCTACCGTGGTCGGTGGCTTCTTTAACTGAGCCAGCACGGGCTCCGTGGTTGCCTTCATACCGGCCCCACCGCTCTCGGTGAGCGCCTGCACAAGGTAGTAGTAGGTGTAGCCAGGCTTTACGTCGGAGTCGACGAAGGTCGTATCGCTCGGATTCGGCAAGGTCAGTAGCCCGCTACCTACGTTGGGTACGGAGCGGGTCAGCGAGTACTTGGCTGCGCCGACCACCCCGCCCCACGTGACTCGGATGCGGCCATCGTCCTGTTGTGCGGCAATCATCGGAGCCGGAGCAGGAAGCCGATCCAGGTCTCCGGACGAGGTCCTCGGCTTGGTGACCTGGGCGGTGACCGATCCGGCCACCAGGGTCAGAGCGGCAGTGAGAGATGCAATGCTGGCGGGATGCACGGTTCCTCCTGAGGCGGTCTCTCTCGAAAGACGCCGGAGCGAACCAGATTTTCTCAGACCCTCAGGGCGACAGGATTGGGCGTGGGGACCCGGGCACAATAGCTACTGTGCGCAACGGAGGGCTGGCTGATGCTGTCCAACAGGGTGTGGAAGCAGATCGCTACGTTCATGCTCGCTGCGTTAAAAGGTACTGGATAGGATTTATGATCTCGCGCGTCAACACAGCGCCCCTCGCCCTACACTTGCTCGGTACCATAATCATT
>CBFGTM010000028.1:0-49127 GCA_965652025.1 uncultured Gemmatimonadales bacterium
GGATAATGGCCCCAGATCTTCTTGCCTCCGGCCCGAAGCGCGAGGGTGGGATTCATCGGCGCCGGCACGCTGAGATAAGTCCTCGCCTCGCCTTGCAGGTAACCGAAGACACTGTCCACGTCCCAGACCGAAGGAAACACTCTCCCGATCAGCTCCAGGAACAGTCCCTTCGTCGCCGCAGTAGGATAGTTTCTGCTGTCATGCCGCAAGGCGAGCATTCCCCCGACCTCGCCGAACTTACCGGTGCCGTAGATGTTCCCCAGCGTGGCCAGGAACCGGTCCGGCCGGTTGTCGATGGATGAGTACTTGAGGAAGGCTCCGACCTGAATGCTGGTGCTGTCCCAGAGGCCGAAGACCATCGAGGGCTGAAACCCATACGCATCCTGGGTGACCCGGTAGAATTCGTTGTCTCCCGGGGCCTCAATCTCGTTGCCGAAGCCGTGGAAGCTGATGGCTTCGATGCCCGAGGCTCCTGCCACCAGCTCAGGGTAGTTCCGGGAGTTTTCCCTTCGGTAGTCCCCCCGGTAGTCGAACCGAAAGGTCTTGGGCCCGGTGGCGAAGCCGCCGCGGAACCGGTGGCGGTTGGAGTAGGGAAGCTTCCTGAAGCCGTAGGTGGTGAGCGTGCGACCGATCCCGAAGAAGAACCCGACGTCGGGCCCATAGGTGGCCCAGCTGATCGCGGTCCAGCGCTGTCCCCAGTCCCGCGGGGGCAGTTCGTGCTCCCCCCGTGGCGGCAACGTGTAGAGGCGCCGGTCCACCTTGGCGGAGGATCCCTGGACCCGGGCGGGACCTGTCGGGTCATCGTAGAAGCGGGCCCGGCCACCCCGGCTCGAATCGACCAGCTGATCTTGTCCCTCCTCGCCCAGAACTCGGAGTATCGGACCGCCCGAGCCGCTGCCGCTCAGTGTGGCCTGGTCGTCTCCGGGGCCTAGAAAGAGACGCACCTCCTTGGTCTCGGAGCCGAAGCGGCGTCGGAAGTAGGGAGAGGTGGCATCGCTCCGGCTCAGGGTGAGCTCCAGCTCACCATCCGGTGCTCTGGTGGCGCGCGCGTGGTCGGCTCCTGACGTGGCGGTCACATCGACCTGTTCGGCCAGAAGGCGATAGTAGTCCCGGGCAGCCTCCTGGAGGTGATCCCGTCTCTGGCGGAGTGCATCGGTGAGGGTCTTGCCCTGGATCGCTTGATGCTCCGGGGGAAGCGCTGCCACCGCTGCCTGGATGACGGTGTCGGTCAGTCGGGACTGCAGCGCCGCGGCGGCGGCCTTCCAGGCCGACCACTCCAGCTCGACCAGGAAGCGCCGATCCAGATCGCGCCCGTTCCAGGTAGCCCCCGGAAGATAGGGATACTTGGACTTGAAGTTGGTCAGGATGGGGAGGGTCTGTCGCGCTGGATTGAGCAGGAACCCATCGTACTTGGCAAAGGCCTGATCCCTGTCGCGGGGAATCGGCTGCCAGCGCCGGGGCACTTGGTCATCGAACCGAGCCCAGGCCCACTGATCGGAATGGCGATCCCAGTCGCCAATGAGCAGGTCGAACAGCCGCGCGGTCAGAAATGCCTGGGCATCGACCCGATCGTCCGGCGACCGGTTTGCTCGTGCAACCAGGCTGTCGGTGCCAATGATCTCAAAGGCGCCGCCCCAGTGGGCCGGTGGTCCTGTCTTACCTCCGACCCGGTCTTCGAGGAATCCCAGGAGACCCCCGAACGCCGGCTCGAACTCTCCCAGGCGAGGATCGTGGGGAAGCACGTAGAGCCGTGAGGTGCCGTGCAGAATGCCGGCCGCGTCCATGAGCCGGTCTACTGCCAGGGGTGCGGTGGGAAAGGCCGAGCTGGTCTGGTCCCGCACCACGGAGCCGGCCACGGTGCCCCGCAGGTCGGGTGGCAGGGTCGCAGAGGGATCCTTGTCCACCGAGCGGAAGAAAAACTCCCGCCCATCCGCTCCTGCCAGCAGGAGTGACTTGGTCTGTTCGCCGCCACCCTTCGAGACGGCCCGTAAGCCACCGGCGAACCTTCCCATATCGAGCTGGGGAACCTTGATGGGTGTGGCCCAGAGGGAACGGTACTCTCGTCCGAAGAAAAACTTGTGCAGTCCACCGGCGCGGTATTCGGGGCCGGCGGCCAGAACAGTATCGCCCGGGGGGGAGGAAGTCTGGGCTGAGAGCACCGGGACCCAAGCGACCGCCACAAGTGCCCACATGAATCGAGGAGCCAGAGTCACGACGATTTACTCCACCCAGGTAGAGAAGACTTCCCGGCTGGTCCCCCGGGACTCGACCTGCAGCACCGCCAGCCGAGCCCGACCGCGCTGCGGTATGTCCAGGCGAGCGAAGCCGCTTGCCTGCCGAACGAACAGAGTTCCGTCGATAGCCACCGCCCGATCATTGTGGCCGTAGATGCCGCCACCGCTCACCAGCTCCAAATGCGTGGGTCCTCCCGCGATCACCTGCAGATTGTGCTCGTGTCCCGCAGCGTACAGGGCCGGCGGCGCTGCGTCAAATGCCCGGCTCAATTGCTGAACCATTCGTTGATAGACCGGAGATGAAAGATCCTGACTGGAGATACCATTCTGACGTGCAGCCGGATAGAGCGACCCGAGGGCCGGGAGAGGCAGCCAGAGCCAGGGAACTACCTGCTGTAGTGGAAACAGATGGTCCTTCCACCCGAAGTAGCCACCGTGCACTCCCCCGGTGTTGAGCGGGTGATGGGCGGCCACGACCACCATTCGGCCCTTGGCAGCCAGGATTGCACCCCGCAGCGAGTCTACCACCTCCGACTCTGATTTCGCCGGACAATCAGAGTCCGAGCCCTTGGGCTTGGGTCCGGAGTGAAGCCACCACTGGGTATCGAGCAGCACCAGCCGCAGCCGCTCTCCGACATCAACTACGTTCGGCCCAGGGCAGCCATCGTCGGGTTGGAGGGTGACCCGTCCTGCACCCATTGAATCGATGAAGCGATCTTGCCGGCGTGCTGCTGCCCAGCCTCCCGAGCCGAATCGCTCCCAATCGTGGTTGCCCAGCACGAAGTAGCCGGTCGCGTGGGCCTGGGTGACCACCTCGATCTGAGCGAGTATACGCCGCTCCGCATCCCTCCGGCCCGGATCATCGGTGGGGGGAAGGCCTCGCGGGTAGGCGTTGTCGCCCAAATAGAGGACAACGCGATCTCCCGTGCCGGACCGAAGCTCCCGGCTCAGCGCCGCCAATACCGGCTCACCCGCCGGATTGGGAGCGCCGGCATCGCCGATCAGGTACAGGCGAAGCAGCACTTGCTCCGGCGGCAGGGGAGGTGTGATGACTGGAGATGGTGGGGAGGCCGCACAGGCGGCCACGCCTGCCAGCCAACAGCCGCGCCAATGAATGCCCCTCACCCCGCTGCGGCGGCGACCTGCAGGGCGCGCGATTTCCGAGTGTACTCCCGCCCGATTGCCAGGGCGAGTAGCAGCCACGCACCGGCAAGGATCAGATTGACCCGGGCAAAGCCGGTGGTGCCAAACCCGAGCGCGCTGGTGCCGACGTAGACCAGAGCGGCGGACAGGACATCGCCGGCCCGCCAGAAGAAGGAATCGATGGCCTGTTTGGCCTTGTACTTCTGATCGCGGGTGGTGGGAAGAAACAGGACGTTGCGGACCGTGTTCTGAATCGAGTAGTCGGTTGCATTTTCCGCAATCTTCACCGTTCGCACCAGCGCCAGAACCGGGGCCAGCGAAAGGATGGCATATCCCGTGAGAGCGATAACCGGCAGGATCGCGATCGCGACCTTGACCCCGAAGTATTTCAGCAGACGGGAAACCACGAAGAGCTGGAGCGCAAGTCCCAGCAAGTTGACCAGGAAGAAGAAATCGGAGTAGAACTGCCCGATGTATTCCGAGACGGTCAGCCCGCCCACGTTGCCGGTGGTAACCGCCAGCTCGGCCGCGTGGGTCACCGTCCGGCCCAGGATGTATTCGCCGGTGGTATTCACCCAATTGACTACCAGCATCAACAAGGCAATCAACAACAGGTAGCGGTCCCGAAAGACCAGGCGAAAGGTGCCGCCCCGGGATGGCGGGGCCACCCCCGGCAGGGAGACGGTCAGCTTCTCGGCCTGGTCCACAGTCTGGATCTGGTATTCGCCGGTCGCGGCGGGAATCTCGGCCGTGGTGAGGTGCTGGGGAAGATGAGTCTCATGACGGACCCGCTCCCTGGCATCCACCAGGTTGCTGATGGCTGCGGCTGCGATGAGCAGTCCCGCCGCAACCAGGAGCATCCCGGGTACGCCAAGGAGAGGAATGAGTCGGCCCGCGAACGCGCTACCGAGCACAGCGCCGAGAGAGCCACCAAACGCGACAATCGCAAAGAGCCGCTCACCCTGCTCCTTGGTGTAGATGTCATTGGCGAAGGACCAGAACTGCGCCACGATCATCAGGTTGAAGATGCCCACCCAGAGAAAGAAGACCACGCCCACGGGAACTTCGGCCCGGGTCAGGGCGGAGAACAGCACCAGACACACCGCGAAGAAAGCCGTCACTGCGTTGAGCAAACTCCGCCGGGGGAGCCGATCAGCTAGAGCACCGTATGCCGGCACCAGCGCCAACAAGAGCAAGGCCTGCCCTGCGGCGGCGTAGGACTTCACCTCGGCCCCGCCGCCGGAGAGAATGAGCGCCTCGCGAATCGGTTTGATTACGTAATAGGCCCAAAACAGGAGAAACACGTTGAAGGCGAGCAGAAGAGCGGTCCCGGCTTCGCCGGCTTTCACGTCGGTGAATAAACGGAGGGCACGGTCGAGCGGCCCGGCCCGGTGCGCTGCGGGCGAGGCGATTCGGGTACTGGTGGTCATGACCTGGTTACGTCAGCGGGTGGAAGATTGCATTACGACGCGGCGGACCCGATCTCCGGGCCAGGCGTTTCTACCGGGGTCCAACCCAGCTCCATGGTCTTGGTCAGCACCTTACGGCTGGCATCAGGCGGGTGAATGCCCGCGGCCTCCGGATGGTGGCGGTCCCACCAGCGATGGGCTCGCTCCTCGTTCCAGAGATTTCCAGGTACGGCTGCGGCAAGAAGTCGGGACAGCTCGGCGGCCGACTGAGGCCGGTCCTCGGGAACCTTGGCCAGACACGACAGGATAACCCGGTCGAGCTCGGCTCCGATCTCCAGCTCGCTCCGCTGCGAAGGAGGTACCGGCGCGGCATTGGCGTGCTGATACATGAGTTGAATCGCGTTGGGTGCCTGGAACACCAGTCGCCCAGTCAGCAGCCAGTACCCCACGCACCCCAGCGTGTAGATGTCGACCCGGTGATCCGGTGTTCGATCACCCCGCACCATTTCGGGGGCAATGTACGCCGGCGTGCCGGTCGTGCTGTCCGGCTCGGTGAGCAGAGTCGACTCCCGGTCCCCGTCTCCCATGGCCTTGACCAGCCCAAAGTCCAGCACCTTCACGAAGTCGACCTCCAGACCCATGCGACAAGTAAAGATGTTACTGGGCTTGATGTCGCGATGGACCAGGCCACGGGCGTGAGCCTCGGCCAGAGAATCGCACGCCTGGCGCAGCAGATGGACCGTGCGGTCGGCCGGCACTGGTCCGAAGCGCTCCACCAGCGTCTCCAGATCGAGTCCGTCCAGCAGCTCCATCACCAGGAAGAAGGTTCCGTCCTGCGAAACCCCAAAGTCATAGAGACCGATGGTATGAGGAGAACGGAGCGAGGCGGCCGCCTCGGCCTCCCGGCGAAAGCGCTCCACGATGACTCGCGCGGCGGCCGGGGTACTCGACCCGATGATCTCCGAGCGGATCAGCTTCACGGCCGCCGGCCGGGCAAGCATCTGATGGGTGGCCCGGAATACCTCGCCCATGCCGCCTTTGCCGAGCGGCTCCTCCAGCCGGTAACTGCCCAGCTCTCGCGCGCGCCGAACCTGCTGACCCAGGCTATGGATGATCTTGACGGGAATCACCACCAGAAAAGCACAGATATAGGTGGGTAGGAAATTCCAGATCAGGTAGAAGGTGTTCAGGGGTACTTCGACTCCACGGAGATAGCTCAAACCCAGCGCCACTGGTTCGGTCGAAGCAGCCAGGAGCGAGGTGATCAGCGTCTTCCTGGGCGTGTTGGGGACGATCGCGGGATAGAAGAGGATCGGAATACAGACCCAGGAGACCCGGGGACTGATTGGCACCGGACCCCATTGACTCAGAATTGCAATCAGAAGGCACTGAAGCACCAGATAGCCCGATCCCATGTCCAGCAGCAGCGACTTGCCGCTCCAACGACGGGCCAGCCAGGTCATGAATAGCGAGCTGACGAGACCTACCATTGCGACGATGTTGCCGGGGAAGGGCCAGAGATAGCGCATGAATGCCATCTGCCCTAACCAGCCTGCGACTACGTTGTTCAGGAGCAGCGTAATCGCCCACAGCGCAGCGAACACGAAGCCGACGATGCCCACTCGCCGGCAGGTCTGACAATCGACATCACTGGGCAGGCTCTGGCCTGTCGGCGAACTGGCAGAGGTTCGAACGGGGGTGGATGGGCGGCGGCCCAGCAATCGTCGAGGGCTCATGTATGCGTCATAGCAAGGGAATCAGCATAAGGCTACCATGGTTTTGCGGTCTGGGCTATTGCCTCCTTCCCCATCTCCAACAATGAACATACGTTCGAATCGGTTCCGCCCTGGCCGGGGCGGAGCCCCTGGGTACACCAAACACACTGCAGAACTCTTTTCACGGAGTCGCTACGCACCGAGCACTCCTTTGCTCCGTCGCGACCGGGGCCCTGATGGCTTGTCGGTCTGGTGCGCCTGCGCCGGTCCCGGAGCGATGCGGCCCAGCGGTGCCGGCAGAGGCCCAGCACCCGTTGACGGCCCGAGCCGGTACCCTGGCGGGCGAATACCAGCTGATCCAGGTCAGAACCCAGCCGGATGCGGGGGCTGTTGCCACCGGGAGGCTGCACTTGGCGCCGCCGGATTCGTTGGCCCGGGCCGGGGCGGTTGGAGGAACAGCCCGCGACCTGGTGGGCTGGCTGGACGCGACGCAGGGAGACAGCGCCTGGCGCCCGGGCGCCGGTTCCCGGGATCCTGAACACCCGGGCGCGGTCCTGAGCGGCGACCACCTCCGCCTGGGCCAGCCCGCCGTAGATTCCCCGGTCGAGCAGCTGGAGATCACCGCAGTGAGTGAGGATGGTTTCTGGGGCTGGTGGAAGGCCGAACCAGGTTGGGAAGTGGCCATCGAGAGAGGAACCAGTCGCGTCGTGCCTGATCCCGCGGGTTACTTCTGCGCCCTGCGAGCCCGCTCCTGAACCCGTCGAAGGCCAGCGCTGGACTCCTACTGTACCGTCGGTCCTCCGGCGGGCTCGAGTTGTTTCTGGCACATCCGGGCGGTCCCTTCTGGAAAGGGCGCGACAACGGCGCCTGGACCATTCCAAAGGGCGTAGCCGAGCCAGGCGAGGACCTGTTGGCGGCCGCGTGCCGCGAATTCGAAGAGGAGACCGGCGTGTGTCCGACCGGTCCATTCGTTCCACTCGGCGTCGTGCGGCAAAAGGCCGGAAAGCTGGTCCACGCCTGGGCCTGGGAAGGCGATGCCGACCCCTCCCAGGTTACCAGTAACACGATGAAGACCGAGTGGCCTCGCGGATCGGGCCGATGGCTCACCTTTCCCGAAGTCGACCGCTGCGGCTGGTTCACTCCCGCAGTGGCTCGGGAGAAACTCAACCCGGCACAAGCAGAGCTGATCGAGCGGTTGGAGACTGCTCTCACACCGCCGGCCCCGGCTGCAGGATGAGCCTGGCGCGGCTGACAGGTGCCGGACTGCTGCTCGCTTGCACTGTGACTTCAGCCGGCGGGCAGCAGCCCAGAGCCCGGGCGCTCGGGATTGCGCCGGGAACTCTACCGCCGGGACCGCGCAACGCCATTACCGACGTTGCCGGTGTCCAGGTGGGGCAGGTGACAGTGATACAGGGAGACTCGATCCGCACCGGGATTACCGCCATTCTCCCCCATCCCGGCAACGTGTTCCTGGATCGGGTTCCGGCGGCGATCTATGTCGGCAACGGCTTCGGTAAGCTTCTGGGCGTAACTCAGGTGGCCGAGCTGGGCGAGTTGGAGACGCCGATCCTGCTGACTTGCACTTTGTGTGTCTGGAAGGCGGCGGATGCGATGGTCGCCTACCTGCTGGAGCAGCCCGGGATGGAGGATGTCCGCTCCATCAACCCGCTAGTCGGGGAGACCAACGATGGCTTGCTCAACGCCATTCGACAGCGGCCGATCACTGCAGAGCAGGTGCGACAGGCGCTCACCCAGGCCGGAAGCACGGTAGCAGAAGGAAGTATCGGGGCAGGAACGGGAACGCTGGCCTTCGGCTGGAAGGGTGGAATTGGAACCTCCTCCCGCCGAACCGGCGGGTCGGAAAACGCCTGGACGGTCGGGGTCCTGGTCCAATCCAATTTTGGGGGCGACCTCCACATCCTTGGTGTTCCAGTGGGAAGGGCGCTGGGGCGCCGCGGAGTGAAGCCTGCTCCCGAGCCGCCGGGGCCACGAGGCTCCATCATGATCGTGGTTGCAACCGACGCTCCCCTATCCGAACGGAACCTCCGCCGGCTCGCGGCCCGGGCGCTGATCGGGGTGGCAAGGACCGGCTCCGTGATGGACAACGGCTCCGGCGACTACGTCATCGCATTTTCGGCCAATCCGGAGATGCGCCGGCGAAAAAGCGGCCCAATAGGCAAGACAGCTGAGCTCGGCAATGACGCCATGTCCGACCTGTTCCAGGCTGCGGCCGAAGCGACGGAGGAGGCGGTGTACAACTCACTGCTGATGGCGACTCCGGTGAGCTCCCGATCCGGCTCGGCAGAGGCCCTTCCGCGGCAGGAGGTGCTCGCCATTCTGCGCCGGCACCGGGTCCTCGGGTTGCAAGGTCAGCCCCGGCATTGAGACCTCCAGCCGATCACTTTTCGGCTGTGGCCCGGGCGTACGCCATCCGCCGCCCGGGATACCCCGATGAGCTGTTCGCGTATCTGAGCAGTCTGTGCCCAGAACGGGAGCTGGCGTGGGATTGCGGTGCCGGCAGCGGACAGGCCAGCGTCCCGCTCGCCCGCTGCTTTCGGCGGGTGATCGGCAGTGATCTCAGCCCCGCGATGCTGGCCCTGGCACCGCAACATCCGACTCTTCATTATGTCTCGGCCACCGCGCAACGTTGCCCTTTGCGCCCGGGAACCGTGGACCTGGTGACGGTGGCTCAGGCCCTTCACTGGTTCGACCTCGAACCCTTTTATCACGAAGTTGACCGTGTCCTGGTCACGGATGGTGTGCTGGCGGTCTGGAGCTATGGCAATCAGGTCGTCGACGACCCTTCGATCAACGGGGTACTCGCGAGATTCTACCAGGAGACGGTGGCGCCGTTCTGGCCGGCGGAGCGACGGCATGTGGAATCTGGGTATCGTACCCTTCAGTTCCCCTATCCAGAGCTGAATTCCCCCGGCTTTGCCATGGAGCGGCGCTGGGCTCTCGACGAGCTGCTCGGCTACATCGGGACCTGGTCGGCCACTCAGCACTGTCGTGAGAATACCGGCTCGGATCCAATCCCAGTCCTGCGGCAGGAACTAAAGCCGCTCTGGGGAGATGCCTCCTCGCCTCGGCTCATCCGCTGGCCGCTCAGCCTCCGGGTCGGCAGGCGGCTCTCGTGATTCTTACCCTTCGCCCGTGAGACCTCGCACCATGCGCAGCCCCATTCCCCCGAGCTGGGCCGGTCGCCTGCTCAGCACTCTTCGAATCGTGGCAGCCCTCATATTCATGGCCCATGGTACCCAGAAACTCTTCGCCTGGCCGGTGGACGAGCCTCAGGCTACCGTCCCCTTGCTTTCACTCATGGGCCTTGCAGGGGTGCTGGAGACGTTCGGCGGACTTCTGCTTGCGCTGGGAATCTTCACCCGACCGTTGGCCTTTGTATTAGCGGGTGAGATGGCGGTGGCCTACTTCATGGCTCACGCGCCGCGTGGTTTCTGGCCCATTCTGAATCACGGCGAGCTGCCCGTCCTGTTGTGTTTCTTGTTCCTCTATCTAGCCGCTGCCGGCGGGGGACCTTGGAGTCTCGACGACCGTCGCGCGAGGCAACGGGGTGGTCTCTAGATAGGACTTCCATTACATTGGAGCGGTCCCTTGCCAAATACGGTATGAAGTCACTGGACGAGTTATCCCGCTCCTCGCCCGCGCGAGCCGGTAGCGGAGTTTCTGTGCTCGTGGTCGATGATGAAGACGCTGTGCGGCGGTTCGCAACTCGAGTGCTGGCGCGGGATGGCTACACTGTTACTGAAGCCCAGGACGGTGCCGAAGCCTTGGGGCTGTTCAAGGACGGCAACCCGCCACCGGACATCGTAGTGTCGGACATCGTCATGCCACGCCTCAACGGGGTCGAGCTCATGCAGGCGATCTCGGTATCCCATCCAGGAGTTCCCGTCATTCTAATGTCCGGCTACGCCAGCGAAGCGCTGTCGGCGATGGGCATCGCTACCCCATGCGGAATCATCTCCAAGCCGTTCCCAGCCGAGCGGCTGCTGGCCGAGGTGCACCGCTGTGTGGGGCGGCGGGGCGGGGGGTCCAGCGCCGCCTAGCGGATTCACGCTCGGGTCGCAGTAACCGGCACCGAGTCGATCACCGAGGCCTCAGGGCCTCGGTTTTTTTGTGCCCTCCGGTGGCGCGGGTATTGCCGATCCTCCGCGCACATAATGAGTTGGCCCTCCGATTGTCGTCCCGTTGAGCGGACTGCCTCTAAGTAATGGCTCGGCTAAGGCTGTCTTGTAACAGGGCTTAGCGCTAAGCAGCAGGGCCCCCTATAGCCGGTATGTGCCCGACCCGGCTGGGCGCGAGTCCGACCGAAGGTCGGCAGAAAGCAAGAGTGGTGGTGCCGGCCAAACCCGGCGTTTTTCTACCAGGAAACAGCTCATGAGTCTTGCCGCTCGCCTCCGGCTCCGCACCCTCCTGCTCCTCGGCTTGCTGGGATGCAGTGGAGACCCCTCCGGATTGAGCACCGGAAATCTGAGGGTGACGGTCTCGGGGCTGCCTGCGGGGACAGCAGCCACCGTGACCGTGAGCGGACCGGATGGGTTCAGCCAGTCAGTCACGGCCACCCAGACCTTCAGCCAGATCACCCCTGGCACCTATACGATTACCGCATCAACTGTCACCGCCAATTCGAGCGACTACACGCCTACGCCCGGCAGCCAGACGATCGGCGTCGCTGCCGGCACCGCAGTAGCCAGCGCCACGGTCTCCTACTCCCGCGACGCTGGTGCCCTGACCGTTACCATCAATGGGCTCGGGTCAGCCAGCACCGCAGCGGTGACGGTTACCGGTCCAGGATATAGCCAGGAAGTGCCGGCGAGCACTACGCTGCAGAATTTGACTCCAGGCACCTACACCATCAGTGCTCGAGATACCACCGCCACGGGGGGGACCCCGCACACGGCTAGCCCCAGCAGCCAATCGGTCGACGTGCTGCCTAACGCTACTGCCAGCGCAAGCGTTACCTACGCTCCACCTGCGGCAGATGGAACCGTCAATCTGCAGATCGCCGGCATGTACATAACCCAAAGCGCGCAGACCTTCAGTGGCTCGGTTCCGCTGGTGAAGGACCGGGACGGCTATTTACGGGTGTTCGTAGTCGCGAGTCGGACCAACGCAGTCGTGGCTTCGGTGAAAGTCCGCTTCTTCAATGGTCTCGTTCCGGTCGATTCGGCCACCATCTCGGGCCCCGTTCCGGTGCCAACTTCAGCGGACGAGAGCTCGCTGGGCTACTCCTGGAATCTGGCAGTGCCCGGGAGTCGTATTCAGCCCAATCTGCGGGTTCAGGCCGTGGTGGATCCGGCTGGAACGGTGGTGGAGACCGACGAAGCCGACAACGTCTACCCGGCGCTCGATCCCCTCACCCTGGATGTCCGAACTGTGCCCGCGGTGGATGTGACCTTCGTACCGGTCATTCAACTCGGAATGCCAGTCGCTCGCCGTGTTCCGGGGAATGTCACCAATGCCAACACGGCCCAGTTCGTGAACCAGTCCCGGAAGATGCACTCCATCTCTGCCATCAACTCGGTAGTGCATGCGGACTACACCACTACGACCACCGATACGCTGCAGGCACTGAACGCCAATCAGGCGTGGACAACCATTCTGGGAGAGATCGATGCGCTTCGCATCGCGGAGAGCAGTGCTCGCTACTATTACGGAGTGGCCCGCGTGTCGTACCCCAGCGGTGTCGCCGGCGTAGCATATGTCAGCAATGCCAGCATCGGAGGGCGCGCGGCTCTCGGCTGGGACAATGCCGGGACCGCCGGCATCATTGCCGCGCACGAGCTGGGACACAATTGGGGTCGGCGGCACTCTCCCTGTGGCGGGCCCAGCGATGTTGACGGTGCCTATCCTCGCTCCGACGGAACAACCGGAACCTACGGATTAGATGTCGCTGCTTCGACCCTGCAGCCGCCCAGCTCGAAGGACGTCATGGGCTATTGCGACCCCAAGTGGATCAGCGACTATACCTACCGCGGGGTGATGAACTATCTGCTGAATCCCAGCCCTCCCATCATGAGCGCTACCGGATCGGCGGTCCAGCCGGTCCTGCTGGTGTGGGGGTACATCCGCAATGGGCAGCCGGTGCTGGAGCCTGCGTTTCAGCTGAACACCAGACCCAGCCTTCCGGCTCACTCGGGGCCGTACACTCTGACTGGGCACGCGAGCGATGGAGCAATGTTGTTCAGCTTCTCGTTTGCACCCAATTCGGTGGCCGACGCCCTGGTAGATCAACAGAACTTTGCCTTCGCGGTGCCGTTGACCGGGGAGCGCGTCGCGCGGCTGGCCAGCATCCGGGTGGCGGGCACGGGGGGCACATACGAACGGTCCAACCCCACCGGAACTACCCCGTCCGGAGCGGTGCAGGCGAGCGCGGTCGAGACTCAGCGAGTGGCCGGCGGCCGCTGGCGGCTTCGCTGGGACGCGCGAGCTCACCCGATGGCCATGGTTCGCGACCCGGGCACGGGTCAGGTACTCAGCTTTGCTCGCGGAGGCCAAGTGGAGCTGTCGATCCCAAAGCCACAGATCGACGTAATTCTTTCCGACGGCGTTCGCAGCCGAACTCAGCGCATGCGGGTAGGCCCATGAGAAAACTGCTCGCGGCCTCGCTGGCACTGGTCATGGCCTGCGCCCCGCGCAGGGATGCCCCGGCTCAGGCGGAAAATGCCGCAGCCCCGGGCGATCCAGTCATCACGCTGGAGCGTACTGCCTGCTTCGGTGGCTGCCCCGTCTATCGCATCTGGGCCTTGGCCGACGGCGAGGTCGGCTACGAAGGGCGGTCACAGGTGCAACGAGTAGGGACCGCTACAGGAGAAGTCCCGGTGGAGCGGCTACGAGCCCTGATCTCAGAGTTGGAGCGGGCGGGCTACTTTTCCTTTGCCGACCGCTATACCTCGGCTGAACCTACCTGCGGCCGCTACACCACCGATTCACCCTCCGCCCTCACGTCGGTCCGGCATGAGGGCAGGGCCAAGCGCATCGAGCACGACTATGGCTGCGGCAGCACCCCTGGAGCGCTGGTTGTGCTGGAACAGCGAATCGACGAGGTGTTGAATTCCGCCCGTTGGACGGGGCGGTAGGTAGTACTAGTCACTAGACGCTGGCCACTAGTCGCTAGTTAAGCAGCGTCTAGGTGACTCAACTCCAAGCCTACTCCAATCCCATTCTGGATGAGCTGCTAGTGACTAGTGACTAGTGACTAGCGTCTAGTGACCAGTGACTAGCGACTAGCGAGCTCTCGACTGCCGGCTCGCTCAGGATCCAGTTGATCCCGCACCGCATCTCCCAACAGCGTAGCTGCAAGGACCACCAGAACCAGGGCCACTCCGGGTGCCGTTGCCACCCATGGTGCATTGACCAGAGTATCCCGCCCGGACGCGAGCAGATTTCCCCAGGAAGGGGTGGGTGGCTGGACGCCCAGTCCCAGGAAGGAGAGGCCGGACTCGAGCATGATGGCATTGCCGACGCCCAATGCCGCCGCGACAATCACCGGAGTAAGTGCGTTGGGGAGGATATGGCGAAGGAGGACTCGGGGTCCCTTCAGCCCCAGCGCCACTGCACTCTCGACAAACGGCCGCTCTGCCAGGGACCGTACTTCGCCATGTACCAGGCGAGCGATCGTCATCCAGCCGGTCAGCCCCAGCACCGCAATCACCAGCGCCGCGCTCGGCTGCCAGAGCGAAGCCAGGAGCAGAAGCAGGACGACCCGGGGAAGCGCTAAAGCGAAATCGGTGACTCCCAGAAGCACGAGTCCCAGACCTCCCCTCCAGTACCCCGCCGCCGCACCCACCAGGGTGCCGATCGCGATCGAGAGCAACACCGCCGAGATCCCAACGCCAAGCGATACCCGGGTCCCATATGCCAGGCGGGCCCACACGTCCCGCCCAAAGCGATCGGTCCCCAGTAGATGGAAGGTTCCGTTGAGATCGGTACTGAGCGGCGGGAGAAAGCGGGTTGCCACGATGTCATGCTGGACCGAGGGATCTACCGCCACCAGCGGCGCGAACAGGGCGACGCCAAGCGCGAGTGCCAGCACAGCTAGACCGAAGCGAGCCCGGGAGTCCTGCAACAGCGAGGAGTCTCTGCTCATGGCGGCCCGCTCCTAGCCGGAGACTGTCGAAGCCTCGGATCGGCCCAGGCGGTCAGGCCTTCCGCCAGGAGATTCCCCAGGACCACGAGCGTGGCGCTCACCGCAGTCGCAGCCATGATGACGGGGTAGTCGCGCGCGCCGACTGCTTCCACCATGATGCGCCCCACGCCGGGCCATGCGAAGATGGCCTCGATAAACACCGCCCCGGAGAACAGCGCGGGCAGGGAGAGCCCGAGCAAGGTGAGGACCGGGATCAGCGCGTTGCGGAGCACGTGCCGGCGGGTAACCTGCAGCGGAGAGAGACCCTTGGCCCGCGCAATCGCGACGTGCGGCGCTCCCCGCACGTCGAGCATGGCACCCCGGACGAAGCGCGCAGTTCCCCCGACTCCGATGAGGGTGAGGGTGATGAGGGGGAGCGCCAGGTGCCGCAGCCGGTCGGCAATCCGGCCCCACCCGGTGAGGAAATCGGCGTCGAAGCCGGCGGCGCCGAAGGCAGGCAGCGCCCGGGCCCAGTAGGTGAACACCATCACCAGCATGAGACCCAGCCAGTAGCCCGGAATGGCGAACAGAGTCACACTGATCACCGAGAGAGTGGTGTCGAGCCGGCCCCCGCGGGAAGCCTGAATGGCCCCTACCAGAATTCCCAGCAGATAGCTCAGCACCAGGGACAAGCCGACCAGGCGTACAGTGGCAGGCCACGCGTCGGCGATCATCGCTCTGACCGGCCGGCCGGTCGCAATGCTGGTGCCCCAGTCTCCTCGGACAAACTCGCCGATCCACGCGGTGTATTGCTGAGCTAGGGGCCGGTCGAGCCCCATCGCTTTGCGTTGGGCTGCAAGCTGCTCCGGGGAGGCCGTCGGGCCGACCAGGAGCAGGGCCGGATCGCCCGGCGCCAGCCGGATCAGGAAGAACATGAGTGTCACCACACCGAGGATGACGGCAACACCGGCGAGAGCACGGCGCACGAGCGCGGGCAGCATGGCTTCAATGTATTAGAATACGCCGTGTCCTCGCGTCGAATTGGTATTCCCCTGCTTGCGGCACTCATCCTGCTTGCGGTTGGTTGCGGCCCCAGCGCCGATCGCCGCGGCAGCACCGTCCTCTTCGCCTCCGGCGCGGATCTGCAGAGCATCAACCCACTCCTCACGGTGCACCCACTGGCCCGGCAGGTGCAGCGCTACGTGCTGCTCACTACGCTGGCCCGGTACGACAGCACACTGACACCCCAGCCATACCTGGCCCGGCGCTGGGATTGGTCGGAAGACCACCGGCGGCTCACTTTTCATCTGGAGACCAAGGTCCGTTGGCATGATGGTCGGCCCACCACGGCGCGCGACGTCGTGTGGACTTTGAACGCCGCCCGGAATCCGGCCACCGGTTATCCCCGGGCCAACGAGGCCGCAGTGTTTCAGAGCATCACCGCCCCGGATGATTCAACTGCGGTGGTACGGTTCACCAGCCCGCAGCCAGGCTTTCCCGACCTGCTGACCGATCTGGCCATTCTCCCGGCGCATCTGCTGGCAAATGTCCCCCTCGCCGATTTGCGGCAAGCGGACTGGAACAGATCACCTGTCGGCAATGGCCCGTTCCGCTTCGTGTCCCACGAGCCCAATCGACGCTGGGTGTTCTCGGCTGACCGTGCCTTCCCGCCGGCGCTAGGTGGGCCTCCGCGGCTGGATCGATTCATTGTCGTCGTCGTTGACGAGCCCACCACCAAACTCGCCGCCCTGACCTCGGGAGAGCTCGACTTCGCGGGCATTCAGCCGGCTCATGCCGAGTTCGTGCGTCGCGACCCCAACCTGCAGGTCCTGAGTTATCCGCTGCTGATGACCTATGGCATCGTCTTCAACACCCGCCGCCCTCCCTTCGACCGCTGGGCGGTGCGCCGCAGGCTGAGCGATGCCATCGATCGGGAGGAGCTGGTGCAGGGCTACATCTACGGGTTTGGAACTCCAGCTCTCGGTCCGGTACCTCCCGCAGCACCGGAATACTTGCCCATCGCTCGAGCTTCCCTGAGAGGGCCAGGTGCTTCGGTCCAGGGTGTTCCGTTCGAGCTCTTGACCGTCGGCAGTGGCGAGGCCGCCTTGGAGCAGATGGTTCAGGCCCGGCTGCGACAGGCCGGGTTTGGGGTGACCATTCGGCAGTTGGAGCTCTCGGCTTTCTTGGCGCGGGTCTACGGCCCCCGGCACGACTTCGAGGCGGCGGTGCTTGGAATCCCCGGTGATCTCGGTCTCGGTTACCTTGCCCCCCTGGCCGATCTAGCTGGTCTTCGGGCTCCCCGGGATCCCGCCGGGGCCCAGCGGATGTTTGCCGATTCGGTGCCGGTCGCCTTCCTCTATCATGCGCGAGGCCTCCAGGGGATGAACCGACGAGTCCACGGCGTTACCATGGATCTCAGAGGAGAGTTGCCGACGGTGCAGCAGTGGTGGGTCAGTCGGTGAGTGGGGAGGCCTACTGCGCGTCGGCTCCGGTCCGACTCGATCTGGCCGGCGGGTGGACCGACGTGCCCCCGTTCTCCGCCGACGAAGGCGGCACCGTGGTCACGGCCGCCATCCGACTGTTCGCGCGGGCGGAGGTGAGGCTCGGGGGCAGCGGATTTCGTCTCGTTTCTGAGGATTTGCGGGACCGGATGGAAGTCAGCGATTCCGCGGGCCTGGTGCGGGATGGTCGACTCGACCTGCTCAAGGCCGGCCTGCGAATGCTTCCAGTCGGCGCATGCACTCTGACGACGCGTTCCGATGCTCCTCCCGGGTCGGGCCTGGGCAGCTCTGGCGCGCTCGACGTCGCCCTCGTCGCTGCCCTCTCATCGGCCCGGGGCGAGAGCCGGGATCCGGTTGAGATTGCCGAAACAGCATGCCACCTCGAGGCGGTCGAAGCCGGAATTCCAGGAGGACGTCAGGACCAGTTCGCCTCCTCCCTGGGTGGGTTTCTGCGGCTCGACTTCCGCGATCCCCAGGTCGAGATCCAGCGAATCAAGCTGGAGCCGGAGTTCATGACTCACCTGGCCCGCCACATGGTGCTCTGCTACACCAGTGCATCGCGGTTCTCCGGGGCGACCATCGACCGGGTAATGCGAGCGTACAAGAAAGGCGACCGTAGCGTGGCTGCCGCTCTGCACGGCTTGCGCGAGGTCGCGGAGGCGATGACCGACGCGCTGGTCGGCGGGGACATCGGGCAAATCGGCCGGCTGCTGACCGCGAACTGGCAACATCAGCTGGAGCTGGATGCCCGAATGCGGACGCCGGATATGGCGCGTCTGGAGCAGGCCATGAAGAATGCAGGCGCCATCGGCGGCAAGGCAGCGGGATCCGGTGCTGGTGGATGCATGTTCTTTCTCGGTCCTGAAAACTCTTCCGAGATGATTCTGGCTGCTGCCCGGGCGGACGCCGTGGTGCTCCCGGTCGGCTGGGCCCTGCGCGGAGTGTATCTGTGCTGAGCGCGGTTGAGATCGGCGCCAGGCAGGAGGAGATCGCCAACTCCTCCGATCTCACGGCCTTGCTGCAACGGCTGGGAGAGCGCGCCCGTCCGGTTCTCGAGCGCATGCCGCCGGTTCCCCAGATCAAGGCGGTGCTAAGCGTTGACGGTGGTGTCTGCCCTGCCGACGGAGCCCGCCTTCAGTTCGACCCCTGGAGCCCCGATCAGCACCGCTGTCCCCGCTGCGCCGGACTCTTTCGAGGTGAGCGGCACGATGCGGCCTGGGCTCATTACCAGCACCTCTGGCTGGCCGAGCGGATGGCACACCTGGCGGCACTTGCCGCGGTCGGCAACCAGTCCGAGGCCGCGGGCCGTTCGAGCGAGCTGCTGCAGGCCTACCGCCACTATGGCGAGCTGCCCAACCGTGACAATGTGCTGGGCCCGAGTCGCCTGTTCTTCTCCACCTACCTCGAGTCGATCTGGATCACCAATTATCTGGCTGCCGCAGTCCTGCTCCGCGAGACTGGAGCTTTGTCCGAGGAGACCGCCGAAGTGGTGAGTGCGGTGGCCGATGAGGCCGCCAACCTGATCGGCGAATTCGATGAGGGAATGTCCAACCGGCAGACCTGGCATAATGCCGCGCTGGCCGGCATTGCCGTATGGTTCGAAGATGAGGATCTCGCCAACCGGGCAATCCAGGGCTCCTCGGGCATACTGGCGCATCTGCTGCACGGCTTCGGACTCGACGGGATGTGGTTCGAGGGCGACAACTATCATCTCTTCGCCTTGCGTGGACAGCTGGTCGCGCTCGACTGGGCGCGCCAGGCAGGAGTCGACTTGCTGTCGGACTCCCGCCTGAAAACCCGGATGGCCGCCATGCTGCGGGCCCCGGCACTGACGGCGCTGCCCGATTGCACTTTTCCCGCTCGGAAGGATTCCCGCTTTGGCGTTTCCCTGGCGCAGCCGATGTATCTGGAGCTGTGGGAGATGGGGATGGCGCGACTCCAGCTGGCGGGCGCCGTGCCGGCGGAACTGTGGAGCTGGCTGGGCGGACTGTACCGGTTGCCGGCACCCGAAGCACAGCTGTTCGAATCCTATCTCCATGAAGCCGGTGAGCCGCCGCCGCCTCGGCGTACTCGAGCGGATCTTTCCTGGTGGTCGTTGCTGGGTATGGCTCCCTCCATCCCCAGCGATGCACCGGTCTTCGACCCGGAGAGTGTCTACCTGGAAGCCCAGGGCTATGCGATCCTGCGGCAGGGAAGCCGCTACGTCGGCCTGGAATGCGGCGCCCATGGCGGCGGCCACGGCCACCCCGATCGGCTCAACCTGATCGTCCATGCCGACGGCGAGTACTGGCTGCCCGATCTCGGAACCGGCTCGTATGTGTCGCGTGATCTTTTCTGGTATCGGTCGACTCTGGCCCACAATGCCCCCCGCCTGGACGGCATCTCGCAGCCGATGGCGGATGCAGCCGGCGAATACTTCGAGCAAAACGGCTCCTGGTCCTGGGCCCGGGGGAAGTTTGGGGAGTGCACCCGCGCAGTGATCGCAGGGCCGGACTATGTGCTGGACGTGGTGGAGCTTTCCTCGGCTGACGATCACGTGCTGGAGTTGCCGCTGCACTTGATCGGCCGGGTGGAAGTTCAGCCGCCGGGCTCCTGGGAGCCAGCCGAGCTGGCCGATGAATTTGCCCGCGACGTGGAGCGGTTCGTGCCCGCATCGGACGAGCCGGTGGTACTCCGTGCCTGCGGCCACGAAGGGTCTCGCATGGCGGCGCACCTGATCTTCTCCGGTGAGTTGCTCCGCGCTCAGGCGCCGGGAATTCCCGGCACTGCGGGCCTGCAGCCCTTTTATCTGCTCCGCGAGCAGGGTCGGAACCTCCGCCTCGTCACCGTACTGGAGCCGGGCCGTGACCTTTCCCGGGTCACACGGGCTCAGATGAACGAAGCCGCTATCGAAGTGCACACCGCGTCAGGCGTCGATCGCCATCTCAGCAGCGCGGCTGGCTGGGAGGTGCGCACTCCCGCCGAAGTAACCCGGTTGGGCGGTGCGCGGCGCCAGACATCGGCCTTTCAGCCGCTGGTGCGGACCGATCGTCCGCTGGTGGCCACTGGCGTCGTACCCGGGGTGACCGGCCCGCCGGCTCTCGACGGAACGCTCGAAGGATTCGATTGCAGTGGGCCGCTGGAGCTGGATCATGAAGACCAGTATCGCCGGAGCGAAGAGCCGTATCCCGGGCCGGAGGAGTTTTCCGCCCGGGGATACGTCAACTGGGACGAGGAGGGACTCTATCTCGCCGTCGAGGTGATCAAGCCCGAGGTGTTTGCTCGAGACCCCGATGCTCCGCCGCTCCGGCTGGATAACGAACCGGACGAGATTCACAGCGACGGGGTTCAGGTGTATCTCCGACCCGGCGCCGAGGGGCCAGTGTATGGCCTACTGCTGGTTCCGTCCTCACGAGGCGCCGATCTCATAGTCCGGCCGGTGGCCGAAACCGATGCCACCTCTGGCATGGTCCAGGGGAATTGGCAGGCCACCGATACTGGATACATCCTGACGGCGCAGATCATCCCGCCGGAGTGGGGCCAGCTTCCACCCGGAGTCGAGGTCGGGTTCGATCTCCTGGTCAATCACATGACAACTGGCCGCCACCGCCGCGCAGGGCAACTGGTGTGGAGTGGTGGTGGTGGATGGGTCTGGCTTCGAGGTGACCGGCAGGACCCCGCGCGATTTGGGAGTCTGCTGCTTCAGTGAGAGGAATGCACCCCAGCGAGGTGAGATGAGCGAGTATATCGCCGGCTTTACCTCTACCGGCAGCAAACGACCCGAGACGCTGTTCGGAACCCAGGATTCGGAGCTTCCCTCGCGGATGACCCGGTCCGCCGGGTGCCGGGTTTGGGACGATCAGGGTCGGGAGTACGTCGACTATTTGATGGGGCTGGGCTCGGTAGCGCTGGGCTATGGTCATCCGGAGGTGTCTCGGGCGGCTGCAGCGGCCATCGAGTCGGGAGTCGTCGGCCCTCTCGCCCCGGTGCTGGAAGAAGAGCTTGCCGGCGAAATTTGCCGGCGGATGCCCTGGGTGGAGCAGGTCCGCTTTCTCAAGACCGGAGCCGAAGCCATGGCGGCGGCGGTGCGCCTGGCCCGGGTCGCAACCAGCCGGGAGGGCATTCTGGGGTGTGGCTATCACGGATGGCTGGACTGGTCCCAGGGTTCAGCGGGGGTCCCCCAGGCAACCCGTGCACTCTATGGCGAGCTGCCCTTCAACGACCCGGCTCGGGCTCGAGACCTTATCCGGGCCGCGGGCGACAGCCTGGCAGCCGTGGTCTTCGAGCCGGTGATCGTTACCGAGCCCACTCCGGAATGGCTGGACCTGCTGCGAGAGGAGACCTCACGTACCGGGGCACTGCTCATCGTGGACGAGATTAAGACCGTCTGCCGGCTTGCGGTCGGAGGGGCCACCGAGCGCTACCGCCTTGCGCCGGATCTGGTGGTGATGGGAAAGGCGCTGGCCAATGGGTTCCCACTCGCCGCGGTGGGAGGACGGCGCGCCATCATGGCAGGGGTGGCTCGCACCTGGATCTCATCAACCCTGGCAACCGAGTTCGTCTCCCTGGCGGCAGCCCGGGCGACCCTCGGTATCATCGCAAGCCGCGCGGTACCCGAGCATCTGCATAGAGTCGGCGCTCGTCTCCTGAAAGGATTGGGCAAGCTCCACCAGGGGCATCCTGATCTGATTACTGGTGTCGGCGGCGTTCCCGAGATGTGCTTCCTCCACTATGGCGACGAAGCGGTATCCCGGGCCGTGACCGCAGCGTGTGCCCACAGCGGCCTTCTGTTCAAACGCTCGGCCTACAACTTCGTGTCGCTTGCCCACGACGAAGCCACGGTGGAGCGAACCCTGGAGCAGTTGGACGAGGCCCTCTCAGCGGTGGCGAGACCAGCCTAAATTCCGAAGCGTGGGACTGGTGTGGTCGCACTTGAACTGGAGGAACTCATGTCACCCCGGAAGCCAACCGTCGACGATCTCGACGATATCGATGATGAGGATGGAGCGCTGGAAGAAGAGATCGTTCAGGAGACCGATCTCGATTTGACCGTTCACGATGAAGCGGATGCAGGACTCGGCGGGGTCCCTGCCGATACTGAGGAGTCGGAGGAGGGATAGCGAAGCTTGCTGATCGACGTTCACGCGCACTTCTACCACGACCGCTCGCCCCGCGCGGATTGGCGCGAGCGCAATGAGAGCCGGCTTCGGGCTGGCGACCACGTTGGTATTACGGTGCACGTGGCCTCGATCCTGGGCAGCTGGGGACTGACCTCACCGATCTACTTCCCCTCGCCCGGAGACATCACCTACGCCAACGATTTCCTGCTGACGCTCCAGCGGTCGCATCCGGGGCGGATCCGCGGCTATGTGGTCGTCAATCCCAACTTTCAGGACCATGCTCTGGCTGAGCTGAAGCGCTGCCTGGACGCCGGCATGATCGGGGTCAAGCTCGCCGCCAGCCGGCGGGCCAACGATCCGCTGCTGGATCCGATTTGCCAGATCGCCGGAGCCCGCGGTGTGCCGGTTCTCCACCACATCTGGCAGCATCGGCGGCGGGAATATCCCGGTCAGGAGGCCAGTGATGGTGCGGAGCTGGCCACCCTGGCCGCTCGGCATCCCCGGGTCAATTTCCTGCTGGCGCACATCGGTGGGGGAGGGGACTGGATCCATTCGTTGGCCGCCGTACAGAGTGTGCCAAACGTATACCTGGACCTGTCGGGAAGCGGAGTGGACGGCGGCATGCTGGAAGCCTGCCTCGAAACGGTGGGGGTCGAGCGTCTGGTCTGGGGCTGCGACATGACCATCGATACCGGCTGGGCCAAGCTGCGCTACCTCCAGCAACTGCTTCCAGCCGGGGATGTCGACTCGATAGCGTGGCGCAACGCCGCGCGCATCTTTCCTTCCGCCGCATTCCCCAGCGATTGATGCGGATCGACGTCAACAGCTTCGTGGGTTCTTATCCCTTCCGCCGGGTGCCGGGAACCTCGGCGGATGCGGTGCTGCAGGCGATGGAGCGGACGTCAATCGATCGCGCCTGGATCAGCCACCTGCCCAGTGTTTTCTGGCGGGACCCGGCGGCGGGCAACGCCTGGCTTTATCAGACCGCGGCTGCCGATGAGCGGCTCCGGCCGGTTCCGGCGGTGCATCCCGGTCTGTCGGGCTGGGAAGAGCACGTGGCCGAGGCCCGCGCCCGCAGGGCGCCGGCGGTTCGCTGCGATCCCACTCACTACGGACTCGATCCGGTTGGTCCGGAGATGCTGGCCCTGGTCGGCGAGTGCGCTCGCCAGGGCATTCCTCTGCTGCTGGCTGTTCGGCTGGAGGACAGCCGCCAGCGCCATCCCAACGACATGGCGCGTGAGCTGCCGGCCTCTGCGGTCCGCACTCTAATCCGCGCAGAGCCGAAAGTGCGGCTCATCGTCACCCATGCCGAGCGGAGTTTTATCGAAGAGGTGCACTTTGGCTCGACCCCGGAGGAGTCGAGCCGCATCTGGTGGGACATCTGCTGGATCTGGGGCCCTCCGGAGGATCATCTCCAGGTCTTGCTCCACACTGTCGGGGTGGAACGGTTCCTGTTCGGCACCGGGCAGCCGCTTCGGATTCCGGAGTCGAGCGTGTCCAAGCTGGACCTGTTACAGCTTTCCGATGCATCACGCGCCGCCATCGAGTCGCAGAACGTAGAGCGCATATGAGCTCGCTGACTGAGCGTCTCGAGGTCGGCCTCATCCCCGCGGTCCCGGTCCCATTTCGAGGATCGGAGATGGATGCCGCGGCCCAGCGTACGTACGCCGGGTGGATGGCGTCCCAGCCGGTGGCAGGCGTTGCCATATGGGCTCATACCGGACGCGGGCCACACCTCAATGGAGAACAGCGGCGGCTGGTCCTGGAGACCTGGCGGGAGACATTGCCGGATCGAATCATTGTGGCCGGCGCGCGCGACATCACCATGGCCATCGAAGCCCGGCGCGGAAAGGCCGATGCACTGCTGGCATTTCCCCAGGCAGCTGATCCTGTGGCTTATCACCAGCGGCTGGGCCGGGAGCTTCCCGTCATTGCCTTTTATCTGTACGGTGCGGCCGGGGGGGTGGATTACGATGACGAAACGCTGCATCGAATTCTGGAACTGCCGGAAGTCGTCGGGATCAAGGTGGCCACGCTGGAATCGGAGATGACATACCAGCGGATTGCGGCCGTTATGAGTGATCATCCGACGAAGATGGTGATTTCCGGAGAGGATCGGTTCCTGGGTTATTCGCTGCTGCTAGGCGCCCGGGCTGCTCTGATCGGCATGGGCTCGGCGTTGCCGGATCTCCAGGCCGATCTCATCCGGGCCCGCTGGGCCGAGGACTGGAGCCGCTTCGTGGCCCTCTCGGAGCTGTGTGACCGTTTCGGGCAGATCACTTTTGTTCATCCGATGGAAGGCTACATCCGACGGATGCTCTGGGCGGCCGCGGCGGAGGGCGCGATTCCGGAAGGCTCCTGTGATGACCCGTGGGGGCCGCCGCTGCCGGATGAGGAACGCCGGGCAGTGGAACGCATGGTGCGAGATGCACGAGCAACTCGAGCGTGATTTCGAGCGCTTCAAGCGCGAGCTGCCCCGCGATTTCCCCGCCCACGTGCGGGAGACCTACCGTATCGATCTCACCGCCCGCTATCTGGGCCATCCAATTCCGCATCCCATCGGCAAGGGCTCGGGCCAGCTGTCCTTGAACGTGGAGCAGCTAGAGACCGACCGCGCTGCCGGCCTGGCCTTCGTGGCGCTCAAGACCGTTATCGCCGAGGATCCTGCGGGAGAGCGCGCGATGAACGCCTGGGCAATCCACGAGAGTCGGATGAAGGTGGAGCGCCGTCGCTCTGCTGCCGGCCGGGAAGGCTGGACGGTCTCCTGGAAGGGTCGCGGCTGGGATCGGTCCTTCGACGAGTACCTCGAGTTGGTCCGGGCCGCCGCAGATCTGACCCGTGCCGGTGAGCTGCTTGCTGTGCCTTCAGTTAAGTATCACCTGCCCCGGCTGGAGGAGCCGTTTCGCTCCGCCGAGTATCGCTACACTACCGAGCGCTTGGCCGCTGCGTGGGGCGGGGATCCGCTTCCGCTGGAGAAGGATTTTTCCCCCACCCTGGCGGGTGACAGGCTATCCGACGAGCGCCAGCAGATTCTGCGGTGGCTCAGGGAAGTGCCCGGGCAGATCCGGGCGGGGTATGCCGGCTCGGTCCGGCTCGCACTCAAGCTGATGAACGCGCGATTCGAGGATGATTTTCAGCTGGCGATGATGGAGGCTGCTGCTGCTGCCGACGCGCTGGTGGTGTTCAACCGGCTCTGGGACGCTGCCGCCGGCATCGCCTACGGCGGCCATGATCTGAGTGATCGCAACCTGCGGGTACTGGAAGCGGCTCGCCAACGTCTGCCGTCAACGCCCCCGCTGATCGGCACCGGCAATGTCTGCTCCGGGCGTCACATCCTCGATTACGCTCGCCGCGGCTGCGAGAGCGTGCAGCTTCACACGTTCTTTCAGCTGCCGCTCTCCCAATATCCCGCCACCGAGGGCTCCCGGTCTCAGCGTGCTCTGCATGCTCTGGTGTTTGATCCTCGGGAGGGGCTGATCGCAGGCATGCTCGAACTGGAGGCCACCGGGTCTTTGGAGCGCAATCGTGGGGAACTGAAGTTCCTGGACTTACAGAGCGCCAGGACTGTTGCATCTCGGAGCGGCGGAGAGCTGGAGCTTTCCTCCTGATAACCTGGTGACCATCGAGCGTATCGAGCTCCATGAGCTGACTCTTCCGCTGGTCGAGCCTTTCATCATCTCGGGCGGGACGATGACGGAACGGCGATCGCTGGTCGTGATCCTCCACGATGACCAGGGCCGTCGTGGCTTTGGAGAGTCACCGCCATTCGAGTTGCCGTTCTACTCGGAGGAGACGCTCGCGGGCGCACGCCATCTGCTGGAGCAGGTGTTGATCCCTCGGTTGCTCGCGGCCGGGGTGGCATCCGCCGAGGAGGCTGAAGGGGAACTCAGCCGTGGGGTTCGCGGTAACCGGTTTGCCCGTGCCGCACTCGACACCGCCCTCTGGGATCTCGAAGCGGCCCGGCGAGAGGTTGGACTGGTCCAGCTGCTCGGTGCACGTCTCGGGGTTCGCCCCGAGCCCAAGATTGCCTGCGGCGTGGCTCTGGGGATACCGCAGGACCGTTCTCTGGACACTCTCCGGCGGTGGGTCGAGGAGGCGGTGAGCCGGGGGTATCGGAGGGTAAAGATCAAGGTCGCTCCAGGGTGGGATTCGGCTCCGGTGGCGGTGGCACGGGAAGTATTGGCGGGGTCCGAAATTCCGCTGACCGTCGATGCCAACGGCGCCTACGAGTGGCCCGAGCATGAGCCCAACCTCCGGGAACTGGATCAGGCGGGTCTGCTCTATATCGAGCAGCCGCTCGCTCCCGATGAGCTGGTCGGCCATGCCCGACTTAGGCGCGACCTGAGCACCCCTATCTGCGTTGACGAGACCCTGCAGGACTCCCGGGCCGCCCGGCAGATCGCTGAGCTCGAGGGCCCCAGAGTGTGGAACATCAAGGTTCATCGGGTGGGGGGACTCAGCGAAGTTTGCCGGATTTATGGAGTGGCCCGGGACTACGGCGCGGAGCTTTGGGCCGGCACCATGCCCGAGTCCGGAATCGGGTCCCAGGCGGCTATTGCGGTGGCGGCGTTACCAGGGTTCGTCTATCCCTCAGATGTTGAGCCGAGTGCCCGCTGGTTCGGGAAGGGCGTCGATGTCATCGATCTGGCGATGGGAAGAGACGGATTTATGGTCGTGCCGGGTGCTCCGATCGAGCAGCTGGTCGATGAGAATCGGTTACGAGCCACCACTCGTCTACTTCATGCCGCCCATGTGAGGGTCGGATTGCACCGACATTGACGGGACCTGAACCGGGACGTACACTCGGACAGAGACGTCCCCACAGCCCTTACCCTGCAAGGTCTTTCACCCGGACCTCCCGTGGTCGAATACGCGCTCATCCTGTCCCACAACGCCGCAGGTTTCTTTACCGAGGACCTTCCGGCCTTGGTATCCCAGATACCCTGGCAGTTGGTCGCTTACGGCGTGCTGGGCCTGGCCCTTCTCCGGTTAGCTATTGGTGCACTCCGGACCCACCACTGAGCTATCTCTGGCCGGTCACCGAATCGAAGTGACCTGACCTACAGCCGAATTGCTCCCGGCCCTGCCATTTTGGATCTGTTCTCCATCCGGAGTTGGCCATGGGTCTCACCGAAATGCTGCGCCGCGTGGCGGGGTGGTTTTGCCTCGGTTTGGTGGCACTCTTCGTCCTTCTGGGGTACTACTTCGGCAATATTCGTTTCGCTCCCTTGGCCGGCGGATTCCTCATCCTGTCCGCCGTCTTCCTGATCGAGTTGGGTGAGGAGCAGGCACAGCACGATGGCGTTCACTCGGGAACAGATTCGCGATTCGATCGAGCGGGCGGGTGACGAGCACTGGCAGGCACTGATTCGCCATCACGAGGACGCCTATCCTGCCAGCCGCCCCACCCCTGGTGATGTCGCCCGCGGCGAAGCCGAACGGCTAAACGCCCTGGGACTTGGCGACGATCCCGATCTGCAGCTGGTCGAGAGCCGAGTGGAGCGACTCCCAACCACTGTCCGTCTTACCCACGTCTTCGAGAATCGCCGCCAGGGCACCCGTTTCGAGACCGAGCCGTTCGCCGGCTACGACTGAGGCCAGTTAACTTTCCCGGCAATGTCCGGGTACACCTTCCACCTGATCCCGCACACCCACTGGGACCGGGAATGGTACCTCCCGCACTCGATCCTTCTTCCCCGGCTGGTAGCCGCGGTGGATGATCTTCTCGACCGGCTCCAACCCCAGTCCAATTCCACATTCCTGCTCGACGGGCAGACCGTCCTGGTCGAGGACTACCTCCGCGTCCGGCCGGGGCGGGAAACACAGCTCCAGGAGTTGGTGCGTGCCGGCCGGCTGCAGATCGGACCCTGGTATGTGCTGGCGGACGAGTTCATTCCCGGTGGCGAATCGCTGGTCCGAAACCTCCTGGTAGGGCAGGCGGACGCTGCCCGTCTGGGAGGAAGGGCCGATGTGCTGTATTCACCCGATGCCTTCGGCCATCCAGCAGTCTGGCCCCAGCTCGCGGGCGAGTTCGGTATCCGCTTCGGGGTGGCTTGGCGGGGGCTCGGTGGTGAGCCTGGCCAGGAACGCGATTTCTATCGCTGGCGTGGTCCGGATGGGCGCGAGGTATTGCTGTACCACCTGCCACCTGACGGCTACGAGGTCGGAGCCGGGTTGCCCGAGGAGTCCGAGCGACTCGCGGGTCTCTGGCCCCGATTGCGCTCGGGATTGGTGGAACGCGCGGCCACTCACCAGGTGGCCGTCTTTGTAGGGGCGGATCACCACGCCGCCCATCCCGCTATTGAGGAGGTGCGAGCTCAGCTGGTCCGGCTCGAGCCGGCCAGTGAATTCCGGGTCTCCCGCCTGTACGACTTTTTCAGCGCCGCCGCTCCCGAGGCGTCCGGGGTACCCGTGCTGAATGGCGAGCTTCGCTGGTCCTACGGATACACCTGGACGCTGCAGGGCGTGCACGGAACCCGCGCCCGGCTCAAGCGTCGGCATTCCACCTCCGAGCTGTCGCTTACAGCTATAGCAGATCCCTTGGCGGCTCTGGCGTTGGTGCGGACCGGGCGGGACAGCCGGTCGCTCCTGAGCTACGCCTGGAGGTTGCTGCTGCAGTCCCAATTCCATGACTCCATTGGCGGATGTACCAGTGACCCGGTTGCCCGGCAGGTGGAATCCCGTCTCGAGGACGCAAGCAACCTCGCCACCGAGATAGCCCGAACCTCCGTCGACACTCTTATCTCGAATGAACCGGACCGGGTGCGTGCCGAGCCGGCCATCGGTGAACCGCAACTCGTGCTCTGGAACCCGGTCCCTCGCCAAAGATCCGGTGTGGTCGTGGCAGACCTTTCCTGGTTCCGGCGCGACGTGCTGGTGGGGCCTCCAGGGACCCGCATGCCGCGGACGGGCTCGGGCCGCCGGGACTTTCATCTCATCGGTGGCGGCCAGATCGTCCCGGTGCAGCAGCTCGGCCACCGCACCGGACAGGAGCGGCTCGATGCGTCACGACACTACCCTGACCAGGATGAAGTGGACTGGACCCGGGTGGCGTTCACGCCCCCGACGGTGGGCGGTCTGGGTCTGACAAGTCTGTCTCCGGGAGCGGGAGCACGTTCGGCGGAACCTGATGCTTGGGTGGAGGGCCGGAGGTTAGGGAACGATCTCATCGAAGTGAGCATCGATCGGGGCGGGTCGATCGGCCTGATCGACCGCCACACCCGCCAGCGCTATCCCGATGTGCTCGGCTTCGAGTCGAGCCGGGATGTCGGAGACACCTACACCTACGCTGCGCCGCCGCGGGACCTGCTGCGCAGGGCGCGCGGAATCCGAGCTGTTCGGGTCGCAGCCGCAGGGCCGCTGGTCGCGGCCATTGAGCTCGGCTGGTCGCTCGCCGCCGGTGACGGCGATCAGGGGGTGGGCCCTGGGGTTGTGGAGCTTCGGTTGATGCTCTCGGTGTACGCTGGTTCGCCTGCGCTCCGCTGCACCCTGCTGCTGGACAATCGGGCGCTGAACCACCGGCTCCGGGCCCGGGTGTCCACCGGGATGCCCGGCGGACCTGCGGTAGCCGGCAGGCAGTTTGGAGCCCAGGAGCGGATGCCCAGCGGCCCGGCAGTCCGCCGGTATCCTCGAGAGACGCCGGTCTCCACCGCTCCAGCCCACCGCTACGTTGCACGGGCGGTGAAGAGCCGGGGTCTAGCCCTGCTTGCGCCGGGCTTCTTCGAGTACGAGCTGACTCCCGGTGGCGACCTGCTCATGACCATCCTCCGCGCCGTCGGCCAGCTCTCCCGTAGCGACCTTACCACCCGTCCGGGTCACGCGGGATGGCCCGTGGCTACTCCTCTGGCGCAGAGTCTCGGCCCCGACCGGCTTCAGTTTGCCATCGCGGCGGTCACCCAGCGGCAGCTGCAGGACGGCACCGCGTTGCCGGAGCTGTGGGAGGACCTCTTCTTGCCCATTCAGCCGATCTGGTTGCGGCAAGCATCGCCTCTCACGCTGCCGGAGCTGGACATCCGGCTCGAGGGGGAAGGGCTGGTGTTTTCCGCACTCAAGCCGGCGGAGGATGGTCGCGCGCTGGTCCTTCGCTGCTACAACGCCACTGCCCGGCCGGCGGCAGGCACGTGGGTTTTCCCGGTGGCCCTGACCTCCGCACGGCGGGCCCGGGCCGACGAGCAGCCCCTGCATGAGATTCGCCTGGGCGACGGCGGTCGCAGCATTCCATTTCATGCCGCGCCACATGAGATCGTAACCATTGTGGTCGCACTCGCCGAGACTCACTAAGTTTGCGCATGCGCGAGCTTCCGCCGCTGCCATGCTTTCCCTGCCCCCATCACTCCTCATGCTGCGGTTACGGTGTCACCCTGAGCGAGGAAGAGGCTGCCGCTATTGCGGAAGCGCACGGGCCCGCCTTGATCTATCGCACCCGGTGGGGCGAGTGGCGTACGCGGGTGCGAGGCGGGCGCTGCGTCTTCCTCCGGGAAAACGTGTGCACCATCCACGACCAGCCGTACTATCCCGCCGTATGTCGGGGCTTTCCCTGGGTCGACGCGGAGACGGGCGGACCCTACGAGTACGATCGGACCATCTGTCCGGAGTTTGTCACCCGGCCGGAGCTGGTGCAGATCCACAGAGCGTGAACGATTTGCTCTCAGAGAGAGACCCAATATGACCGGCTTACCCCTCACGTTTTCTCTTTTCCCGCTTACGCTCTGTCTCATGACCATCCCCACGGCCGCAGCCGCGCAGTCGAACGATGCCGCGCTCGAACACGCCCGAAAGCTGCTGGAATCGGCTCCCCTGATCGACGGTCACAACGACCTCCCTTGGGAGATCCGCGAATCCAAGACCGCGCCGCGGAACGTGGCTGCCTACGATCTGAGGAAGCCTGCCCCCAAGCACACCGACCTGGGGCGGCTGGCCGCAGGCAAGGTGGGTGCCCAGTTCTGGTCCATTTATGTGCCGGGAGAAATAAAGGACAGCGGCTACGCCCGGGTGCAGCTGGAGCAGTTCGACATCGCCCGCCGGATGATTGCTCGGTACCCCGATCGGCTGGCCCTGGCCCTCACGGCCGACGACATCGAGCGGAACTTCAAGCGAGGGCGTATCGGCTCTCTGCTGGGCATGGAAGGCGGCCACGTCATCGAGAACTCACTCGGTGCGCTCCGGGCGTACTACGCACTGGGTGCCCGGTATTTGACCCTGACTCACAACGTCACGCTGGATTGGGCCGATGCCGCGCTCGATACGGCGCGGCACCAGGGACTGACGGAATTTGGTAAGGAAGTGGTGCGGGAGATGAACCGACTGGGGATGCTGGTGGACCTGTCCCACGTTTCCCCAGGGGTGATGAGTGACGCCCTCGACGTCACCGAATCACCGGTCATCTTCTCCCATTCTTCGGCCCGGGCATTGACCAACCATCCCCGGAACGTGCCCGACTCCATCCTGGCCCGGCTTCCCCGGAATGGTGGCGTGGTCATGGTGACCTTTGTGCCGGCATTCGTCTCCCCCGATGCTGCCGCCTGGGACATGGAGGCCCAGCGGGAGCGCGAGCGATTGAAGTCCACCGTGAGCGACACGGCGGAGCGTCGGCGTCTGGAGGATGAGTGGAAGGCGGCCCACCCCCAGCCACGAGCAACTCTGGCCCAGGTGGCCGATCACATCGAGCACGTCCGCCAGGTGGCGGGAGTGGATCACGTCGGAATCGGCAGCGATTTCGACGGGATCGATACCGTGCCCGAAGGGTTGGAGGACGTTTCCATGTTTCCCAACTTGTTCGCTGAGTTGATTCGGCGGGGGTGGAGTGACGCCGATCTCAAGAAGCTGGCAGGAGGAAACATCCTGCGGGTGCTGCGCGCCGCGGAAGCAACCGCCGCTCGGCTGCAGAAGTCACGTCCGCCGTCCACCAAAACTATCGAAGAACTGGACGGTCTCACGACGAAGGCTCCCGGCGTCTAGCAAAGACTCCGGCAAAGATCAGCGCAATCAGCGCAAAGGAGAACCACTGGATGGCGTAGCTCAGGTGGGGCCCGTCATCGAGGGCGGGTGGCTCGAGCCGGCGGGGGAAAGCAGGCAGCGTGCTGTCGGGGACTTGGCGCAGATACAGTGCGTAGACGGGATACGGCAGCCGGCTTCGAAGGCCCTCACGATCGAGCCGAGCCCAGGTGGTGCGGCCGCCATGTTGCAACGGTGCGCCGCTGTCGGAGCCTATAGGCAGGGCTATGCCCTCCACCGTTACTAGTCCGGGCTCGCGAAGGGAGTCGCTCGCTACCGTAGCGGCATCGGGAGACGGGACGAAGCCGCGATTCACCAGCACGGCTGGGTCGCCTGGCTCCGCGAGCAAGGGAGATACGATCTCGACCCCGGGTACCCCGCCGTACTGCCGCCCGCGAAGTACGATGTCATGCGCATGATCGTATCGGCCTCGTATGCGCACCCGCCGATTTACCAGTGTCGAATCCCATCCTGCCTCAGCCAGGGTCACGACCGGTTGAGACCGCGCGGCCAGGGCTATGGCGTTGGCGGCACGCCGCTCCCGCAATCGCTGCGCCTGCCAGAAGCCGAGCCGAATGCAGACCAGCGCCACGACAACGAAGCCGGCGATCAGGAACAGGCGTGAGCGCATGGGTGGTCCGGGCCTTGCTGAGAAGGGGAATCGCCAGCCAGAGTTCAAACCTAACGGCAGGCGAGGGCCCTATGCCGAGGTGCCTGCGCTCACTCGAGGTGACACCCTCGTCCTTTCTGCTGACCAGACCTACCGATTCGGGTCCGGGGCGGCTATTCTGCTGCACCCCCCTAAACCCGACCCATCGGGTCGGCACCACTCCCCGATGCGCATGCGGATGCTTCACTTGACCCCTTTTTCCGTGCGGCACGCCTTGGCCGTCCTCCTGATCAGCCTTCCCGGCTGCGGCAGTGATCTGCTGTTGCCTGAGGGGTCCCCGGGTCAACTGGTCAGCGAAGTGACAATGGTCAATGGTGATGCCCAGCAGGGGCCAGTGGGGGGAGTGCTGGACTTGCCTCTGAAGGTGAAGGTCCTCACCGAGAGTGAAGAGCCGGCCGAAGGAGTTCAGGTCACCTTCCAGCTAGCCGATCCGGCTGCGGGCTCACTCAGCCCGGCCCTGGCTACTACCAACCCCGCAGGCGAGGCTGTTGCCAGCTGGACGCTCGGTACGGTGCCGGGCTCTTATGTAGCCGTGGCCAGGATCGCCACCGCGGAAGGGACCGACAGCATTGAGTTTCACGCGACTGCACACCCGGCCGCTCCCGATACGGTGACCGCGCTTCCTCCGCTGGATCAACCCGGCGCTCGGGAGCAGGCTGTCAGGGACCCACCTAAGGTTCGGGTAGTGGACCGCTTCGGCAATCCGGTGCCGGGGGTCCCCGTGGCATGGCAGGTCATCGCCGGCGAGGGCCGAGTTGGCAGTGCAATTACGTCGACCGATGGGGAGGGGCTCGCCACCGTGGAGTGGATCCTAGGCAACCGGATGGGGGTTCATAAACTCACTGCGTCGGTCGAGCAGAGCTCCACCGGGTCACCGGCCACGTTCACGGCAAGGGTGCTGTTCTGAGACCAGCAGCAAAGGTCGCTGCCGTAGCGGGCCTGCAACACGCTCGATTTCCAATGTCTCAAGCCCTTAGCTACTAAAGGCTTAGCGTCGGGTGCCAGGCCCGAGGCCCGGCACACAAGCTGCTTCCTCGCCCGCAGGTTCTCCTCCATACACAACTTACGGTCGGATGTGAGCCAGACCCTTTTATCAGGCTGTCAAGGGGAATAGACTGCTGCCCAGTTCGCGGCCATGCGTGACCCTGGTCCGCCGATGTAAGTAACAGTCCTATATGAGGATGGATAGGTTGCATACTCCCAAGCTCTGGACTCTGGTTTGCCTTGGACTTGCCAGCGGCGCCGCTGCGTGTGGTGGCGACGATATTACGCTGCCCAGTGAAGGTCAGGCGGCGCACATTGTAGTCGTGCTCGGGGACAGCCAGGCGGCAACGGCCAATACCCAGCTCCCTCAACCCGTCGTCTTTGAAGTCACCGACACGCGTGGACGACTGGTCGTCGGGGCACCGGTCGAGTTCACTCTGGGCGAGGGCTCGGAGGGTGGCTCCATCACTCCCAGCTCGGCGAACACCGGTCCTGATGGACGGGCAGCGGCCACCGTCACGCTGGGCACTCGGGTCGGCCAGATGACTGGCCAGGCCAAGCTGGCCGGCGAGGACGTGGCCGCCGGTTTCGTCGCAACGGCGCTCCCATCCAATGCCAACATCATCCAGCCTGTCTCCGGGGACCTACAGGCGGGTCCGGTCGGCAGCACGCTGGAAGCACCACTGGTGGTGCGGGTGACGGACAATTTCGGGAATCCCATTCCCAACGTGACCGTCACCTGGAGCGTCACCGGGGGCGGCTCGGTAAGCGAAGAGACCACCCAGACCGGCAGTGATGGCCAGACCTCGGTGCAGCGCACCCTGGGACCCACGGCCGGACAGCAGACTACTCTCGCATCGGCTCAAGCGGCCGGATCACCGGTGACGTTTACTCACACAGCGACAGCGGGCAATGCAGCCCGGGTGCGGGTGGTTTCGGGCAACGGGCAGCAGGCTCCGCCGGGAACGCAACTCCCAGAGCCGCTGGTGGTGCAAGTGCTCGATGCCGACAACAATCCGATTCCTAACTTGGCGGTCGCCTGGGTTATTGGCGAGGGTGGAGGAAGCGTCAGCCCCGAAACCAGTACCACCGATGGCCAGGGGATGGCCAGCTCACAGTGGACCCTGGGCCCCGGTCTGGGGCGGAACACCGTGAGCGCCGTTGTCTCGGGCGTCGGAGTGGCGGGATTCAATGCTAGCGCCAGCAAGCCCTCATCGTCGGTGTCCATCGTGTCCCATCAGCCCGAGCCTTCAGCTCCGGGACAGGCGGTAACAGTCCAGGTCCAGGTGACCGGCTCAGCCGGTACTCCCACCGGAACGGTCACGGTGACCGGCGAGGGAGCTGCTCCGTGCACTATTACTCTGGCCGGCGGCGGCGGAGCGTGCAGCCTGACATTTGCCTCGGCGGGCAATCCCCGGATCGACGCGACCTACAACGGCGACGCGATTTTCAACGGCAGCTCGGCTCACGTCAATCATCGGGTCGATACGGCCAATAGCGCGCCCACGGCTGCATTCGCTGCGCCCAGCTGCGTCGCGACTCAGCCATGCCAGTTCACCGATGGGAGCAGTGACAGCGACGGAAATCTGGTGGGCTGGACCTGGGACTTCGGTGATGGGCAGAGTTCCGGTGACAGGAACCCGACGAATACGTATGCTGCCGCTGGCACCTACAACGTGAAGCTCACGGTTCGGGATGACGATGGTGCCACTGCGGAAGTCACCCAAGCTGTAAACGTCGGTGCCGCCCCGCCGCCACCCAATAGCCCGCCCAGTGCCAGCTTCACGCACGCTGACTGTACTGCGGGTGTCGAGTGTCAGTTTACCGACACGAGCACGGACGATAAACAGATCGTGTCCTGGTCCTGGGACTTCGGCGACTTCACGTCCTCTGACGCTCAGAGCCCCACCCATTCGTATACTGTGGGAGCTGGCTTTACGTACCAGGTGACACTGACGGTCACCGACAACGAGGGTGCCACCAATTCTGTAACTCAGGGCGTCACGGTGCAATAGGGCCTGTGATCCACCTCATATCAGGCCATCCCGCCGCGCGCTAACCTAGGTTATCGCGCGGCTTTAAGTTAAGGCTGGCCCATGTCCCGATCCCTGCGTCGTATCGGCTTGATCGGCGCCACGTTCGGCGCTCTCGTCGCGCTCGCCCGTTGCGGTGGGAGCGGCCTCACCTTGCCGGGCGATAGCAGCGCAGCGACCATCTCCATCAAGCTCGGCAACAACCAGCACGGCTCGGCCGGCGCGCCGCTGCCGGATTCACTCGTGGTCGAGGTTCTGGACCAGCGGGGCGAGCCGGCAGTGAACCAGCGAGTGTCCTTTGCTTTGGAGGAGGATCTTCCCGGGGCCGGGGTAACCGCGCTGTCCCTGACGGACTCGGAGGGATTGGCTAAAGCCGAATGGGTTCTGGGCGCAACACTCGGCCTTCAGGCAGTCACCGCCAGCGTTGCAGGGGTGGATACAACGCTCCGCTTCGAGGCCGAGGCCGGGCCAGCCGAGGCGCAGCGAATCGAGGCTCAGAGCGGCGACCAGCAGGAAGCCCCGGTTGGTAGCGAGTTGCCCAATCCACTGGTCGTGCTGGTGACCGATCCGTTTGGCAATCCGGTCGAGAATGTGCAGGTGGAGTGGTCGGCCGAGAACGGCAGCGTGGATCCGAACTCCTCCAGCACTGGCCCTGACGGCCGGGCCTCGACCAATTGGGTGTTGGGTTCGGGTTTAGGACAGCAGAGCGCTAGCGCCTCGAGCGGCCTACTCAATGGCTCTCCCGTGACCTTCACGGCCACCGCGGTGGCCGGCAGCCCGAACGACCTCGTGATTGTGTCGGGCAATGGTCAGTCCGGTCCACCGGGCCAGGAGTTGTCGCAGCCGCTGGTGGTCCGGTTGGTGGATGGCGATGGCAACGGCGTGCCCAATCGAGCGGTAACCTGGGTGATCGGCGCAGGAGGTGGCAGCGTTGCACCGGCGACCAGCACGACGAACGGGAGTGGAGAAGCCGAAGCCCGCTGGACGCTGGGGGCCGCATCCGGTGGCAACACCTTGAGTGCAGTGGTATCGGGCGTTGGATTCGTGCGATTCACCGCCACTGCAACTCAAGGAGGTGGTGGTGGAGGGGGAGGGGGAGGAGGTTCCAGTCCTAGTGGCCTGCGGTTCCTGGTCCAGCCCTCCGATGCCGAAGAGGACCGGAGAATGTTTCCTCCGGTGTTGATCGAGGTGCTCGATCAGAACGGAAGCAGGGTGACGGACCGGGAGATCGAGATTAAGCTTGAGCTCATCGGCGATGATGACGGAAGGCTCAGGGGTCATGAGAGGGAGAGAACCCGCTCAGGCGTCGCCACGTTCGACGACCTCGAGGTGGACAAGAAAGGGGACTATAGACTGCGTGCCACCACGGACGGCCTGCCCGCCGTCGAGAGCAATGGATTTGAGATCAGGGAGCGGGACGATTAGCCGGCGGCGCCGGAGCCTTCTCTTCCTGGCTCCTATTTCCAGTCTGCTGCTGATCTCGCTCGCCGCCTGCGGCGACGATCTGCTCCTCCCCAAGGATGGGGAGCCTGCCCGCATAACCCCCCTCGAGAGCAACGTGATCGGCACGGTAGCCCAGCCCCTCGCCGACTCGCTGGTCGTGGAGGTGACCGACCCCGGTGGCCGGCCAGTGAGCGGTGTCGAGGTAACCTTTGTTCCAGTGGACGGCGGTATCGTAGAGCCGGACGCGCCGCTCGCCACCGATTCTCAGGGCCGGGCAGCGGTCAGGTACACATTGGGTACCGCAGCGGGCAGCCAGCGGGTGGAAGCCCGCGCTCCCATCGTGCCGGAACCCAACGGCGTCGCGGTGTTTGCGGTGACCGCCAATCCCGAACCCGCCGTGGCGCTGGTCGCGGACGGGGGAGATGGACAGAGCGCGCCGGTGAGCGCCGCGCTTCCTGCCCCTCTGATCGTCAAGGCGGTAGATCGGTTCAGCAACGGAGTGGCCGGGATCGAGGTGACCTGGGAGGCCGAAGGTGGGGGCGAGGTGAGTCCGGGAACGGTAGTGACCGGTGCCGACGGCCGCGCGTCAACCACCCGCACGCTCAGTGCTCGGGTAGGCTCCTATACTACGGTGGCCCGAGCGCCGGACCTGGAAGGCTCCCCGCTCACCTTTAGATCCACTGCGGTGGGTCCCGAGTTGGTGATCGTCACCCAACCGTCAACCACTGGCGCGGCGGGAGTTCCCCTCTCACAGCAGCCCGAGCTCCAGCTTCAGGATCCTCTCGGCGTGCCGCTCAATGAGTCGGGGGTGAGGGTGACAGTGCAGATAGCGGATGGAGACGGGTCGGTCGGTGGCCAAACCACCGCACAGAGTGATGGCAGCGGCAGAGTCAGGTTCACCGATCTCGAGCTGCGAGGTGAGAGTGGCACCTTTAGCCTGATCTTTGCGGCTGATGGATTCACCCCGGTGACATCTGCCCCTATCGTGGTTCAGCCCGGCCCACCCTCCGAGAGTGAGAGCTCAATCTCGGTGGGCAATGGAACCGCCGGCGAAACCAACACCATCAGTGCAGTACTCCGGGACGAGTTCGGCAACCGCATCGCAGGAGCTGGTGGAGACCTCTCTATCAGGATCAGTGGGGCCAATCCGTCCGCTGGACTACCGGTCACCGACAACGGCAATGGGGCGTACTCCTCCTCATACGTTCCGGTCCATAGCGGCACCGATCAGATCGGTCTCGAGTTTCGCGGCGCGCCCCTGGGCCAGCCTGTATCCAGCGTTGTGTTCCCTGGCCCCACCGATCCCCGAGCCAGCACCGCGGAGGTGACTCGGTCAGGTGTCTTCTTCGTTCGGATTGACGTGGCCGTTACGGTTCGAGATGCCCAGGGCAACCCGGTGCGGCACGGAGGGGATCAGGTCCAGATATCGGCCAACGGAGGCGCGCCGCGTACCTGCGTGCCAGCGGAGGAGAACGCCCAAACCTGCGTCGACAATGGAGACGGTACCTACACCGACGCATTCATCATCATTGCCGACGATGTTTCGGTAGACATTACCGTCAATGGAGTACCCATCGCAGGCAGTCCTTTCCATCCCTGAGAGGGGGGTTAGAAAGACCCGCGGTCCGTCGCGTTACTCCTGCGCAGCTAATTACTTACGCGCTCGGTGGCAGGGTTGACCCCCCTCTCGCCGCCAGCTATTTTCCTGCGCCGCGCCCTGGTGGTGAAACTGGTAGACACGCTATCTTGAGGGGGTAGTGCCGAAAGGCGTCGCGGTTCGAATCCGCGCCAGGGCATCCGACGTTCCGCCACTGTAGCTCAGGGGTAGAGCTCTCGATTCGTAATCGAGCGGTCGTCGGTTCAAATCCGACCAGTGGCTCTCCGCGTTATTCGCTTCTCTTCTCGACCCCGATCCAACACTCCCCAACCACCGCCGAGCCGAATGCCCGGCGCACGAGCTGCTCGGCCAGGTTGCCGGGCGGTACCATGAAAGCAGCTCGCCCACCCTGCTTCATTACCCGGGCCAGCTCGCCGGCCCCGGTCTCGAAACCGGCGTCATCCTTGACTGTCTTCCCGAACACGAGATCGAAGAAATCATCCGGGTAGGCGAGCTGGTCGATATCCATAGTTTGAAGGTGGGTTTGGTCTCGCAGCCCCAGCCTTCGGGCGAGATCCTTCACCGCTTCGACCTGGGTGGCAGAGCTGTCAAACCCATACACGTCGGCGCCGGCCAGGGCAAAGCCGACTGCCTCCGTACCTACTCCCCACATCAAAATCCGCTTGCCGCCGATTGGTCCCAGAAAATTGAGCGGAGTTGCATACATGCGCTTCCTCCATCGGGAGTTCTGTCGGCCCGATGGTGGCTCGCACCGGTCAAGCAGGAGTCAAGCGGAGTTCAGGAGTTGCGGTCGAACCGGGCCATGACTCGTAAGACTATAAGCAGCAGCAAAGTACCACCGGCGGCCATGATGTAGTGACCCAGCCCGGCGGCAATGCCGACGGCGGCCGTTGCCCAGATGGAAGCTGCCGTGGTGAGACCCAGTACCTCCTCCCGATCCCGGGCTACGAAGATCACCCCGCTGCCCAGAAACCCGATCCCGATGGCAACCGCCTGGATGACTCGGATAGGGTCGGATCGAAGGCCACCTTCCTGTCCCGGGTAGTCCCGGACCGCCAACTCTCCCAGGACGGTGAACAGGGCAGAAGCCACCCCAACCAGCATATGCGTACGGAGACCAGCAGGCTTGTGGGCTGCCTCACGTTCCCAGCCCAGCAGGGCGGCGAGCACCGCCGCGGCCAAGAGTCGGACCAGCAGCTTCAGCTCCAGCGCTGGATCTCCGGTCAACATGAGGGGTCTTAGCTAGGCGGCGTTGGACGACCAGTGGGTGGAACGGCAGTGCCCACAGGTGACCGGGGTGGCGCTCTCTCGAGCGGACTCGGGGGTGGGATACGTTACGGTAAAGCTGAACCCGCAATTCAGGCAACGGAGCGTTATGGTCACCGGCTCTCCAGGAAATTCGCACCCTAGAATGGTGCCCGTCGGACTCCGCTGCCGTGTTCGCCAGCACATCGCGGAACGCCGGCTTCTCACACTTCTCAGGAGGCCATTTTAGCCACATATCTTATCTAGTACCCTGCAGCACCGAACGAATGTGCGGAGAATATGGGGCTGATTTCCTGTCAGACGTTGGGTCCGGTTGGAGTGAGCGTAGATGGCGCACCGGCTCCTCCCGAGCTCCTGTGGCGCAAGCACCTGGGGCTCCTGGTTTACCTGGCGCGCTCGCCCCGGGGTCGGACTCGGGAGCACCTGATCGGACTGTTGTGGGCGGAAAAGCCTGAGGCTGCAGCACGGCACTCGCTGAATGAAGCGATCCGGGTGCTTCGGCGCTATCTCGGTGACACCAATGTGGACACGAGTGGAGGACAGGTCCGCTTGAACCCCGGCTCGGTGCGCCTCGACGTTGAGCGGCTGGAGCAGTTCGCCTCCGCTGGAGAATGGGAGGCGGCGGCAAGGCTGGTCGCAGGAGAATTCCTGGAAGGCTTCTCGATCGCCGGCGCATCCGAATTCGAGAACTGGCTCGCCAGCGAACGGTCGGCGGTTCGGCTCCGGTCGATCGAAGTGCTGACCCGCTTTGCCGATGAGCTGCTGCGTGCCGGCCAGGCTCCCGAGGCCTCTACCCTCGCAGTGCGGGCTCTGGGCCTCGACCCCAGCTCGGAGCCCGCCTTGAGGGTGGCCATGCGCAGCCTGGTGCTCGCCGGAGACCGGGCCGGCGCGATCGAGTGCTACGAGGAGTTCGCCCGTCGGATGCAGCGTGAGATCGGGACCTTGCCCAGTCCGGAGACCCAGGCGCTTGCCGACCGCGTCCGCCACGAGCGGCCCATCCGGCCGCCTTCACCTGCCAGATCAAGCGAGCAACTCGACGGGGAGCCTCGGCTTCCCCTGGTCGGGCGCGAGCTCGAGCTCAGCCGGTTGGCGGACGCAGCTGCGGCGGCCTGCCGCGACCGCCGCGCCCATATCCTAGTGCTCGAGGGGGACAGCGGGGTGGGGAAGACCCGCCTGATAGAAGAGCTGCTGGGGCGCTTGAGACTGGATGGCGTGGCCGTGGCGGCGGTCCGGGCAGTCGAAGCAGATCAGGACGAGGAGTGGAGCGGTATTCGAGCCCTGGCCCGAAGTGGCCTGCTCGAGGCAGGTGGGCTCCCTGGAGCACCCGCGCCGGCACTGGCCGCCTTTGCCGATGCAATGCCTGAATGGGCCGACCGCTTCCCCCAACTCGAGGCAGATGGCACCGTCTCCCTGGGCCGCGCGCTCAGCGAGATCCTTCGGGCTGCGACTGAGGAGCAGCCGGTGGCGTTGGCGGTAGACGATGCCCAGTGGCTCGATGAGGCGTCTATGCAAGGCCTGCTTGCGGCCTTTCGCGATCTGGATGCGGCGCCGCTCATCCTGCTGTTCGCGATCGACTCCCACACCCCGCGGCCGGAGTTGGATGTGCACCGCAGCCGGCTGGGCGGCGACGTCCGGGGCTTGGCGCTCCGCCTGACTGCGCTCCAGTCGGCTGACATTCGAACTCTCGCCCGGCGCATGCTTCCCGGGTTTACCGACGTCGAGATCGAGCGAGTTGTCCGCCGGGTGGCCACCGACTCGGCGGGCATTCCTTTGCTCGCGGTCGAGCTGCTGCGTGCGGTAGCTCTGGGACTCGATCTCCGGGGCACCGCCGGAGCCTGGCCCGAGCCCTACAAGACCCTGGATCAGACCATGCCCGGCGACCTGCCCGACACAGTAGTCGCCGCCATTCGCGTGGGATTCCGCCGGCTCAGCCCGGGTGCCCAACGAGTGCTGGCGGCTGCCTCGGTGCTGGGCGACCGGGTCTCGCTCAATCTGCTGACCCGGGTACTCAACTTGCCCGAGGACCAGACGGCCCGAGCCCTCGATGAGCTCGAGTGGCATCGTTGGATGGTGTACGACCCGCGCGGATATACCTTCGTGGCCCGTGTGGTACGGAAGGTGATCGCTCGCGACATGCTGACTCCGGGTCAGCGCCAGCGCGTGCTTGAAGCTGCTACTTCTCTAGTTCGTGCCTGAGCGGAGCGGCAGTGAGGAGGGAACGGAGGGGGTGGCTCCGGAAAATCGGATGCAGAGCAAAATACCGGACCATCGTGCGGGTGCCCGGTACCAGCAGCTCATAATGGTCCAGTAGCGAAAGTGAGACCGTATCCTGGCTGGGTCGTTTGGCCGTGGACTGCAGGAAGCTGACGGCGAAGGCCGCAGCCTCGGCTTGGTGCTCGGACTGATCGCCATAACCATACCGCTTGGGGTCGCGAATCGCCGGGACCCCGGCCCACAAGATGAGTATCTGGTTTCTCGCTCTGGCCTGCCACCGGTGAGCCAACTCGTGTGCCAGGGCGTGCCGGAATTGAGGTTCCCCGGTCATGCGGGCCGGGTCGAACGCCAGGGAATCTCTCCTCCCGATGTATTCACCCAATCTGCCGGCGGCCCGACCCTGAGGTCCGATCAGACCCACCTGGGCCCGCGGGCGGCCAAACAACAGGAAGAGCGTGTCAGCATAAGGGCCGGCCACAATCTCTCGTGCGGTTCTCATCGGTTCCGCTAAAACCTTGACTCCAGGCTTGAGGCCGTGGAGCCAGGTCGAGTCACCCGCCAGCTCGAGGAGTGTGCCAGGGACGTCGGTCTCGATCACTCCCGCATCCACCCGGAACAGATAGTGGTCTCGCCCATTTTCCCGGTCGACGTAAGCCAATGAGACCCTGGCGCCGAGCGGGATTGCGGAGCCTTCTGTCGACTTGAAGACGAGTGCGGTATCGCTGACGGTGAATTGACCCTGAACCGGGGGCAACCCCCAGGAGGAGAGGTAGCCGGGAACTACGCTCGTGGATCGGGTCCGTGCGCCCTCGGCTGAATGCGCCGGCCCCTTCACTGGCGCCGTATCCAATGTTGCGGGAGCCGGCGGAGCATATGCCGGCCGTCCCAAGCCAGAGCCCGCGAGCACCACTCCGGCGGCAAGCGCCGAGCCGACACTCAGCAGGGCAGGAGCTCGGAGCGAACTAATCAACGCCGAGCGAAGCTCCCGGGGTCAGGGACGGTCTCAACCGTGTCCTGAGGGTTGCTCCAGGTGGTTTCGACCAGAATACCGGTGAGCGCCACGATCAGGAGCACCATCGTAGCCAGGATGGCCAGGGCCGCACGGCCGAAGTTGCTGGGGGCGGAGTCGGGGGACACGGCTCGGTTCCGAGAGTTGAGGGTGATTAGCTGGGGATCCGCAGCCGCTTGCCGGCGCGGAGGGTGTACTCCACCGGGAGGGCGTTGACCCGGCGAAGTGCGCGAAGGGAGACCCGGTAGCGTCGGGCGATGCCGATGAGGGTCTCCCCCGAGCGCACCCGATGGGTGGCCACCCGGGGGTGATAGTGCCTGCCGTACGCAGGCCCGGTCGCGGCTCGGATTGCCAAAGCGGAAGGAACCGTGACGGCCGGGATGACGAGGTGAGTTCCGGTCTTGAGCTGCCGCGACGAGCGAATTCGCCGGTTGGCCGCCCGTATGTCCTGGACCGGCAGATGATATCGCGCGGCGATGGTGGCCCACCGCTCCCGCCGGCGAACGACGTGGGTCAGGAACCGAACCCGAGCCGATGGTGATAGGTCGGCGTAGCCCTCCGCCACCTTCTCGCCGGTTCCCACGGGAAGCCGGACAACCGAGTGCGTCCGGGGTGGCGTCGCCGAGCGCAAATACTGGGGATTGAGCTCCTGGATCTCGGCCAGGCTGGTCCCGGCCAGGTGGGCCATGACGTTGAGGCCGGTTACGCCAGTGACGATCACGGAGTCGTAGCCGAATGGTGGCGCTGCCGGGACGCTGATGTCGAACCGTTCCGGCTGCTTGGCCACTACAGCTGCAGCAATGAGCTTGGGAACGTAATCCTGGGTCTCAGTGGTCAGCAGATCATTGCCAACCAGGCGAAAGAAGGCTGCGTCGCTGGTGACATCAGTCGTGTCCAGCACACTCTCCAGCACGTCGGCCGCCTCCTCTGCATCTTCTTCATCCTCCACCAGCGGTTCGTCGTTGCCTTCCTCGCCCGAGGGTGTGTCCGCCGAATCCCACTGCAGCTTGCCAAGGCTGCGCAATACCTTGCCCGCGCCGGCGTTGTAGGCGGCCGCAGCGAGATAGAGTGAGCCAAATCGGTCCCGCAGGTGTCGCAAGTGCCGGGCAGCCGCATCGGTTGCCTTGACCGGATCCCGCCGCTCATCCACCCAGGTGTCGATTCGCATGCCGTAACCCCGGGCGGTGCCTTTCATGAACTGCCACATGCCGACTGCATAGGAGCGGCTGACGGCATTGTTGGAATACCCACTTTCGATCAGCGCGAGATACCCCAGGTCACCCGGTAATCCTTCTTCTTCGAAACGCTGCCGGATCATCGACTCATAGCGGGAGCCTCGAGCGAGGAAGACCGCCATGCCCTGCCGGGAAGCGCCCTGGAAATAGTTGAGGTAGTACTGCACCCGGGGATGGTCCGAGAAGCTTCTGACATCGATGTCCCAGCGGATGTTGCTGCCGTCGAAGGCAGGGACGATCCGGGAGTCGGGCGTGGCCTCTGCCAGGTCGTTGACGGCCGCGACTGCGGTCGCATCGGCCCGTGCACCGGCGTGAGCAACCTCGGGTAGACGCAGGCCGGGAATCGCGGAGACCGGAGCAATGCCATTGGGTGCTGGCGGCAAAGCGCGCGCGCACGCGGCAAGCGCCAGGAGGTTGGTCCAAAGGATCAGCCGCTTCATGCCTGCCAGGGAGTAAGTGCGGGGAATGAGACTGGTTTGCGCCGTTTCGCACGCACAAAACGGGCCGAGGATGGCAGAACACGACACAGCTTCTCAGATAACAACTTAGGAATTCGGTGTTGGACTCTGCGCTACGAAGCCAGCGGCAAAACTCTTTGCTCACCGGCAAATCGCAGCTACTTTCGCCGCGCATGAACCCCGCCAGGCACGATCCCTACGCGTCCCTTCGTATCGTCAACTTCCGCTGGTTTATCGCCAGCATGCTGGCCATGACCATGGCGACCCAGATACAGGCGGTTGTGGTGTCATGGCAGATCTATGAGCTGACCCGCGACCCTCTCTCGCTCGGCCTGATCGGCCTCGCGGAGGCAGTGCCGTTTATTGGCTTCGCGCTGTTCGCCGGACATGTAGCCGATCGGACGAATCGACTCCGGATCTCACTGATAGCACTGGCCGTTCTGCTCCTCTGCTCGCTTGCGCTTCTCGGCTTCACTCTGAAGCCTGGTTTGGTGGAGGTTGATCGGGTCTGGCCTTTTTATGTGGTGATTTTCTGCAGCGGAATCGCTCGCAGCTTTCTGCAGCCGGCCCGCTCGGCGCTGGGTGCCGAACTGGTCCCTCGCGAGCTGTATCCCAATGCAGTGACCTGGCGGAGCTCAGCCTGGCAGCTGGCCGAGGTGGTTGGGCCGGCCGTCGGCGGTCTGGTATATGGCTTCGGCAGTGCTCGGGCGGCTTATGCCCTCGATGCTGGCCTGATGGGAGTCGGAGTGCTCTCGCTGGCACGGATTCACCACCTCCGGCCGCGAACGGCGCCAGCGACGGAAACGTTCCTGAAGAGTCTCGCGACAGGAATTCGCTTCGTACGAAACCAACCGGTAGTGCTCGGTGCCCTGACCCTGGACCTGTTCTCGGTCCTGTTCGGCGGTGCAGTTGCTCTGCTGCCGATCTTCGCAGCGGACATCTTGCAGGTCGGCCCCCAGGGACTGGGAATCCTGCGGGCGGCACCCGCGGTCGGAGCCGTCCTGATGTCACTGGTCCTGGCTCACCTGCCTCCTCTGCGACGCGCTGGCCGCACGTTGCTGCTGAGCGTAGCAGTCTTTGGACTCTGCATGATCGGCTTTGGGCTTTCCCGGGACTTCTACCTTTCCATCGGGCTGCTGGGCGCCAGTGGTATGGCGGATACGGTCAGCGTGGTGGTGCGTTCCACGCTGGTGCAGGTGCTGACACCGGACCATCTCCTGGGCCGGGTCGCGGCGGTCAATGCCATCTTCATCGGCAGCTCCAATGAGCTCGGCGCCTTCGAATCCGGTACTGCGGCACGGCTGATCGGGACAGTCCCTTCGGTTGTGTTGGGGGGTCTGGCAACTCTGCTGGTGGTGGCGGTGACGGCGATCAAGGTGCCCTCTCTTCGGCGGCTGCGGGAGATTCGCTGATGAGGAATGGCACGGGTTGCCCCCGTGAGCGTCTGGCCGTTCTGGTCTGGCTGGCGCTCTGCGCCATCTGGGGCTCGACCTGGTTGGGCATCAAGCTCGGCCTGCGCGACCTCCCGCCCATCACCTTTGCCGGGATTCGGTTCGCGCTGGCCGCGGTGCTGCTGGGCGGGATCGTGCTGTGGCGGCGGACTCGGCTGCCCGCGGCCGCTCGTGATTGGGTGCTGCTGGCCTACACCGGCTTCCTCAGTATCACGCTCAATTACGCGCTGGTGTTCTGGGGCGAGCAGTACATCTCCTCCGGGCTGGCGGCGCTGCTCAGTGCCACCGTTCCGCTCTTTGGCCTACCGCTGGCGCACTGGTACCTGGCCGCCGAGCCTCTCACCGCACCCAAAGTGATCGGCGTTCTGCTGGGGTTGTTCGGCATCGGGATTGTGTTTTCGGGGGAGCTAGGCGTCGGCGGCCCGCTGGCACTCTGGGCCAGTGCGGGAATCATCTTTGCGGCCCTCGCCACGGCGCAGGCTGGTGTCCTGGTCAAGGCCCGAGGAACCCACATCGAACCATCGGTGCTGGCCGGGGTGCAGATGGCCGGGGGATGTGTGCCCCTGCTGGCGGGCGGAATCCTCTTGGAAGGGAACCCAGTGCACTTCCACTGGACCGCGCTCGCCTGGGCCTCCCTGGCTTATCTCACGATCCTGGGCTCGGTCATCGCCTTCTTGCTGTACTACTGGCTGATCCGCCACACGGCTGTCAGTGGCGTCCTGATGATTCCGCTGGTAACGCCTCTGGTGGCGCTGCTCATCGGTGTGCTATTGGGTGGGGAAACGATTGGGTGGCACACAGTGGTTGGCGGCGGAGCCATTCTCGGAGGAGTGTCGCTAGCGGTCGGAAGGGTAAAGGTGAAGAGTGAAGAGTGAAGGGTGAAGAGTGAATGGCTCTCCAAATTTCTCCACTCTTCACTCTTGACTTTTCACCTGGTCCACCTACGCAGCCGATTCGCCTGCCGGCCGAACTCTTCGGGTCTCAACCTGGCGCTTGAGCCAGTCGATCTGATCCTTGATCGTCTGCCGAGTGGCCTTGGTGGCAAGCCAATCCAGTGCCCTGCTGCGTTCCTCCTCGGTAAACACGGGAGAGGCCGCCAGGCGCTGGTAAAACGCCACCTGCTTTTCGGTCGGCGAGTACGGCCCGGGCCGCACCACCGGTTCGACCGGCGTTTCCACTCGAGGCGACTTCGGCTGGGGCACCGCAACACCCGGGGCGGCTTTCATGGTGCCCGGCTCCGCGTCGATGACTCGGCTCTGGCCGGAACTCCGAGCTGTCGCCACGACCTGCGCCCGGATAGTGCCTGGGATAAGGCGGAAGCGCGCGTTCCTTGCCGCCTTCATGGCGCCGTGCTCATACCAGTGGGGATTGAGCTGCCGTCCGCGCTGCCTGACGACCTCCTCGCCGGCCAGAATCTGGCGGACGAATTCACGGATCTCCGGCTCGTTGAAGTTCTCCGCCATCCAGCTCAGATAGTCCCGACCTTCATCACTGCTCAGGAGCTCGCGATAGGTCTTGCCCCGGTACTTCTTGCTGGGAACCTTGGCATCCAGGTCGAGCTGGGCGGAGTCATAGTACAGTGGCTGCCGCTTGACGCCTATGACTTGATCCAGCCGAACATCCTGTCCGCTGGGTGACACCGCGAAGCGCGCCGCCTTGACCTTGAACAGTGCCTCGCGAGCCTCGCCATCGCCGATCAGCTCGTACTGCAGATCCTCCTCGCGAATGACCTGACCCTGCGATACGAGAGCCATGCAGCATTGGTCCACGCCGGTCTTCGAGAGGCCAACCACCTCCTGGCCGCCCTCCCGTACGACATACACCAGGTCGGTGCTGGCTATGCCCTCCAGCTCCTTGCGCAGTGCTTCCTCATCCATCCGATCCATCAGCTGAAAGGGATCCCAGGGCTTCTCTTGAGCTACTGCCTCGCGCTCGGCTACCGATTCCGACATTTCGTTCTCCGATCCTTTAGTATGGAGCGGCCGCAGCCGCCCCTCCGATTCATATTGCCCTTCAGGTAAGTTGAAATGTAGCAAATACTTAGACCCTGTCAAAGGGGTTGTAAGTGCTGCTGTACCAAAGATTTACCGAAGGGTACCAAAAAGAAAAGGGCCGGACGTTCGTCCGGCCCTCGAAAATAGCTCGCCTGTTTACTCGTCCCGCTGCTTCTTGTACAGCCAGTATTCCGGGCCGGCCAAGTTTTCGGGCCAGTCATCCAGGTGGAGATCCCCCCGCCAGGCGCTGTCGGCCTGGTCCTCGTCCTCCCCCTCTTGCCACGGGAGGTCTCCGCCCCTCTCCCATGGGCGCTCGTCCTGTTGGCTCATAGAGGTCCTCCTACCGGCTGGCGCCGCACCATGCGGCACCATACGCCAAATGCCGGGCTGGGGGGCCCGGTTCTTCCTTGGGGAGCTAGGATTGCAAGTCGCGGGCCCAGGCGGCCCGGCTGCAAATCCTGCCCTTCCATCACTAACCCCCTGGGGCTACAATTCCGCCTCTTTCGTAGTCCGGGACGTGGCGCAGTCCGGTAGCGCACTGCAATGGGGTTGCAGGGGTCGCGGGTTCAAATCCC
>CBFGTM010000029.1:0-48513 GCA_965652025.1 uncultured Gemmatimonadales bacterium
GAGGGCACCGGCTGGCTGTCGCTCAGGCGTGACCAGCTGGTGCAGCCCAACAGGGAGGTGACGAACGCAGCAGCAAGGCTGAAGAAGGACGGGGCGAGCGCCCACCGGATGCCTCGCCTGAGAGTCATTGCTCCAAGGTAACAATGGGAGGGAGGTGTGCGGTGTCACCTCCCGGTGGAGTTGCGAGGCTTAGCTTCTATCCATGACACTGATCTCCCCCTGGCACTCGATTCGCCGACGCGACCGCAACGTCTACCACGACAACGATCTCTGCCCTGCGGGTCAGGCGATCGAAAACAGGTACCGTAAACCTGGACGCCGGTGCCGGGTGAGATGCTCTACCTGCGCCAAGCTGGCTGCGCCGGAAGCGGTGGCGGCTCGCCTGGCGCTGTTGCCGCCGCTCTGAGGTAAGAGGTAAGCGGGTAAGAAGGTAAGTGAGTAAGTGAGTTGGACGCTAATCGTTCAGCGATTTACTGTTGACCGCCTGACCGCGGGCAAAGACGTTACCCCCACTCCCACGCTCCAGATCCCTTCCATCTCCTGGTCAATAAGGTAGGCATGGCGGACCACATCCAGCCGGATGCCTGAGGCTTTCCCGGTTCGGATCAGCAACCCGCTGCCGACGTGGTACCCCGGCTGGAACGCCAATCCGATCCCCACCCCCGCGAGGGCGCTGAGTCCGGCCTTCAACAACAAGTCGAATCCAACCCCCCTCGCATCGTAGGCAGGTCCAATATCGGGAGCCAGCAACAATGCCCCGATGTCCAGCGCGTCGGGAAAGAGTGCAGCCGCGAACTCGGTGCTGAGCCTGCTGGGCTTGAGCCTCGAGTAGTGGAAAGCGACCGCGGTGATCCCACTCCCCTCGTAGATGAAACGCTCGACCGATGCTCCTATGGCGGGTTTGAGTCGCGGGAGAGTGTCCTGGACGGCCAGTGTGTCCTGCGCCGCAAGGCTGGTTACCATGACGGAGAGCACGAGATTCAGCATGGCAACTGAGATGGAGCAGCCGCGCAGGATGCTGCGGGTCAAACGGGGGCCTCCTCCTCGATCAAGCGAACATGGGACCGACGGTGCCTTCGCTGGGACCGAGGATAGTGAGAAAAATCAGTGGGTGGATGCGTTGCACTGATAGGAAGATGGTCCGCATCCCTGTCACCGATGACGCTCAAACCGGAGTAACCATGCGTTTCCTACCTGCAACCGCCGTTGGGGTCGTAGCCTCCGCCCTTGTCCTGGCAGCTTGTGATGGACCTCAAGCTTCTACAGCGCCGAACGAGACTCCCAGCTTCTCGAGGATCTCTGCTCAAACCCAGTACACCGCCACGCTGACTTGTAACGCCGCGGCTAGCCGTTCTTATGCCACTATTACGTTTCAGGGGGTGCTCGGCACCTCCCTCTTCTGTAACCCCACGGCCGGCAATCAGGTGACCGTCACCTCATTCAGTGAGTTTACCTGGGGTATCATACTGCAGGACAATACCGGCTATGTGAAGTCGTGCCCCCGCAACGGTGACGGATTCAGTCGTTCGACCCGCACCGGTCAGTTCTCCTGTAAAGACGCGAAGACCGGCTTGTCGGTAGTGTTGACCGTGGAGCCCTCATAGGGCGGCCTCGGCTGTCACCCAGAAACGGCAGGCCTCGTAGTCGGAGAGGAGGGCCATCGCAGCTGGACCGAACCCTGAGCTGGAGGCCATGAGATGCCGGGACACTTTTTCCTTTCGTATGCGCTGATGGCTGCCCTGGCCACCGGATGGCAGGAGGCTGAGTCCAGGGGCGCTCCCCTCGGCTGCGACACTGTTGTTGCGGGTTCCAGGACGGTTTCCTCCGGGCACCTCACGGACTTTACCGTAGTTCGGCATTTGACATTGACTAGGGGCGACAGCGTCAGCCCGTTCGGGACCCAGACCGAAACCCTTGCGTCCGGGCACCTCAAAGGAGCCCCCGTACTCCTGGACGTCCTGGTCTTTGATACGCCCAGGGCCAGGACGGTAGACAGCTCCTGGATCGATCCCAAGACGCTCAAGCCGCTCCGCTTCCAGTCGCACAATTCCGCACGGACGGTCAGACTCGACTTCGTTGCGGACCGGGTGCGCGGCGTCACAACTCCCACCGACAGCGGTCCGAGCTATCTGGACCGCCGGCTGGGAGTGGCTCCTTTCGAGTGGAACGTCCTGGCCCTGGCGGTCTCGGCGCTCCCCCTACAGGAGGGCTACTGTGCCCGCCTGCCGGTGTACACCGATCGCTTGGACCGGGTCAGCTGGTATAAGGTGCAGGTTGTGGGTGACACGGCCATCGAGCGGAGGTCGCGCGGGCCGGAGCCGGTCTGGGAGGTCTTGGCTCTGCCGGACAGCGCTGCTCCTCAGGCTCGCTACTGGATCTCCCGGAAGCACCGCGTGGTCAGCCGAGTGCTGGTGTCCGAGCCGGGGATCTCGATCTTGTATGCCAGAGACTGAACCTCGGGGATTGGTTCATTTTACGCTCGGCAGGATGAACTCGGGGACAAACCTCCTCTGGGGGATGAACAACGAGGGATCATTGTAATTCCCCCCGGTAAATCCGATCACCAGGTCCAGGGCTGGAATCCCCATGAAGATCTGTCCGCCGTTGCCGCCGGCGAAGAACCCTCGGACTGTGCGGCCCTGGTAGGGGTACTCCATCGAGTTCCAGAGCCAGCCGTACTGTTGAGTTGGGGTGAGGTTCCGGAGCGGTGCGCCCGACCGGCGGGCCCACTCCCGGCTGATGATCTGCCGGCTCCCCCATTTGCCCTCGTTCAGCATGAGCTGCGGCAGCTTCAGGAAGTCGCGAGGCCGGAACTGATGGCCCCCGCCGCCGTAGGCCTCTCCAGTCGGCGTCAACCAGAGATGATAGTTGCTCATCCGAAGCGGCAGGGCGACCAGGCGATAGAACATCTCCGGCAGTGGCTCGCCCGCAATCTTCCGGAGCATCCCGCCCGCGAGGTTGGGCTCGATGCTGCAGTAGACGATCGTGTCGCCCGGAGCGGTGAGCATCGGCACGTTCAGGGTATAGCGATACCAATCCGGCTCCTCCGTCTGGCTCTGCATTACATCCTCATTGCCCGGCGCCGAGTCGCTGGCGCAGTCGTAACCGGCAGTCATGGAAATGAGATGTTCCAGAGTCATGGCTCGCTTGCGCGGATCCAGGTCCGGCGGCAGTGAATCCAGCATCGTCCGGTAGACCGGGGTGTTCAGGCGGATGGGGATTCCCGCCTGCATCGCCGCACCGAGCAGCACCGCGGTCCAGCTCTTCGCGGCGGAGCGGGTGTTGTGCGGCTGGTCCCGGTGGTAGCCGTGGAAGTACTCCTCGACCACCAGCTTGCCATGGCGGGCAATCAGCAGACTGTGAATCTGCGAGGTCGAGAGCGAATCCATCGGCAGGTCGATGAGCTTCTGCACGAAGCTCTCGATCCCGGGCCGCGAGATGCCCACGTCTTCCACGGTCGCAACCGGCCAGCCGTCTTTCAGCTGCAGCGGCTTGGCATAACGGTACCGCTCGTGCGCCTTGCCCCGAGGATAGAAGGCACTGGAGCTCTCAGCGTCAACTCGGGTGAAATCGAAGGTGGTCCCAGCTAGAGGGATCCTGAGCACCCCGTCGTCGTAGCGTCCCTCAGCCTGCGTCGTGTCGGCGCCCCTGCCGCGGTGGCCCAGCAGGGTGACCACATCGTCCCTGACCTGCACGCGCGACACGGGAATGAACCAGCCCAGATTGCGTTCGGGATTGCGGAGAAATGCTGAATAGGATCCGTCACCCCGACGAGTGACTGGCAGGTAGAAGGTGAGGGCCTCATCCAGAGGGATGACTCGGCCCCGCCAGCGATTGGGGCCGTCCTGCTCCAGCGTCAATGGAGTCGCGGTGTTCTGGTTCCTTGGTCCGATCCACTGGCCGGAGATGGTCGGCCCGATTAACTGTCCCCGAAAATGTCCTTTGCCGTCGGGCAACTCGAACGACACTGTCGAGCCCCTGAAACGAGCGGGCACCACGAACCCGGCGATGTCAGCCCGCGACGCCTTGCCCTCCCGTAACAGTACCAGCGGACCATGTATGTCGGGTCCGAAGCGGGCCTTGGCTGCCCAGAGGCCAGCCAGATCGGGCTCGCGCTGCGGAACCGGCGCAGTCTGGAGGGCCAGCGCGAGCGTCGCGGCAGCGGCGAAGGCCACTCGGGTAACCTGGGACATGCGTCACTCCCGGGGAAAGAGAATCAGGCGGTACACCTGAGACAGCGGTACACCTGAGACACAGGTAAGCCCCGTAAGGGTTGCGGCCGGATTGCTTCGCGTGCCCTGCACGCTCGCAATGACTTTCTCCACTGAATTCCTGGTCCTCCGACCGCCTGACCGCCTGACCGCCTTACCTCCTTGCCGCCTGCACTTCCGGCCGGTTCTCCCACACGACGTTGATGATCCTCCAGCTCCCGTTCCACTTGATCTGCTGCAGATAGTCCACCCACTCCTGGGCATCGATCCGCACTACGGCGGCATTGCCGAATACGTCGAGGATCTTCACGTCCTTCCTCCGTTCGGAGGCCGGTGTCGGCGGATGCGACTTGGACCCCTGGACCAGGTCCAACGCGGAGAGATCCACCAGATGACTCCTCCCGGTCGAATCGGCCCAGACCATCCGTTTGGCCAGCTTGGGGTGGAGTGCCCGCTCCGTCCGAGCGGCGTTGCCAGTGTACCAGCCTTCGATGTAGTCCAGCGCGGTGGCGCGAATCGCGGCGGAATCGGCCGCGGTCTGTGCCTGAACCGGTGTAGTGAGCCCAGCCAGGAAGAGCGCGGCAGGTAGGGCGATCATCAATCTGGGTGTCATGGAATCCTCCGAGAGGAGAGGCCGTAACCTGAAGAGATGAGAGGGTCCAACCTGCTCCGCTCGTCGCTCGCCTACAACATCACCGTGCTCAGTGGTTCCTTATCCGTGATGAGCGCGGACATCCGCGTGACCAATGGGACTCGCGCATCGGCGCTGTTGCTCTCCGCATCTCGCGGCGCGAAGATGTTCTCATGCGAGCGCTTCGCCCTCCCGCCCTCCGCCTCCTGGCCACCTGGCTCGCCGTTGCCGTCTTCTTCAGCGCGCAGAACATCCTGGTGGGCGCCGCGCGGCATCGCCCCTTCGACTGGCAGTGGGACGTCTACCACGAGTTCATCTACGCGCTCACCTGGGCGGCCTACACGCCGCTGGTGCTCTCCGCCGGCCGGCGCTGGCCACTCGGCGGCGGCCCGTGGTGGCGGACCATCCCGCCGCACCTCGGCCGCATGCTGGTTCTGGCGCCGGCGCAGATCCTCACCTCCGACATCCTGCACTACCTCGGCCTCGTACTCCTGAGAGAGCAGCCGCCGGGGACGCTGTGGACCTTTCTCGTTGGTCTCAGTGGTGGCATCGTGTGGGGCATCCTGACCGGCTTCCTCTACTACTGGCTCATCCTCGGGGTGCAGGCGGCGTTCATCTACCAGCGGATGTACCGGGAGCAGCGAGTCGCGGCTGCTCAGCTGGAGAGGCGCCTGACCGAGGCTCGGCTCGAGGCGCTCCGGCTGCAGCTGCATCCTCACTTCCTCTTCAATACCCTCAACGCCATCTCGGCCTTCGTCGAAGCCGATCCCGCGCGGGCGCGGCGCATGATCGCCCACCTGGGCGAGCTGCTGCGCCGGACCCTCGACGGCGGGGGCGGGGGCGCCGCCGAGTTGCCGCTGTCGCGTGAGCTGGACCTGCTGGCACCCTACCTCGAGATCCAGCGGATCCGTTTCGGCGACCGGCTCTCGATCGAGCTCGACGTGCTGGATGGCGCGGGTGACGCGCTGATCCCGGCGCTCATGCTCCAGCCGCTGGTGGAGAACGCGGTAGAGCACGGGGTCAAGCGCACCCTCGACGGCGCCCGGGTGCGGCTCTCGGCAAGGCGGTCGGGTGACCGACTGCAACTGGAGATCGCCGACAACGGACCGGGCCCGGCCGGCGGTGGAGCAGGGGTGGGCCTGGCTAATACCCTCGCCCGGCTGTCTGAACTGTATGGCGAGGCACACCGGTTCGAGCTCAGACCGGTGGAGACCGGCGGGACGATCGTGACGATAGAGCTGCCATTCAAAGTTCCATGAAAGTCATCCTGGTAGACGACGAGCCCCCCGGCCGGCTTGCTCTCCGTCAGCAACTGACCGTGCTGCCCGATGCGGAGATCGTCGCCGAATGCGGCGACGGCCCGTCAGCGGTCCAGGCCATTCTCCAGCACGCACCGGACGTGCTCTTCCTGGATGTTCAGTTGGGCGGAGTAAGCGGGCTGGACGTGCTGGAACGGGTCGGTGCGGACGCGGTACCGGCCATCGTGTTCGTCACCGCCTACGACCGGTACGCCGTCCGTGCCTTCGAGGCTCATGCGGTGGACTATCTGCTCAAACCGATCGATCCGGACCGATTTCGGGAGGCGTGGCAGCGGGCGGCCGTACGGGTAGAGCAGGAAAGGGACGAGCCGGATCAGCGAGTAGCGGCGCTGGTCGGCGGGAGTGCAATCCAGCCGGTCGAGCGCTTTGTTGTCCGCGGGGAAGGCCGGCTCGTCTTCGTGCCGGTGGAGTCAGTGAACTGGATAGAGGCTGCAGGGAACTATGTGCGACTGCATCAGGGCGGCCAGCGGCACCTGCTCCGGCGAACCCTTACCGGCCTAAGCCGTCGCTTAGGCGACCGATTCGTCCGGATCAGCCGCACCGCGTTGGTCAACGTCCACGCAATCAACGCTCTGGAACCCTATGGAAAGGGAAGCTACGTCGTGCATCTTGGGGACGGCACCCGGCTTCTTTCCAGCCGATATGCCGGCCGAGCCCTGCGTCAGTTGATTGGGAGCTGAACACCTGCCAAGGAGCGACTGCCATGGATGAGAAGAAAAGGCCGCCGGCACTCATGCAGTCGCTGACCACCGAGCACTTCGTGCTCCAGGGCCCGCTGAGCGCCAACACCGGTGAGGTAGGCACCCGGGCTTCCCTCTACATCTTCTCCCTGTCTCCGATGTCGTAGGACGCGAAACGCCTACGCCATGAACCAGCCTCGGCGCCTCCTGTTTCTGCTAGCCGCTGTTCTCCTGCCGTTCCGCCTGACGGCGCAGACCCTGTCTGTTCGCGCCTCCGCCCTGGCGGACTCAACCACGCGCACAGTCGCGATCGCGCGGCTGGCCAGCCAGGCGGCCGCGGTCTACCAGGACAGCAACCGCAGCGACCAGCTCGACCGGCTGTTCCGGCTTCAATTCCTGGCCGGGCGCCCGAACGATGCCCGCGCCACCCTCGCCCAGCTTCGCAGCGCCCAAGCTTCAGGTGACACCACACCGACGACGCGAGCCCTCAATGCACAGTACGAGATCTATCTCGAGGCCAAGCAGCTCCAGTCCGACTCTGGGCTCGGCTTCCCCGACGCCTTCGGCCGAGCTTTCCGCAAGCGATTTGCCCGGCTCGACGATCGCACCGCGGGACTGGTCGCCCGAGCCTTGAGCGCCATTCCACCGCCGGCGCCCGAGACTCCCTGGGGTCCGGCGGGGAAGAGCCCTCGCGACACCGCCGTCGCCCTCGCTGATGCCGTCGCCTGGCTCCGCACCGTGCAGGTCGAGCAGACCTACCGTGAGATCGGCGGCGTGGCCACTCCGCTCATCCAGGAGGACGACCGCCGCCGCTACGTAATGAGCGGCCTCGTCCCGCTGAAGAGTCCCGACGGAGCCACCGTCTGCGCCACAGCCTGGCGCCCGCGACGAGGCCCGGCTCGCACTCCCGCCTTGCTGCAGTTCACCATCTACGCCGACAGCACGGTTCTGCAAGTTGATCTCCGGCGCAACGCCTCCAACGGCTATGCTTCTGTGATCGGGTTCACTCGCGGCAAGGCCTGCAGCCCGGACGCACCGGTCCCCTACGTGCACGACGGCGCAGACGCGGTGACCGTGATCGAATGGATCGCCCGGCAGCCCTGGAGCGACGGGCAGGTCGGGATGTACGGCGGCAGCTACTCCGGCATGTCGCCCTGGGCCGTGGCCAAGCGGAGCCCGCCAGCGCTAAAGGCGATCATGGTCGGCGCGCCGGTGGCGCCGGGACTGGACGTGCCGATGGAAGGGAACATCGCCTGGAACTTCGTCTACCCCTGGCCCTTCTACACCACGAACAACAAGTGGCTGGACGACAGCACCTACAACGACCGCGACCGCTGGCTCCGGCTCTACGGCCGCTGGTACGCCAGCGGCCGCGCCTATCGCGACATGGACAAGATCGACGGCACGCCCAACCCGATCTGGCAGCAGTGGGTGACGCATTCCTCCTACGACCACTACTGACAGCGGATGATTCCCTATAAGGAGGATTTCGCCCGGATCCGGATTCCGGTGCTGCAGACCGCCGGGTACTACTACGGCGGTCCCGGCGCCGCGGTCCACTATCTCACTCAGCACTACCGGTACAATCCCAAGGCCCGCCATTACCTGGTGATCGGTCCCTGGGAGCACGTCCCGGCACAGCGCGGGGTGGTGAACGCCCTGGGTGACACACTGACCATGCTCTACGGGTACGAGATCGACCCGGCGGCGCGGATCGATATCATCGCCGAGCTGCGCTACCCGTGGTTCGACTGGATTCTCAAGGGTGGGCCCAGGCCTCGGCTCCTGGGCGACCGGATCAACTACGAGGTGGTGAACGCCAATCGCTGGAAGCACGCGCCGTCGATCGCTGCGATGTCGAACGGCATGCTTCGGTTATATTTGAGCAACGAGCGGAGTGGCCGGGAGTACCGTCTGACATCGGCCGCCCCGGCGCATGACACCGCGGTGGCGCTCACGGTAGACCTGGCCGAGCGCTCCGACAGCGCGCGCTTGGTACCAGGCGGGGGCGTCGCCGATACCGTCATCGACACGCTGAACTCGCTGGTCTACGTCAGCGACCCACTGCCGGCCGCCACCGAGATCAGCGGGCTGTTCCGGGGCCACCTCGAGCTGGCGGCCGGCAAGCGCGACTTCGACTTCGGAATCTCGATCTTCGAGCTACGGCCGGACGGGACCTACCTCCAGCTCCCGCCTTATCAGTCGCGCGCCAGCTATGTGGCCGACCTCACCCACCGCAGGCTGCTCACGCCTGGGGCCCGCGAGCGTCTGGATCTCAGGAGCATTCGCCTGGCGAGCCACCTCTGCCGAGCCGGGAGCCGGCTGGTCGCCGTGCTCAGCGTACTCCGAAGCCCGGGCCAGCAGATCAATTATGGAACCGGCAAGGACGTAAACGAGGAGACGATAGCAGACGCGGGCGAGCCGCTTACGATCCGTTTGTCGAATCGGAGCTGGCTCGAGCTACCGCTGTCTCAGTGACCCTCTCGCCCTCTTTCCTGTGCGCACGCGACCTCACCAGTCGTTTTCTCTCTGCTCACCCGCGAGCTGGCGGCGTCCCTCGTGGGTGTTGAGCTGCTCGCGCTGGACCGCCTCCACCAGCTCCCGGGCCTCCGCCTGGCTCAGCTCCTGGACGGATTCACCCTCTCCCTCACCATAGCCTCCGCCGGCCATCGCTCCCACGGCGGCCTCGGGCGTTCCCTCGTATCCGGGCGAGCTCATGTTGCCTCGTCCGTAGTCCCCTGACCGGCCCCGTCCCGGCGAGCCGCCCGACTCCCGATCCTCGCCCCTTCTCCTGAGCGCGATCTCCAGATTCCACTTGGCCGCCGAGTCGGCGGGATCGAGCCGGAGTGCTTCCTCGTATGCGGCAATGGCCCGGCGCAGCAGCTCATCCTTCTCGGACGCTTCCTCCGCCGCCCGCACCAGAGAGTTCCCCAGGTTGAAATAACTCGGCTGCTTCAGCCGAGGGACGCTGCTGGCGTCGACGAAGCTCTTGGCCGCGTCTTCATAGCGGCGGAGGCGATACAGGGCAGTGCCCACGGAGTACTGCACCGCGGGATCGCCGCTCTCCGACAGGGCCCGCCGGAAGGCCATGTACGACTCGCGGTAGCTTCCCGCCTGGTAGAGCCGCTCGCCCCGGCGCAACTCGCTCATTCCGGGCCCACACCCGTTGAGCAGCAACAGCGCAGCTGCAACAAGGCGTCGGCGCGAGGCGGGTCCGAGCATCGGTTGCACCAGCAACGCGGCGAGAGCGAGACCGAGCGGCCACTGAAATCGATCTGCCCGCTCGTCCGACTCGGTAGACGAGAGTTTTCGCTTCTGCAGCCGCGCCAGTTCGCCTCCCAGAGTTCGTCCGGCATCGGCGGTCCACCGGGCGTAGACACCGCCGGTCTCCCGGGCCGCTCGGCGCAGGTCGCCCTCCTCCAGCCGGGTGACCACGATGCGCCCGATATGATCGCGATGCCACTGGTCCGGAGCCTCGGCGCTGTCCGCCGGGATGGGGGCACCGTCGAATGATCCCACGCCAACCGCTAGAACCGGAATGCCGGCTCGGCGCAGGCGGATGAGCGCTGGGCCGACGTCGCCATGGCTCTCTCCGTCCGAGACCAGCAGCACAGTCTGATAGCCCCGCTCGCCGTCGTGCTCGAAGGCGACGGCCGCCGCGGTAAGCGCGCTCGAAAGATCAGTGGCCGGATCACCGAGGTCGTCGGTTGTGGCGGCGTCGAGGAAGCGCTGAAATGCGGCCCGATTGCCGGTGAGCGGCAGCTGGAGGAAGGCGCTCCCGCCGAACACGATGAGCCCGGTCCGGCTTTCCGGCGCGGCGCCGAGCACCTCGGATACAGCGTGCCTGGCAATGGTGAGCCGGCTGACGCCGTTTGGTTGTGCCGGGAGAACCCCGGCGTCGCCGGCATTCATCGAACGGGAGAGATCGAGTAGGACCATGACATCTCGGCCGGTATGGGCCAGCGAAGAGGGCCGCTCCCCCAACTGAGGCCGAGCCAGAGCGAGCAGGCCGAGCGACACCGCCCCGACTCGGAGTCCGAGACCCAGCTGCCGAGCCAGCTGCGACGGCAGCGCGGATGATCGCTTCAGCAGTGGCTCCTCGCCGAACCGGGCTAGCGCGGCTTCCCGATCGCGCCGCTCCCGGCGGATGACCCAGAAAGCAACCAGCAGGAGCACGACAGCCAGGGCGACCAGGGCCGGCGATCCGAAGCTCAGCCCGCTCATGGCAGCGTCCGCAGCCAGGTGAGACCCAGCCCCAGCTCCAATAGAAGGAGCAGCAGCGCCGGCGCCAGCAGATGGGGATAGAGCTCCCGGTAATCGCGGATCTCTCCCACCCGCACCTCGACCCGTTCGGCCTGATCGATCTGCTTCATAATGCCATCCAGCACCGCGGCGTCCGTCGCCCGGTAGTAGCGGCCGCCGGTACGCTCGGCCATCCGCAGGAGCGCGGCCTCGTCGCGACCGGTGAGCCGCGCAGCGGTGTTCCCTACCCGCCACACGCCGTTGAGCGCTACGCTGCTGGTATCCAGGGTGCTGAGACCGATCGCCTGGATCCTGATCCCCAGCGACCGGGCCGCCTCGGCAGCGACCAGGGGCGTGGGCCGGCCGGTGTTGTTGGCGCCATCGGTAATGAGCACGATGGTGCTGGCCTTCACCGGAAGATCCTTGAGCTGGCCCATGCTCAGCGTCAATGCGGTGCCGATAGCGGTGCCGTCGGGGAGCAGTCCGATGTCCACTCCTTCGAGAATCTTCTGCAGCAGGGCGACGTCGGGAGTAAGCGGCGCCTGCAGGAACGCCCGTCCGGCGAAGAGCACCAGGCCAACCAGGTCACCCTGGCGAAGCTGGATGAACTGGGTGAGCACCCGGCGGGCCACGGCGAGCCGGTTGCCCGGCTGGAAATCGCCGGCCTTCATGCTGCTGGAGATGTCGAGCGCGAGCATGATGTTGCGGGAGCGCAGCCGAATCTCGCGCACTTCCCTCGGCGTTTGTGGCCGTGCCAGCGCGAGCACCAGCAGTACCACCGCCAGCAACCGGAGAGCAATCAGCAGCGGCTGCCACCGGGCCCGGCCGCTCGCCGGCTCCTGCTCCAGAAAGTGGAAGGAAGGGAGAGCGAGCTGTTCCGGCGGCGCTCGGCGGCGGCTCCGCCACAGATACAGCGCATAGCCCGCGGGCAGGAGCAGCAGAAGCAGGACGACGGGATCAGCGAAGCGCATCGGCCGTCACTCCGTCGAGACTCTGCTCGTGCCACTGCCGGAGGAGCTGGTGGCCCTGCTCCAGGAACTTCGCTGCGGTTTTCGGATCGGGCCGGCGCTGGGCGAACTTCACTAGGTCGGCCTGGCGCAGCAGTTCCTCGCAGGCGGCGCGCAGCCGGTCGTCACTCAAGTGCGGCGGCAGGGCCCAGACCAGTTCCTCGCTGGTGCGCTCTCGCGCGGGCAGGTCCTCCGCCAGCTCGAGGTAGCCCCGCAGCACGTCCACCACGGCCTCGTAGTGCCGGGCCACCTGGCCGTGTTCCGGCCATCGAGCCCGCTCGATCAGGTGCAGCTGGTCGAGTGCCGTCTCATAGGCGCCCGGTGGTGCAGCCGGCACCGCCATCGGAACCGGGATTACCGAAGGAGGGGCCGGGTGGCGTCGCCGGCGTAGCCGGACATATCCCACCACGAGTAGCAGCATCGCAGCGGCAGCCGCTGAGAGGATCCAGGGACTCTGAGGCGGTGCAACCCTGATCTCGCGAATGTCCTTGAGCGGAGGGTTGCCGGCCGGAACCAGCGACACGATCTCCACGAAGGCGGAGTCGCTGACCAGCATTCCCCGCTGCAGTCCCTTGACCGCACGCATGAAGGGCAGGCCGAAGACCGGGACCGGCCGCCGCCCCGTTCGATAGAACGCCACCCGGGCCCGGCCGTGGAAGATCCGGTCCGGTGCCCGGGTGAGCTTCTCCACCGAGAGGATCCGCACGCCCGGCGGCAGCGCGGTGACCGGCTGGGGCACGGTGTCGAAGAGCAGGTCCCGCTCATCCAGCCGCACCCGGAAGCTGAGGGTGACGGAGTCGCCCGCGGTCGCTGTGTCCACTTCGGGCGTGACCTGAAAGGACTGGCCGGAGATCTGGGCGGACGTGGAACCGGGGATCATCAGCGCCCAGCAAAGAGCCGAAATCCTGAGCTTCACCGTCGCCCGGCCCTTTCCCGCCGCCGGAAGAATGCCAGCAGCCGCTCAGCGTAAGATTGGCCGGTCTCCAGCTGAACCAGATCGGCTCCCGACTGGCGCAGCTGCCGCTGGAGCGCGCGGTCGAACTCGGCGGCGCGGGAGCGAAATCGCTCCCGGGTTTCGACTCGCCCGGTATCTACCCGGCGCCAGCGTCCGCTCTCCGGCTCCCGCAGTGTTACCAGGCCGATGTCGGGCAGCTCGCGCTCCCGGGGATCGTAGAGTTGGAGCGCGATCAGATCATGCCGCCGGGCGAGGCGCTCGACCTCACTTTGATATCCGCTGGTGAGGAAGTCGGAGACCAGGAAGACAACCGCCCGGCGCCGGAGAATCGAGTCCACGAAACGGAGCGCGGCCCCGAGGTCGGTGGAGCTGCCGGCCGGCTCGAAGGCGAGGAGATCGTTGATGACCCGGAGCGCGTGGCGCCGGCCCCGCCGAGGCGGCACGAAACGCTCGACTCGGTCAGTGACCCACACTGCGCCGACCCGGTCGCTGTTGCGCGCCGCGGCCAGGGCGAGCACGGCGCAGACCTCGACTGCGAGCGACTGCTTGGTGCGAAGCCGAGTGCCGAAGCGGCCCGAGGCACTCACATCGAGGACGAACAGGACGCTGAGCTCCCGCTCCTCCAAATAGCGCTTCACGTAGGCCGACCCCAGCCGGGCGGTCACGTTCCAGTCGATAGTGCGGATATCGTCGCCGACCTGGTATTCCCGCACCTCGGAGAACTCGACGCCTCGGCCGCGAAAGGCACTGGAGTACTCGCCCGCTACGATGTCGCGCACCAGATGCCGAGTAGTGATCTCCAGCCGGCGCACCTCGTGCATCACCTCTTCCGGGCTCATGGCACCGGCACACTCTCGAAGATGCGGGTAAGCAGCGCGTCCGGTCCGACTCCTTCCGCGTCGGCGCGATAGGTGAGCAGCAGGCGGTGGCGCAGGACGTCGAGACCGACCGTCTTGATGTCTTCCGGCACAACGTGCCCCCGGCCCTGGAGATAGGCGTGCGCCTTGGCTACCCGCACCAGGGCGATGGCTGCCCGAGGGGATGCGCCGTATTCGATCAGCGAGGCCAAGTCGGGCAGTCCGGCGGCGGCCGGCTGGCGCGTCGCCCCGATGAGATCGAGCACGTATTCCTTGATCCGGCCATCGACATACACCGCGTGCACCAGGCTACGCGCGCGCAGGACCTGCTCCGGGTCCAGCACCCGTCGGGGCTCGGGCTCCTCTCCCGCGGTCATGCGGTCGAGGACCTCCCGTTCCTCGGTCCGGTCGGGGTAGGTCACCAGCAGCTTGAACATGAAGCGGTCGACCTGCGCCTCGGGCAGCGGGTAGGTGCCCTCGTGCTCCAGCGGATTCTGAGTCGCGAGCACCAGAAACAGTTCCGGCAGCGGAAAGGTCTCGCCCCCGATGGTTACCTGCTTTTCCTGCATCGCCTCGAGTAACGCGCTCTGCACCTTGGCCGGTGCCCGGTTGATCTCATCGGCCAGCAGGATGTTGCTGAAGATCGGCCCCTTCTGGACCCCGAAGTCTCCGCTCCGCTGGTTATAGATCATGGTGCCGATCAGATCGGCCGGGAGCAGGTCGGGGGTGAACTGGATCCGGCGGAAGGAGGTATTGATGGTGGCGGCGAGAGTGCGAACTGCCAGAGTCTTGGCCAGTCCCGGTACCCCTTCGATCAGCACATGCCCGTCGGCCAGGAGCCCGATGAGCAACCGCTCCAGCATAGGCCGCTGTCCCACGATGACCCGCCCGATCTCGTCCAGCACCTCCTGAGCGAAACGGCTCTCGTCCTGGATCTGAGACTCGATGGCCTCGGAGGGATGCGCCCGGCGCAGCGGAATGGTGGGAGAACCGTCGGCCATGAATGGAATCTACTGATTGCAAGATCTTGCACCATTGCGCCAAAAGGAGTTACGGAGTGGCATAGTGCTCGCATACCTGACGGCCACTCCCCCTATTTCTGGAGGCCTTCATGCAGCGCAGCATTGCAATGGCGTGGATGGCCGGCGTGCTAATCGCGATCGCAGCGCCCCTCAGGGCTCAGACCACGATCCAGCGTGCCGCGGATGCACTGAACCGTCCCCAGACCGCGCCCGTGGTCGAGACCCGTCGCACGACGACGACCACTGTCATCGTTCCCCAGCGCGAGATCATCGTGGTCCAGCGGGTCCATGGCCGCCGTTACGGCTGGTGGAAGCACGCGAACTACCGGGTGATCACCGTGTATTACGACGGCAACCGCTTCTACCGGCGCCCGTTCGATCGCCGGCCGCTTCGTAAGGTCGTGATCTACGAGCGCTTCGGCCGCTATTACGTCGACGGGGATAACAGAAGGTGGGAAGGCAGTCGGCGTTGGGACCGCGACGACAAGTGGAAGGATGATGACCGGCGGCGGGACGACGACAAGTGGAAGGATGACGACAAGCGGAAGGATGACAACGGTCGTCACCTCGGCCAGGACCCCGATAAGCACAAGGACAAGCATTAGGTCAGGCGGAACGACTGAAGGACGGAACTTTGCAAGGGGCCGAAACTCGGTTGCTCGAGTCTCGGCCCCTTCGCTTGGCTAGAATGAATCAGCCGAGCCGAGCCCGAAAGTGGTCCCGCCAGGCCTGCGGTAGACCGGCCGTCGCCAGAGCTCGCTGCAGCAGCTCCCCACGGTTTCCCTTCTCGGTGTAGAGGGTGACTATTTCGATCACTCTGATGGCCGACGGATCGGTCGTCACCAGCTCGATCGGGTCGCCGGCCGCGAGGTGGCCTTCCTTTACTACCGCCAGATAGAAGCCGGTCCGGCGGCTCCGGAGGAAGCGCTTTACCATGTCCGGCCGCTGGAACCGCGCGTTCAGCTTGTAGCACGGCAGCCGGGGCTGGGTCACCACCAGCTCCGTGCTGCCGATGCGCAGGATATCACCCACGCGCATCCCCGCTTCGGACAACCCTTCCACAGTCAGGTTTTCTCCGAATGCTCCCCACGGCAATGCCGTTCTAGGGAGCTCCTTCCGCCAGTACGCATAGTGCTCACTGGGGTAGGCATAGACGGCCTTGTCGAAACCGCCGTGGACCGAAAGATCCGCCTGCCGGTCGCCCGCGAGATTTAGTCGGGTGACCGCCACCCTTCCCGACACCGGCGCCTTGAAGATGGCGGTCTCCACCGTCTCGGCGCGCCACTCGACCTCGCGGGGAAGCCCCACGTTGACCGACAGCACTTTCATGGAGAGAGAACCACGGTCCGGCGCCCGCGGTTCCCAGCGGCCCTAAGCTCGATTAGTTATTCTATTCTCTGAGCCCCGTGCTCACTCCCAGACAACATCCCGAATCGCTGAGCCGCATATGATCCGGCCCGAGCCGACGCTCTTACGCTTTCCGATTGTCTTTCTCCTCGCACTGATCAGCTCGCTAGTGGGTTGTGGCGGGGGCGATAGCGACACCACCGGCCCGGAGGAGCCGCTCGGGGGGGTGACGGTAACGGCATCCACCTCGGGCCCTGGGGCCGACGCCGACGGCTATGTCGTCCTGGTCGACGGCCAGGACCGAGGAACGCTGACCGGAAGCAATCCGGTAACAGTCTCCGGATTGGCGCCGGGCAGTCACACCGTTGGTCTCAGTGGCGTGGCGAATAACTGCCAGGTCGAAGGTGAGAATCCTCGAATGGTGCCGATCTCGTCCGGCGCCACGGCCTCGGTCGCATTTACCGTCCTCTGTTCGTCGCCGCCGCCCGGCACCGGCAGCATCCAGGTCGTGGTGAGTACCAGCGGTCCCGACCCGGACCCCGATGGCTATGTCGCTACGCTGGATGGTGTCAGTCCAGGGATTCCGGTTCCGGCCACCGGTTCCGCCACCTTCCCTGACGTGGTCGCCGGCAGTCATACCGTTGCACTGAGTGGGCTCGCCTCCAACTGCACCGTGTCGGGAGCCGGCTCGGCGACGACCAGTGTTTCATCGGGAGCGGCGAGCGAGGTCAGCTTCACCGTGATCTGCACTGCGCTTCCCCCGACTGTGGGGGCGATTCGGATCTCTACTTCCACCACGGGCTCGGACCTCGACGCGGATGGCTATCAATTCGCTATCGATGGGGGAGCGGCTCAGCCAATAGCGTCGAATGGCCAGGTGAGGATCAACCAGGTCTCGGTCGGAACCCATACCGTGGTGCTCTCCGGCATAGCGGACAACTGCAGTCTCGCTGGCGGCGCTGCCAGGACTGTATCAATAGCCGCAGGTCAGACCGCGGACGTCGCCTTCTCCATCGAATGCTCGGCGACCAGCCCCAGCGCCTCACGGTCCACGATGTTGGCCGATCCCAAGAGCATACTGGCGGGAGAGAGCAGTACCATCACCGTCACGGTGCGGAATGCGCAGGGTGCGGTGCTGGAGGGCGTCCCGGTAACCCTGTCCGCCAGCGGAAGCGGCAACACCTTCACTCCGGGGTCGGCCACGACGATTGCGAATGGGGTGGCGACGTTCACCTTCAGCTCCACCGTCGCTGGGGATAAGACGATCACTGGGACCGCAGGCGGGGTTACCCTGGACGACACCGAAGTGATCACCGTGGTACAGCGCGGCTCAGCCACCCAGATCACCAGCATTGCCCCGGAGCCTTCCAGCGCCGGGGAGACGATCACCGTGACCGTGTCGGTGACCGGCCAGGGTGGCGGCACGCCAACCGGCACCGTGGCCGTGTTCTCGTTTCAGGAGACGGGCGGGTGCGATGCCGCACCGCTCAATGAGCAGGGCATTGCGGTCTGTCAGTTTGCTCTGGATGTGGTCGGCACCCATACCATCGGCGCCGTCTACTCGGGGGACGGCCAGTTCGAGGATAGCTCCGCCGATGGACAGCAACATCAAGTGACCCAGTAGGAAGGAGGGTCAATTCCTCGCGATTCTCGGACGCTCATCGCTGCCCTGAGCCTCATGGTGGGACCGCTTCTGATGGCTGTCGGGGACCTCCTGCACCCGGTAGAGAGGATGGCCGCGGCCGATCAAGCTGCCATTCTGGTGGACCACGCTGCACGATGGTACACGGCACACCTGCTCCTTTTCATTGGGATACTGCTCTTCGTTCCCGGCCTCCTCGCGCTAGCGGCCCTCACAGAGACTCGTAAACCAGCCGCCGGGCATGCAGCACGTATCCTCATAGTGGTGGGAACGGCAGCCATCGCGTCGATCTTCGTGGGCGAGATGCTGGTCGGCCGGTTCGTTTTGGACAGCGCGAACTCGGCGGCGGCGACCAAGCTACTCGAAAGCATGTTCTCCGGACCAATGCTCGCGGCCGTTGGCCCGGCATTGCTTGCGTTCTTCATCGGCACGGCCCTTTTCGCCACTCCGCTGATGAGAGCCGGCGGCAGCGCAGGCCGGGCAGCTGGAATCATCTTGATTGGGACGGTTCTTATTCTCGCCGAGATCCTTTCGGCCCAAGTCCTCCTCAGCCAAATCGGCAACATTCTGATCTTTTGCGGGAGCGCGATGGCTGCGCGGCTAATTCTTCACGGGGCCACCCGAGTCTGACGTCGCACGCTCCGCCGCCGCCGCCTTCTCCACTGGAAACTCCCCCGTGACATCAGCCGCCGACACCACCCGCGCGGCGACCGAGGCGGGGGATTCCGGCGGCAGCGAATCGGCCAGCGCCCAGGCGAACGGCACAGTCGCGAGCACCAGGACCCCCGCGATCCAGAACGGCACGCCCACTCCGAAGCGATCCATCAGCAGACCCGCCGCGATCGGGAAGACCACCCGCGACAGACCGCCGAAGGTGTGCTGTACTCCCATGTAGAGTCCGCGCTCGTTGTTCGGCACCACTCGGGAGAGCAGGCCCGTGATGCAGGGGAAGAGAAAGGCGGTCCCCAGCGGCATCAGGGTGAATCCGAGGAGGAGGATGGCACCGTGGGAAGCGAGCCCGGTGCAGCCAAGGCCCGCTGCCAGGAGAACGAGCCCCAGCCGGGACAGCCGCGCCTCTCCCAGGAGATCCACCATCCGCCCCAACAAGAGGGAGCGCACCACCACGCCCATACCGCCCAGGTACATGACGAAATAGCCAATATTCCGCTCGCTCACACCCAAACGGTCCATGAGCAGAAGCGGCACCACCTGAATGGTGCCGTAAAAGGCTCCGATGCCGATGGTGTAGATCCAGATCAGGCGCGGGGCCGGTTCGCGCCAGTGGGAGAGTACCCGTCCAATCGCCTGGCGCGCGCCGGTCGTGGTTGGAGTGGCGTGGGAGCCCGAGCTCGAGAGCTGGCGCGACTCGACCAGGAAGCGGGCGGCAAAGCCCGAGACCAGGACCGACAACGCAGCCGCAGCGAGCCCCGGCGCGGCCCTTCCTCCAATGCCGATCATCAGCGACCCGAAGGCCGGACCGGCCACGGCGCCCAGGCTGGTCACGGCCGAAAGCCACCCCAGACTCTTGGTGCGCTCCTGGGGAGACGAGGTATCGGCCACGTACGCCTGCACCACGCCGATGGTGCCGCCGCCCAGGCCCTGCATTAAGCGGCACAGGAGCAGTAGCAGCACCGAGCCGGCGAAGGCAAAGATGACGTAGGCGCCGGCGGTGATCAGGAGGCCGGCGAGGATGGCAGGCCGGCGACCGTAGCGGTCGGAGAAGCGACCCCACAGTGGGGCCACCGCCAGCTGGGCCACCGAGAAAGCCGAGACCAACAGCCCCACCACCGTTGCACTGGCACCCAGCTCGGTGGCGTAGAACGGTAGCAGGGGGACGATCATGGCGAGTCCCACCATGTCCACGAACGCTGTCACGAACAGGACCGGCAGTCGCGCCATGCTTTGATGCACTATTAACCACGCGCCTGAGCAGGCTGCGGAGATCCTTCAATCAGCTTCTGAAATCGAGAATGACTCCGGAGCGACTCGAATGTCGGGTCGATTCGATCGGCCAGCGCGGTCTGGAGTCGAGGCAGCAGGTCGGGCAAACGTGTTCCGGTGAGGGGCGGACCAAGGTTAAACGGCGGAAGCCAACGAGCGGAAGGGCCGGGCGGTTACGGCTGGATGACTCGCTCACGACCATTCTTGTCTTTCAGCCTGACCGTAGTCTTTTCCCCTTCCGCCAGTACCTGCACGTAGGTGGGATCCGACTTCCCGGCGATGAGGAGTCCGGAACCGGTCTCACCGGCCCCCAGCTTCACATTGGGCCGTCCCTCCGACGTAATGAGCCGAAGTAAGACGGTTTCCGGGTAAGGCTTCCCCTTCCACTTCACGGTGGAGTCTTCGGCGTGCAGAGTAATGCTGGCCCGGACCCTCCCCCGGTCGTCCACAATCTCGAGCCCGCGGCCCCGGAGCACATCTGGGGGATTGGGGGCATGAAGAGCGGGAATCGATTGGTAGCCGAGCAGGCAAAGATTCAGGGCGGTGAGCACTGCGAGCAGGTGAGATCCCATATGCGGCTGATTGGTTAAAGGAATGGACCCTCTGGATTGCTTCGGGGGCATCGCTCCCTCGCAATGACTTCACTTGTCGTGACCGCTTGACCGCCTGACTGCCTGACCTAGCGACCGGGCAGATCGACCGCGTTGTCCGATGCAAAGCCAAATCCGAGGAGCATGGTCCGCGTCCGATACCCGGGTGCCGTTACCCGCACCAGTTGAGTGCGGCAGACATCGACCAGGTCAGGATCGAACCGGAGGCGGTAATGTCCAGCGCCGTCGGCAAAAGTCGAGAAACCAGTGCCGAGCACTTGGAGTAGAGCACCGGGGATGGGCCGCCCACTCGACTCCGCTCGTACGATGCCTTCGATCACGCCCTCGCTCGGACGATCCATCGCCTGCACCTCGTCCCCGCTGAAAGGACAGCGAACCCCACCGGTCTCCAGAGGAACAGGCAGACCTGCTTGAATCGGCCCCCTGTTCCCACCATGCGACGGAGCCCGGGGTCCGAACAGGCGCCGAGCCTCAGTGACCATTGCATCCTCCCGCTCGGCCCCGGCCGCTTCCATTCGATTGGCTGGCTGGGGACTGCTCCCGGCTGGCTCATCGTGTTCCGGCGCCTTCTCAGTGGCTTTCACCGTGGCAGGAAGCTCCGGCAGGGGTCGAGGCTGCGGCTCCACCGCCGTCGGAGTTGGTGGCGGGGGAGGCCGGCGGGGCTGCACCGGTTGCGGCGGCTTGGGTTTCGGCGGCGCCTCCTTGGGCTGCAGGTACATCATCTGGATCACGCGTGGCTGCGGCTGTGCCTGGTGCTCACGGACATCGTCCGGAGCCGCCCTCGACAATGTCAGGGCCAGAAGCAGAATCGCCGCGTGTCCCAGGGCGCTCGCCAACGCCAGTCGCGGATGGCGATGCCCAGTGGTGAGCTGTTCCCACTCGGCGAATGGAGCGCGCCGCGGCCTTCCGGGCTGGAGCCCGAGGCTGAAGGGATGCCGACCGTTGATGACCCGGCGAGCGGGCAGACTGACCTCGCTAGAAGGCGGAGGTGGTGCGCTTGGGGCGATCGGGTGAGAGTATAACGCAACGGGGTCGGTGAGGCGGTAGATACTTCGGCTAGGTATGTGAAGCGGCGGTAGGTAGAGCGGCGGTACCCCGCTGCTCTACCTACCCTTGCACCATCCACTGCTGGGTAACCTACCGTCCAATAGCCATCCGCATGGCATCCGGCGTCCTATCGATCCGTCGCAGAATGGTGTCGCGGTCGGACTCACTGAGCAACGGCGAGGCCGCCAGTATTTCCGCCCGATGGCCCAGCTCCCACACCTGGTTGGGCTTCTGCTGCTCCTGGGCGATCCACGCCGCGTCGAGATACGCGAGCGCTGCTGCCTTGAGGTCTCCTTGCGTGAGCGCCTGCTCGGCTGCGTGGGCCATGTCCTGGCGGGCCGCCGAGTGGTCGCCGGCGGCATACGCCAGGGCCGCGGCCTCGGTCAAACAGCGAACCCCCACCGGATCCTCCGCGGCACGGAACTCCGCCGAGCGGCGATACAGGCGGGCGGCGTCGCGATAGCGCCCAGCCTGAGCGACCTGGACGGCCGCAGCATGCAGACTGTCCGCCTTCACCGTGCTGACGATAGTGGGCAGGCGGTACTGGGCCGCCGCAGCGGCGGGCAGGCCGGCGGTCGCGAGCAGCACCATGGCTGCCGAAGCGCGATGGGCAAGTTTGGGGTTCATTGGCAGCTCCTCAGACCGGTCATCTCACGTGGTGCAGGGTCACGGGCGATAAGCTGTCAATCGGGACGAGCCGGCGCAGGGGACGTTCGTCCCACGATTTCGGAAACTTCAGCCAGGGCCAGTAGCGTAGTGGAGGGAACTCATCCGGCCTCGGCTATGAACCTCGCGGCACTCGTTCCGGCAATCGAAGTCCTTATGTCACCACTGGACTGGGGCAGCCAGGAGGCCTGGCTCGCCCGCGGCCTGGAACGGGTTCGTGACGTGGTGGGTGCAGGAGACTTCTTTGCAACATCTCCGACAGCCGAGCTGGAGGAGCTGCTCCGGCTGGAGGGCGATGAGCCCGGCTGGCTGGAAACCGCGCTCGATTCCACAGCCTCCGGAGGTGTCGGGTGTGCGTTGCCGCCCCGAGCAGCTGAGGCTCCCCTGCCGGTGGTGTCCCTGCGCTGCGCCCTCGCTGCCGGCCTCACGATGCTCTACCGGCTGCACGGATGGAGGAGCACGCTCGGGCAGGTGTGCGACGATGTGAACGCCGGGATGGCGGTCTTCAGGGCAACTGAGCTTCGAGAGATCGCGAGGAACGGACGCTGGAGTGAATTGCTGGAGGAGGAGCCCAAGCGTGATCGTCTGCTCGATCTCATCACCCGCCAGGCCGGATACACCGCCGCATCGGTTGGCTCACTTCGGGAGGATTATAGGGAGCTGGAGTTGTCCGGGCGGAGCTACCGGCTGATAGCCAAGTGCGTGCCCGCCGGAGACCTGCTCCCGGAAGCCGGCGTGCTCGTTTTGATGGATCGGCTGGGACCAGAGCTTCCCACAACCAGGGAGCTGCGGGTGACTTTTGGACTCCGGGGCCGCGAGCCGCAGGTCGCGCTCCTTGCCGCCGAAGGCCTTTCCAATGCGGCCATCGCTCAACGGCTGCGGCTGAGCGCCCACACTGTGCGGCACTATCTCGAGCGGGTACTCGGTCGGCTCGGCCTCCATTCCCGCAAGGCGCTGGCTTTGCACCTGATGGGCGCGGAGCGCGAGAAGCCACCAGTGGAGCCCCGGTAGCCTGACCGCCCGTCCGCCTGACCGCATCTCGATATAACTTCTCACCTGGGCCGGTGACCCCAGCGGCACCGGTCGACGGATCCAATCCCTCAACCGAGACGCATACCAGATGGGCGATCCCTCGGTACCCGAGGTCCGCAAGGGTCAGGGCGAGGTCAAGCTCTCCCGAGAGGAGTTCGCCCGCCGGCTGGGCGAACGCTTCTACGATCCCGCTTTCGATGCCGTGCGAGCCGAGATCGACCGGATCATCGAAGTGGCCTGGAAGAACTACGACGAGTACCACAAGAGTCCTCGCAAGCGTAAAGCGGGTCCCGGCTTTGCCGATCCGGAATTCGAGCTGCCGATCGAATGGCTGGAGGCGCGCCAGGCCATCCTGACCGCAGAGCGACGGCAGTCCGATCCGTCAGCGGCGTCACGCATCCTGCTGGTCTGTGGTGCCGCCCGCCACGACCAGACCTGCCCCGGGGAGATGTCGAAGACTTTCCGCCTGGTTCAGCTGGCCCGGGAGATCGTCGAAACCAGCGACGGGTTCGAGTGCGATCTGCTCGATCTGAGCCATCTCACCGCCCAATACGGCAGACAGATCCTGCCCTGCAAGGCCTGCGTCTCCACCGCCATGCCACTCTGCCACTGGCCCTGCTCCTGCTATCCCAACCATGCGATGGGACAGGTCAACGACTGGATGAATGAGATCTACCCCCGATGGGTTGCGGCCCACGGGGTCATGATCGTGGCACCGGTGTACTGGTACCAGGCGCCGGCGGTGCTGAAGCTGATGATGGACCGACTGGTATGCGCCGATGGGGGGAATCCCGACCTGACCAGCACTCACGGTAAGAAGCCGGAGGAGGCCAAGCGGCTCGAGTTGCAGGGCTGGGATTATCCCAAACACCTGGCTGGCCGCGCCTTCGGTATCGTGGTGCATGGCGATGCCGTCGGAGCGGACACCCTGCGGCGTTCCCTCACCGACTGGCTGCTCGACCTGGAACTGGTGGAATCCGGCAACGCAGGCACGCTCGACCGCTACATCGGGTACTACGAGCCCTACGCCACCAGCCACCAGGCCCTTGACCGCGACGAGGCGGTGCAGGAGGAGGTCCGGAATGTAGCCCGCAGCTTGGTGAACACCGTCCGGCTGATGCGCCAGGGTCGCCGCGAGCGGCCGGATGCGCGCCTGCGATCGCCTCGCCCCAAGTAAGCAGCCGAGCTAGACCCCCCCGAGCCAGGGGTAGCCCTGGTCCTCCCAGTAGCCCCCGGGCCGCTCCCGAGTGAACGTCATCCCGGTGAGGTACTTGGTGAGCTTGTAGCCCAGCTTGATCGGGGAGTAGAGCCGGAGCGGGGCGCCGTGGTTCATCATGAGCGAGCGGTCGTTCCAGGCGTAGGCCAGGATGGTCTGGGGATGCATGGCACTGGCCAGATCCCACCCGTTGTAGTACCCCTCGTCGAAGCTGTCGAAGCGAAGATAGCGCGCGTCGCTGGTGGGTTGAACCATGGCGATAATGGTAGCGACCGGAACGCCGGTCCAGGTTCCGATCGCGGTCCAGCCCTCTACGCAGTGGTGCTTCACCGTGTAGGTGACCCGCGGTAGCTCCTCGATCATCGGGCGGGTGAGGCGCAGTGGTCGCCGCACCAGCCCCTTCACCTCGAGTCCCCAGCTCTGGGGCCGCGCCACGCTGGGAAACTGTCCAGTTCGGTTGTAGGTGATCGAGTAGGCGGGAAAGTTCTGCGGCTCGGTCCGGGCGCTTGCAGGGTACTCGGGAGCAAGCCGGTGCCGCCCGAGGAAGATCTTTTCTCCCACCCAGTCGTTGAGTCGGCTGAAGAATCGAAGCCCGGGGGCCAGCGCAGCGCCACCGTCCCAGCCACACGCCGCCGCCAGTCCGGCTGATCCGGCCGCAGCCCCCAGCCGCAGGAGGTCGCGTCGGGTGAGGCCGCGCGTAGGCTCAGTCATGGCTGGGGAACCTTCCCCGATACCAGCCGGTGACGATCGCCCGCAGTGAGGCGGGGTCCACCAACAGCACCAGCGCGACGTGCACCAGGGTGAAGGCGACGAACACCCACACGAAGACGAAATGCCAATACCGGGCCAGCTCGTAGCCGCCGAACAGCGCCGTCAGCCAGGCGAGCTGCACCGGCTTGTAGATGGCGAAGCCGCTGGCCGTGGCCAGCACACCCAGCAGCAGGATAAAGGTGTAAGCCAGCTTCTGCAGCGCGTTGTGCTTTCCCTGGGGAGGGTGGTCCTTCCGGAGACCGAGATAGTAGCGCTGCATCTGCCAGGCCGGTCCGAGGTCGCGAAACCGGAACAGCAGCGAGCGCCATTCGCCGGAGAGCAACAGGAAGCCGATATATACGAGGCCCGTCAGGACGAATGGCCAGGCCAGGGCGAAGTGCCAGTTGAGACCGCCGGCCAACCATCCCCCGAGCCGGGCCCATTGGGGAAAGCCCTCTCCGTCCCAGGGATTGGGTAGCGGATAGGGAGCGCCACGGGGGCCGAAGTGCGCGTACGCGCCGTAGATCTGAAGGCCGCTGCCGATCATGCCGAGCAACAGCACCGCGTTGAGCCAGTGCGTCGCCCGCACGATACCATGATAGCGCTTTATCACATCTTCGAACCTAGCTCCGACATCCGGCTGACCGCTACTCGACTCGCAGCGTCCTCAATGCAGCTTGTCCACTCGAGGTGACCGCCAGCTCGGCGGAGAGCTTCCGGTCCCGGATGGCCTGCTCATAGCGGCGCCCGGTGCCTTCCTGCACGAAGTAGGACTCGATCCCGAATCGCAGCGATCCGTAGCGTCCCATCTGGCCTTTGAGAAAGGGCCCGACGTCAGGCTTCACCGCGGTCACCTTCGCCGCCTTCCAGTGGACCCGGTCCGCATCCCGGACCAGAGGCACGTAGATCGTGCGGTCCTCCCAGCGGGCCCGCTTCCCTCGCCAGGTCTCCGGGAGTCCCTCGATCTCCTGCGGCTGGACTCGGCTGAAGTCGTAGCTCAGGATGACGTAGTCGCCCCGAAAGAGATCGCGGGGATCCACCGGCTGCACCCGCACCAGCACGGTCTGCCCGGTCAGGAGGGGCAGGGCCCGCAGCCCGATCATGGCCAGCAGGATCAGGAGCTGGGCCGCCGCCGTTATCTGCAGCACCCGGCGCTCCCGCGCTTTCAGCCATCCCAGAGCATTACCCATCGATCGCACCAGTGCCTCAGGCATAGCGCACCTCCTTTCGCCCCTGCCAGTAGCGGGCGACGGCGAAGAGCGCCCCGCCGCACATGAAGAACATCAACGCCGCGCCAAGCATACCGCCGAAGTCGCCGAACAAATCCACGTAGCGCAGCACCGCCCAGAGCAGGAAGTACAGCACCCCCGCACCAAAGGGCCGCCCGCGATCTTCCTGAAGGCCGATCTGCATCAGCCAGAACGCACCCGCCAGCATCGCGCCGTTCACCAGCAGAGTCGGAATCAGGGCAGCGGTCTCGACGCAGGTCGAACTGCGGCAGGTCGAGGCAAGTGGAAGGAGCGCCATCAACAGGGCCAGACCCAGCGGAATCGCCTGCCGGCGAGGGATGGTCCGGTTCATCCAGAGCACCAGCCCCAGTCCGAGAACCGCGAGCAGGACAGGGGGTCCGATCAGGCTGGGCCACTCGCCTACCAGATGCTTATTGAGCTCATAGAAGCTGAGCGGGGCCAGAACACCCCCGACCAGGAGGCTGCCGTAATTGCGGTAGGGAATCGCAAATCGACTGCCCGCCGCATGGGACTCGGCGATCACCAGCAACAGCGCGCCGACGCCACCCACGAAGGAGAACGGATTCGAGCCGGCTCGCCAGGCAAAAACTTGGAGCACCGTCCACCAGGCCAGCAGTGGCACGTACAGGCTCAGCGTGGGAACCGACTGCTTGCGATAGGCCCACACGATGCCCGGGAGCGCAAGGAGCGGCAGAGTGTAGGCGCCGTTGGGCAGCCAGTCCCAGCGGCCGAAGAGCCAGCCTCCCAGGTGACCGAAGTTGAGCACCTCCTGGCCGGCCCACAGCGCCAGGAGCCCGACCAGGAGCGCGTGCAGCAGCCGAGTCTCCAGGGCGAGGGCGAACGGCAGCACTCCTAACGCCCACCACCAGAGCCCATCGGGATAGTGCGAGTTGATGTGAAAGACCTGAGCCACCAGCCAGATCCCCGCGCCGTAGAACAGGCATCCCAGGAAGAAGACGTTTTCGGAAAGGGATTTCGCGTTCCGCTTATAGCGCAGGACAAAGCCGGCGTAGTGCGTCAGACCGATGACGGCCAGGACGATGGCGAGCTTGCTCAGCCGGGAGAGGTCCTCCCAGTTGTAGCCGATCAGCAGCAGGGCGGCGAGACCGACCAGGCTGGCCGCGGCGGCCATCAAGGTGAAGACCGCCCGCGAACGCCCTCGGGCGGCGAACTCCCCGGCTCCTTCGTAGACGTCGGCGATCCGCTGGGCTTGCTGATCGGAGAGGATGGCGTCCCGCCGCCAGAGGCTCAGCTCCTCCAGCAGCCAGGCGCGTTGCTTTGCGGTGATGGCTCGCTTCGACATACCGGCGCTCGCGCGTGATCCCAGGTAAGAGGGGGACGCTGCAAGTATCGGTTGTCGAGGAAGGAAATTGAAGACCTACGCGGCTGCCTCAGTCTTCCTTGGGATCGACGTCGTGATCCTTCGCGTCGATGTCACCGCGGTCATCGGTGACAATCAGCAGGACGTCGTACCTCCCGCGGTCGGCGTAGGTATGCACCGGATTCCGCTCGCTCGAGGAAGCCCCGTCGCCGAAGCTCCACTGCCAAGCTACCACGGCTCCGTCCTCGTCCTTGCTCTTGTCCACGAAGGCGCAGGTGAGGCCGCTGCAGTGCACATCGAAGTCGGCATCGGGCGGATGATTGTCACGATTGTTGATGGTCGCGAAGGCACTGAACGAGGTCTTGAGGGTGGAGGTCGCTATGACTCGGGCTTCACCGGTCTGGAGCCCCACCTTGTCTCCCAGTACCACTTCGGCCTCGGCCAAGCCGCTGCCGTTGGTCGGGACCGTCGAGGGTGCGATCTGCGCGCCATCGCCGGCGGAGATGAGCTCGAACTCGACAATGGCTCCCTCCACCGGGTTGCCTTCCGCGTCTGTTACCAGGACCACGAGGGGAGCGGGAAGCGGCTCTCCCACCTCGGCGCTCTGCGCATCGCCGTCAAAGACTCGGATTGCGCTGGGGGCGGGCTCTGCCGGCGGAGCCGGCCCATCCGGTGTTCCGTCTCCCGGCAGGAGCAGGTCTCCCCCGCCACACGCCGAAAGCAATCCGGCGAGCAGTGCCCGTAAGACCAGACCCCTGGATCCGAAGGGAAAAGCCATCATTCTGCGACTCGGAAAGTGGACCCCTCCAAGCTAAGTATCCCTCCGCCGGTTCGAAGTGACCGGAGGCACAGGGCCGCAAGTAGAATGAGGGTGGCAGCTTACGGCCCTCATCTCACGCGCCTTAGCAGCGCCATCTCTTGCACTTCCCGGTCTCCGACAGCAGTCCTGGCTGTCCCAACTTGGTACCTGCCAATCTCCCGACGGGAGTTCATTGCCGACCTCGGCGAATTCTGGCTTCTCAGTTGACATATTCCGATATAGGAATATATTTATTGCCATGGCCCGAGCCGCGACCACGACCGATGCGTTCAATGCGGTGGCCGAGCCCCAGCGGCGGCAGATCCTGGACCTCCTCGCCGCCGGCGAGCTGCCGGTGAATGATCTGGTCGCCCTGCTCGGCCTGGCTCAGCCGCAGGTCTCGAAACACCTGAAGGTTCTGCGAGAAGTTGGCTTGGTACACGTGCGGGACGAGGGACGACGGCGGCTCTACCGGCTAAACGGCCGGTCTCTCAAGCCGATTCATGACTGGGTCAGCAACTACCGGGATGCGTGGGAGGACCGGTTCCAGGCACTCGACCAATTGTTAGAGGAACTAAAACATGAGGAGGAGCACGACGATGGCAACGGCGAGTAGCGGTACAGCAGTGGTGACGCTTCCCACCGATACGCAGATTCTGATCACCCGCGACTTCGCGGCTCCCAGGGACCTGATCTACAAGGCTTGGACCACGCCCGATCTGATCAAGCGCTGGTGGCCGGCCAACCGGGGCCAGATGACAGTCGCCGAGGTGGACCTTCGGGTCGGCGGTGGCTGGCGGTTCGTAATGATCGTGGACGGTGGAATGGAGGTGGCATTCCACGGAGAATACCGGGAGATCGTTCCCAACGAGCGGCTGGTCAGTACCGAAGTATTCGAGATGGTTCCGGATGCCGAAGCGCTCGACACCATGACGCTGACGGAGAAGGGGGGACGCACCACGCTGGCCATCCTGGTACAGCACCAGACCAAGGAGCATCGGGACATGCACATCGAGTCCGGTATGGAGGCGGGGCTGCAGGACGCGCTGGACCTGCTGGAGGGCGTGGCGATCTCGCTGGCGTAGGCGGGCAGTCGGAGGGGGACAAATGTCCCCCTCTTGACAGTATTCGTTACAACAGCTAATCTATGGCCATGGCACAGTCGATCGGCCGAGAGATCCGGCAAACCAAGCCATTTCAGTCCCTGCCGCAGCAGGTGGTCCTCAACCTGATGCGGACTACCAGGGCAGTGGAGGAGAGCTGGATTCAATATTTGAAGCGGACCGAGGGAATTTCACCCAGCCAATTCAACATCCTCCGGATTCTCCGCGGCGCCCGGCCGAACCCGGTGAAGATCAGCGAGATCGCCGATCGCATGGTCACCCGTGACCCCGACGTGACGCGACTGGTAGATCGCCTGATCAAGCAAGGCCTGGTCGGCCGGGAACGCTGCACCGACGACCGGCGGGTTGTCTTGGTCGAGATCACCGGGGCAGGGCTGGCGCTCCTCGCGCGGCTGGATAGGCCGGTCCTCGACTATGTTGCCTCGGCGATGGCAGGATTGAAGCCGCAGCAGCTCAGGACACTGGACACGCTCTTGGACGAGGTCAGGGCCGGGATCAAACCGTACCCCTGATTCGTTGGCGAGAATATCTGTTACAACGGATAACCTCAACACAAGGAGCTAGCCATGCCGGCCGACCTTCTCTCCCCCCGAGTCCTGGGGGCAATCGCCCTCCTGACCGGACTCACTCTCGCGCTTTCGGCTGAAATCGCCGACGACCGGGACCGCACTCACCTGGGCCGGCGGGAGAGGATCGGCGCCGGAACAGTGCAGAGCTTTCTGACCCTGGATCCGAGCGGCGGTCCCCTTGCACTCGGTGTCACCCTCTCTCCCGGCGCGCTGGAGCAGCTGCCCCAGTCGCCCAACAGCGTGAGCCGCTGCTTCGACCTGGACGGCAACGGCCGCCATACGCTGCACGAGTGCATCGGCGACGAGGAGCGGATCCTGGATATTCCCGAGGACCTAGGGGCCAAGCTCCCCTTCCGCTGGATCAGCGTGAACTGGAATGCCCACGGCCATATCCCGCCCTACAACTATTCCCACTTCGACTTTCATTTTCACACCGGGCCTCGGGAACGGATCGAGTCCATCAGAGCGGGCCGCTGTGGCGAGCTGGCCGACTGTGACGACTTCAAACGCGCTACCCGGCCGGTCCCGGTGCGCTATGTCCCGGCCGGCTACATCGACGTCGGCGCGGTGGTGCCCCGGATGGGCAACCACCTGCTGGACTCTCAGTCGCCTGAGCTCAAGGACTCGCTGCCATTCACCAGTACTTTCATCCTCGGTGCCTACGAGGGCGAGCTGATCTTCTGGGAGCCGATGATCACCCTCGATTACTTGCGGAAGACGGCGAATTCCTGCACTGAGATCCGGCAGCCCCAGGCATTCCGGCAGGCGGGATACTATCCGACGCAGTATTGTGTGAGGCAGGATGGGAATGGCCACCGGACGGTGTCGCTGGAGCAGTTCCGGTACTCAGAAGCGCAGTAGAGCCCTGAGTACGCAGCCCGTCCGGGGTTGACTCTCCCTGCGACGCCAAGATTCAACCTTATTCTCATGGAGACACGTCATGCCAGACAAGAAGATCATCGCCGTGGTTGGTGCCACCGGCGCGCAGGGCGGGGGATTGGCGCGCGCCATCCTGGCCGACCGGAGCAGTGGATTCGCGCTCCGGGCCGTCACCCGGAAGCCTGAGTCCGACAAGGCCCAGGAGCTTCGAAATGCCGGAGCCGAGGTAGTGAAGGGCGACGCCGACGATCGGGCCAGCATCGAGCGGGCATTCCAGGGCGCCTATGGCGTGTTTGCTCTTACCAACTTCTGGGAGCACTTCTCGCCCGAGCGCGAGCTGGCCCAGGCCCGCAACATGGCCCAGGCCGCGAAATCCGCCGGGGTGCAGCATGTGATCTGGTCCACCCTCGAGGATACCCGCGAGTGGGTGCCGCTGGAGGACAACCGTATGCCGACACTCCAGGGCAAGTACAAGGTGCCCCACTTCGATGCCAAGGGTGAAGCTGACGCCAGCTTCCGCGACGCCGGCGTGCCGACCACCTGGCTGCTGACCTCTTTCTACTGGGATAACCTGATCTATTTCGGAGCCGGCCCCCAGCGCGGACCGGACGGGACCCTGGCGCTGGTCTTTCCCATGGACGACAAGAAGCTGCCGGCGATCGCGGTGGAGGACATCGGCAAGTCCGCCTACGCCATCTTCAAGCGGGGGCGGGAATTCATCGGCAAGAAGGTGGGGATCGCCGGCGAGCACCTGACCGGCCAACAGATGGCGGATGCCCTTACCCGGGCGCTGGGGCAGGAAGTTCGCTACACCAACGTGCCCCCTGAGGTCTACCGCAGCTTCGGCTTCCCCGGCGCCGATGACCTGGGCAACATGTTCCAGTTCAAGCGCGACTTCAACGAGTACTTCTGTGGCGCGCGCAACCTGGCATTCACCCGGTCACTCAATCCGGAGCTGCAGACGTTCGAGCAGTGGCTCGCGGTGCATAAGGATCAGATTCCGCTTCCGGCTGAGGTGTAACGCTAGACAGGTAATCGGTTAAGCAGGTAAGTAACTAACAGAGCCCGGGTTCTTAGCCCGGGCTCTACTTTCGTTTCGTGGAAAGCGCGGCGTGACAGGGCTAAGCCCATCGCTTGGTCATTAGTATTCCCGCCGATGGATCCTCTATCGGATCTGCTGCGCGTGGTTCGACTCGACGGCGCCTACTTCTATGCGGTCGAAGCGGCGGGACCCTGGTGCGTCGAGTCGCCTCCAGCCCAGAAGCTGAAGCCCCGGATCCTGCCGGGGGCGGAGCACCTCATCTCCTATCACATACTCACCCAGGGCCGCTGCTATGCCAGGCTGCTCGGGCAGGGGCCGCTCGAGCTGCTCTCGGGCGATGTGATTGTCTTTCCCCACGGTGACGCGAACGTCATGTCCAGCGGGCCCGACCTGCAGGTCACCGGCATGATGACCAGCTCGCCGGAGCGGTACCCTGAGACGGTGGTGCTGGGAGACGGCGGGCAGCCCGGCGCGTCGTTCGTGTGTGGCTTCCTCGGTTGCGACCGGCGTCCCTTCAACCCGCTCCTGGCGTCCTTGCCGAGACTGCTGCACATGCGCGGAATGTCGAACGCCTGGCTCGACTTCTCCCGCCGCCTCACGGAGGAGTCACGACTCGGACGACCCGGCGCCGATGGAGTCCTCACCCGACTGGCAGAGCTCATGTTCATCGATCTGCTGCGCCGGTATATGGCGGAGCTGCCGGCGGGGCAGACCGGTTGGCTTGCCGGGCTGAGGGATGAGGTCGTGGGTCGAGTCCTGGCTGAGATCCATGCTCAGCCATCCCATCCCTGGACGCTGGAGGAGCTGGCGCGACGAGCCAATTCGTCGCGGACCAACGTCGCCAAGCGGTTCAATGAGCTAGTTGGCCAACCTCCGATGCAGTACCTGAGTCAGTGGCGGCTGCAAATCGCCGCCAACCTGCTGAGTCAGAGCGGGGCCAAGATCGCAGCGATCGCGCGCGAGGTCGGCTACGACTCCGAGGCCGCCTTCAGCCGTGCCTTCAAGAAGGTGACCGGGCGTGCCCCCGGAGCATGGCGGGAGGATCGTCGCAGACTGTAGAACGGCTTAGAGAGCCCGGACGTTAGAGCAGAAGGTCGGGACGATTGATCATTGGAGCTGACTGACGGGACCGGCAGAATAGGTACTGTTGCTCGGCCAAGCCGAGCCATCCTATCATGTGCCGGAGGAACCGATGAGTCCACGTTCAACTGCTCTTGCTGATCGCCTGGAAGAAGGCGCCCGCGCCCTCGAAGACCTGGCCGCCAGCCTTGCCGAGTCGGAATGGGAGAGCCGGATTCCCCACGACGGCCGTAAGGTGGGCGTCGTGGTGCACCACGTCGCCACGATGTACCCGCTGGAGATCCAGTTGGCCCAAACGCTCGCAGCCGGAAAGCCGATCGTCGGTCTGACCTGGGATGACGTCCACCAGTTGAATGCCCGGCACGCCAGGGAGTACGACGGCGTCACCAGGGATGTCGCGCTGCAGTTGTTGCGGCAGAACAGCGCCGACGCCGCGGCCGCCATTCGGGCATTCGGCGATGCGGAGCTGGATCGAGCCGCGCCGGTATCGCTCAACGCCGATGCGCCGCTAACCTGCCAGTTCATGTTGGAGGATCACGCGGTCCGGCACAGCTATCACCACCTGGCGGCGATCCGGAGGGCGTTGGAGGTGACGGACCGCGCTCTCACGCACTCTCCTCCACCAGTCGCAGGCGCCGGCGCCGGTCGACCGTGAGCAGCTCCTCGATCGCCGCGGCCGAAAGCGCCGGCCAGAAATGGTGTCCCTGGCCCAGGGGACAGCCGAGCTCGAGTAGCGCGGCCAGCTGCTCCGCCCGCTCGATACCCTCCGCGATGGTCTGGAGCTTGAGGGTGTCGCCCAGTCCAACGATGGCGCGCGCCAGCGCCGAGCGGTCGGCGCCCTGGCCGACCTCCTCCACGAACGGCTTGGCGATCTTGAGGATGTCGATCGGGAAGCGCTGCAGGTAGCTGAGCGACGAGTAGCCGGTCCCGAAGTCGTCGATGGCGAGCCGCACCCCCAGTGCCTTGAGCTGCTGCAGCCGGTCGAGGATCGCGTCGGTCTGCAGCATCAGGACGCTTTCGGTGATCTCCAGCACCACCATCGACGGTTCCACCCCGGACGAGGCCAGCGTCTGGCGCAGCGCGTCGGTCAGTCCCGCTCCCTGGAGCTGCCGGCCCGAGATGTTGACCGAGACGGCCAGGGTGTGCTCGGGATGTGCCGCCCGCCAGACTTGCAGCTGCCGGCAGGCCTCGGCCAGCACCCACGACCCGAGCTGTACAATGAGTCCGGTCTCCTCAGCCAACGGGACGAAGTGCTGGGGCAGCAGTCGGCCGAACTGTGGGTGCTCCCACCGGAGCAGGGCTTCCACGCCATAGATGTCGCCGCTTCTGAGAGCGACGATCGGTTGATAGAAGAGAGTCAGCTCGCGACGCTCGATGGCCTCGCGAAGGGCGGCCTCGAGGTCGAGGCGCTCCCGAATCACGGCATACATCCGCGACTCGTAGGTCTCGGCGCGACCCTTACCGTGTCGCTTGGCCGCGTACATGGCCATGTCCGCGTTCCGCAGCAGGTCGTCGGCCCGGTCACCAGGAGCGGCGGAGGCAACGCCGATGCTGGAGGTGACCCGCACTTGGTTGCCACTGAGCGAGAAGGGATGGGACATCGCGTCTGCCAGCCGATCCGGAAGGCCATCCGACCCGTCGGCACCTTCGATCAGAATGGCGAACTCATCACCACCCAGCCGCGCTACCGTGTCGGCGGTCCGCGCGCAGGCCAGGAACCGCTCGGCTGCGGCGATGAGGAGCCGGTCGCCCTCGGCGTGACCCAGGCTGTCGTTCACGTTCTTGAAGTCGTCCAGGTCGATATACAGGACGGTCACCGGGGTGCCGCGCCGCTGCGCCAGCGCGAGCGCGTGGCTCACCCGGTCGCGGAACAGCGCGCGGTTGGCCAGGCCGGTGAGCGGATCGTGGAAGGCCTGATGGGTCAGCTGCTCCTCCAGCCGGCGCCGCTCGCTCACATCACGGGTGTTGAGCACCACTCCTTTGACGGTGGGGTCATGGAGCAGATTAGTCGCCAGGATCTCCGCGTGCAGCCAGGAGCCATCCGGCTGACGAAAGCGCCATTCCACCGGACCAGTGACTCCGGGGGCCTGTGCCGCAGTGGTGAAGAACAGGGCAGCGCGCTCGCGATCATCCGGGTGGAGCAGCTCGGATACTGTATGGCGAAGCATCTCCCCCGGGTCATAGCCCAGCACCCGTGCGGCCGACGGACTGACGAAGCGCACCGTGCCATCCGCCCGGGTGACGATGATGACGTCCGACGAGTGCTGAACCAGCGAGCGAAACCGGGCCTCGTTCTGTCGCGCCGCATGTTCGGCGAGCAGACGTACGTTCTCCCGGACAGTGAGGAGCTGGCGCGCGACGACCAGGACAGTGGCCAGTAGCGCCCCGAGCGCCAGGCCGCTGAGTGGATCGGTCCACGGGCGGAGCGCCACCACCAGCAAAAGGAGGTAGGTGGTAGCGACGGCCAGATAGGGAAGAGGACTGAGCGGCTGGAACCGAGTCCGAGTGACGGGCACGGCGGCTGCCGCCTGGGAAGCGAGGGGCCGCCGCAAGTAGAGCTCGCCGCTCCAGATCAAGAGTACGTAGCAGATCAGGAACACAGCGTCGGCCCAGGTGGCGGTCCGGCTGCCGACCTCGAGCTGCACCAGATTGAAGGTGAGATCTCCGATCACCCCCACCGAGATTCCGGTTACGAGCAGTCGGAAAGCAAACCGGTTTGGGTCGATGGCACGGCGGAGCGCGACCGTGGTGACGCCAAGCAGCACCAGGAGACCCGCCAGCGGATAGGCAAACGCCAGCAGGGTGACGACGATGTTGTTCTCCTGCGAAGCGGCCGTGGGGCGGACCGAGAAATACCAGATGGCGACCGCGCCCCCGACGAGCACCATGGCGGCGTCGATCAGGAACTTCCGCCGCTCCATTCTCGCCCGGCGTGCCAGGGGAAAGGTGAGAAGCGCGGTGAGCGTCAGCAGGGAGTCAGAGAGGTAGAACGGATCGGCCCAGGAGACCGGTGGGCTGTCGCGGAGGGTGACCACGTAGCCGGCCGAAATGGCGTTGCCGATAAAGACCATCCCGGAGCCGACCGCGAAAAGCCGGAGCGCGCGACGGACAGCCACATCCAGGACTTCCCCTCTCGAGGCCAGGCCGAACAGGATCAGCACGCTCAGATTGAGCGGCATGAAACCCACGTTGCCGATGAAATCACGGAGGGCGGCGCTGCCCCACTGACTCCGCTCCCACACCAGGTAGACCACGGCGTATAGAGCCGTCGCAAACGCGACGGAGCCAACGGGCAGGCGAGCAAGGCGGGCAAGGCCCGCCCGCAGTCCCCGCGACAGCTCGGCCATGCGGGTGCTCCCGGACGTTTGGATTTGGTCTTTGGGGGGGCAGTAAGTAAACCCGGAGGCAAGCTTGGCGCCAGCCGGCAACGCCCGGACATACATTCTTAGGGTCGCAGGCTACACCTACCCGGATTTCTGCTCCGAGCGAGACGATGACTGGTTACTACGGTACTCTCCTGCAGTCCGACAAATGGTATCGCCGGCTGATCGTCGCTGCGGCGGTCGTCATCATCGCGGCGGGCATCCGAGAGGCTGCCAACCTGCTGGATAGCATTCTGCTTGCCCTACTCCTTACGGTAGCGGTGCTGCCGGCCTTCGACGCGCTGCGGCGCCGGGGCGGGTCCAAGGGGCTTTCCGTAGTGCTCACCACGCTGTTGCTGGCGACGGTGATGCTGGCGCTGCTGGGTTTTCTCGGCGTGGCGGCGACCCGGCTGGTCCAGGTCCTCCCGACTTACCAGGACAAAGCCGAGGCTCTGCAGCAGGGGTTCAAGAACTGGTTAGTGAGTCGCGGGATCGAGCCCGATCGGGTGCTCTCCCTCGACCTGCTGGATCCGGGCCGCCTCCTGCGTCTGGCGGCAGGGTTTCTCTCCCAGGTAGGCAAGGTCCTGAGCCAGACCCTGCTCCTGCTCCTGATCGTTGCCTTCATCCTGGCCGAGCGGGGCTTGCGCGGGAGGGTGTTTCAGCCCGGTGGAACCGGGATCGCGGTGGCGCGCGACGTCCGCCAGTATCTCATCATCACCGCCGCGACCGGCCTTGGTTTTGCCGTCCTGGCCTACCTGCTGATGCGGGTGGTGGGAACCGAGCTCGCGCTGGTGTGGGCGGTGCTGGCCTTCGTTCTTAACTTCGTGCCCAACGTGGGAATTATTCTTTCGGTGATACCCCCGGCCATACTCACGCTCTTGGAGCACGGCTGGCAACGCACGCTCGTGGTTGTAGCAGGGTACTTGATACTCAACTTTGTGGTGGACAATCTGATCAAGCCGCGCTTCCTGCAGAGCGGGCTCGACGTGCCGCCGCTGTTGGGACTGCTGTCGCTGGTAGTATGGAGTTACCTGCTGGGTCCGCCGGGGGCGCTGCTGGCGGTACCGCTGACGATCGCGCTCCGGCGGATGCTGCGGGATACCTCAGCCATGCCGGCAGGTGTGCCCGCGGCAGTCTCGGAGACCACGCTGGGTTAAGCCCGGTTCTGCTCCGCCTCGACGACGGCGCGCTCCCGCGCAATCCACCGGCTGAACCGCACCAGCAGATCGCCCAGTACCTTGCGGGTGCTCTCGTCGGTGAGTTGGAGCTTACTGTCAAAGCGCTCATGGGCCCTGGCAATCAGCAGCTCGGGCGGCGGAAGAACCAGGGCACGGACGTGTCCCAACAGCTGCCGCAAATGGAGCTGAGCCCGCGCGGTCCCGATCTGACTGGGCGACGCACCCATGAGCGCGACCGGCTTGCCGGTTAGCGGAGCACGGCCGGGAAGACGAGACCCCCAGTCGATCGCGGTGGTGAGCACGCCCGGTATTCCGTCGTTGTACTCCGGCGTAGCGATGAGAAGGCCGTCGGACTCGCGGAGCGATGTCTTGAACCGCTCGACTGCCGGGGGGTCACCCTCCGCCTCTACATCGGCATTATAGAACGGCAGGTTGCCAAGCTCGATTGGCTCAATGGTCATGCCTTTCGGCGCCAGCTCCTGCGCCGAGCGAATGAGGGCCCGATTGAACGATCCTGCACGGAGGCTCCCAGCGAAGGCGACGATTCGCTCAGCCACGGCGGGCCGTACCTGCGATGATCAGCACCAGACGTTGGGCGCAGCTCACGCAGGCCTCGAAGTGCTCCGCCAGTGCTAGCGTCTCCGCCCGAGGCAGTGTGCTTGCCCGGTACCGCTCAAGTCGAACGAGCACCAGCTCACAGGTCCAGCCCGCTGGGTATTCGGTAGTCATGCATTCCTCCTGTCCGCCCGTCCCGCTGTCCACTACTTTCTAACATTCAATACTGCGGAGCCGCAATGACATCCGAGCAAGATCCAGTCGAGTCCGAATCTCCGGTGGAGGCAGAGATCGGAGACAGCCCCCACGGTCGGGCTGGGTTCGTCGCCGGACTTCTCTTCGGCGTGTTCCTCGGCGCCGGGCTTGCGCTCATTCTAGCCCCGGACCGGGGAGAAAACACCCGTCGGCGTCTGCGCCGGCGGATGGAGATGTTGCGAGAGGGCGCGCGGGACAGTCTCGATGAAGCCGGCAGCCGGACCAAGAAAGAGCTGCAGCGGCGGAAGCGGCGGTTGCGGGCCGAGATGGAGCGGATCAGGGAAAAAGCCAAGGCCAAGGCGCGGGAGGCCAGGGAGTCGTTGGACTAATCAGCGCTTGGCCAATCGGCGCTGCAGGGCGGCTGCATCTCGCTTGTACACCGAATCCATGATTTCCCGCAACGGCAACGCATCCACCAGGTGAAGCTGGGTCTCCGCGTCCCGGTAACGCTCGCGGTCGGCATAGATCTCCGCCAGCTCCAGATGATGATAGATCCGGCCCGGGTCCAGCTCGACGGCCTTTTCCATGTTATAGATCGCCTTCGTCCAGGAGGCTTCCTTGAAGATGCCGGCACCCAGGAAGCTCTTTGCAAAGAAACGGCTGAAGCCGGAGAGCCGCATGATCTCCGCGTTCCACCGGCCGAGAATGTGGTACGCACCATCGTGCCGGGGATTGAGCGCCAGCGTGCGAAGCGCCTCGCTCCGGACCATCTTGGCCCGGCGGATCCGCTGCTTCTTTCCCATGGTGAGCGAGGCCTCTCCCACCGACGCGGCCAGCGCAAAGTGACCATCCGCCCCGGCCGGGTCCCGGGCGACCGCGAGCCTGGCATACCCCTCAGCCAGGACATAGAGGGAGTCCCGCTCCGGATTTTTGGATCGGGTACCGAGCTGCTCGGCCAGGGTCAGAAGTGTCATGGCGCCCCGCCAGTTGGCCTCATAGTTCATCGAGTCGAGATCCCTGGCCGCCTGAAAGTGAAGCAAGGCGGTGCGCGGATCGTGGGCATCGTTGGCGGCCACACCGAGGGCGACGTGATCCGCCGCCGACTGGGCCGAAAGTGGCGAAGCCAGCAGGATCAGCGAGAGTACCGCGGCAACGACTCGCGCGAGAGGGAGACTGCGGGGTTGAGTCACGATACCGAATGGTGATCCCGTCCCTCATCCAGCACAAGCGCGACGGTCACCCGCTCGAGGCCGGGCAGTGGGGCGAGCTGATTCGCGCCTACACCGACGGCAGAGTGCCGGACTACCAGATGGCCGCGTTGTTGATGGCGGTGGTCTGGCGTGGTCTGACGTCGGAGGAGCTGACTGCACTCACTGAGGCCATGCTCGATTCGGGCGACCGGCTCCGGTTCGACGGGTTCCCCCAGGCCCGGGTTGACAAGCATTCCACCGGCGGAATCGGGGACAAAGTGTCGCTTCTGCTCGCCCCCATGGTGGCGAGCTGCGGGGTCGCGGTGCCGATGATGTCGGGGCGGGGACTGGGGCACACCGGCGGCACGCTGGACAAGCTGGAATCGATCCCAGGCTTCAGGACCAACCTCTCCCTTCGGGAGGCCAAGACGCAGGTCGAGCGGCTCGGCTGCGCCATGCTGGGACAGACGGCCGAGATCGCTCCGGCAGACAAGCGGCTCTATGCCCTGCGTGACGTGACCGGTACGGTAGAATCGATTCCTCTGATCGCCGCGAGCATCATGTCCAAGAAGTTGGCGGAGGGGCTCACCGGGCTGGTGCTGGACGTGAAGACCGGGAGCGGGGCGTTTCTGCCGGAGACATCGCGCGCGCTCGAGCTGGCCCGCACGATGATCGGACTGGCGCAGGCCCATCGCTGCCCGACCGTGGCACTGCTCACTGCGATGGACCGCCCGCTGGGGCGATCCTGTGGCAACGCGCTGGAGGTAGAGGAAGCAATTCAGGGGCTGCGGGGCGAAGGGCCTCCGGATCTGATGGAGGTCACTTACGCGCTGGGAGTCGAGATGCTCGTCTTGGCCGGCACCGACCGGGATGCGCCGGCGGCCCGGGCTCGGCTGGAGCGGAGTGTCACTTCGGGGCAGGCCTTGTCGAAGTTCCAGGAGATAGTGGCCGCTCAGGGCGGCGACCAGCGGGTCATCGAAGATCCCGAGCTGCTGCCGCAGGCGGACGAGGTCGAGATCTTTCGAGCGGAGCGGGATGGGGTGGTGAGTCAGGTAGAGCCGCGCCGGATAGGGCGGGCTATCGTGGAGCTGGGCGGTGGACGGCGATCAATTGAAGACACCATCGATCCTGGAGTCGGGTTCGTGATTCCGGCGAAGCCCGGCGATGCGGTAAAGGAGGGGGAGCCGCTGGCATCGATCTTTGCCCATGACCGGGACGGAATCCGCCTCGGCGTCCAGGCGTTGCGTGAAGCGATCCTGGTGAGCGAGACGGGATCATTGACCCCGCTGATCACCCATCGTGTGACCGCCGCTGGAGTGGAGCAGTTAGGATGACCCGCGACGATCCATGCCGCTGATCAACGGACCCCTGGGAACGCTTCTAGTGGCGCTTGCCGCCATAATCGCCCTCATTATCTGGCTGAGGCGGGACCGGCGCTATCCTGGGCCGCGCCTGCACGGAGAGGAGGGGATCGACCGGGAGGAGTTGGAGGAAGCCGAGCGCGAAGTGCGGGAGCTGGATGCCCGCCACCGGCCAGAAGACGAATTCCTGGGCGATGATTGGGGTCCCGGCGTGGGGAAGCCGAGACCGCCGGAGAGATTGTAGAGACTACACATCCAGATTGTTCACGTACTTGGCGTTCCGCTCGATGAACTGACGGCGGGGCTCGACCTCGTCGCCCATCAATTCATCGAACAGCTGGGATGCAGTGGCGGCGTCTTCCATCGTCACCCGCAGAATCGTGCGAGTGGCCGGATCCATGGTGGTCTTCCAGAGCTGGTCCGGGTTCATCTCGCCCAATCCCTTGTACCGCTGGATGCTGACGTTTCCCTTGCCGTCGCCGTTGGTCAGGCGCTTGCTGTATTCATCCCGCTCCTGCTCGCTGTAGGCGTAGAACTCGTCCTTCCCCTTGGCGACGCGATAGAGCGGCGGCTGTGCGATGTAGACGTAACCGGCCTCAACCAGCTCCTGCATCTGGCGGAAGAAGAAGGTGAGCAGCAGGGTCCGGATGTGGGCGCCGTCCACGTCGGCGTCGGTCATCAGGATAATCTTGTGGTACCGGGCATCCTCCAGCTTGAAGTCGTCCTTCACGCCGGTGCCTATCGCGGTGATCATTGCCCGGATCTCTTCATTGCTCAGAATCTTGTCGATCCGGGCCCGCTCCACGTTCAGGATCTTGCCCCGGAGCGGAAGAATCGCCTGGAACGAGCGATCCCGGCCCTGCTTGGCGCTGCCGCCGGCCGAGTCACCTTCCACCAAGTAGATCTCGCTTACCGCCGGATCGTCGATCGAGCAGTCGGCCAGCTTGCCGGGGAGCACCGCGTTCTCCAGCCCGGACTTCTTCCGCACCAGGTCCCGCGCCTTGCGAGCCGCCTCCCGGGCCCGGGCTGCACTCACCGCCTTCTCGATGATGTTGCGGGCGACCGGCGGATGCTCCTCGAGATAGCTGCCGAGGTGCTCGTTGACCACGGCCTTGACGATGCCCTCGACCTCGGAGTTGCCCAGCTTGGTCTTGGTCTGCCCCTCGAACTGCGGCTCCCGGACCTTCACATGGAGCACGCAGGTGAGCCCCTCCCGGATATCTTCGCCGGAGAGGGTGAAGTCTTCCTTCTTCAGGAAATCGCGCCGCTTGGCGACCTCGTTGATAGTCCGGGTGAGCGCGCTCTTGAAGCCGGTGAGGTGAGTCCCGCCTTCGTGCGTGTTGATGTTGTTGACGAAGGTGAAGGTGTTCTCGTTGTATCCATCCTCGTACTGGAGGGCAACGTCGACCTCGACGGTGTCCTTGGTAGCGGTAAACGCGATCGGCTTGGGGTGGAGCGCCTTCTTGTTCCGGTTGAGCCACTCGACGAACTGAATCAGGCCGCCTTTCGCAAAGAAGGTCTCGGTCTTGACCGGATCCTCCCGCTCGTCCTTGATGGTGATGCTCAGTCCGCGGTTGAGAAACGCGAGCTGGCGAAGCCGATCCGCCAGGGTGGTGTAGTGGAACTCCAGCACCGTGAAGATCTCGGGGTCGGGCTTGAACCTCACGGTGGTGCCCCGGCCCTTGGCCTTGCCCATGACGGTGAGCTTCTTCGTGGTCTTGCCTCGCACGAAGGCCATGTGGTGCCGCTGACCGTCCCGGTCCACGATGACTTCCAGGCGCTCGCTCAGCGCGTTTACCACCGAGACGCCGACGCCGTGGAGACCACCCGACACCTTGTAGGTGTTCTTGTCGAACTTGCCGCCGGCGTGCAGCATGGTCAGCGCCACCTCGACCGCAGGTTTCTTCTCGGTCGGGTGCATGTCTACCGGGATACCGCGGCCGTTGTCCTGCACCGTGATCGAGTTGTCAGCGTGAATGGTGACATTGATCGTGTCACAGTGGCCGGCGAGCGCCTCGTCGATCGAGTTGTCCACCACTTCGTAGACCAGGTGATGGAGGCCGTTCTCGCTGGTGGACCCGATGTACATGCCGGGGCGGCGGCGAACCGCCTCCAGACCTTTGAGGACCTGAATGGACTCGGCTTTGTACTCGGGCTTGTTATCCAGAACAGCGCTGTCGTCTTTGGCCATGGCTCCCTAGTGGTTTGGCTTCTCAGTTTGGGTCCGCTCCAGCGGCCCCGGCATCCAGCGGATCTCCTTCACTCGCCCCGACCGTCCGGCGTTGAGCCGGGCCAGGATCTTCGGGGCCATCAGGCTCAGCTCACTGGCCCAGGGCGCACTGGCCACTCGGACCCGCAGCACCCCGTCCGGTGTCACCGACTCCGGCGCGGTGACCGCCGCGATTTGAGGACCCACCAACTCGGCCCACTGCTCGATGATCCCTGCCTGCTGCACCCGCTTGGTGAGACCCGCCTGCTTGAAATAGCTAGTCAGGGCATCGGCGAGCGGAGTAGGGTGGATCTTCTTGTCGGTCACGAGTCAATTCTCCCGCTCTCCACGGTCCAGACCGGCAACTCCAAATTCGGCGGCAGCTCGTCGGGACGAGGGCTGGTGACGAACACCTGGCGATCGTCCGGGCCCATGAGTCTCCGTGCCAGCCGGCTCTGCCGCTCTCGGTCGAGCTCGGCAAACACGTCGTCCAGCAGGAGCACCGGCTCGGTCCCATGCGCCTGCCGGAGTCCGGCAATCTCGATCAGCTTGAGCGCCACCGCGGCGCTGCGCTGCTGGCCGGTGGAACCGTAGTCGCGGAGCGCTCTGCCCCCGATCTCGATTACCAGATCGTCGCGGTGGGGCCCGACTGTCGTCATGCCCCGGTCCCGATCGTTCGCGATCGCCTCACTTAGGGCCTCACCCCAGCCGGCAGCCTCGGCCAACTCGGGCCGACCCCGATAACTCAGCCGGGCTTTGTCCACCTCGCCCAGACAGTCGAACTCGGCAGCGAACTGCGTGGAAGCACCGGCGGACCACTCCAGCCGAGCTTTAATCAGTTCCGCGCCCGCGGCCGCGAGTGGCGCGTCAAACGCCCGCGCCAGATCGGCTCGACCCTGTCGCAGCGCGCTGTTCCGCTGAGCCAACGCACCGCGATATCGGGTTAGGGCCCTCAGATACTGGCGACTGGAAAGCGCCAGCAGTCGGTCCAGATAATGCCTGCGGACCGCCGCCGCTCCGGTTGCAAGCCCGAGATCCGAAGGAAGAAACGCGACCCCAATCCAGGTACCCACCACATCGGCAACCCGGGCCACCTCGCTCCCGTCCACCTCGATCCGCTTCTTGCGGCCGAGATAGGTGACCGACACCTGTCTCGCGAGCGCCCCTTCAAGCCGGACCTCGACATGAAAGCCGGGTGCGTTGCCAACTACCTGCTGGTCCGGCGCGCCCCGGAACGAGCGGAAGAGCACCGGATAGTAGATCGCCTCCAGCAGATTGGTCTTGCCTTGCGCATTGGCCCCGAGCAGGGCCACGCCCCGGGGCGACACTTCCCGCTCGAGATCGGCCAGGTTCCGGTAACCCCGGGCGATCAGACTGCTGAGCAGCACTACTGAACGAAGATCCGGCGTGATGCCGCGACGCCCTGATTGCCCTCCCGGTCAACCCCGTGGATGCGCACTGTGATGGTGTCGCCGTCATTCCCGCTGGTCGTAATGGGAATCCCGAATCTCACCGTGTCGGACGGAGGATTGGGACGAAACGGCGGGATGTTGTCACTACCGCCAATGACCAGAAAGTAGACAGTATCGACCCCGTCGGGATCGATCGTTTGCCCGTTCACGAAGAACTCGGGGCCGGCCGCGACGGTGGTGTCAAAGACGTTGGGGCGATCGATCACCGTGAGCGGGCCGGCGCCGTCGGACGGGTCTGGGCCCGCAGGAAACGTGAGCCGCTCCCGCTCATCACACGCCGAGGCGGCAATCATGACGCCGGCGAGCAAATACAGCACCCACCAGCGCCGGCCGCCCCCCTCATCTGGCCGGGGTTTCCCCCTCTTCGGCATCACTAAAAAATAGTCGGTCGGAGGGCGGAATTGCAGGTCGAACTACACGCCTTTGAAGCCTGGTTTGCGCTTCTCCAGAAAGGCTTTGGTGCCCTCCCGCATGTCCTCCGTAGCGGAGAGCAGGCCGAAGTAGCCAGCCTCCAACAGGAGCGCCTGATCTACTGCCATCTCCGCTCCCGCATCTACCGCCTCGAGGCACGCCCGCACCGCCAGGGGGCCATTGGCCAGGATGGCTCGAAGCAGGCTCTCGGTTTCGGGCAGCAGCCGGTCGGACGTCACCACCCGGTTCACCAGTCCGATCCTTAGCGCCTCCGCCGCATCGATCATCTCTCCGGTGAGGAGGAGCTCGAGCGCGCGGGCTCGGCCGATCAACCGGGGAAGCCGCACAGTGCCCCCGTACCCGGGGGCGATGCCGAGCTTCACCTCAGGCTGACCGAACTTGGCATTCTCGCTGGCGACCCGAAGATGACAGGCCATGGCCAGCTCGCAGCCACCCCCCAGGGCGAACCCGTTCACCGCGGCAATGACCGGCTTGCCACACCGCTCCAGACGGCGGAAGACCTGCTGGCCGGTAAGGGCACGGTTGCGGCCGGTGACGGGATTCTGCTCGGTCAGCTCACCGATGTCGGCGCCGGCAACAAACGCCTTGGTCCCCGCGCCGGTGACGATCACTCCCCGGACAGCAGCATCGGTCTCCACTCGAGTGACCGCGTCGCCCAGCTCGGCGATCACAATCGCGTTCAAAGCGTTGAGCTTGTCCGGCCGGTTGATGGTGAGCCGGGCGATTCCGTCAGTGAGGTCGAATGTGAGAGTGGATAACATGTCCGAGTCGCGAGTCTCGAGTCCAGAGTCGAGGGTTCCGGATTGGAAGACCTCAAACCTATATAGGATGACGTCGGCCGGTATCCCGGACGCGTCCGTCGAGCATCAGACTTAATCGTGACTCGTGACTCGCGACTCGCGACTATCTTCTCCCCATGCCCACCGACATACCTGCGCCGATTGGATGGAACGCCGACCAGGGGCTCCGAATTCTGGACCAGACTCTCTTGCCGGAGGAAGAGCGGTACCTCGACCTGGGTACACTCGACCAGCTCGCAGAGGCCATCCGATCGCTCCGGGTCCGGGGAGCCCCGCTCATCGGGATCGCAGCGGCCATGGGGGTGGCGGTGGAGGCGGGGCGGCGAGGCAGTAGGGCAGCGGGGAAGCCAGAGCTGGAGAGGATTCGGGCTGCGTGTGACCTGCTTGCTGCGACCAGGCCGACGGCAGTGAACCTTCGGTGGGCGCTGAATCGGATGGAGCAGCGGGCCACCAAAGCAGCCGCTGCCGGCGAGCCGCTCGAGCCGGCATTGCGGGATGAGGCGAATGCAATTTGGGAAGAGGACGGCAGAATGTGCCAGCGCATCGGCACGCTAGGCGCCTCGCTTATTCCCGAGGGCGCTACGGTGGCCACCATCTGCAATGCGGGCGCGCTCGCCACCGGCGGCATCGGCACCGCGCTGGCCCCGGTATACACTCTGCACCGCGGCGGCCGCACCGTTCCGGTGATCGTACCGGAGACACGGCCGCTGCTCCAGGGAAGCCGGCTCACCGCGTGGGAGCTGTCCCGCAGCGGCGTGCCGGTGACGCTCATCGCCGATGGGATGATCGCGAGCCGCCTCCGGCTGGGCGATGTGCGCGCGGTCTTGGTTGGGGCCGATCGCATCGCCGCCAATGGCGACGTCGCCAACAAGATCGGGACCTATGGTCTGGCACTGGCGGCCCGCGCCCACGGCATCCCGTTGTACGTCGCGGCACCGACCTCCACCATAGACGCCGGCACGCCGAGGGGGTCGGCCATTCCCATCGAGGAGCGCTCACCCCAGGAAATCACCGCCTGGCATGGGCGCCCGTCGGCCCCCACGGGAGTGGGTGTCTGGAATCCGGCGTTCGACGTCACGCCGGCGGAGCTGATCAGCGCCATCATCACCGATCGCGGCATCGTCGAGCCGCAGAACGTGACTCGGGTGATCGATTAGTGTCGTCGATCCTGGCTTTGGATCAGGGCACCACGGGCTCCACCGCCCTGGTCATCCAGCAGGACGGCTCGGTGCTCGGTCGGGGCTACCGCGAGTTCACCCAGTTCTTTCCCCAACCGGGCTGGGTCGAGCACGACGCAGAGGAAATTTTCCAGGTTTCCATAGCGGCCATGCGCGAGGCGCTGGCTGGATCGCGCGAACGGCCGGTCGGCATCGGCATCACCAACCAGCGAGAGACCGTGGTGGTGTGGGACCGCCGAACCCTCGCTCCGGTGGCGCCCGCCATCGTGTGGCAAGACCGGCGGACCAGCGATCGCTGCCGGGAGCTGCGGATGTCGGGTAGGGAGCCGATGATCCGGGAGCGCACGGGTCTGGTGGCAGATCCGTACTTCTCGGCCACCAAATTGGAATGGCTGCTCCGCGACGCGACACTCCGCCGGCGGGCCGCACGGGGCGAGCTGGCAGCCGGTACGGTCGAGAGTTGGCTGGTAGCCAAGCTCACCAACGGTGCGGTCCATGTCACCGACCACACCAATGCCTCGCGTACCCTGCTCTACGACCTGCGCGAGCGCGACTGGAGCCCCGATCTTCTCGATCTCTTCGGCGTGCCCCGCGAGATCCTGCCGAGGCTGGTAAAGTCCTCGCAGGTAATCGGCGAGACGGCGAGGGCACACCTGGACGTGTCCCTACCGATCGGCGGTCTGGCGGGCGACCAGCAGTCAGCGCTCTTCGGACAAGGCTGTGTCGCTCCCGGAAGAGCCAAGAACACTTACGGCACCGGCGCCTTTCTCCTGGTTCTGGCAGGTGATCGCGCTCCTCATCCGCCGCCGGGAGTGCTCGCCACAGCCGCCTGTGGCCCGCGCGGCGAGCCCTGGTACGCGCTCGAGGGAAGTGTGTTTATCGCCGGGGCGGCTATCCAGTGGCTTCGCGATGGCCTTCGAATCATCGACACGGCGGCGGAGAGTGAAGGTCTGGCCCGCAGTGTTCCGGACACGGCCGGGGTCTACTTCGTTCCGGCTTTTGTCGGACTGGGCACGCCGTATTGGGAGCCCGAGGCGCGGGGCACCATCACCGGGCTTACCCGAGGAACAACTCGGGCCCACCTGGTCCGGGCCGCACTCGAGTCAATGGCCTATAGCAGCGCCGAGCTGCTGAGAGCCATGACTGCCGCAGAGCACCTCAGTGTGCCGGCGCTTCGAGTGGATGGCGGGGCGGCGGCGAACGACTGGCTGATGCAGTTCCAGGCCGACCTCCTCGGGGTGCCGGTCGAGCGTCCGGATCTGGTGGAAACGACCGCGCTCGGCGCCGCCGGGTTGGCCGGGCTGGCGATGGGAGTCTGGACCAGCGCGGAGGAATTCCAAG
>CBFGTM010000030.1:0-45419 GCA_965652025.1 uncultured Gemmatimonadales bacterium
AGTACATCCGCCGCCAGTCGGTGGGCGAAGACTTCCGCATCATGCTCAAGACGGTCCCCGTCATACTCCTACGCCGGGGAGGCTGGTAGCAGCTCGTTGCGCAGCGGCAACACTACTGCCGCGAACTGACTCCCGGCCCGCCCTTCCTTCTGGCAACGCCTGGTTTTGGCGTTTGCTGCCAATGACTTAGAGAGATCCTCCGAGCTGCCCGCGGCGGAACGACCATTGCTGGCCCCCTGGTGTCTGGGGTCGTATTTTCGCAGTCCGACTCGGATCGGGAGAGACCAACTCAACATGGCTTCAGTCAATCGGCCGCATGCCACCAGTAGTCCCGAGCTGTCTATCGTAGCGCCGCTCTACAATGAATCGCAGAACGTGCGGCCTTTGGTGGACTGGATCCTCCAGGCGCTGGAGGCATTTCCCGGAATCTTCGAAGTCATTCTGGTCGACGACGGCAGCAGGGATGATACCTGGACTCAAGTGCGGGCCGCGGCTGAAGACGAACGCGTGATTGGCTTGCGGTTGGGGCAGAACGTGGGGCAGACGGCGGCGATGATGGCCGGATTTGATCACGCACGCGGGCGTATTGTTGTCTCCCTCGACGGCGACCTGCAGAACGACCCTCGCGATATCCCAGCGCTGATCGCCAAACTGGACGAAGGGTACGACCTGGTGTGCGGCTGGCGGCGGAACCGTCAGGATAAGTTGCTTCTTCGCAAGGTGCCGTCCTGGGTTGCCAATCGGCTGATTCGCCGGCTCACCGGCGTGCCGATCACCGACAATGGATGTTCCCTCAAGGCCTACCGGCGGGACCTGCTGGACCGAATCGCACTCTATGCAGAGCAGCACCGCTTCATTCCCGCGCTCTCGGCCAGTGTGGGCGCCCGAATTGCCGAAATGCCGGTGCGACATCACGCCCGGCGGTACGGCGAGAGCAAGTATGGCATTTCCCGGACGGTCAAAGTCTTGGTGGACCTGCTCACGCTCAAAATGATCACCTCGTTCCGTTCCCGGCCGCTGGTCGGCTTCACACTTGCCGCTCTGCCGGCGATCGCGGTTGCCGTGGTGTTCGGCGGTCTCTGGCTCTTCAGTCTCACGCATTTCAGCACCGAAAAAGCTTCAGCTCTGGTGTTTCCGGGTGCGGGGCTGTTGAGTCTCGGGGTAGCGCTCTATCTCTTCATGCTGGGACTGGTAGCGGAGGTGGCCCTCAGCAGCGAGCGGGAAGGTTGGTTCGACACCCCGGCTGCGGCGGAGGTCCGCTGATGAGCACAGGAATGTTGATGGAGCCGAAAACCGAATCGGTCGAGCCTCTCATGCAGCCCGGCGATGGGCTGATTTCCGTCGTTGTTCCGGTGGTGGAACGGGCAGACGAGCTGCTGAGCGTGTATCGCTCGTTCGCGCAGGCGCTGGATGCTCGCGGGCAGCCTTACGAGTTTCTGCTGGTTTTCGACGGACGTTTTACCCCTCCAGCTGAGTTGGTGACGCTGGCCCGGGAGACCCCGCGGATCCGGATACTCCGATTCGCCCGCGAGTTCGGTGAAACAGCGGCTCTGCGGCTCGGGATCGAGAAGAGCCGGGGAGATCTGATTCTCACCTTGCCGGCGTATTTCCAGGTGCAAGCCGAGGGGATTGGCGCCCTCCTGGCCGCGGTGGAGCATGGAGCCGACATGGCGGTCGCTAACCGCTCGCCACGGCTGGACAGCTGGCTCAACCGGATGCAGTCGCGCGCCTTCCATAGCATTCTGAGGGGCGTATCCGGACAGCAGTTCCACGACATGGCCTGCGGCGTCCGCGCTATGCGGCGGAGGGTCGCTGAGACGCTTCCGCTCTATGGCGACTTGCACCGATTCATACCGGCGCTGGCGATCCGGGAGGGGTACCGGGTGGAAGAGGTCCCGCTCCCTCAACATCCGAGCGATACTCGGACCCGGATCTACCGTCCCGGGGTTTACCTTCGTCGGCTCCTCGACGTTGCCGCCTTCTTCTTTCTGGCCAAGTTCACCGAGAAGCCTCTGCGATTCTTCGGATTGGTCGGTTCGGCGTTTTTCGGCTTCGGGGCTTTGATCTGCCTGATCCTGCTGATTCAGCGGGTTGAGGGCCAGGGCATCGCCAACCGCCCAGTGCTCCTGCTGGCCGTGCTCCTCGTGGCGCTTGGCGTGCAGCTGATCGGACTTGGTCTGGTAGGAGAGATCATCGTTCATCTGCGAGCACCCCACCGACGGGCCTACCGGGTGCGCGAGAGAACCTGAGCGCCGCGCCGCGACCTCCCTGCAGGTCGATCATGATAGCGTCCCGAGCCAGCGGAGTCGGCGTGTGAGGATACTGTGGACCTCCCCCACCATCCGCAGCGTCATCATCTATGGAGGCTCCGGGCTGGGCTTCGCCGGGGCCAACCTGATGCTGGCCCGGCTGCTCCCGACCACTGAGTACGCCCTCTTTACCCTGGTGATCGCCCTCTCCAATCTGGGGTACTCCCTTGCCCCGGCCGGAGTTGATGGCATTGTGAACCGCCGGCATCTCGACGCCGGCCCCGGTCTGCTGCGGCGGACACTGGGAGCATCTCTCCTGGTAGCAGTGGCGTTCGTCGTCATCGCAGAGGCGGCATACCATATGTCGCCGCTCCTGCTCCTGGTCCTGTTCGTGTCTACCATCGCCGGGGGAGCTATGGCGGTGGCCGGAGCTCAGTTCCAGAGCGAGCGACGCTACGCCATCTCCCTGGCACTCACCCAGAGTCCGAACCTGGCACTGCTGATTGCGGCCGCAGCCGTGCTGGTGTCCCACCACCGGGAGGCGAGGCTGCCGCTGGTGATCTCGGCACTGGGATTTCTCGCCGCGGCGGTGTACGGCTGGTCGGTACTGTTTCGGGAGCGGGCCAGCAAAGGGCCACGGGAGACCTGGTTTCCCTGGTCCGAGGCTTTCTCATTTGCGGGGCTGAATGCCGCGGGCCTGGTTCTAATTCAGCTCGACCGGCTCATTATCCCTTATGTCCTTCCCCTTCACGATCTCGCCACCTATGGCGTGTTGGCGGCCATCGCCGGCTCGCTCTTCCGGGTATTGCAGATGGGGGTGGGATATACCCTGCTGCCGCGGCTTCGAGTCGCGAACAGCGTGGTCGAGCGCCGGCAGCTGATTGCCCACGAGGCCAAGTTGGTGGCCGCTATGGTCGTGGCCGGGTCTGCAGTCATCTGGATTATCACCCCCGTTGTCGAGCACTGGTTCCTCCAGGGGAAGTATCATCTCGGGGGATCGCTCCTTCTTGCTGCCGTGATCAGCGGCATCGCCAAGATCATGAACGCCTTTACCAAGTCCACGGTGACGGCGCTCGCCACGCCTGGAGAGCTTTCGATGGTCAATCTGCTGGGCTGGGCCTCGATAGCCCTCGCCATACCGGCAGCAGCGTTCGGGGCCCGATGGGGTCTGGCGGGAGTGATCTACGGGGTGGGCTTCGGCTGGCTGCTGCGGGCCCTCACCGCGCTCTACGTCACCCTGCGTCACCTCAAGCTCCCCGCCTCCGTCCCGGCTACAGCTCCCTAACCAACGGGACGTCGTGAGCCGATCCAACGCCGGCTGGGCCGTGTTCAATCGTTCGGTACTAGTCACGCGGCACCGGGTTGGGCTCTTCCTCGCCGGTTTCGGGCTGCTGCTCATCGCGGTCACCACTCTCATCCCGCTCCCCCAACAAGCCGCGGCGGCCCGGAGTACTTCCCTGTGGTGTCTGGTCTGCGGCGATCAGGGGGCAGTGGACGTCCTGAACAACATCCTGCTATTCGTCCCCTTAGGCGCCGGCCTGACCCTGCTCCAGCTCCGGGTCAGATCAGTAGTGCTCGCCGCGATCCTGATCTCGTTTGCCGTCGAATTACTGCAATACCTCGTCATTCCAGGTCGTGATGCCAGCCTGAGCGATCTGCTTACCAACACGGTGGGATCCTGGCTCGGCGTCATCCTGGGTCTGCGCTATGGGCATGTGCTTTGGCCCGGCCGCAGGGCAGCAGGAGTTCTGAGCCTGGCAGGGGTGCTGGCTTGGTGGGTGACCCAGACTGCAACCGCGGCACTGCTGCGGCCGTGGGCACCCTCCGATGAGCTCCGGGCTGTGTGGGGACCCCCAGCCGGGTACGAGGTGATGGTCACTTCCGCATCGGTGTCTGGGGTGGCGATCGAGGGGGACTCGACACCTCTGCCAGCCAGTTTGGCCCAGCGAATCGGAAGCGGGCAGGTCCATCTCGAGATCGAGATGCTGGCCAGCGGCCCCCCTCCAGAGTGGTCAGCGATCTTCAAGCTGCTGAAGCGACGCGCCAGAGTCATGTCGGTCGAGGCCGGGGGCCGAGATCTCGTCGTGCAGCTGCCCGCCCGGGCACGAGCCTGGCGGCTCCGGCCCCCGGCGCTTCAGTTGCACGACGTGCTTCAGGGACCTGCGGGGACCCCATTACGGCTAGCCGCTGGAGAGCGCGCCGACACGCTTTGGGTAGTGGGGACCTCGGCCTCCATCCGAATGCGGCGACAGCAGATCCTGAGCCCCAGCCTGGGGTGGAGCCTGCTGGTTCCATTTCACTACGCTTATGGGAGCGAGGTTGCCTGGCTGACCGGACTGTGGCTGGTCGGGTGGATGGCTCCCATCGGCTACTGGACCGGCCGGGCGAGAGTGGGTTGGCACCAGTGGCCCTGGTTTCTCCTGGTCCTTCTGGTAGGGCTCGGAATTGTTCCTCATCTTATGGGATACTCGGCTGTACCATGGTCGGAGTGGGTAGCAGGCGCAATCGGCCTTGCGGTTGGTCGGGCCGGGATCCGAGACGCGGCTTAATTTCGGGCAGACATGCGACTTTCCTTTCACCAGCGAATCCTCCTGATCCTGATCTGCCTGGGCGCGGTCCCCACCGCGCTGGCGATCCTGGGCTGGGGTCTGACCATCCGTTCGACGACCCGCGCCCCCGGCGCCCGCGATGCCATTGAAGGCGTAGCCACTTCGGGAAGGGTCTTGCTGCAAACAATCGACTCGACTCGGCTGCAGATCGAGGAGCGCCGGGCTCTGGCCGATCACGCCACCAAGTTGAACAGCGCCATTGGCCAGTTTCAGCGGGCGGATACTTTCCAGCGTTACTACTACGCTGGTCTCGGGCTTCTGATCCTGCTGGTGGGAGGCGCCTTCATCTATGCCTCCATCCGGTTCGGAGGTCATCTCTCTCGCCAGCTCAGCCGCCCCATCGAGGACCTCATCGGGTGGACCGGCAACATCCGGCGGATGGAGCCGCTTCCGCCGGACCGACCTCGCCGGGGCGCGCCGGAGTTTGCCGCCTTGCGGACTGCGCTGCGCGAAATGGCCGGCGGACTCGAGCGGGCACGAAGCCAGGAACTCGAGGCCGAGCGGCTCCGGGCCTTCCGTGAGACCGCCAGGCGGGTCGCCCACGAAATGCGGAATCCGCTGACCCCGATGCGCCTCGCAATCGCGCAGCTCTCCCGGAGCGCGAGTAGCGCCCAGCGTGAGACCGTCGAGGTGCTCGCAGCCGAGGCCGACCGGCTGGAGCAGCTGGCTCGGGAATTCACCGAGTTCGGGCGACTACCCGAAGGCCCGGCGGCCCCGGTCGATTTCACCGAGCTGTTGGCCGAGCTGAGCCGGACCTCACTTCCCGGGACCATGGAGGCGCGCCTCGAACTCGACCCGCAGACGCCGGTAGTGCTGGGGCACTACGACCCCCTGAGGCGCGCTTTCAGCAACATCCTGCGCAATGCCGCCGAGGCATGCGAGGAACAGGGGCAGCTGGAGATCATCTCCGGTCCGGAGAATGGAGGCGGAGGCGTTCGCATCGAGATCCGCGACCACGGTCCGGGAGTTCCGCCCGAGCTGGCCGACCGGATCTTCGATCCGTATTGCACCGGGAAGCCGGGTGGGACCGGTCTGGGATTGGCGCTGGTCAAGCAGACCATAGAAATGCACGGCGGCTCGATCGCCTTGCTGGAAACACCCGGCGGTGGCGCGACATTCGTGGTGCGAATGGCCACTAAATGAGCGATGGCGCGCAAGTCCTCCTGGTGGATGACGAGGCAAACATCCGGCGGATGCTGGGTGCCCTGCTGCAAAGCGAAGGATTCGGCGTCACCGAGGCACCCAACGGCAATGCGGCCCTGTTGCTGCTGGAAGAAGCCGACCCAGATGTCGTCTTGCTCGACTTGCTGATGCCCCCGGGACCGGACGGCCTGGAAACCCTCTCGCTGATGCGCGACCGGGGGGAGGCACCGCCGGTGATCATGATGAGCGGCAAGGCCCAACTCACTGATGCGGTGCGGGCCGTGAAGCTGGGCGCGTTTCAGTTCCTGGAAAAGCCGCTCAGCCCTGAGGCCGTGCTGGTGACGGTTCGAGCGGCCCTGGAGCTGAATCGAACCCGGGCGGAGAATCGCGCGTTGCAGGCGGAGCTGGGCCGCCGCGGCAGCCTCATCGGCAGCGGGCCGGCTATGCAGCAGGTGCGAGCCCTCATTGCGCGAGTTGCCCCGACCGAGGCACGGGTCCTGATCACCGGGGAGTCGGGGACCGGCAAGGAGCTCGTTGCCGCCGCCATTCACGCAGCCAGCCGACGCAAGGGCCGGGCATTCGTCACCGTCAACTGCGCCGCCATTCCCCGGGACCTGGTCGAGTCCGAGATGTTTGGCCACGAGCGGGGAGCCTTTACCGGCGCGACCGAACGCCGACTCGGCCGCTTCGAGCTGGCCGACGGCGGCACTCTCTTCCTGGACGAGGTCGGCGACCTGAGTCAGGAGGCCCAGGCCAAGCTCCTCCGCACTCTGGAGACCGGTGAGCTGCAGCGGATCGGGGCCGAGAACTCGACCCGGATCGACACCAGGATCATCGCCGCCACCAACCGGCAGCTCAGCGACGCCGTAGTCAGCGGGAGCTTTCGAGAGGATCTCTACTTTCGGCTTAGTGTGTTTCCCATCGAGCTTCCGCCGCTGCGGCAGCGGCTGGAGGATCTGCCTGCGCTGGTGACCCATCTGGCCGAGCGGGTCCGCCCCGGACACGCCGCCAGGTTCAACGATGATGCCCTGGCCGCGCTCGCCGCGTACTCTTGGCCGGGCAACGTACGGGAGCTGGCCAATCTGGTCGAGCGGCTGAGCATTCTCAGTGGTCCGCTGATCGACGGCCCCGAGGTTCGCCAGGTCCTACGAGGCAACGCACCGATCAGCTCCCCCTCCCCTGCCCTGTTGGGCCGATCCCTGACCGACGCTCTCGACCATTACGAGCGCGAACTGATCGCCTCGGCCGTAGCGCAGGCCCAAGGCAACATGGCCGAAGCCGCCAGAATTCTGCAGACCGACCGGGCCAACCTGTACCGGCGCATGCGGCGGCTCGGAGTAGAAAAGAGCGCCGACGTCGAGCTGTAACTCCATCGTGCTCGCACCCAGGACATCCATGCGCCTGATGGCATGCTGCCTCATGCTGACGCTGGTCCGCCCGCTGCTGGGACAGGACAGTGTCATCGTGATCGACCCCAACGCGCGTCCGATTGACTCACTGGTGCGCGGGGGTCCACCGACTGACGTGGTCACTGATCTGATCGCCTTCTACAACGACTCGGCAACCACCCGGATGCAGGGCGATGTTACCTTGCCGCCGGGAAGCCGGTTCGAAGGGAAGCTCGCACTCTATCGGGGCTCGCTGCGCATTGCCGGCCGCGTGACCGGCGGAATCGCGGTGGCAAACGGTACTCTGTACCTGCTGCCCGGTGCCTCGGTCGAAGGGGAGATTCTGGTGGTCGGCGGCCGGCTGCTGCGCTCTGAGCAGGTCGAGCACCGTGGAGCGGAGCGGGTGTACTGGGATGCCGCACCCGTCGTGCGGGGAAGCGATGGGCTGCTGAGCCTGCGGGAGCGACGGCGAACACTGGGTGAGATCGCTACCGCCAAGGCAACTTTCCAGACCGGACGCATCCGCACCACCCTCTCACTGGGGACTGGAGGCACCTACAACCGGATCGAAGGGCTGCCCATCCTCTTTGGACCCCTCTTCGAGTTCCGGCCCTCTGACAAGAGCTATGCCCGGCTTGACCTCCGGGGAATTCTGCGGACCGCAGGATCGAGCACCGACCTCCGCAGCGACTTCGGGTACGTGGCTCGAGCGGACCTTCGGTTTACCGGGAGCACCGAGTTTGGATTTGGAGCGCGCCTTTACAGCGAAGTCCAGTCAATCGAGGAGCAGCCGCTCTCGCTGAGTGAATCGGGCTGGGCGGCCTTTCTGCTGCAGCGGGACTACCGTGACTACTACGAGCGGGAAGGAATCAGCGGCTTCGCGTACATCAAGCCCGCCGCTGGACTCCGGGTTGAGTTTTCACTCAGCAGGGACGCGGAGACTTCGGTCCGCGCAACCGATCCATGGTCTCTCTTTCGCAACAGCGATACCTGGCGGCGCAATCCTCTGATCGACGATGGGCATTATTTCACCACCGGTCTGCTGCTGGAATACGACACCCGGAATGACCAGGACCGGCCCAACACCGGATGGATGATTCGAAGCCGGCTCGAGCGCTCCACCAGCGATGATATCGCTCCGGTGGCTCTTCCCACCGTAGTGCGCCCGAACCCGCAGACCGGGGGCGGGTATGCGACCGACCGGCTTCTCATCGATGTGCGAAGGTATAACCGGCTGACACCCGCCCTCCGGGTGAACGCGCGGCTGCTGGCCGAAGGCTGGATCGGCGAGGACCGGCTGCCGGTCCAACAGCGGGTCTCACTGGGTGGCCCCGACATTCTTCCCGGCTTCGACTTTCGCACCTTCGACTGCGCACCCGAGGGCTTCAGCGACCCGGCGCAGCCCGCCCTCTGTGATCGCATCATCGCAACGCAGGTGGAAGTGCGAACCCGGGTGGGACTCAACCTGGGTTTTCGACTCCCTGACCAGGAAGGAAATCGCCCCGGCCGCTTCATCGGTATCGAAGAGGCGGACCTGGTGATCTTCAGCAATGCCGGCAAGGGCTGGTTGGCGGGAAGCGGGCCCGGTCAGGTGCCGGTCAATCGTCTCCCGGTCTTGAGCGAGTGGTCGCTGGACTTGGGTCTGGGCCTCGATGCCGGCGAGATCGGTGCCTATCTGGCCAAGAGCGCGTCCTCGGGGGAGCCGGTGAAGTTCATCGTCAGGCTGCAACGCCGGTTCTAGTGACGCCGCGGCTGACGGGGCTCCTCCGGATGCTGCGGTGGACCGGCCGGATGCTCCTCCTGACCAGCGCACTCGCGGGCGCCCCGGGCCGGGTTATGGGGCAGGATCAGGGAGACGTTCGACTTCGCATTGCCCTGACCGACTCCGCACCGAACGGAGCTCGCGCACCAATCATCCGATCAGAAAACATGTTGGGGAGCACCAGCCGGTGGCTGGCGGCTCTTCGTTCCGGGCTTCCGGTCAGACTGCATTACCGGGTGGAAGTCTGGCGATCCCGGGGGGCGTGGTTCGACACCTTCGAGCGCCAGGTCGAGTGGGATGTCCTGGTGCGCCATGAACCCTTGCTGGACCAATACACGCTGCTCACCCTGGTTGGCGCGGCACGCCAGGAGCGCCGCTATGCCACGCTGGATGCGCTGGGGGCGGCTCTCGCCTTTGCCTATCAGGTGAACGTGCGGCCCGCGGACGCGGGACGTTACTACTACGCCGCCTCGCTCCAGGTCGGCACCCTCTCGGATTCGGATCTGGACGAGCTGGAGCGCTTCCTGGCCGGCGACCTGGATCGGGATGAAGACGAAGATGGAAGCCTGGGAGACGCACTCGGCAGAGGGGCGACGCGCTTCTTGCTCCGACTTGCTGGACTACCGAGCCTGCGCCTGGAAGCGCGGAGTGGGCATTTCACAGTGCATTGAGACGGGTAACCCGGAAGGTCAGACGGTGCCGCCCAGGGCGCGGAGCGCCTCATCGCCATAGAAGAGCTTGATGTACTTGGCCTGGGTGACCGAGAGCCGCCGCACTGCCCAGGAGAGGTGCACAAAGTGAGGCTCGTGCGGTGGCACCATGGGGTGCATGCCGCACTCCTGCGGCAGGTGATTCCCCTTGCGGGTATTACAGGAGCTGCACGCAGTCACCACGTTGGTCCAGTCGTTGTCTCCACCCCGAGACAGCGGTACCAGATGATCCCGGGTCAGACACTCGCGGTGGCGCAGATCTGACTGGCCCCGATGACAATACTGGCAGCGGTAGCCATCGCGAGCGAAGAGGAATGTGTTGGTGACTTGACGGCGGAAGCGGCGGGGAACGTGGACGAACTTGACGAGCCGGATGATTGCGGGTTTGGGTAGCGTCAGCCGTTCACTTCGAACGACGTCGCCCCCGTCCGATTCCACAATCTCGGCTTTACCCTCGATGACCAGGCGGAGCGCACGACGCACCGGGACCATGGTCAACGGCTCGAAGGAGGCGTTCAATGCCAGGCACCGCACGGACATTCTCCCGAAATCGCAATCGGTGGATGGAACCGACCTGCCACGCCGGACTGGGCACATCCGTGGCGAGAACCATGCCGCGGCCCCGTGCTGACGGAAACGGCGCAGGTAGTTGTAAATATCGTAATAGAGCGCTGATAGAGCAGCAAGGGAAGTTGAAGCTCGCCCGTTGGTCCGGCAAATCACCACTGCGGATGACGAATTGAGAAGCCGGAACCCTGGGCTCCTGGGCCCGCCTCTGGCAGGGTGGAAGCCCGGGGCTCAAGGAAATTCGGGCAGCGTCTACCTGAGCAGTTGCTGAATCCGAGTGGCGACTTCGCGCCGCAGCCTATGACTTCTGGTGATCACCAATACGGTGTCATCACCCGCAATAGTGCCCACGATCTCGGACCATCCTGCCTGATCCAGCGCCTCGGTCACCGCCCCGGCCGATCCGCTGGCAGTCTTCAGCACCAGAAACGGCCCCACTCCGTCGACGCTGACCAGCAGCGCCGGAAGCACCTGCGCCAGTTCCGGTCGCACTGCGCCCCGGTGCGGATGGGTGTAGTATGCTCCCCCGCCCGGATCGGCCAGCTTCGCCAGCCCCAGCTCACGAATGTCGCGCGATAGGGTAGCCTGGGTGACCACGAAGCCCTGCTGAGAAAGCGCCTCTCGCAGCTCATCCTGACTTTCGATGCGCTGTTCGCGGACCACGCGGAGAATGGCTGCATGCCGCTGGGTCTTCATGAGGCGCGGTACACTTCTCTCCCTGCTACACAGGTCAGCAGGACATGATCCGGAGAGCTCGCCAGCACCCGGTCGCTGGGTGTCCCCTCTCCCGGTGGCAACCGTATGACGGTACAGTCGGCCCACTTTCCGGGCCGAAGAGTACCGGTGTCATCGAGGCCGAGTGCTCGGGCGGCTTGCCGAGTGCAGAGCTCCAGCGCTTGGTCGGCAGTGAGACCAACCTGCTTCTGCACCAACCGGGCTTCGGCCAGCAGGTCGAGGCGGCCCACGCTCACCACCGAGTCGGTGCCCAGGCCAACCCGGACCCCCGCCGCAAGAAAGGCCCCCAGGGGTGCTGCACCATGCCCGTGCGCCTGGTTCGACAGCGGGCAGTGAGCCACGGCCGCGCCGGTGTCGGCCAGCCGCTCAACGTCTCGAGACGTGACCTGGACTGCGTGAATACACAGAGTGCGCTCGGTCAGCACCCGATGCTGATCCAGCCACTCGACCGGTGTTCGGCCCCGGGAAGCAGGCAGCTCAATGCCGCGCGCGAGCCAGGCCTGGGCGAAGGGTCCTGCACCGGCCTGCACAAACTGCGTCTCCGCGGGTGACTCGGCAACATGGACAGCCAGCGGCAGCCGTTCGGTCTTCGCCCAGGCGGACACTGCCTCGAATAACGGACCGCTTACCGAGTAGGGGGCATGAGGTGAGAGGCCCAAGCGAACCCGGCCGGTCGCCCAGCTGGAACGCTCCTCCACTCGCGCTTGGAGGCCGGAGAGGGACTCGGACAACTGCGCCGGGTCGGGTCCGAAGACTTCCTGGTAGGCGATACCGGATCCGCCTGCCTCGGCGAGCGCCTGAATGACCGCCCCGGAATCGCCCGTATCTGCCACGGTGGTCACCCCCGCCGCGTAACAGTCCTGCAGACCCTGACGTGCCGCGGCCAGGTAATCACCGGGACCTCGAGTGTTCTTGATCTGCCGGAGATGCCTGATCCAGGTCGGAAATTCGCGATCGGATACCTGTCCCTCGAGACCGGTGAGCTCGAGGTGAGTATGGGTGTTGATCAGTCCGGGAAGAAGGACGCTGTTTGCAAACTCGAGCGAAGGCAGGTGCGGAGGACGGGGGACTTGCGCGTCTGGGCCTACGGCTTCGATCCTGCCCTCAGGACCGACCAGCAGGGCGCCGTGCTCAATTGGAGGAAGGTCGACCGGCAGTAGCCAGCGAGCCGCCAGCCGGCGGGCCCGCGACTCAGCGCGGCGGAGGCTGCTGATTGGGTGCGGGGCCGGTTCCCCCCATGACCCCGGCGGTGCCGCCGCTGGTTGCGGTTCCCCCACTGGTTTGCTGCTGGTTGGGAGCTCCACCCGCGGGCGCGCCGGGAACTGTCCCGGTCCCCGGGACAGCCTCAGGTCCACTGCCGCCCATCACACCACCCATCGACCCGAAGGGTGAGTGGACCGGGCAGAACGCCGCCGGCTCGGTCCCCGGAATGAACGACTCGATATAGTGCACATCCTTGGGGCAGAAGGGCGTGGCTTTATAGCCGGTGGTCTTGTCCACGTCCAGCGCCGCGAGACCCGCCGGTCGGGGCCACGCCGGCGGAGGACTGCGTCTCTCGTAAACCTCGCGCATCATTGCGGTCCATGCCGGGGCCGCCAGTACTCCGCCTTGCGCATTGCCCTTGATCTTCTGCGGTTGATCGAAGCCAATCCAGATGCCGGTGACCATTTCCGAGGTGAACCCGATGAACCAGACATCGTTGCCATCGTTGGTCGTCCCGGTCTTGCCGCCGGCTGGGAAGTTGATCCGCGATCCCACCGAGCCCACCGCGGTGCCGTGACGAACTACGTCCCGCAACACATCGGTCATGAGCCAGGCATGCAGGGTGTCCATGACGGCCGCGGTTCGCACCGGCGGTTGCCAGATGATTTTCCCCTCCCGATCCTCGATCCGCAGGATGCCGTTGGGGATGGTCCGGGTCCCCAGGTTGGCGAACGCGGTGTAGGCCGCAATGATCTCCAGCGGAATCACGTCGGCTGACCCGATGTGAATCGAGGGGAACGCGGGAATTCGGGTGGTGAGTCCGAACTTTGCCGCCTCACTGATGACCGATTGCTCGCCCACCTCCATGCCCAGCTTGATGGCGATGATGTTGCGGGACAGGTACAGAGCCCGGCGAAGCGTCATCGGCCCGTCGAACTCCAGGTCGTAGTTCTGCGGAGCCCAAGGCGGCTGGGCGGGATCGAGCTCGACGCTGAGTGGATCGTCCACCATCACGTGCGACAGCGGGTAGCCGGCTTCCAGGGCAGCCGCGTACACGATGGGCTTGAAGGTGGACCCGGGCTGGCGCAGGGCCTGGGTAGCGCGGTTGAACTTGCTGTCCTCGAAGTCCCGCCCGCCGACCATCGCCCGGATGTGTCCGGTCTTTGCCTCCAGCGTGACCACGAGGCCCTGCAGGTATGGAGTCGTGGTCCTGCTGTTGTCGTCGCTGTTGTCGCTCTTGGATTCGAGATACTGGCGATAGGTGTCGTGGGGGAACTTGCCGTCGGCGCCGCTCTCGATGGCCTCAAGCCGAGCCTCCAGCGCACGCTCGGCTGCCTGCTGGATGTCGAGATCCAGGGTGGTATAGATCCGGTACCCGGAGGTATAGAGCTCCCGGCCGAAGCGTGCCTCGAGCTGCTGCCGGACATACTCGACGAAGTACTCCGCCACTCCGCTGTAATCCGAATGGGAGGAGAGCAGCAGCGGATATGCCTTCCACCGCTCGGCCTCTTCGGTGTTCAGCAGACCATTATCGCGCAGCAGGTTCACCACCGTGTTTCGCCGCTGCACATTCAAGTTGGGATTTCTTCTGGGGTTGTAGCGCGACGGGGCCTTGGGAATGGCAGCCAGCGTCGCCGCTTCGGCCACGTTGAGGTCGCGCACCGATTTGCCGAAGTACCGCTGGGAGGCCGCCTCCACGCCATAGGCCCCGTTTCCCAGCGGAATCTGGTTCAGGTAAATCTCCAGAATTTTGTCTTTGGGATACTTCCGCTCGATCTCGAGAGCGACGTGAGCTTCCCGGAGCTTGCGGCCCAGTGACTTGTCCCGGCCGCTGATGTCCTCATCCCAGATGTTCCGGGCCAGCTGCATGGTGATGGTGGAGAACCCCTCCGCGAATCGAAGCGCGAAGACGTTGGTCCGAATGGCCCCGAAAACCCGGTACCAGTCGATCCCGTGGTGCTTGTAGAAGCGCTTGTCCTCGGTCGCCAGGAAGGCAGCCTTGAGGTAGGGCGACATCTCGCCCAGCGGGATTACGGTGCGCCGCTCCAGGCCCAGGTCGGTGATGAGCCGTCCGTCCGCGGCATACACCTTCGATGCCTGGTTGGGATCGTAGCCACCCAGCTCCTCGATCGAGGGGCAGGAATTGCCGGCGCAGGCGCGACTCCACGCCGCCGCCAGCACCGCCAGTACGAACGCCAGCGAAGCCAGTACCCCGACCAGGATGTTGCGCCGGGCCCGGGGCGAAAGCCGAGCCGACTTGAGACGCCACAGCCGGTCACGCTTCATTTCGGGATCATGATGCTGTAGCGGATCCATCGGATCCTGAGGATCTATCGGATCCTGAGGGTGGGTCATCTGCGCAAACTAGCCAATTGCCAGGCCTGAAACCAGCGGGTACCATTGGCGCCTATGAGTCAAGTGCTTAAAACTTTGACGGCTCGCGGGCTCTTACAGGACGCCACCGCGGGAACCGAGGATCGGCTGGAGCGAGGACCCGTCACGGCCTACGTGGGGCTCGATCCCACCGCCGATTCCCTGCACGTCGGCAGCTTGGTTCCCATCCTCGGTGCCGCCTGGCTTCAGCGGCTGGGGCACACGCCTATCATCCTCATCGGCGGGGGTACCGGGCTGGTAGGGGACCCCAGTGGCAAGCGCGCCGAGCGTCCCATTCTTCCGGTCCAGGAGGTTGACCGGAACGTCGAGGCGCTCAAGCACCAGGTGGCCCGGTTTCTCAACTTCGACCGCTCTGCACCCAACCGAGCCCGGCTCCGCAACAACGCAGACTGGCTCCGGAAATTGCCCCTCATGGAATTCTTGCGGGACACCGGCAAGCACCTGACGCTGGGCTTCATGCTTCAGAAAGAGAGCGTCAGAAGCCGGCTGGAGACCGGCATCAGCTATACCGAGTTCAGCTATATGGTCATTCAGGCCTACGACTTTTGGCATCTGTTCCGAACCGAGCAGTGCGAGCTTCAGATCGGAGGCAGCGACCAGTGGGGCAACATCACCGCGGGCATCGAGCTGATCGGTAAGCGCGAAGGTCGGCAGGCCTACGGCCTGGTGTTCCCCCTGATCACCAATACCTCCGGAAGCAAATTCGGGAAGAGTGAGGTGGGGAATATCTGGCTCGATCCTGCGAAGACCACTCCCTACCAGTTTTACCAGTTCTGGATCAATACCGACGACCGGGACGTCGAACGATACCTCAAGCTCTTCACCTTTCTCCCACTGGACCAAATTTCGGCTGCCGTGGCCGAGCACGCGCGCGAACCCGGCAAGCGGGTAGCCCAGCGACTCCTGGCGCGGGAGGTGACGAGCACGGTGCATGGCCCAGCGGCCACCGACGAAGCCATCCGAACCAGTGCTACGCTCTTCAGCCGGGGCTCGACCCATCGGGGAGAGACGGTCGATGTGGCGGCGCTGCCCGAGATGCCCACTCGAGAGGTGTCCCGGTCGGAGTGGGGGGGCAAGCTCCCGGTCGTGGAGCTATTGGTGGCGAGCGGGTTGGCCAGCTCGAAGGCCGATGCCCGGCGGGGTATCCAGGGCAAGGGGTTTTACCTGAACGACGAGCCAATCGAGGCGACCGATTTGCAGCTGGATGAAAATCAGCTGCAGGGGCCGCCCGACGGCCGCTTTGTAATTCTCCGGAAGGGCAAGAAGAACTACGTTCGGCTGGTACTCGGGCCCTAGGCTACCATCGGCTTCGTCGGGTGCTGCTTCGTGCCCTGGGCACCCTGGCGCCGAGCAGCCCGAACAGTCCCCGGATCACTTCGCGCACCACCGTTCTTCCCGTCGGTGAATCCACCACGTCACCCGCCATTTCACCGATCGACTTGCCGGGCCGCTCGGGAGAGTCTCGCTCCGATTGGCCCGGCGCGGAGGCAGACTGCGTCAGCCGGGCAGCCAGCATCTCTCGGGCGCTCTCCCGGTCGATCGCCTTGCCGTATTCGGCCAGCAGATCCGATTCCTTAATGTCGGCGGCCAGCTCCGCGGGCGTGAGCGGAGCCATGCGCGATGACGGTGGAATGAGCCGGGTGGCCACAACCGGAGTCGGGACGCCGCGGGCGTTGAGCATGCTCACCACTGCCTCACCGGTACCCAGTGAGGTGAGGGTTTCCGCCAGATCGTAGAACTCCGTCTTGGGAAAGGTGCGCACCGTTGCCTTGAGGGCCTTCTCGTCGTCCGGGGTGTGAGCCCGGAGGGCGTGCTGCACCCGGTTCCCCAGCTGGGCCAGCACTTCGTCCGGCACATCCTTGGGCGTCTGGGTCACGAAGTAAACGCCCACCCCCTTCGAGCGGATCAGCCGCACCACCTGCTGCACCTGATCCAGGAATGCCCCGGGAGCGTCCTCGAACAGCAGGTGCGCTTCATCGAAGAAGAACACCAGCTTGGGCTTGGGGAGATCGCCGACTTCGGGCAGGTTGTGGTACAGCTCGGCCAGCAGCCACATCATGAAGGTGGAAAACAACCTTGGCTTGTCCGCCACGTCGGGCAGCTCCAGGCAGGTGACGATCCCTCTCCCATCCGAGGTCGTCCGGACCAGATCCTGGACGTCGAACTCGGGCTCGCCGAAAAATTGGCCGGCACCCTGAGCCTCGAGCTCTACCATCTTTCGCAGCAAAACTCCCACCGATGCGCTCGACATGCCCCCGTATTCAGCCAGGGCGGCTTTTCCAGCCTCCGAGCTCAGAAACTGAAGCACGGCCCTGAGGTCCTGAAAGTCCAGCAGTGGCAGCTCATGGTCATCCGCGTACTTGAACACCATGGCCAGGACGCTGGTCTGGGTCTGATTGAGCGAGAGAACCTTGCCCAGCAGCAGAGGACCGAACGAGGTGACCGTGGCCCGGAGCTGCACGCCCGAGTTTCCGGTGAGACTGACGAACTCGACCGGAACGCCTTTGGCCTGCCACGCCCACCCGACATCATTGGCCCGACCCTGGACCCGGTCTGAGCTCTCTCCCGGCATGGCCAGCCCAGAGAGGTCGCCCTTCATGTCGGCAACAAAGACCGGTACTCCGTGCGACGAGAGCTGCTCAGTGAGCAGCTGCAGGGTCCTGGTCTTCCCGGTGCCCGTGGCTCCAGCGATGAGCCCGTGCCGGTTGGTCATTGCGAGCGGCACCCTGATCTTGGGCTCCCGGTGGACCTGGCCGCCCTCCAGAGCTGCGCCCAGGATCAGGCTCGGATCCTCACCTTGAAATCCCGCCGCCAGCATATCGCCAAATGCGCTCATGACTGCTCCAGTGCGTTTACGACTCGCTGCATGTCCTCAACGGTATTGTAGGCGTGGGGACTGAGCCTGATGGCGCCTTCACGCAGGCTACAGACGATACCGGCAGCCCTCAGCGCGCGGAAGGCCGTCCCGACATCGCGGGGGGCAACGCAGAGGATACCGGAACCTCTTTCGTCCTGGGGCGACGCCACCCGAGCATCGGCGTTTGCCGCCCAGGCGAGCACCGGCTCATGCAACGTCCGCAGATGTCTGCTGATGTTGGCAATGCCGAGCTCGAGCAGCAGCGCCAGGGAGGCGTTCATCCCCGCAAAGTCCTGGTACGGCAGGGTGATCAATTCGAACCGGCGGGCATCGCCTCGCAGGGTGTCGTTGTATTCAGTGAGGCGGGTGAAGTCGTCGGTACCCTCGAACGCCATCCAGCCGGTAATCGCCGGCCGGAGCTCCCGGATCAGCTCCCGCCGTACGTACACGAAACCCGACCCCCAGGGGGACAGGAGCCATTTCTGAGCTCCGCAGGCGAGGACGTCCACCGGCGTACGGCGCACATCCAGTGGGACGTGTCCCAGCCCCTGAATGGCATCCACCACGAGGTAGGTTCCTGCCGCTCGAGTCGCACTGGAAAGGCGGGCCAGGTCGACCGTATAGCCATTACTGAACTGCACCAGCGAGACCGCCAGCACCCGGACTCTGGGATCCCTGACCCGGTCCAAGAGATACTCCTCGTCGGGCCAGCCCTCGGCCGTGGTGGGGGCAAGCTCCAGCGCTACTCCGATGTCCTTGAGCATCATCCAGGGATACACGTTGGCCGGAAATTCACGGTCGCTCGCCACCACGATGTCGCCGGCCTGGAGCGGAAGCGCACGGGCGGCCAGGCTCACGCCGAACCCAGTGTTGATGGTCAGCGCGATCTCTTCCGGACTGGCATTGATCAGCGCTGCGCTCAGTCTTCGGGATTCGGCGAGGGTCATCATCAGCTCCCGGTCGGGAAGCTGAAAGGGAGCGGCTCGCTTGCGGTTGAATCCGTCCAGCACCTGGCGGGTCCGCTCCGGCAGCGGTCCTACGCTGGCGTGGTTGAGATAGATCGTGTCGCGGGTCCAGGGGAACTCGGCAGCGCGTAGGGCAGCCACATCGTATCCTGGTGAGCGGTGAGCAGTAAGCGGTGATCGAGTCGTCACCACTCACCTCTCACTGTGCAGCTTGGGATCATATGCCTCCCGCAGTCCATCGCCCACCAGGTTGAATCCCAGGACCGCCACACCGATGGCAAGGCCGGGGGCAAACGATACCCAGGGAGCCACCCGCAGGAGGTCGCGTCCGTCCGCCACCATAGCGCCCCAACTGGGTGTGGGAGGCTGGGCGCCGAGACCCACGAAGGACAGGGCGGCCTCGGCCATGATGGCGCCGGCGATCCCCAGAGTAGCCGCGATGATGATCTGGGTGCGGACATTGGGGAGCAGGTGACGAAGGACCACTCTCCGGTCCCGCGCGCCCAGTGCCTGCGCCGCCAGCACGAACTCGGCCCGCCGAAGGACCAGGACCTGGCTGCGTACCAGGCGGGCCATCCCGGCCCACCCCACCAGGCCGATGACGACAAAGACGATCAGCAAGGAGGGGCGTACCGCGGCCGCAACGGCAATCAGCAGAAGCAAGGTCGGAAAGGCGAGGGTAATGTCGGCCAGCCGCATCACCAACGCATCGACCCAACGGCCATAGTAGCCGGCTATCAATCCGAGAAGGACACCTACGGTGACCGAAACCGACTGGGAGATCAGGCCAACGGAGAGGGAAAGCCGGGCGCCGTAGAGAACCCGGCTCAGGACGTCTCTGCCTTGGGTGTCGGTGCCCAGCAGAAAACGGGAACCTGGCTTTACCAGGTAAGCACCCCGGAGGTCACCGGTGACCGGATTTTCGGGAGCCAGCCAGGGGGCAAAGACCGCCGCCAGGACCACCACGGCCACGAACAGGAGTCCCAATTGGAAGAACCCATCATTCCGCAGCTTCTTGAGCAGCGCGCTCTGTGGCATCCTGCTCCCGTGACGTGCGTTACGCTTCCAGTAGCTCGGCCGGCACACGGCCCGTCGGCTGGCTCTCACCGCGCCGGGGCGCACGATTCTTGCAAATTGTGGTTGCCCTGGCTCCAGACGCTGCCACCTATACCCCGGGCAACCGAGTGATACCCGACAGTCCCTTTACTCTAGTGCTAAGCGGTGGTGGGCTCAAAGGACTGGCCCATATTGGCGTCCTGCGTGCCCTGGAAGAGCGGGAGCTGGTGCCCAGCCTGGTGGTCGGATCAAGTATCGGCTCCCTCATCGCTGCTGCCTGGGCCGCCGGGGTGCCCACTCGCCATATGGAGGCCAAAGCCCGGCTGGTCCGGCGCCGGGATGTGTTCCAGGTGGCCCGGGCCGATGTCGCCTTCCGCCGATTGCTCGCCCCCGCTCTCTACCGCAAAGAACCCCTCGAGACCCTGATCGATCATCTCGTCGGCGATGTCACTTTTGACGATCTCCAGCGACGGCTCCTGATCAATACCGTCGACCTACACTCCGGGATGCAAGTCATGTGGGGCCTGCCCGGACTGCGCAGCGCCCGGGTGGCCGATGCGGTGGCAGCTTCCTGCGCCCTACCGGGCATCTTCCCGCCTCGGGAGATCAACGGCCGTGCCTACGTGGATGGCGCGGTAGTCGAAAATCTGCCGGTTCGCATGGCGGCTTCGCTGGGCCAGGGACCCATCCTGGCGATCAATGTGGCAGCCACCAGCGTGCTTCGCTCTGAAACCGAGACCCAGGGGTTTGCCGCGACCTATATCCGGGGGCTCGAGATCGTCATGCAGACCCAGATCGAAGCCCAGCTTCGCGACTGGAAGGGTCCCCCGCTGGTGCTGGTCCAACCCCGGGTCGAGCAGATCTCGATGTTCGCCTTCGACAAGACCGACGAGCTGATCGAAGCCGGCTATCGGGCTACCTCCAACACTCTGGACCAGCTCGGCACCCGCCTAGGAGGAGTTAGCGCCGGCATGCACCCCACCCGCCGGCTTCGGGTGCTGGTGGACGAGTCCCGCTGCGTAGGCTGCGGCTCCTGTGTGGTTCAGGCCCCCGCGGTGTTCCGGCTCGACCCCCGGGGGAAGGCGGAGGTCCTTTCGCCGGTCCAGACCTGGTCCCCCATCGACGGTGCCTACGTCCTGAACTGTCCTACTTACGCCATCAGCGTGCGTCCGGAAGACTCGGCGGCCTGAACTTCGGCGAAGCCCTTCCCTGCTCGTGTCCCAGCCGGGCAAGATCCCCGGCCACCCGATCCCAATTGTAGTACCGCTCCACTGCCCGGCGCCCTCCGTCTCCCAGCCGGGCCCTCAGGCCAGGGTCGTCTAACAGCCGGCGCAGCACCGGAACGACGGCCGCCGAGCCATCGGTGTCGACCAGCAGCCCGGTCTCGCCATCGCTCACTGCATCGGGGATTCCTCCGGCCCGTCCCGCCAGCACGGCGACTCCACAGGCCGATGCCTCGACTAGTGAGATGCCGAACCCCTCGGCCCGTTCATCCAGAAGACGGGACAGCCCCAGATAGACCTCGGCACAGTTGTACAGAGCAGGAAGATCGGCATCAGGAACGCTGGTGAGAAACCGCACCCGATCCGCCACTCCTAGCGAACGGGCAAGTTTCTCCAGAGCCGGCAGCTCCTCTCCCGAGCCGATCACCGCATAAGCCAGATCCGGGTAGTCAGGAGCGATCTGAGCCAGAACCTGGATTCCAGTATCCAGTCCCTTGTGGTGGGTCATCCGGGCGACTGAAAGGAGCCAGCGGCGCCGGCGGTCCAGTCCATAGCGGTGGCGTACATCATCCTGACCCAGACCCGGTCGAAACACCAAGGGATCGGCACCCAGTGGAACGGTCTGGATTCGATCTTCGATGTGAACTCCGAGCTCAGTCAGTATTTCCCGGCAAAGACCTGCGGTCCAGCTGCTGTTGCCCACCAGCACTGCGGCTGATCCCAGTAGAGCCCGGCCGGCACGGCGCTTCAGCTGGGAGCGCCGGACCTGCCGCCGGAGGATGAGAAGATCTCCTCCGTGAAGCATGATTCCATAGGGCACTCCCCGTCGCTGCCAGGTCCAGCGAGCCGGGTATCCCGCGGGTTTGAGGTTGCCGCACCAGGTGAACTCGATGGCCTGGTTGGCCGCCAGACCAGCCGCACGCCGGGACCAGAGCCAGGTTCCGGGAAAGGTTCGTAACTTCCCGGCCGGCACCGGCAGCCTATCCACTCGGTTGGGCAGGCGGCGATCGAATTCGCCGTCATCGGGGTAAGTCCCGGTCGACACGATCAGCGAACCGGGGCTATATCGCCTCGCCAGCTCTCCCATCCACCGGGCGATGCCGCCTCCCATCGGAGGAAAGTCGTAGGTCAGCAGAAGCTGCAGGTGTCCTCCTAGAGCAGGAGCGGTCGGAGAGAGGCCAGGAATCGATCGGCGGCGGCCGGAATGGTGAGCTCGCGTACCGATGCGGGGTTGGGCGGGTTGTCATCGAGAGCGTCGCGAATTGCCTGGACCAACGCCACATCATCATCCGGCGGAACCAGGCGAGCGGCCGAGGCAACGAACTCCCGATGCGCCGGTATGTCGGAGGCCACGACTGGGGTGCCCGAGGCGATCCCCTCCACCGGCGTCAGTCCCAAGCCCTCGAATCGGCTGGGGCATACCGTTACCCGGGCGCGATGATAAGCGCGTACCACACCCGCATCGTCGGCCTCGGTGTCGACCCGGCAACGCACTCCCAGGCTTTGGGCTAGCCGTTGCAGCGCCCGGCCTTCGGGACCCCGCCCGATCAGGACCACCTGCACACCGGGCCCGATGGCGCTCGCGGCGCGAATGGTGGCCGCATGGTTCTTATGAGCCTTGAGGCGGCCAACGGTAAGCAAAGTTGGCGGAGACTCCCGGGCCTCGAACCCAGGCCGGAAGCGATCCGAGTCATAACAGTAGGGCACCCGTCGAGAGGAAACACCAAACCGTCGCTGGAGCAGCTCACCGGAGAATCCGCTGGGAACCCAAACCTCCGCCGCCGAGCCCGCGACATAGCGCAACCGGCTGTAGTAGCCGCGCCGGCGACCAAAGCCGCCGGTCAGCCGGGGAATCCGGAGCAGGGTCGTTCCCCAGGAGCATACCCAATCAGAGGAGCCGGTACCGGTTGCCTGCGGAGGCAAGTCCCAGATATAAAGCACCAGCGGGCAGCCGGTCCGCCGGGCGTATCGCCATGCGGCAATCGCGGTGATGCCGCTCATCGAGAGGGCAAGCCGGGCCGGCTCGTCTCCCTCCTGCGCGACAGAGAGGCCTCGTTTGCGGAGCTCGCCGGTCACCAGCGCGGTGTATTCGTTCGGCGCAAACCAACGAATATCGTTCACGAGCCGACCACTTGCTGCAGCGCGGCCTCGTAGCCGTCGATCATTCGACCGATTGGAAACTGGTCCTGAATTCTCGCCCGGGCGGCGTTCCCCAGACGAGTTCGACGCTCCGGATCTCTGAGAAGAGCTGTCACCGCACCGGCCAATGCGCCGGCGTCGTGAGGCGGCACCAGCACCCCGGCGCTACCGTCCCGACCCACCAGCTCGCCGGTTCCCCCTGAGTCGATAGCCACTACGGCTCGCCCACAGGACATGGCTTCCCCAACCGCATTGGGAAAGATCTCCAGGGGCGATGGGTGGACCACGAGATCGGCGGCAGCCAGCCCGGCGATCAGCTCGTCAGTCTCCAGTAACCCGGTGAAACGCGCGGGTAGACCGGAGCCGGATGCCAGTGCGCGGAGCTCCGGCTCTCGCACGCCATCCCCGCAGATCACGTAAATCAGCTCGAGTCCGCCGCGCCGCACCTGGTCGAGTGCCCAAATGGCCAGCTCATGCCCCTTGTTGCGGGCTAGCTTGGCCGAGGTGAGAACCACGGTTGCCTCGGCCGGTATACCCCACCTCCGGCGAAAGGCAATTGCCTGAGTGGGACGAGCAACAAACAGATCGGTGTCATATCCGTTAGCGACGCGGTACCCAGGCACTCGAGCGACCCAGGGTGCCTGGCGTGCTGCCTCCTTCTGGATGAAGCAAGACTGGAATACACACGCGCTCACTCGCCTGCCGTACAGCCGATCAGCCAGATCATTGCGCGCCCGGCGGTAATTCAGGTTGTAGCGGTAGACCACCTTGGCCGGATGGAGGAGGCTGGCGAGGGAGGCGAGCCGCAGGTCCCGTGGAGTATCGACGACGATGGCCTGGGCAGCTAGGCGCCTCAGGACCCGCCAGAGCGCCCAGACCTCACGCGGTCCCGTGTTCTGGCCGGGAATCTCGCTCACCGGAAGCCGCTCGGCAGTGAAGCGAGCCGTAAGTCTCACCGACGTGGTGATGAGCTGTGCCTCGTGCCCCCGACCGGCAAGCCCTCGGGCCAGCTTGGCATAGCTTGTGGCCGAGCCTCGCCAACCCTTGGCCGATGTCAGGAGGGCAAGCTGCATGGGGCCGCTATACTATCTGCATGCGAATGGTGGTGCTCGGTGCCGGAGGGGCCCACAAGACCGAAGCCTCGATTGCCCGAGCGGCTCGAGCGCTCGGCCATCATTGTCGCCTGATAAATGTGGTGGGGTGGCTGCGCCACGCGGGCAGCTGGGGCCGGCGGGCGGTCCAGTACCTGGCAGATTCGTACCAGCCCGATCTGCTTCTGATCACTCGTCATGCCATCGAGTTGGGAGAGCCGGCGCTCCGGCGGATGCTGCGGGGCCGAGCCGCGACCTTTTGGTATTTCGACTTCGAGCCTAAGGACAAGGTGCTTGCGCTCGGACGCCTGGTCGGCCGGATGTATGTCACCTGCCTTGGCCAGGTGGAGACCTACCGAAGAGCTGGCGTGGACGTGGTAAAGTTTCTGCCTCAGGGGGTGGACCCGGAACAGGATCGCCCCGCGCCCGATGCTCCCCGCGAATACCATTGTGATGCATCGTTCGTCGGCTCGGGACACTTCGCTCATCGTTATGACGTGCTCCGTGCCGTGGGCGCAGCGGTTCGCCTTCAGATCCGGGGCCCCGGCTGGACTACTGCACCTGGTGACCTGCCGGTTGTCGGAGGCCCGGTACACGGACGGCGGCTGGCTCAGGTCATTCGGGGCGCAGCGGTTTCGCTCGGCGTCAACGCGGATCCGGCCCAGGACCGCGAGCCCTGCTCGGTCTCCAACCGGATGTGGCGCGTCATGGGATGCGCCGGGTTCTATCTGGGACGCCGGGTGCCGGGAATCGAAAGCTTTGCAATTGGAGGGCAGCACTGCGCATGGTACTCCAGCGCGAGAGACGCGGCCGAGCTGGCGCGACATTTTCTCACACGGCCTGAGGAACGTCAGCAGATAGCCGATGCCGGACATCGGCACGCCCTGGCTCACCATACCTACGCCCACAGGCTGGCGATCCTACTGGCCGGCGGCGACTACCCGATTCAGACGATCTTGTAGTTCCGGAACTCAAACACACGCACCCCGGTGAGCCGTTCGATTGCGCCGGAGATGTAGTAGCGAATGAAGCTCCAGCGGAAGCGCCGCGGCTCGATGACCCGCTCGGGGTCGTGCCGCCGGTTCTCGATCCACTTCCGCGCCACGGCGGGGTGCTGGCCGGCGAACGTCCGAATGCCAGGGATCCAGGCCAGCAGTGGCTGGCTGTCGTCCGCATTCCGCCAGGGGTACATCGTCCTTCCCAGCTCCCGCTTTTCCTTCAGAGCCTGGCTCGGTCGGGCCCATCCGTAGTGAAACATCTCCGCATTGGTAAGCCTGGCCCTGATTTTCCGGTGGTCCGGCCCGACCCGGAATCCCTGCGCCCCCTGATACGGGCGGATGTCCAGCTCGGGCGCCAGCCGCACGGCACGGACCTCGCGCCGATACCAGCGGCGATGGGTCGCAACGGTGTCGAACCCGCCGTAGAAGTGGATGTAGCGCACCAGAAGACCTTCGACTCGACTGTCGCTGTCATACCGCTGTATGGCCTGGGCCAGCTCGGCGGCGCCGCGCTCATGCAGCACCTCATCCGCCTGGATGTAAACGCCCCATGGGTGGGCGCACGCCTGCATGGCGCGCTGGGTCTCCAGGCCGAGAACGGTGTTGCGGCGGCTCATGTCCCACTGTGTCTCGATGATCCGGACTCGTGGGTCGGCGATGGAGCGAACCAGGGCGAGGGTGTCATCCTCGGAACGGCCCACGTTCACCACGACCTCATCGCAGATGGGGAGAATCGACCGGATGCTCGCCTCGACCGGAAAGTCGAGCTTGATCGCATTGCGGACGATGGTGAACCCGGACAGCTTGACCACGCCAACTCCATTGGAGAGCAAGGCCAGAGAATCTGCCCCAAGCGCTGGAGCGGAGCAAGACGATCAGTCGTGACCGAGCGTGGCGCGGTACAGATCCGCGGTTTGCTGGACCGTCCGTTCCAGTGAGTAGGTCTCGCGCGCGGTGTGCCGGGCAGCCTCTCCCAAGCGTGTGGCGGTGGAACGATTCGCCAGCAGCTCCTCGATGGCGCGGGACCATGCATCCGCGTTCAGGGCCTCGACCAGGCGTCCGTCTACGTCGTTGGTGATGAGATCCTGGTTCCCCGCTGCCGCCGACGCAATTACCGGCTTGCCCAACGCCATGGCCTCCAGCAACGATTGGGAAAAGCCTTCGAGCCTGGAGGGGAGCAGCACCAGCTCGAGCAGGTCATATAGCGGGCGAACCCCGGGAGCGAAGGGGAGCATGACGACGGCGTGTCGAGGAGGCACTTGCCGCGCCAGACGGTCCAGCCGCGCATCGGGTTCCACCCCAGCCAGTACCAACCGCACCGGGACCCTGAGACGGTCCAAGGCACGGAGCACCACCGCCTGATCCTTGAGCCGGGCCACGATTCCTATCGTCCGGCGAGAAGGCTCCCAACCGATCCGAGCACGCCACTCCTCCCCCTCGCGCTCGGATACCGGCACATCGATCCTGCCGGCGATCAGCCCATTGGGGATGACCACGAGTTTTCGCCGGTCAGTGCCCCGCCGGATCAAGGCCTCACCAACAGTCCGGCTGACGGCAATCACCCGGTGGGCCACGCGGCTGACCACCCAATTCTCCACTGCGATCGTTCGCGGCATCTGGCGCCGAGTGATGATCAACGGCGGATCCAGCCGGCCGGTCAGGCCCAGCCAGGCCAGAGCCGCGCGATCTCTGGAGCTCTGCGAGTTGACCAGATCTACAGGATGGCGCTCCAGCAGCTGATACAGGCGGGAAGCGTTGGCCCGGCGTTCATTGGGCCCCAGTCTGAGCGGGTACACCTCGAGACCACCGGCCCTGGCCCCGGCCTCCACTTCGGAATCCGGAGGGCAGACGAACCGAACCTGAAAGCCAGCCTGCTGGAGTCCCAGGCTCAGATGAAGCGTCGAAGTGACCGAGCCGGCACCGCCACCTTGATGGAGCACCTGCATGATGCGGGGCATCAGCCGAGCCACTGCTTGAGGAGACCAGCCGCCGCCCGGTACATTGGGGCCACATGCGCATAGCCCTGTATTCCAACTCGCCGCTGCCGGCTGACGGCTACGGTGGCACCCAGCGGGTTGTGGTGTGGCTGGCGCGGGGCCTGGTCGAGCTGGGACATCAGGTCACCGTGCTAGCACCGGCGGGATCCCGCCTGCGCGAAGCTCATGTCATAGGGCTGGATTCAGCAGCCATTCGTCGGCCTGACTTCAACATCAGTCGCCATCTGCCGGAGGCGATTGACATTCTGCATGGGCACGCCCGCCTGCCTTCCCCGCCGGCTCATCCATTCGTCTTCACCCTTCACGGCAACCGGCCAGACGGTACTGCGCCTCCGAATACGATTTTTCTCAGCGCCGATCATGCCCGGCGGCATGGCTCCACCACATTCGTCTACAATGGCGTGGACCCATCGGAGTACATCTTTCGTTCGCGGAAGAATGGCTACGACCTCTTCCTGGGCCGGCTGCACAGCGTCAAAGGGTATCGCTGGGCCATCCAGGGTGCCAGGCGAAGCGGCAAGAGCCTAGTGGTCGCGGGAGGTTGGCGCCCCAGCTGGCGCCGGTCGCTTCGCTACGCGGGGTCGGTGGCTGGGGCTCGCAAGGCCGAGCTACTCGCCGGGGCCGAATGCCTCTGGATGCCAGCGCTATGGGAAGAGCCGTTTGGCCTCACCCTGGTGGAAGCGATGATGAGTGGCACACCAGTCCTGGGCACCAGACGAGGCGCCCTTCCCGAAGTGGTCTCACCCGACGGTGGGTTGTTAGGGGACACCCTGGACGAGCTGGTACGGCTCAGGACTGATATCGAATGGATGGATTCGGAAGCGTGTCGAAAGAGAGCCGAGACCTGCTTCAACCACATCAGAATGGCCGAACGGTACGTCAGGATGTACTGGGAATACCTCACTACCAGCCGTCTGCCGTCCGGTGAGACCCTATCATAGCTCGGCGGTGACCGCGGGCTCCTCATCCCGGAACTGCAGATCGTAGAGCCGTCGGTACAGCCCTCCGGTGCGAAGCAGCTCCTGATGGGTGCCGCGCTGGACCACTCGTCCTGCGTCGAGCACGATGATCTCGTCCGCGTCCCGCACGGTAGCCAGCCGGTGAGCGATAACCAGTACGGTCCGCTGCCGCATCAAGCGCTCGATGGCCTGCTGGACCAGCCGCTCGGACTCGGTATCCAGTGCGCTGGTGGCTTCATCCAGGATCAGGATGGGCGGGTCCCGGAGAAGCGCTCGAGCAATGGCGATCCGCTGGCGCTGGCCACCGGAGAGGCGAGTGCCCCGCTCCCCCAGCATGGTGTCGTAGCCGTTCGGTAGGCTCGCAATAAATCCGGCGGCATTGGCGGCCCCGGCAGCTGACTCGACCTGCCCTCGGGTGGCGCCCCGAGATCCGTAGCTGATATTGGCCGCCACTGTGTCGTTCAGCAGCACCGTGTCCTGACTCACTACGCCCATGAGCGCGCGAATGGACTGCCGGGTCAGCCGGGTCAGGGGAACTCCATCCATGAGGATCTGCCCGTCCGTGGGATCGTGGAAGCGGGGGAGCAGATCGGCAGCGGTGGTCTTGCCCGCCCCGGAGGGACCCACCAGCGCCACCACCTTTCCTCGCGGGAGGTGGAACGACACGTCCTGGAGCACCAGATCGCCTTTGCCATAGCGGAACGAGACCCGGTCGAACCCGATCTCTCGCTCGAAGCGGGCGGGCTCCTCTCCGGGACGATCTACCTCGGTAGCCGGCTGATCCAAAAAATCGAACACCCTTTCCGCACTGGCGAGGGTCACCGCCATCGCTGCGGGGAACGAGGCAATAGTCTTAAGTGGTGAGGAGAGCTTCAGAGCCGCCATCAGGAACACGATGATCGCCTCCGGCGCCAAGGCGGTTGGAAGCCCCACAAGCGCGGGCCTGGTGCCGGCCCAGATGATCAGGATGACCAGAAAGCCCGAAAACACCTCGGTGAGAGGACTGGTCAGGGATGAAAAGCGCTGGGTTCGAATGACTCGTTTGCGGTAGCGGTCGGCCTGGGACCGGAAGCGGGCAGCTTCTCCGGCTTCCTCCCCATATGCCCTGATGAGACGAATGGCCCCGAGCCGTTCCGCCACGGTCGAGGTGATCTCGCCCCGCTCCCGGGCACGTGCTTGGGCGTGCTGCCGCAGCCGGCGAAGCAGTGCCTGCAACAGCAGCACCAGCAGCGGGACGAATGCCAAGGTCAGCAGGGTCAGCCGCACTGAGATCTGGCTCAGGATGAAGAGCGTCGTCAGGACCACGACCAGATTTTGAAACAGTGACAGCAGCGATGCGGTGATCACCGTCTTGGTCTGGTCCACCTCGGTAATCATCGCCGAGATGAGCTGGCCGGCACGAGTGCGCTGAAAGAAGTCGATTTCTAGGGTCAGCAGGTGGGCGAAGAGTCGAGACCGGAGGTCCCGCACTAGTCCTTCTTGCGATCGCACAGAGATCTGAGTCGAGGCATAGCTCAGGATATTCTTGAGCAGGAGCCCCAGTGCGAGCAGGACGACCAGGCGGCCGGCTGCCTGCCCCGGCGTGAGGCCGGCGATGAGAGGCTCTACCGCGCGGTCCATCAATGCCTCGAGCCGGGTAGACCCGGGACGAAGCTCCCCTGCCGTTCCGAACAGGCTCTTGAGGAGAGGGATCAGGACGACCAGGGTGAAGCCGTCCAACAGGGACGCCAGAAAGGTGGTTGCCAGACCCAGCGCCAGCAGCCACCGGTACGGCTGAACCAGCCGGAGGAGTCGCACGCCGGTGCTCACGCCGGCTAGCCCTGGCGGGACGTGAGCAGCGCTATGGGCAGGAGGACCTCTTCGGGTGAGACGCCGCCATGGAGAAAGGCCCCACGGTACCTGGCCTGATACTCCCGAAGCTTGGTGGGATAGACGAAGAAGCGGTCACCTGTCGCGAGCAGGAGCCGGGTGCCCGGCGCCCTGGCAGGTAGCCCGAAGCTCGGCAGGTCATCCACCACCACCGCGGACTCGGGGTCCTGAGCCCGTAGATCGTCGCCGAACTTGTATCGCAGATTTGACGTCGTGTCGCGCTTGGCGAAAACCGTGGCCGGGGTATGACAATGGATCGACCCGTGGTCGGTGGTGAGCAGCACCGGCACCGCTCGCCGTTCCGCCTCCCGCAGGGCATCCCACAGCGGCGAGCGCTCGAACCAGGTACGGGTCAGGTTGCGCAGGGCCGGGGTGTCCCGCGCCACTTCGAACAGGGTGGAGTTCTCGGTCCGGCCGTGGGTCAGCTGGTCGATAAAGTTGAACACCAGTGCCGTCACCCCTTCCTGCGCCAGGTGTGCGGGGAGCCGCTTGAGGAGACCCTCCCCGTCGGCGGCGGTAAAGACCTTCTCATAGTGGATCGGGACCGATCTGCCGGTGAGCTCCCGCATATGCTCGCTCAATAGTTCGGCTTCTCGGGCGTTGAGGCTGGCATCCTCCTGATCGTTCCACCATTGGGGGTAACGCGCCTTGATCTCGGCCGGAAAGAGCCCGCTGAAGATCGCGTTCCGCGCGAACGGGGTGGCCGTCGGAAGAATCGAAAAGTAGTGGGCGGTCTCGATGTCGAACCGGGCGCTGATCAGCGGCCGGATCATGGCCCACTGGTCCAGCCGGAGGCAGTCGACGACTACCAGCATCACCCTGCCGTGCATCTCGAGCACGGGACGGAGAAACTCGGCTCCGATATCCACCGAGAGCGGGGGGCGGTCGCTGTCACCCTCGTGCAGCCACGAGGCGTAGTTGCGTTGCAGATAGCGGGCGAAATCCTGGCGCAAGCTGTCCTGCAGAGTTCGAAGCGCATCCTGTAAGCCGGGCTCGTCCGCCTGTCCCAGCCGCACCTCCCACTCGGCCAGCTCTACCACCAGCTCCACCCACTCGCGCCAGGCAAGAGGACCACCCCGGCGTGCCTCCAGTTCCCGAAACCGGGTCGCAAAGTCGCGGGAGAGTCGCTGCTGCCGAATGCGGTCTCCCTCCAGCAGCCGGGTGACCACGGAGAGGATCTGCCGCGGATTGACCGGCTTGATCAGATAGTCGGAGATTTCGGCGCCGATAGCATCCTTCAGGGTGTCGGGTTCCTCGCTCTTGGTGACCATCACTACTGGCATGCCGTGGTCGATGGCGCGGATGGCCTGGAACAGATCCAGCCCGCGCCGGCCGGGCATCTGCTCGTCGAGCAATACCACCCCGTACGGCTGCCGCTGAAGCAGCACCAGCGCGTCGTCACCGTGGGTGCTGGTCTCCACCGCAAATCCCTGCTCTTCGAGGAACAGGATATGCGATGTGAGGCTCTCCACCTCATCGTCTACCCAGAGGATGCTTTTGGGACGGGGCATACTTCAAACTAAAAGCGTGAGGGGTGAGCAGTAAGCAGTGAGTCGGCCACCCGCCCCGCTTACCGCTTACCGCTTACCGCTATACCTTCTCTCGCCGTGCTCCAGTCCCCCAACATTTTAGCGGTGCGCTTCAGCTCGATTGGTGATGTGCTCCTGACGACTCCGCTCTTGCGCGCCATTCGGCATCGGCATCCCGCGGCTCGCCTGACCGTACTCACCAAGCAGACCTACGCTCCGCTTCTGAGTCACAATCCCAACGTCAGTCAGGTGCTGGCATGGTCGGCCAGCCACAGTCTCCCCCGGTTGGCAGCGGAGCTGCGCTCCGCCCGTTACACCCATCTTCTGGACTTGCACGACAGCGCCCGCAGCCGGGCGCTTCGGATCCTGGTGCCAGGACGCTGGAGCAGCTACCCCAAGCATCGCCTGGCGCGGGCGGCTCTGATCCATGGCAAGCGGAATTTTTACCGGGACACCCGCCCGGTGGCCGAACGCTACTTCGACGCAGCCAGACACCTGGATGTGGTGCCGGACGGACAGCCACCCGATTTCTTTCTGGCCCCCGAAGCCGAGCGGGAAGTGGCCGAGTGGTTCAGCGGCGGAACCCTGCGCCCCGACCACCCTACGATCGCCGTTGCCCCCGGCGCCGCTCACGCGACCAAACGCTGGCCGGTCGAGCACTGGCGGGAGCTGGTTCACCGGGCTGCAGCGCAGGGTATCCAAGTCGTCATCGTGGGATCGGCCGAGGACGCTGCGGTTGCCGCGGCTCTCGGCCAGGGTAGCGGCAGCGGGGTGGCCAACGTTGCCGGACGCTTCGCGCTCCAGAGCACGGGTGCCCTCCTCCGGCGATCAGCCGCCGTCGTGTCGGGCGATACCGGTGTGATGCACATGGCGACCGCGGTCGGGACCCCGGTAATCGCACTCTTCGGCCCAACAGTGCGGGCCTTCGGCTTCTTTCCTTATACTGACCGAGCCCAGGTACTGGAGCTCGAGCTGCTCTGCCGGCCATGTAGCAGCAAGGGAGGACCCCGATGTCCACTGGGGCATCACCTGTGTCTGCGAAGCATCAGCCCTGACGCGGTCTACCAGGCGCTCAGCCGGACTCTCGCATGAACGGGCGGGATCCAGCGACATCCGCGCTCCTGTCGCTGCTCACCCAAGCCGGGCGGGGACCTAAACGGGGTGGACTCTTTGCCTTGTGGCTGACGCTCCGGGTAGCCCAAGATGTGCTCCTGGAGCCGCCTCTACAGGAGCGGGCTCACCGGCGCCGAGTCCAGGCGCTGGAGCGGCGGCTGACCAGTCTCGCCATGCCTCCGCCTCTGCGGCGCGCCCTCGTAGCCGCCGTGAATCAGCTGGGGGAAGCGCAGCCGGAGGCGGTGGCCCAGGTGCTTAGTCAACTGGTGGCACCCGCTCGAGAAACCGGCGGCAGCGAGGCTGCCGAGGCGCTTGCGCTCGCGGTAAAGCATGCGCGGCTGACATCGCGGGGAAGTGGGGAGGCAGGAAAGCGGGGAAGTACGAAGTGAGTGGCTCCTCCCCGCTTCCCCGCATCCCCGCTTCCCCGCCTATAATCCACCATGCCAAGACCCACCCGTCGTCCCACTCGAAGCTCCGATTCAGTGTTGCAGACGCTGGTGGCCCGCATCGATGAGCGTTCACCCGACGAGCGGGCACCCGATACCGTCCCCACCGGCTTTGCCTCCCTTGATCGCCTGCTCGCCGGGGGATTGCGCCGCAAGGACCTGGTGATCCTCGCCGGCGATGTCGGGAGCGGGAAATCGGCCTTGGGGCTCGGCGTGGCACTGCGAGCCGCCGCGGCTGAGGTCCCAACGCTGTATTTCTCCGGCGAGATGAGTCCAGACCGGGTGTTCGAACGGGCTCTGGCGCTGGAGGGACGGGTGGCGATCGACGATCTCCGTCAGGGTAAACTGGACGACACGCATCGAGCGGCAGTGGGTGCCGTGGCGGTGCGACTGCGTCACAACCCGCTGGTGGTACGGCCGCTCCTGGGCAGCAGCTTCGAGGAGGTGAGCGCCGGGCTGGACATGGTGCCCCGTCGCCAGCTTCTGGTAGTGGATTCGCTCCAGCTCACCGCACCCCCGCGTCCGGTGGCACGGCTGCAGGAGCGCATGGCCCTGGCGGTGCGGGCCCTAAAGTCGCTGGCCGTCGAGCGCGACGTGGCGGTACTGGTGCTGGCCCAGCTTTCCGGCCATCGAGCCAGCCGGCCGGATCCGCGGCCGGTCCTCGACGATCTCGGCGGCTTCGGAGCGGTCAAGCAGAACGCCGATGTCGTTCTGATGCTCTACCGCGAGGAGATGTATCGCCCCGACCAGGGCGTTCAGGGAGCCACCGAGCTCATCGTGGCCAAGAACCGCAATGGGCCGACCGGCTTCGTGGACCTCTACTTCTACCCCCAGTGGCTCCGGTTTGTCGACATGCTGGATGCGGACTGACTAACTGCGGCGGGGAATCGAATCCTTCGCGCTCACGGCGCCGGTCAATTGCACCATGGTGCCGGGACGATCGGTCAGCTTGGAGATCCGCACCCAGAGCGGAGGCCCGTCCTGCTCGGCGTACAGCGCTGTGGAGCCGTCCCGATTTTTGATGTCGCTTACGAGCCGCCACTTACCACGGGTCAACGCTGTTCGGTAGAACTCCGTTACCTTGGCCTGATCCACTGGAGTGCGAAGTGTGATCTGGAGTGCGTCTGCGCTCCCGGACTTGGACACGAACTCCGGGTTGGGCGGAAGCGGAAGGTTGGAAAACGCGTCCGTAAACGGAGGCGGCTTGGGAGCTCGGGACTCGGAGCCGCAGGCCAGCAGAAGCGCACAAGCGAGCGGCACCCAGGATTTCAGCAGGGACATAGAGCGGTGACACTAGTGGAGTCGCCGCGTTGCCGCAAGCGGGTGTGCCATCTATGTTTCCATGCGCCGCACCGCCTCATCCGACACCCTCGAGACCTCGCCCTGGCGAAGGAGCTCGGCCATGGCCGGCCATAGCAAGTGGAAGCAGATCAAACGCAAAAAGGCGATCACCGATGCCAAGCGAGCCTCCTCCTGGACCAAGGTGATCCGGGAGATCACCGTCGCGGCTCGAAGTGGCGGCGGCGATCCGGGCGGCAATCCCCGGCTGCGCACCGCGATCGATGCCGCCAAGGCGGTCAACATGCCGGCCGACAACATCGAACGGGCCATCAAGAAAGGCACCGGCGAGCTGGCAGGCAGCGTCTATGAGGAGCTGACCTACGAGGGGTACGGCCCCGGAGGCGCTGCCATTTTCATCGAGGCCACCACCGACAACCCCAACCGGACCGTCGCCGAGATCCGGCACGCGTTCAGTCGCAACGGCGGCAACCTGGGCGCCACCAACTCCGTGGCCTGGATGTTCGACCGGAAGGGCCAGATCTATCTCGATATCGCCCGACACGACGAAGACAGCACCCTCGAGGCCGCACTCGAAAGCGGGGCGGAAGACTTCGTCCGAGAAGGCGACCAGTACCTTGTCACCACGTCTCCATCTCAGTTCCATGCTATCCAAGATGCGCTCCGATCTCGCGGCCTGACCATCGAGTCTGCGGAGCTGGCCATGGTGCCGCGCAGCACCGTCCGCATCGAGGGCCCCGATGCCGAACGCATCGTGCGTCTGCTCGACGCACTCGAAGAGCTGGATGACGTATCCAAGGTCTTTTCCAACTTCGATATTGACGCAGCACAGCTGGCCGAGGCGGAAGCCTGAGGACAGTCGGGTGAAGGTACTGGGTATCGACCCGGGAACGGCGGTACTGGGATACGGTGTCGTAGAGGGGGGCCCGGCTCAGCAACCCAGACTCATCGAGTGCGGCACCCTCACTACCCGCCCGCGCGATCCGCTTCCGGCCCGGCTGCGGATCCTGTATGACGGCATCGGCGCGCTGCTGACCCGCCATGCGCCGGTGAGCCTCGCCGTGGAAAGCGCGTTCTACGGCCGCAACGTCCGAACCGCCGTGGTCCTGAGCCATGCCCGGGGCGTCATTCTGCTCGCGGCGGAGATGGGCGGTGTTGCCATCGCCGAATACTCTCCTGCCTTCATCAAGAAGACCATCGTCGGACGCGGTGCCGCACTCAAGCCCCAGGTCGGCTATATGATCGCTCAGTTGCTTCGGCTCAAATCGCCGCCGTCGCCCGATGACGCCGCCGACGGGGTCGCCGTTGCGCTCACCCACCTCATGCGCCTGACCCGCGAGGCCAGCTTCTCCCGTCGCCTGGTGAGTCGGGGGTGATCGCCACCCTCACCGGAGTCATCACCGAGCGGAACGGGGAATCGCTGGTGGTGCAAACCGATGGCGGCGTGGGTTACGCCGTGAGTGTGTCGGTGGGGGTCGCCGGGCGCCTTCCCGCCAAGGGAGGTCGCGTCAGCCTCTTCACTGAGCTGGTGGTGAAGGAGGACGGATGGTCGCTCTACGGATTCGACACTCCGCTCGAACGGCAGATTTTTCGGCTCCTGCTCACCGCCAGCGGCTTTGGTCCCAAGCTGGCCATCGCGCTTCTGTCATCGCTCGGCCCGGGACGCACGGCGCGCAGCATCCAATCTCGTGACCTTGCCGCGCTCAGCTCGGTCAGCGGCATCGGAAGGAAAAAGGCAGAACGTCTGGTGCTCGAGCTGCAGGACCGTTTCGGCGACCTTCCTCTGGAGACCGGCACAGCCCGGCCGGCCGGCTCGGAGGATGCCGTCCGCGCCCTGGTCGGGCTCGGCTTTGGAACCGCAGCGGCGGACGATGCGGTTCGGGCTGCGCTGGCGGCCGGAGGTCCTATCGAAACACCTCAACTGATCCGGCGGGCATTGCAGCGACTCGCTCCCTCTCGTGGAGGCATCTGATTCGTGGTTACTCCCGCCATCACCGCCGAATGGATCTGTACCCGCTGTGGCGCTACTAATCGAAAGCTGGTGGCGAGCAGGGTGACTCAGACCAACGACCGCTGCGTAACCTGTCATGCGGAGCACGTGGTGGAGCAGGACATCCGGCCGGTCCGGTGGAGGGCAAGGCTGGAGCAGTGAAGATGAGCTTACTATTCAAACTATGACCCGACTTCAAATCACCACCCCTGAGGCTATTCCCGAGGAGAGTAGCGCCGACGCCGCGCTGCGACCCTCGCGACTGGATGAGTTCGTCGGTCAAAGTCAGGTGAAGACCTCACTCCAAATTGCGATCGATGCCGCACAGGGCCGGGGGGAAACCCTGGATCACATCCTCTTTTTCGGCCCTCCCGGATTGGGCAAGACCACGCTCGCCATGTTGATGGCGAGGGAAATGGGAGTGCAGCTTCGGACCACCTCGGGCCCGGTGCTGGAGAAGCCCGGGGACCTGGTGGGACTTCTGACCTCGCTGTCTGCCGGAGACATGCTGTTCATCGATGAGATTCACCGGCTCAGGCCAGCGTTGGAAGAGTTTCTCTACGCGGCCATGGAGGATTTCCGGGTCGATGTGCGCATCGCGGAAGGGCCCAACGCCCAGACCATTCCGATGACGCTGGAAAAGTTTACCCTGGTCGGCGCCACTACTCGCTTCGGCCTGCTCACGCCTCCCATGCGGGCCCGCTTCGGGATTGTCGAGCGGCTGAGTTTCTATCCTCCCGACGAGCTGCACCAGATTGTCGTCCGTTCGGCGGCGATTCTCGGTGTTCCCATCGATGACGAGGGCGCCGAGGCCATTGCAAGGAGAAGCCGGGGCACTCCTCGGGTGGCCAATCGGCTGCTCCGGAGGGTTCGCGATTACGCCCAGGTTCGGGCCGACGGCCGGATTACGGCCGACGTGGCGGTGTCGGCTCTATCCCGGCTCAATGTCGACGAGTTCGGGCTGGACGATATGGACGCTCGCATCCTGACGACGATCATCGAGAAGTTCGGCGGTGGCCCGGTGGGCCTGGGAACGGTCGCCATCGCCGTCGGAGAGGACGCCGGCACTCTCCAGGATGTGTACGAACCATATCTGATTCAACAGGGTTTTCTGGAGCGCACGCCCCGGGGCCGCTGCGCCACCGCATTAGCGTACCGCCGGTTTGGGCTCACGCCTCCAGCGGTGCAGGCCACCATCTTTGACGCCTGAGCACTATCGCACCGCTGATTTCGACTACGACCTTCCCACCGAGCTGATCGCCCAGGAGCCGCTACCGGATCGAGGAGGGAGCCGACTCCTGGTGGTACGCCGACCCAACCCCTCCGCTCCTGTCGGCGAACACTCACTGAGAGATGCCTGGTTTGCCGACCTGCCGCAGCTGGTGCCGGCCGGGGACCTCGTCGTCATCAACACCACCAGAGTCCGTCACGCGCGGCTGCTGGCTTCCCGGCCCTCAGGACGTCCGGCGGAGGTCCTGCTGATCCATCCCGGGCAGGACGGGGCTTGGATCGCCATGGGACAACCGGGAAGTGCGCTGCGCCCCGGGAAGCGGGTTCACCTGGGGGAAAGCGCCTGGGTGGAAACGATTGCGATCCTGGAAGCTGGTTATCGGCTGATTCGGTTCATCGGAACCAGCGCCGAGGAAGCCATGCACCGGTATGGGAAGCTTCCGCTGCCACCCTACATCCATCGCGATCCCACCGATCTGGATGAGCTGCGCTATCAGACCGTGTACGCCGAGGCCGAAGGAAGCGTGGCTGCCCCGACGGCCGGGCTTCATTTCACCCCAGCTCTGCTGGAGAGTCTTCGCTCAAAAGGAGTCGTCGTCGAGGGTCTAGATCTGCAGGTGGGGCCCGGGACCTTCAAGCCGGTCGAGGTGGACGATCCCGCCCAGCATGACATGCATCCCGAGCGCTATCATATCTCACCCCGTCTGGCGCGGCGCATAACCGACACGCGAGCTGCCGGGGGCCGCATCTGGGCCGTCGGAACCACAGTAGTTCGGGCGCTCGAAAGCGCCGCCGGACTCGACGGAGCGATCGCCTCCGGTTCGCGCGAGACCCGGCTCATGATCCTGCCGGGCTATACATTTCGAGTGGTGGATCGTCTGATCACCAACTTTCACCTGCCGCGGTCGACGCTGCTGATGCTGGTGTGCGCCTTTGCCGGATGCGAGCTCGCACTGGCGGCCTACCATCACGCGGTCGCTGCCCGGTACCGCTTCTATTCATACGGCGACTCCATGGTGATCATCTGACGCCGAGGCCACGGTGACCTTCTCCAATCCTGCCGGCAATGCCCCTGCCGCTGCAGCGGGCTACGTTCGTGCGCTGCTCGACCTGCTGGGACCGCGTGATCCGCTGGAGGTGATGGCGGAACTGATACCCTGGCTCCAGCTCAGATTGCAGGGTGTGGCGGAACCGGTGCTGCGGCAGCCCGAGGCTCCCGGGAAGTGGTCGGTAGTGCAGGTCATTCAGCACCTCGCTGACAGCGATCTGGTCGCCGGCTACCGCACCCGGATGATGCTCTCGGCGGACCGGCCGCCGCTGCCGGGCTACGATCAGGATCGCTGGGCCGGCGAGTTTCGCTACGATCAGGTCCCCCTGTCGCATGCTCTCGATCAGCTCCGCGCACTGCGCGCGGCCAATCTTCATCTCTGGAAGCAGCTCACGCCGGAGCAACTGGACCGGGTTGGGCTGCATGCCGAACGAGGGGCGGAGAGTGTGGGGCATCTCCTGCGGCTCATGGGAGCCCACGACCTGGTCCATCGACGGCAGATCGACCGCATTCTCTCATCCACCCGGTGATGTTCGAGTTTACTCTGGATGCTACCGCCGGGGCTGCTCGAGCGGGAACACTGACTCTCCCCCACGGCCAGGTGAGAACGCCGGCCTTCATGCCGGTGGGAACCCATGCGGTCGTGCGAGGTCTCAGCGCCGGAGACGTTCGGCGGACCGGTGCGCAGATCATTCTGGGCAACACCTACCATCTGCACCTCCGTCCCGGAGAGGCGGTCATTCAATCCATGGGCGGGCTCCACCGGTTCACCACCTGGGATGGCCCTATGCTGACCGACTCAGGCGGCTTTCAGGTTTTCTCGCTCGAGGGATTGCGCCGGATCGAGGAGCATGGGGTGCAGTTTCAGAGCCACATCGACGGGACCCTCCGCACCCTGACCCCCGAGCGCGCCATCGAGATTCAGTGGCAGCTCGGGGCCGACGTAGCCATGGCATTCGATCACGTGGTGCCGGGACAGGCGTCGCTCGCCGCTGCCTGCGACGGGATGGAGCGCACTCTACGGTGGCTGGACCGCTGCAAGGCGAGGCATGCCGAGCTGGCGGGTAAGTGGGTAAGCGGGTATGCGGGTACGTCAACGGAAGCGAACGACACAGACAGTACTTACCCGCTTACCAGCCTACCCGCCTACCCGCAGACTCTCTGGCCCATCATTCAAGGCGGCGTCCACGACGAGCTGCGACTGCGATCTCTGGAGGGCACGCTGGAGCGGGGACCCTGGAGCGGAGTGGCGATCGGAGGGTTGTCGGTGGGCGAAGCGAAACCGGTTATGCACCGGGTCATCGAGCTCCTGACGCCGGCGCTGCCGGTGAGCACCCCTCGTTATCTTATGGGAGTTGGATTTCCTCCCGACTTACTGGAGGGCATCGCTCGAGGGATCGACTTGTTCGACTGCGTTGCGGCCACCCGCAATGGACGTCATGGCACGGCCTGGCTTCCCACCGGCAGACTGAATGTCCGGGGGGCCGCGCTCAGGGACTCCACCGACCCACTCGACCCCACTTGCGACTGTGAGACCTGTACCACGTATCCCCGGGGTTATCTGCGCCATCTGTTCGTGGTCGAGGATATCCTGGGCTTGCGGCTGGTGTCGATCCACAACATCAGGTTTCTGGTACGATTGGGCGAGGAGGCGCGAGCGCGCATCCTGGATGGCACCTTCCACGGTTGGAGCCGATCCTGGCTCGGCCGCTACTACACTGGAGGAGAATGATGCTGCTACAGACCGGCTCCGGTGGCGGACTCACCGTTCTCGTGCTCCAGATGGCCGCCATCGGGTTGGTATTCTATTTCCTCATCCTGCGCCCTTCCGGCCAGGCCCGGAAGCGGCATGCCGAGCTGCTGACCAGGCTGAAAAAGGGTGACGAGGTGATGACCAGCGGTGGCCTGATTGGGAGAGTCAAGGATATCAAGGAGGTCGATACCGAAGGCCTGAAAGAAGTGCGAGTCACCCTGGAGAGCGGCACGGCGAACGTGGTGGTCGAGCGATCGCGCATTGTCCGGGTAGGCGCCTCGGCCCCGGTAGCCGGCCCGCCGCCAACATGAGCCTGTTGTCCCTTCATCTCCTTGGCTCGCCGGTTCTGCGTCAGCACAGCGCGGAGGTGACCACCGTGGATGCCGAGGTCCGCCGTCTGATCGAGGACATGTTCGAGACCATGGACGCCGCCAAAGGCGTAGGCCTTGCCGCTAACCAGGTGGGCATCGCGCGGCGAGTGGCGGTCGTCGATGCCGATGAGGATCGTTTCGTGATGGTGAACCCCAGGATCATCGAAGCCGAAGGACGCGCAGTCGCCGAGGAGGGCTGTCTCTCCATCCCGGAGATCTACGCCGACGTTAACCGGCCCGAGCGGGTCGTCGTGGAAGCGCTGGACGCAGACGGGACGCCGTACCGGAAAGAAGCAACCGGTCTCAAGGCCCGAGCCATTCAGCACGAGATCGATCACCTGGACGGCATTCTGTTCCTGGACCATCTCAGCTTGATCAAACGGCAGATGCTCATGGCCAAGTGGCGCCGCGAGCACAAGGAGGCCGGCTTCACCAAAGAGGTGTCGGGGGCCTCAGCCCGGTCGGAGTGATGCGGATCGTGTTCTTTGGGACCCCGGATTTTGCCGTGGCGTCCTTCCGGGCCCTGATCCAAAGTCGCTTCACCGTCTGCGGAGTGGTCACCCAACCCGACAAGCCGCAGGGAAGATCCCGCTCCCAGTTAGTGGCCCCTCCCATCAAGGTTGCTGCCCAGGCGGAAGGGATTCCGGTTCTTCAGCCGGCCCGCCCGGTCGGCGACGTTTTTGCAACCAGTCTTCGCCGCCTGGAGCCGGACCTTGGCGTCGTGGTAGCCTACGGTCACATCCTGCGGCCCGAGATCCTTTCCATCCCTCCACGCGGCATGATCAACGTCCACGCGTCCCTGCTGCCCCGTTTCCGGGGAGCAGCCCCGATCCAGCACGCAATTCTGCGAGGTGAACCCGAGACCGGGATCAGCATCATGCAGATGGAGGAAGGTCTGGACAGCGGGCCGGTGCTGCACCGTCTGACGACACCAGTTGCTCCCGACGAGACCTCAGGCAGTCTCACCGCCCGCCTGGCCGACCTTGGAGGGGCAGCGCTGGTCGAGGCGCTCTCGTTGATCGCGGGCGGTCTCGCCCGAGCCCAGCCTCAGGATGCCAGCCGGGCCACCTACGCGCCAAAGATCGATCGGGACATGGCTCGGCTGGCCTGGGAACGGGATGCTGCTACGCTCGAACGGCAGGTCCGAGCCTTCGATCCCTCGCCGGGCGCCTGGACCATGCTCAATGGATGCGTCGTAAAGCTCTTCGGTGCCACGGAGGTCCCGGGCACCGGGGAGCCGGGATCCGTGCTCGCTGCGGGACAGCGGCTGGTCGTTGCGGCTGGTCGCGGTGCACTGGCTCTGCGGGAGGTCCAACCTGCCGGGCGGACTCGCATCCCGGTCGCGGCCTGGGTGCGAGGCCGGGGCATCGCGACGGGTCAGCAACTGGCATGAGACCACTTCCCAGAGTTCACGCGTATACCGACCCTGCCATCCTCGAGCATCCCGACTTCGGAATCCGGGCCGCCGCCATTGCCGCGGCTGGATCCGCCGTGGCCTTGCATGCACGAGCGCGGGGGCAGAGTGCCGCCACGCTCGCGGCCGCAGCACTTCGGCTGGTGGCCTTGGCCCGGCCGCCGGAGGCGGCGGTGATCGTGAGTGAACGCAGCGACATTGCGGCGGCGGCCGGCGCTCAAGGCGTTCAGCTCGGGGTGCATGACCTGACCCCGGCAGACGCTCGGCTGGTGCTGACTCACGGGTGGATCGGGTGCTCGGTTCACAGCCGGGAGGAGGCCGTTCGTGCGGTCCAGTCCGGAGCCGACTTTCTGGTGGTTGGGACGATCTATGAATCCGAGTCTCACCCCAATCATCCGGCGGTCGGGCTCGGGCTGGTCGGCGAAGCCGCCGCGCAGGGGGTGCCGGTAATTGCAATCGGAGGGATCACCCCGGCTCGGGCCCGAGAGGTCCGATCCGCCGGCGGCTACGGTGTGGCGGCTATCCGCGCACTTTGGCACGCACCCGATCCGGCCGCAGCGACACTGGCGATGCTCGAGCCTTGGACGGAAAATCAATGACCGAGCTTCATGTAGTGGTGAACGGAGAGCCGAGGCTGGTGCCGGGCCCCGCGACCATCGCCGATTTGCTTCGCCACCTCAACCTTGACCCCCGAACGGTCGTGGTGGAGCTGAACCGACATATCGTGCGCCGGCCTCGTCTGGAAGAGACCGCCCTCTCGGAAGGGGACTCTATCGAGCTGGTGCACTTCGTCGGAGGCGGTTAACCCGAACGGTTATCTTTCAGCAGACCTGTGACAGCCACCAGTGACGGAACTGCTATGACCAGCATCATTCAATCAGAGACAGCTACTGACACCCAGCTGACCATCGCGGGGCGACGGTTTCGTTCCCGCTTGATGGTGGGAACCGGCAAATATCGCAGCAACAGCCAAATGGCGCAGGCCATCGAGGCATCGGGAGCGGAGATTGTAACTGTTGCGGTGCGCCGGGTGGATCTGGACCGGACGAAGGAAGAGGGAATCCTGTACCACTTGCCCGCCGAGGAGTACTTCCTGCTCGCCAACACCGCGGGGTGTTACACCGCAGACGAGGCCGTCCGGTATGCCCGGCTGGCGCGGGAGGCGGGATTCAACGAGTTCATCAAGCTGGAGGTCATCGGAGACCGGGAGACCCTGCTTCCCGATACCGAGGGTCTTCTGAGCGCGGCCCGAGAACTGATCCGGGATGGATTTGCAGTCCTGGCGTATACCAGTGACGACCTGGTCACCGCGCTCAAGCTGGAAGATGCAGGGTGTGCCGCCGTGATGCCCCTTGCTTCCCCAATCGGCAGCGGTCTCGGACTCCTGAATCCGTACGGGATTCGTGCCATCAAGCGGCGGCTATCGGTCCCCGTGATCGTCGATGCCGGCGTCGGCACCGCCTCCGACGCCTGTCTGACCATGGAGCAGGGAGTGGACGGGATCCTCATGAACACGGCACTGGCCGAGGCCCAGGACCCCGTGGCTATGGCTTCGGCCATGCGCCTCGCGGTCGAGGCTGGACGACTTGCCTTCCTGGCCGGCCGGATGCCGCGTCGTGAGGTTGCCATGCCCTCGAGTCCGGTGCGCGGCATGCTCGGATAGGCGGCATTGGCTCCGGTGCCCATGACCCGCTCCCCCGGCCTCCAGTCTCGACGAGCGGCGCTCAAGATCTTAACCCAGGTGCGCGAGGGAAAACCGTTCGACGCGGCTCTCGACCGCGTTGCGGGCGGCCTCTCCAGCAGTGATCGGCGGCTAACCCATGAGCTGGCGGCCGGTGTGCTGCGGCAGCGCAGTCTACTGGACCAGCAGCTGACCCCTCTGGTTCCTCGAGATTGGTCCCTGGTCGACCCGGTACTGCAGGACATCCTGCGGCTGGGAGCCTACCAACTCACCCGGCTAGAGCGCGTCCCCGCCCATGCGGCAGTGGACACCAGCGTAGCCTTGGCTCGGCGGTTGCGGGGGTCAAGGGCCGCCGGATTCGTAAATGCGGTCCTCCGGCGGCTCAGCCAGGCGGCTCCCCAACGGACGAGGCCGGACGGGGACATTCCAGCGCTAGCAGTCGAATATTCACATCCGGACTGGCTGGTGGAACGCTGGCTCAATCGCTTCGGCCAAGAACAGACCGAGGCGCTGCTTCGCTGGAATAACACCCCGCCCCCGCTGGTAGCGCAGCCGGCGCGTGAGGGCCTCGAGCGGTTAAATGAGGAGTGGCGGGCCGCCGGCATTGAGATCGGACCCGCTGCTTACGGTGCCGGCATCGTGCCCGATCTCACTCGCCCAGCCGAGTTGCCGGGTTATTGCGAAGGCCACTTCATCATTCAGGATCCGGCCCAGGCGCTGCTGGCTCGCTTCGTGGACCCTCCTGCCGGCGCAGTCCTGTACGACGCCTGCGCGGCGCCCGGAGGCAAGACCATCGCGCTGGGGCGCACCAGTCGGGTCGTGGCCGGAGAGATCAAGCGCCATCGCGCTCGCCGGCTGTCCGAAAATCTGGCTCGCGCCGGCAGCGGCCGGGAGCACGTGGTCGTGGCGGATGCAAGACAACCACCGATTCGAACGGCCGATGTCGTTTTGGTGGATGCGCCCTGCACCGGCACCGGCACTTATGCCCGCCACCCGGATGCCCGCTGGCGAGTCACTCCCGATGCGCTGGTGCGGATCACCGAGCTCCAGCGGGAACTGCTCGCCGGCGTGGTCGAGCTGGTGCCGCCGGGAGGGCTGCTGGTCTACTCGACCTGCTCGTTGGAGCCGGAGGAGAACGAGATGCAAATCGAGCGGTTCCTGGAGCAGCACCCGGATTTTCACCGCGAACCGGGGCCGGTAGCCGCCCGGTCGCTGGTCTCAGCTGACGGAGATCTGAGTATCCTGCCACAGCTCCATGGAATCGATGGGGCTTACGCAGCCCGGCTCAGGCGCAACGGATGAGGGCCAGGCGCCATTTCCCTTCCAGCGGTCCACTGTTCCAGTCCGGCCCCTGGCGCGCCTTCCTGCGCGATCTGGGCTTGATCCTCGCAACATTCATCCTGGGATACGGCATCTCGGCGCTCTGGCTCACGCCCGGATCCATATTCAGCAAGGACCACGCGCTTCCCCGGGTGCTGGAGATGCCTGATGCGAAGGCCCGCCAGAAGCTGACTGAGCTCGGTTTCCGGCCTCGCCTGGATGGAGAGCGCCCCAACGACAGCTTTCCTGCCGGCACGGTGATATGGCAGGATCCGCCACCAGGCACCGTGCTTCAACCCAACAGCGTTGTG
>CBFGTM010000031.1:0-44484 GCA_965652025.1 uncultured Gemmatimonadales bacterium
ACATGGCGCAGCACGCCTGGATCTTTCCGGCGGAGCCCGCGCTCAAGATCATCGTGGATCTGTTCGAGTGGGCTGCGGAGCACACGCCCAAGTGGAACACCATCTCGATCTCGGGTTATCACATCCGTGAGGCCGGCGCAACCGCGGCTCAGGAGCTGGCATTCACCCTGGCCAACGGTTTCTGCTACGTGGAGCACGGACTCGCGCGGGGGCTCGACGTCGACAGCTTTGCGCCCCGACTCTCCTTCTTCTGGGACATGCACAACGACTTCTTCGAGGAGATTGCCAAGCTTCGGGCCGCCCGGCGGATCTGGGCCCGCCACATGCGTGAGCGCTACGCCGCCAAGGACCCGCGCAGCTGGAAAATGCGATTCCACTGCCAGACCGCCGGGGTCACGCTCACCGCGCAGCAGCCCCACAACAACGTGGTCCGGGTGGCCTACCAGGCGCTCGCCGCTGTGCTGGGCGGGACCCAGTCGCTTCATACCAACGCCCTGGACGAAACTCTCGCTCTCCCCACCGAGGAGTCGGTTCGCATTGCGCTTCGTACCCAGCAGATCATCGCCTATGAGACTGGCGTTCCGAACGTCGCCGACCCGCTGGGCGGCAGCTACTACGTCGAGGCCCTGACCGATCAGCTGGAGCGGGAAGCCGAAGGACTGTTCGCGGAGATCGAGGCCCAGGGTGGGGTGGTGAAGGCGATCGAGTCGGGCTGGTTCCAGCGACAGATCGCCCACTCGTCGATGCGGTTCCAGGCCGAGTTGGAGCAGGGCCGCCGCACCATTGTGGGGGTGAACGATTTTGTCGAGGAGGCCGAAGCGCCGGTCGAGATCCTGAAGGTGGGAGACGAGGCCGAGCGGACCCAGCGCGAGCGGATGGTCCGAATGCGGGCCACCCGGGACACAAAGCTGGTGACGGAGCGCCTCGAGGCGCTCCGAGCGGCCGCCACCGCAGACCGCAACATCATACCAGCCATGCTGGACTGCGCGCGGGTATACTGCACGCTGTTCGAGATCCGGCATGTGCTCGAGGAAATTTATGGGAGCTATCGCGAGCCGGTCTTCTTTTGAAGCCCGGGAAGGACGGGAGAGAGGGAATGGGAGGCGCAAGGGAGCGGATGGGGGCTCGCCGCTGGCCAGGGTTCTGGAACGGCTCACCCGAGTCCAGCCCGGTAAGCACCGCGTCGTCACCTGTTACCTCAAGCTCGAACCCCGGGATCGCAGCCGCGGGAAATATCTGATCAAGGTAAAGAACCGGGTCAAAGCTGCAGTGCAGGGATTGCCTCGGCTGGGCCTGGAACGGGCCGCGTCGGAGGCTGTGCTGCGCGACTTGGACCGGATCCAGCAGTTTCTCAGGGCTCAGAGCAATCTTCCATCCACTCAAGGGGTTGCGATCTTTGCCTGCGAAGGTATCGAGCTCTTCGCCACGGTGCCGTTGCCGAGCGTGCATCGCTCCCGACTGGGGGTAGACGCAAGCCCGCTGGTTCGGGAGCTGGCTTCTGTCGAGGACGAGTTTGGCCGGCTACTGACGGTAGTGCTCGACCGCGCCAGTGCCCGGTTTTTCGAAGTTACCGCGTATCAAACGCGTGAGCTGGTTGGGTTGCGAGCCGACAGCACCCGGGGCAAGCGCTTCCATGGAGATCAGGATGGCTCCGGCGGCTGGGGCGAGCACACCTACAACAATCGCATCCGGCAGGAGAAGCAGCGGCACTACGAGGCGATCGCACGAGAGTTGTTCGCCATCGATCGCCGCCAGCCGGCCCACGGAATCGTATTGGCGGGGCCCGGTCCCGAAGCGGGTGCGGTCGAGCCTTTCCTGCATACTTATCTGGCGGAGCGGCTCATCGGCACTGCCCGCCTCAATCCCAAGAGCGCTACCCCGAATCAGGTGCACGGTGCCACGCTGGCGGTGCGGGAACACCATGAACGCATCTCCGAGCGGGCGGAAGTGCGCGAGATGCTCGAGGGAGTGGGCACGGGCTGGGGAGTCAACGGGATCATCCCGACGCTCCGGGCGCTCTCCCGGGGCCAGGTGCGCTCACTCCTAGTGCACCCCGATGCCAGCGAGCCAGGCTTCCGCTGCGGCGATTCCGGTCGCCTGGCGCTGACCGAACGCGAATGCCGGGGCGAAGGAGAACCGAGGCCGGTGCTGGACGTCATCGATGATGCCATCGAGGAGGCGTTGCGGCAGGGCGTGAGCGTGAACGTGGTTTACGAGCCCGAAGCGCGTGACGCTATCGACGGCCTTGCCGGGCTGCTGCGCTTTCGTTGAGGCCACTGCGCGCCGTATTGTTCGACGTCGGAAACACCCTCCTCTTTCTCGACTACGCCCGGCTGGCTGAGGGGGTCGGCTCTGCGCTAGGCCTGCCTCTCACGCGAGACGATCTCGCTCGACATGTTTCCGCGGCTACCCAGGCCATGGAGCGTGCCGGAGGCACAGACCGAACTCGTGCCGCCGCGTACCTGGAGACCCTGTTCCTGCTAGGCGGCGTAGGCCGCGACCGGCTGGGAGAGTTACACCAATGTTTGAGTCGGATGCACCGGGAGCAGCATCTCTGGTCTGGCGTGGCTGAGCGGTCGGCTACTGCGCTGGGGCGGCTGCGCGCCGCCGGCCTCCGACTGGGGGTCGTCTCCAACAGTGACGGCCGGGTCGAAGAGGCCCTGGAGGCTGCCGGCCTGCGGCAGTATTTCGACGTCATAGTCGACTCCGCACTGGCTGGGGTAGAGAAGCCCGATCCCGGTATCTTCCACGCGGCACTGGACGCGCTCGGCGTGTCGCCGGACGAGGCCCTCTACGTTGGCGATCTCTATGACGTGGATGTGGTGGGTGCCCGTGCCGCCGGAATGGACGCCATCCTGTTGGGCTCGCCGCCTGCAGAAGGGGTGGCGCCGTGTCGGACCAGTCCATCGATCGAGGAGCTGGTGAACCAGATCCTGTCAGAACGGAAACGTTGATGTCATCTACCAGGACCTCGGGCCAGTCTCGTCCAGCCCGCTCCCGTCCCATCCGGGTGCTGGTGGCCAAGCCCGGTCTCGACGGACACGACCGGGGAGCCAAGGTGGTGGCTGCCGCGCTGCGCGATGCGGGGATGGAAGTGGTCTATACCGGATTGCACCAGACCCCGGAGATGATCGCCACCGCGGCGGTACAGGAGGATGTGGATGTGGTGGGGCTCTCGATTCTGTCGGGGGCCCACATGACGCTCTTTCCCCGGGTACGGCAGCTGCTGGAGCAAATGGGCCGGCCGGAGACCCTGGTCACCGGGGGCGGCATTATCCCGCCGGAGGACATGGCCGCATTGCAGCAGCAGGGTATCGGTCGGCTGTTCGGTCCGGGGACCCCGACTGCAGAGCTGATCCAGTACATCGAGTCATGGGCCGAGTCGCACCTCGAGTCGTGAGCTCCGCCAGCCGGCTGCGGACGCTGACCGAGGAGTATCAGCGGCTCGCGCAGCGGCTGCGTGAGGGTGGTGGTGCGGCCCGGGTGGCCAAGATGCATCAGCAGGGCAAGCTCGCACCGAGGGAGCGAGTCGAGCGGCTACTGGATCCGGGCGCACCCTGGCTGGAGCTGGGTCTCCTGGTGGCCTACGATCAGTACGAAGGCCAGGCACCCGGTGCCGGCGTCATTACCGGGATCGGGATGGTAGCGGGGCGCGAGGCCGTGGTGGTGGCCAACGATGCAACGGTGAAGGCCGGGTCCTGGTGGCCCGAGACCATCCGCAAGATCCTCCGGGCGCAGGAGGTCGCGATGCGCCAACGAATCCCCATCATCTATCTGGTGGATAGCGCCGGAGTCAATCTTCCCTATCAAGGTGGCGTATTCCCGGGACAGTACGGCGCTGCCCGGATTTTCTATTACAACTCGATCATGCGGCGCTATCTCCACGTGCCGCAGATCAGTGCAGTGATGGGGAGCTGCGTGGCTGGCGGTGCGTACCTGCCGGCTCTCTCCGACATCATCTTCATGGTCGAGGGCACCAGCTTCATGGGACTGGGCGGCCCCAATCTGGTGAAGGGAGCCACCGGTCAGACCATCGACGCGGAGACCCTGGGCGGAGCCAGGACCCACACCGAGCAGAGTGCGGTGGCACATTACCGCGCCGCCAATGATACCGAATGCCTGGAGCGGATCCGGGAGTACATCGCCCGCCTCCCCCGAGCGGCAGCGGTGGAGCACCGCATCGTGGCCTCTCACCCACCAGCCCGTCCGTCGACCGACCTGTACGACATTCTCCCCCAGGACCACCGGCTCTCCTACGACATGCGCCAGGTCCTGGGGTGCATTCTCGACGGAGGCAAGCTGGATGAGTTCCAGCCTGATATCGCCCGGGAGATCATCTGCGGCCATGCCCATATTGAAGGACGGCCGGTCGCCGTCATTACCAATCAACGCGGCGTGGTGAAGGGTCAGGCCGGGGAGCGACCCAAATTCGGTGGCATCGTGTATACTGGCAGCGCCGAGAAGACGGCTTATTTCATCGAGACCGCCAGCCGGGAGCGGCTTCCCATTCTGTTCGTCCAGGACGTGAGCGGATTCATGGTGGGGCCCGAGGCCGAGCAGTCGGGAATCATTCGCGCCGGCGCCCGCTTCGTCGAGGCCATGGCGACAGCAGTGGTCCCCAAGATCGTGTTGACCGTGAACCATGCCTCGGGCGCCGGGTACTACGCGATGGCAGGGCAGGGGTTCGATCCTGACTTCATCCTCTCCTGGCCGACCGGACGCATGGGAGTCATGGAGGGCGAATCCGCGGTCATGGCGGTACACGGGGCCGAAATCGAGAAGGCGCGGAAGGAAGGACGGGAGCTTTCTCCCGACGCCAAGGCATCAATGGACTCGATGCGCGCCGACTACGAGCACCAGCTTGACGCAAAATTTGCGGCTGCGCGAGGCTTCGTGGATGCGATTGTGACCCCGGAAGAGACCCGCGACGTGCTCGCCTTTGCGCTCCGGATTGGGGCCAATTACGCCGGCCCCCATCTCGGGCCCTATGTGCTCCCGCCGTTCGACGCGGCAATCCCTCACTGACCACTATGCCCTGGACTCGCCTGGCGCTCGGTGCGCTCGCTCTGCTTCTAGCCTGCGCCCCGAAGCAGCGAACTGCCGAGGCGCCTCCTCCTAAACCGAACGTGGATCCGGGCCGGGTCCCGCCCGAGAAGATCAAGGTGCCGCCGCCCGTCAAGGAGTCGGAACCCGAGCCGGAGCAGCCGCTCCAGCCGATGGTTCCGCCTGAGGCCGCCTACAGCCACGGGTGGATGCCGCTCTCGAGTACCGGAGTCGAGCAGTTCCTCCGGCAACATCCCGACTACGACGGACGCGGCGTGATCATCGGGATTCTGGACACCGGGATCGACGCCGGCGTTCCCGGCCTATCGAAGACCTCTACCGATGCCCCCAAGCTGCTCGACCTGCGAGACTTTTCGGATGAAGGCCTGGTGCCGCTCACGCGAGTGACACCCCAGGGTGATTCGGTCGAAGTAGGGGGACGAAAGCTGGGCGGCTTCGGGCGGGTGCTCGCGCTCAACACCGGCGGCCCGTATTACGCGGGCGTACTTCAGGAGCTTCCACTCGGTCCGCTGCCGGCCTCCGACGTGAACGGCAACGGTAGCGACAGCGATACCCTCGCGGTGGTGGTCACCCGCGCCACCGATGGCTGGGTGCTCATCGCCGACACCGATGGTAACGGATCGCTCACCGGGGAGCGGGCGATTCACGATTACCTGGTAGCGCGGGAGACCTTTGGCTGGGCGTCGAAGGGCACTCCGCGGCTCACCCTCGCGGCGAACTTCTCGGCGGGCACTGCGGGACCGCGGCTGGTGCTCGTCTTCGATACTTTCAGCCACGGCACTCATGTCGCCGGGATCGCGGCGGGGCGCGACCTCTATGGGGTCGTCGGTTTCAATGGCGTTGCACCGGGTGCCCAGCTGCTCGGTCTCAAGATTGCCAACAGCGCACAGGGGAGCATTACCACCACCGGGAGCATGCTCCGCGCTATCGATTACGCTATCCGTTTCGCCCAGGGCCGGCGGGCCCCGCTGGTACTCAACCTGAGCTTCGGTGTCGGCAACGAGCTGGAAGGCCAGGCGAGAATCGATGCGATGGTGGACTCGGTGCTGGCGGCCCATCCCGAGATCGTGTTTACCATCAGCGCAGGGAACGACGGACCCGGGCTGTCCACCGTAGGATTTCCCGGGTCGGCTCGACGGAGTATCAGCATCGGCGCCACCCTGCCGGCGAGCTTTCTCCCGGCGGATCCGGCGAGTGGCGCCCGCAGCGATCAGCTGGCCTACTTCAGTTCTAGAGGCGGCGAGCTGCCCAAGCCCGATCTGGTCACGCCCGGTGTGGCCTACTCGACGGTGCCCCGCTGGAGCACGGGACAGGAGATCGAGCAAGGCACCAGCATGGCGTCTCCGCATGCAGCCGGACTGGCCGCGCTGCTGGTCTCCGCCCTGCTCCAGGAGCAGCGCCCGGTGCAGGCAGCGGCCATTAAGCAGGCGTTGATGGTAACAGCTCGTCCGATTTCGGGCGCCACCTACATCGACGAGGGAACCGGCATACCCGACCTGGAGCAGGCGTATCAGTGGCTTCAGGGGAAGCGGGAGCTGCCGGAGATATCGGTGCGGGCGCTGGCGCCGAACGGCTCCGGTGCCGCGGCCTACCGGGAGCGGCGTCCGTCGGATTCCACCTGGGTCCAGCGCTTCGAGCTGACTCGAACCGGCTCCGATAGCACGTCCGTCTTCAGCCTGCGGTCCGATGCGCCCTGGGCCAAGGCGCCGCCGCGAGTCACCCTCACGGGCGGCAAGGCCACGGTCGATGTGCGCTATGACCTCACCACCCTCAAGGCTCCGGGGGCATATGTCTCGACCATCACTGGCTGGGGGAGGGACTCGCTCGCCGGGCCAGGGTTCCGGATGGTGAGTACAGTTGTCGCTGCCGACCCGGTCAGCGCGGCCCGCCGAACCCCCCTCCGCTCGGACGCGCGGGTAGGCCCAGGCGGCCAGCTGCGCAGCTTCTTTCGAGCCGATAGCGCCCGGCCACTGGAGCTGCGGGTGGCGAGCGGCGGCATCGGACAGAAGGGGCTGGTTTTTCTCCATGAGCCGCACGGAATGCCTTACCGGGATGAGAGCGCCCGGCCAATCGGGACCGCGGAGCAGGAGGCCATCTATCAGATCGATGCACGGGACGTGCAGCAGGGCGTGTACGAAGTGGTAGTAGTGGCACCAACGGTCCAGCCGCTCACGGCCAATGTCGTGGTCATTCAGTCGCCGTTTCGTCTCCAGTTGACGCGCGACCGAGGTGGCGCCGTCGCGAGTGTCACCAATGTTTCGTCCGCGCCGGCAAAGACGGAAGTTGGGGTCCTGATCGGCGGCGGTGAACGAGTCGAGACCGTGGTCGCCAAGGGATCGGGGGTTCGCCAGATCCCATTCCAGGCGCCGAGCTGGGCCAAGGCAGTGGTGGTGGATCTCACCATGGACCGGGCCCAATGGGGACGTTTTACCGACTTCGGGGTCACCCTCTTCGATTCCGCCGGCCGGCAAATCGAGAAAAAGCCGCTCAATTACGCCTTCGGGCGGCTGCAGGCCAAACTCCCGGAGCACGCGGCCAATCTCCCCCTCGAGCTGCGCCTCTTCCCTGGCTTTGCCGAGCCCAGTCCGGAGCAGGGTTGGACGGTGCGCGCGTCCATCCGGCTCTACGCGGATTCGGCGGTGGCACTCCAGCCCGAAGCGCCTGCGGATTCAGCCATGACGGTCGCCGCGGGGAAGACGGCCATCGCCAGATTCGCCCTGCCCGACAACATCTGGCCGCTGGGTGACGGATTTTTTCCTCTTGCCGTTCTGGTCGCGCGGACTGGTGACCAGAGCTGGACCCGGGAAGGCGGCCTGCCGATGCCCAATCCCCCCATCATGCGATGACTGGCCGAGTAGTTCGGGTCGCCGCGGGGCAGGGCTTCTGGGGCGACTGGCTGGAGGCACCGGTGCGCCAGGTGGGAGGCGGGCCGATCGACTATCTCATGATGGACTATCTGGCCGAGGTCACCATGTCCATCATGCAGAAGCAGAGGTCGCGCGACGCGCGGGCGGGTTACGCCCGTGACTTCGTGCCCCTGATGGAACGGATCCTCCCCGAAATCGTCCGCAAGCGGATCAAGGTGACCTCCAATGCCGGCGGGGTGAATCCGCGGGGCTGCGCCGAGGCGGTCATCGAGGTGGCCCGCCGGATCGGATTGAACAACAAGGTGGGCATTGGCCTGGTGAGTGGGGACGACATCCTGGGACGATTGGATGAGCTGATCGCGGCCGGGCACCCGCTCACCAACATGGAGACCGGACAGCCACTGGCCGACATTCGCGAGAAGGTGCTCTCGGCCAACGCCTATCTCGGGATGGCCCCTGTGGTGGAGGCCCTGGGCAAAGGGGCCGACGTAGTGATCACCGGCCGAGTGACTGACACCGGCCTCACCCTGGCGCCGCTGGTGCACGAGTTCGGTTGGCCGGCCGACGACTGGGACAAGCTGGCCGCAGGCACGGTGGCAGGGCATATCATCGAGTGCGGTGCCCAATGCTCCGGCGGCAATCTGCTCAAAAACTGGCGCGCGGTGAAAGGGCTGGAGAACCCGGGCTTTCCCATTGTTGAAGCCTCATCCGATGGCAGCTTCGTGGTTACCAAGCACGCCGGGACCGGCGGCGTGGTCTCGGTGGCGTCGGTGACCGAGCAGCTGGTCTACGAGATGGGCGACCCCCACAGCTATATCACACCGGACTGCATTGCCGACTTCACCAGCATTCAGCTGCAGCAGTCGGGCCGAAACCGGGTTTGGGTGCATGGGATCCGGGGCGGGCCGCGCACTGCCATGCTCAAGGTCTCGATCGCCTACTTCTATGGCTATAAGGCGGTAGGAACGCTGGTCTACGCCTGGCCGGAGGCCTATGACAAAGCCCGCGCCGCAGACCGGATACTGCGTCAGCGGCTGGAGGAGCTGGGTCTCGAATACGAGCAGATTCTGACCGAGTTCGTGGGCGCGAACGCCACCCATGGCCACCTAAGCGGCAAGCCCGACCCGGAGGCTCCTGAGGTGCAGCTGAGGATTGGGGTGCGAGCGCGGGAGCGGGCGCCGGTTGAACGCTTCACCCGGGAAATTGCCCCGTTGGTTCTCACCGGACCGCCGAGCGTGACCGGTTTCGCTGGCGGGCGGCCGGCGGTGGAGGAGATCGTGGCCTATTGGCCGGCACTCATCGACCGGCGTCAGATCGAGCCGCACGTGCGGGTGGAAATTTTAAGGGCGTGACGGTAAGGGAGTAAGACGGTAAGCGGGTAAGGGAGAGGCATGGAGTCTCGGGAGCCAATGAGGATTTGGTGTGGCAAAAAAGACCGCAAGTAAGAGATCGAGCAAAACACGAGGCCCGACGAAACTCCAACTGAGGCACCTCGCGCACGCCCGCTCCGGGGACAAGGGCGACACGGCCAACATCGGGCTGATCGCGTTAGAGCCGGAGTACTACCCGGTGCTGAAACGTGAGGTCACTGTGGCTCGGGTGGCCAGGCACTTCAAGGGGATGGTGAGTGGGGTGGAGCGGTTCGAGCTGCCGAACCTGAATGCGCTCAACTTTCTCCTCCACGGGGCGCTCGGTGGTGGCGGTACCATCTCGCTCAAGACCGACGCCCAGGGCAAGGTGTACTCCACCGCGCTACTCCGCATGGAAATCCCGGTTCCGGCGCCGCTCGCCCGGCAGGTGAAATCCCGGTGAGCGACGTCCTGCTGAGCTCACTTCAGTCGGGCATACTCAGCCTGACCTTGAATCGTCCCGCCAAGCGGAACGCGCTCAGCACCGAGCTGATCGAGCAGCTCCACGCTGCTCTCGAGCGGGCCGACTTGAACCGGGAGGTGCGGGTGGTCCTGCTCCGCGGAGCGGGCAAAGACTTCTGTGCCGGCGCCGATCTGGATGAGCTGCTCGCCTCGGTCGACCGGTCCCTGGGAGAGAATGAGGCGGCTGCCTTGCGCCTGGGATCGCTGTTTCAGCGGATGCACGAGCTGCCCAAGCCGGTCATCGCCATGGTACAGGGACGAGCTTTTGCGGGAGGGGCGGGTGTCGCCACCGCGTGTGATCTCGTCGTGATGGGATCGGGAGCGCAGCTGGGCTATCCGGAGATCCAGCGCGGCTTCGCCCCGGCCATGGTGATGGCACTTCTGCGGCGCATGGTCGGCGAAAAGTTGGCGCTCGATCTGGTCCTCACCGGTAGACTGTTGTCGGCGCCAGAGGCGGAGCGGGTGGGCCTGGTGAGCCGGGTCGTGCCCGATGCCGAGTTGGAGCAGGCAACGCTGGCTCTGGCCGAAACTCTCGCTGGAAGCAGTGGCTCCGCGCTTGCCTTCACCAAGCAGCTCTTCTATCAGCTGGACGGGGAGAGTCTGGTGGACGGTATTGCTCGAGGCGCCCGGGTCAACGCGATCGCGCGGGCCACACCGGACTTCCGGGACTCGATTACCCAGTTCCTCAAGAAATGAACCGGCTCCGGCTGGGACTGGCGGCAGCCGGACTTCTTCTCGCGGTGTTGAGTGTCGCCCGGGAAGACCATCAGCTCGGCTGGGCGGCCATCGCACTGCTGGCCGGATCGCTGATTGTCCGGTTGCTGATGCGCAAGCGGATGAACGGGAACCAGGACGCAAGCGGATGAGTGTGACGGCAATCACATGAGGCCAATTCTACCAGAGCTACTTTGGCCGCACAGGGCTGTCACTCGCGACTAAGGAGGAGGGTATGAGGGGTCTTTCGAAGGGTTTAGCGGTACTCGCCGCCGGGATGCTGCTCAGTGCCCCGGCGCTTCGGGCACAGGGTGCCGAGTTTTCTTGGGGTGGCGGCGTAGGGGTCCCGCTCGACACGTTCGATGATGAAGCCAAGCTCGGGTGGCACGGTCTCGCGGGCGTTTCGTTCGTGCCCAACGGGTGGCCTGTCGGTATCCAGATTGACGGATCCTATCAGCAGTTCAGTCTGGAGGATGCTGCGTTTCCCGGGTTCGACGGGCTCAAGAACCGGTTGCTCATCGGTACCGGCAACCTCGTTTTCAAGTTCAAGAGCTCGGAGGACAGCAAGTTCCGGCCTTATCTCATCGGTGGCGGTGGCGTTTACAACTCGAAGCTCACCGGTTCCGACGACCCGGGTGACATACTTCCGGGCGGCACCACTGATTTCGGGGTCAACGTAGGGGCCGGGTTCGACTTCAAGGCCGGTGGGGCTGGCCTGTTTGTCGAAGGCCGCTTTCACAACGTGTTCAACGATGGGGCGGATCTGAAGTTTATCCCCATCACCCTGGGAATTCGTTTCGGCGGCAACTGACGAACGGTTCGGGCGAGACGAGAGGAGCTGGATGAACGGCAGGTACTGGCAAGGGGTGGTGGCCCTATTGGCTATGCTCTCCGCCTCTTCCCAGCTCCAGGCCCAAGGCGCCCGATTTTTTTTGGGTGGTGGCGTGGGGATTCCCCTCGGCACCTATGATGATGTGGTCAAGATGGGCTGGGAGGGCACCGCAGGGGTGTCTTTCCAGCCCCGTAGTTTTCCGGTCGGGATCCGGATCGAGGGATCCTATGCCCAGTTCAGCGACGAAACGCCGCTGGACATCAAGAGTCAGTTGATCTACGGGACCGCCAACGCGATGTACCGATTTGGTGTGTCTCCCGGCACCCGGTTTCAGCCGTACTTGGTAGGTGGGGCGGGCGTCTACAACTCGAAGGCCACCGGGGATGATGCCCTCGAGGGCTCGACCACCAAGTCCGGGATAAACCTCGGCGCCGGGTTTGATTTCGGTGGGGGCAGCACGGGTCTCTTCCTGGAAGCCCGCTGGCACAACGTGTTTCTCGAGGGAGACGATCTGAAATTTCTTCCTATCACGTTGGGAATTCGCTTCGGCGGCTAACAGGAAGTGGCATGCTGGCGATAGGCCCCGCTCGGCGGGGCTTTTTCGTATGCTGATGCGCTCGACTGGTCCGTAGCCGGTCCCAGCCGTAGGGCAACTTTGGGCATGGACCCGGCAATGGCAGAAGCCCGGCGGTTGCTGCAGCATCACTTCGGCTATCCCGAGTTTCGCCCCGCTCAGGCTGCAGTCATAGCCTCCATTCTTGCCGGGCACGACACCCTGGCCATCCTGCCCACGGGAGGCGGTAAATCGATCTGCTTTCAGATTCCAGCGCTGGTGCTCGGCGGGCTCACCATCGTTGTCTCACCCTTGATCTCATTGATGCAGGACCAGGTCAGTGCGTGCCAGGCGCGCGGAATAGCAGCAGCCTGCCTTCACAGCCACTTGGGCAAGGAGGATGAGCGAGCGCTTCGAGCCGCTCTTGCCGATAGGTCTCTGCGCTTGCTCTACGTCTCACCCGAACGGCTGGAGCGGGTGAGCCTCGAGCTCGCGGCTGGCCTCATCCGTCCCCTTCTGCTGGTGGTGGACGAAGCCCACTGCATTGCCGAGTGGGGGCATGACTTCCGGCCCAGCTACCGGAAACTCGCGCGGATGCGCTATCGCCTGGGCAATCCGCAGGCAGTGGCCCTGACCGGAAGTGCTACCCTCTCGGTGCGCCAGGAGATCGTCCGCACCCTGCGTCTGCGGACCGGCTACGCCTTGCATCTCGGCTCCTTTGACCGAAGCAATCTGTGGTTCGGCGCCCGGCTGGTGCAGAGTGAGCGCGAGCGACTCGCGGCGCTGCGGGCCCTGCTCCGGGGCGACGATGTCATGGCGCTGGTGTACGCACCCACGCGGGGAACTACCGAAGCCATTGCGCGGACCCTGGTGGAAGCAGGGCACCGGGCTGCGCCTTACCATGCCGGACTCAGCAAAGCGCGTAGAATGGCCACGCTGGAGGATTTTCTGGGCGACCGGCTCGATGTCATCGTTGCTACCTGTGCCTTTGGCATGGGCATCGACAAGCCGAACGTGCGGCTGGTGGTGCACTGGACTCCTCCTCCTACGCCGGAGGCCTATTACCAGGAAGCAGGCCGGGCCGGCCGGGATGGCGAGTTTGCTCGCTGTGTCCTGCTTTGGCGACCCGGTGATGCAACGCTGCACCGCCGGCAGCTCGACGTGACCTTTCCTCCCCGCGAGCTCCTGGAGCGAATCTGGAGCGGGCCCAGAGGGCAGGTCGGCGTTCCAGCAAACGTGCTCGAATCGGCGGAGCGGTTGCGCCGAGAGCTCCGGCCCGAGCGCGGGCCGGTGGACTGGAGGCCGGTCCTGCTGCGAAGGCGGGAAGCGGAGTTCCGAATCCAGGCGGTCGAGCGCTATGCGGGCGCTGCCGGCTGCCGGCGTGCAGGGCTGGTGGGTTACTTCGGCGAGAGGCTGCTGCACTGCGCCGGCTGCGACCGGTGCGGCACCAAGCCACCACCATCCATACTGAGCCCGGAGATCGCCGAGCGGCTAAGCCGCTTGCGCCGGGTGCTGGCGTCTCGACGGAGCGCCTGGGGTGGCTGCCCGCTGGAGCCCGACGTGCTCCTCCGGCTGGCGCGCTGTCCCCCGCCGGATGCTTCGGCACTGGCGGACGTAGCGGGCGTGGGGCCGGCGGTGGCCTCGCGACTGGGCGCCGTCATACTGGGTGCCGTGGCCGCCACGGCCACTCAGCCCCAGCGCCCCACGGAGACACTCCCCCTGCTGATCTCGCTGCAGAAATGGCGGACCGGAGTCGCCAAGGAAATGGGAGTGCCCGCCTATGTAGTGCTCACCGATATCGTCCTCGGCGCAATCGCCGAGCGAGAACCCCAGACCCGCGATGACCTGGCCAGAGTTCCGGGGATTGGGCCCCGGGCCCTGGCCAAATTCAGCGACGCCTTACTGGACCTCACCCGGCGAGCCGCCGCCGATTTGACACTCGCGCGACGATGCGGACGCGTTGGAGAACGCCCGCCGACGGGTTAGCTTGGCTGCCATGGACGACTCCCTGTACTTCACTGAGCACCACCACCAGGTGCGGGAGATGGTCCGCGATTTCTCCCGGAGTCACATTGCTCCGGTCGCGGCCGAGCTGGACCGAACCTCCAGCTTCCCCTGGGAAAACATCAAGGCCATGAGCGAGTTGGGACTTCTCGGCGTGCCCTGGAGTGAAGAGCTGGGTGGCGCCGGCATGGATCAGCTCTCCTACTACATCACCATCCACGAGATGGCCAAGGTGGACGCCAGCCACGCGCTCACCATCAGCGCCCACACCAACCTCGGCACGTCGCCTATCGTCGAGTTCGGCACCGAGGAGCAGAAGCGGCGCTACGTGCCTCTCCTGGCTTCGGGCCGGGTGCTGGGAGGGTTCGGCCTGACCGAGCCAGGTTCCGGTAGCGATGCGGGGAGCACGGCCAGCACTGCCGTCGACAAGGGTGACCACTATCTGCTCAACGGCTCCAAGATCTTTATCACCCACGCGGGCGTGGGCGAGATCTTCGTGGTCACCGCGCGAACCGAGCCGGGGCGGAGCAACAAGGGAATCACCAGCTTTATTGTCACCAAGGACACGGTGGATCTCGACACCTGCCGTCGTCTCGGTGTGGGACACGCCCCCGACCTCCCCAAGATTCGCGGAGTTCGGGCGGGAAAGAAGCAGGAGAAGATGGGCTGGCGCGCCAGTGACACCCGGGAGCTGGTGTTCGAGGACGCCGTGGTTCCCAAGGAAAACCTCCTGGGCAAGCAGGGATACGGGTTCATCAACTTCCTCAAGACTCTCGACGCCGGCCGGATCGGAATCGCCGCACTGTCGCTCGGTATCGCGGAGGGGGCTTACGAGGAGGCCCTGCGGTACGCTGGGGTTCGGAAGCAGTTCGGCCGGGCGATCGGGAGCTTTCAGGGAGTGAGCTTCCAACTGGCCGACATGGCTCTGGAAATCGAAGCGGGAACCCACCTCCTCTATCACGCCGCCTGGCTGAAGCAGAATGGGCGGCCGTTCAAGAAGGAGGCGGCTATGGCAAAGCTCTACTGCTCCGAGCTGGCCATGCGAACGACCACCAAGGCGGTCCAGATCTTCGGCGGCTACGGCTACACCACCGAGTATCCGGTGGAGCGGATGATGCGCGACGCCAAAGTCTGCGAGATCGGCGAAGGCACCAGCGAGATCCAGCGGATCGTGATCGGGAGGCAGATTCTCGGGGAACTGGTTGATTGACTGACACATTGCCCTAAGCTCGCCTCTCTAATACAATTACCCCAGCAGACGCGCTCTCGCGGCATGCTCCTCGACTAGTGGTGGGCAGGCCCGCCGGGCGCGTTTTTCGTTGGCGGTTCCAGCGGCGCTGAGGTCGCATTTGAAGCGTGAAATCCTGATCAATGGAAGCCAGCGGGAAACCCGCCTCGCTATCCTGGAAGACGATCGGCTGGTCGAGCTGCTGGTGGATCGCCCCGACCACCGCCGTACCGTGGGCGACATCTACCTGGGTCGCGTCGAGGCCGTGCTCCCGGGGATACAGGCGGCATTTGTCGATATCGGTCAGGAGAAGAGCGCCTTCCTGCATGCCTCGGATTTGTTGGAGCCGGACGAGGACGAGGAACCGGAAGAGGAAGCGGCGGAAGAACCCGTGGAGGCGGATCCCCCCGCCAGAGACCCGGTGGAAAGCGAGGGCGAGGAGACCACCGCCGAGCGCAAGGCGCCCTGGCGCAGCAGAGATCGCAGACGACGTCGCAACAACAACGGTGCCGCTACCGAGAGGGGTGAGCAGGGCGAGCGGCGGCAGCGCGAGATCTCACCCCGACGAGCCCTCCCCAATATCCAGGACATCCTGAAGAAAGGTCAGAGTCTCCCGGTTCAGGTGACCAAGGAGCCGATCGGGACCAAAGGCTGCCGGGTGACTGCACAGATCTCCCTGCCTGGCCGGTTTCTGGTGTACATGCCCTACGCCTCGAAGGTGGGCGTGAGCCGCAAGATCGAGAGCCGGGAGCAGCGAGCCAAGCTCCGTGAAATGGTCTCCAAGCTGCTGCCGAAGGATGCGGGCGGCGTGATCGTGCGAACCGTGGCCGAAGGCGTGACCGAGGACCACTTCCGGCGGGAGATCGAGTCGCTGCTGGGCCTCTGGAAGAAGATCAACCGAAAGAAGACATTCGTCCGCCGGGCGCCGGCCTTGCTTCAACGGGAGACCAGCCTGACCCGGGGGATCATCCGCGACCTCTTCAGCGCCAAGGTGGATGCGCTGTACGTCGACATGAAGGAGCTGTACAACGAAATCGAGCAGTATCTGCAGCAGATCGATCCGGAGCTGATGAGCCGGGTTCACCTGTATACCGATCCCACTCCCCTGTTCGACAAGTTCGATGTGGAATCCGAGATCCGTGACCTGTTCAAGGCTCGGGTAGAGCTCCCCACCGGTGGCTCACTGGTCATCCAGCCGACTGAGGCCTTGATCAGCATCGACGTCAACACCGGGCGGTACACCGGAAAGAAGGACCCCGAAAAGACCATTCTGCGCACCAATCTCGAGGCGGCGCGGGAGATCGCACGGCAGATCCGGCTCCGCGATATCGGCGGCATCATCGTGTGCGATTTCATCGACATGGAGAGCAGGTCCAACCGGGACAAGGTGCTCCAGGAGCTGCGGACTCATCTCGGCCGCGACCGGGCGCGAACGAAGGCGCTGGCGGTATCCGAGCTGGGATTGGTCGAGATGACCCGGCAGCGGGTACGGCCGTCGCTCTGGCATTCGATGACCACCGATTGCCCTACCTGCGCCGGGACCGGGCGGGTGTTCACCCCCGAGGTGGTGGCCCGCCGGCTGGAGCGTGCGCTCAAGCGAGCCGGCCACGAGCGCCGGGAGCGGCAGCTGACCGTTCGACTGCACCCGGAGGTGGCGCTGTACCTGCTGGAGGAGGAACCTCGGCTGCTCCAGACCCTCACCAAACTCACCGGCGTGGACATCGAGCTGCGCGACGACCCGATGATGCGGCTGGACGAATTCCGGCTCATGAGCCGGCCGGCGGGGAGGGATGTCACGGATCTCTACGCGGTGGCATAGGCCCTTGTCACAAGTGGCCTCCCTACCTAGCTTTACAGGCTAACTTTTGACCTTACTCCAGGGCCCATCATGTACGCGATCTTTCGGGCGGCAGGGAAACAGTTCAAGGCAGAGAAGGGGAAGACCCTGCGGCTGCCGCTCATGGACGCCGAAGCCGGCGCCAAGGTGACGTTCGACGAGGTGCTGCTCTCGTCCGATGGCCAGACCATCAACGCCGGCACTCCACTGGTTAAGGGCGCCAAAGTGATCGGCGAAGTACTCGGGGCAGGCAAGGAGCCCAAGATCTACGTGTTCAAGTTCAAGCGGCGGAAGAACTATCGCCGCAAGACCGGACATCGGCAGGGCTATACCGAAGTCCGGATTACCGACGTCAAGCTGGGCTGAGAGATATGGCACACAAGAAAGGCGTAGGCTCGAGTCGCAACGGGCGGACCAGTAACCCCCAGTACCTCGGAGTGAAGCGGTACGGAGGCGAAAAGGTCACCGCCGGCAACATCCTGGTCCGGCAGCGGGGCACCAAGTTCCATGCCGGCCGCAATGTCCGGCGGGGCAACGACGACACCCTCTTCGCGCTCATCGACGGAGTGGTGAAGTTCGAGTTCAGGGACAAGAACCGGCAGAAGGTCTCGGTCTACCCCCTCGAGCTGGGGGCGGGGAGCTAACCGCCGCACGGGGTGTCACCAGGGAGAACAGAAGGGACGCAGAGCTACTCTGCGTCCCTTTTTGATTAATTTTGAAACCAGCAGGACCGGGATTCCGTCCCTTTATGGCTCCCGGTTCCTAAGCTCTCAGCTCCTCGGAGGTTCTCGATGACGAAATCCACACTGTTCGATCGCCTGAACCAGGAACTGGAGGCGTTCGGGAAGAAAGCCCAGGCTGCGCTGGACGAGGGAAAGCTTCAGATAGAGCTGCTCCGTCTGCGGCGGCGGCAGGACAATGCGGCCCGGGACCTGGGCCTGATGGTGCACCGGCGGGAGCGAGGCGGTGAGCTGGAGCCCAGGCGGATCGATGCCTTGATGCTGCGGCTCGACGATCTGCAGGCCGAGATCGCCCGGCTCGAGCTTCAGATCTCAGAAGCCCGGCGCAGGAACGCTACCGCTTCGCGGAACGTGCCCGCCACGGCAAAGCCCGAGGCCGCAGCCGGCTCGGGAACCGCGGAGGCTCAGGCGCGGGAGACCTGATTGAGTCTGGGCGCGATGGCAACCCGGATCCGATCCGGATAATTCCCGCACAGGCCGTCCACCCCCAGCCGAACCATTCGGTCGAGGTCGCCCAGCTCGTTCACGGTCCAGGCGATCACGATGCCGCCCGAGTCATGGATCTGCATCACCAGCTCCTGGTCCACTTGCTGCCACTCCTGCCATAATGCAGTGGCGCCGACGGAGCGCATGGCCCCCACCGGGTCCCGCAAGTAAGCGCTGAGCAGGATGCCGCGTTTCAGGTCGGGTTGCGCTTCGCCCAACCGGTGCACGATCCGGTGGTCGAAGCTATGTACCGCGTACCGCTCGGGAGCCGGCCCCTTCGCCAGCACCTCCAGGAGCTTCTGGTCATAATTGGGTGGCAGGCTCTTGACCTCGACCCATACCTCACGGTTTCCCACCAGCTCGAGTATCTCGGCCAGCACCGGCAATTGTTCCCCGTTGCGGATCCGCACCTGGCGCGCCTCTGCCAGGGAGAGCTGAGCAATGGGTCCGACACCGGGGATAGCCGGATCGTGATGCACCACGATGGCTCCATCCCGAGTGCAGTGCACATCCAGCTCCACGCCGTCAGCGTCGAGCATGATCGCTCGCCGAAAGGCCGCGCGGGAATTTTCATACTCGTAGCCGGAGGCGCCGCGATGGGCGATGACGCTAGGGCGTCGCATGGCCAAAGATAGCCCGTCCCTTTGGAGGCAGCCAATTAACAAACTCCTGACCCCCGACCCCGACTCGTGTAGATTTCCAGCATCCCGATACCAGAGAAATCCGCGATGCGCCGTTGGCCGGTCCTGACGCTTTGCCTCGCCCTCTCCCCTGTTTCGCCGCTGATAGCCCAGGAGCCGCTGGTCTATCGGGTCATGATCACCGGAGTGGTGGAGAACGGCCTCGCCCCCTACGTCGCGAGAAGTCTTCGGGAGGCGAAATCCGCCGGCGCCGCCGCCGCCTACCTCGACATCGATACTCCCGGGGGGCGGATCGATGCCGCCGAGCGCATCGCCGATGCCGTGCGCGGGGCCGGGATTCCGGTGTACGCGTACGTGAACCCCCGGGCGTATAGTGCCGGCGCTCTGATTGCCATCTCGTCCAATGGGATCTACATGCGACCCGGGGCGGTCATCGGCGCTGCCACCCCGGTAGACGGCCAGGGCACCAAGGCCCCGGAGAAGATGGTTTCGGCCATGCGGGCTGAGTTCCGAGCCCTGGCCGAGGAACGAGGGCTCGATCCCAGACTGGCCGAAGCGATGGTGGATGAGAACGTCGAGATCCCCGGCGTGGTGAAGAAGGGCCAGCTGCTGACGCTGAGCACGGGAGAAGCCGTCCGGCTCGGCTTTGCCAAGGGCCAGGCTCCCAATGAGGCTGCGCTGCTCTCAGCGATCGGGCAGTCCGGCGCGCGAGTGGTCACCACCCAGACCAACTGGGCCGAAGGGGTGGTGCGATTCCTTACCAATCCCCTGGTTGCTCCGCTGCTGCTTTCTATCGGCATTCTGGGACTGGTATTCGAGATCAAAACCGGAGCCTTTGGCCTCGGCGGGCTGCTGAGCCTGGTCTCACTGGGGCTGTTCTTCGGCTCCAGTCTCATTCTCGGCCTGGCGGGCTGGGAGGAAGTGCTGCTGCTCGGGCTGGGGATGATCGCGCTGGCCGTCGAGGTCTTCGTGATCCCCGGCTTCGGTGCGGCCGGCATCCTGGGAATCCTCGCGATAGCCGCGTCCATGGTGATGGCCATGATGGGTGGGTATCCCACCAGCGGCGACATCGCTCAGGCGCTAGCGGTGCTGGGCGCCAGCCTCTTTATCACGACTGCAGTCATCTACGCCTGGCTCAGGCACCTGCCCAACAGCGGCCGCTTCAGTGGCCTGCTGCTCAAGGGGGCAGGCCATCGCTCGGCCGGATTCACCACCGCGCCCTCCAGGCCTGAGCTGGTGGGGCGGGACGGAACCGCACTGACCGACCTCAGGCCCTCGGGCACCGCGCGGATCGGCGACGAGCGACTCGATGTGATCACCGAAGGGGAGTACGTGGCCCAAGGGAGCCGGGTTCAGGTGGTGCGGAGCGATGGGTACCGGCATGTGGTGAGAGCAGTCGCGAGTCACGGGTCCCGAGTCGCGGCTCCAGATCAGAAGTTGGCATCTGAGTCATAGCGCATGAGCGCGAGTCGCAGCCTTATGCACCTGAACTGATCTCCACCAAGGAAACTATCGTGGACGAATCCCTGAGCCTCGGCCTCGTGGTGGCGCTGTTCTTCATCGCCTTTCTCTTCGTCTTCATGTTCTTCCGGTTCATTCCGATTGGACTCTGGATCCGAGCGGCCGCGTCGGGGGTGCGAGTCTCGTTCCTGACCCTGTTCGGGATGCGCTTCCGCAAGGTGAGTCCGGCGGCGATCGTGGACCCCCTCATCACCGCGCGGAAGGCCGGGCTCGACCTCACCATCGACCAGCTGGAAATCCATTACTTGTCGGGAGGCAACGTGCAGCGGGTAGTGAATGCGTTGATCTCGGCCGACAAGGCCCAGATCCCGCTCACCTTCCAGCAGGCCACCGCCATCGACCTTGCGGGACGTGATGTGTTCGAGGCGGTGCAGGTGAGTGTGAACCCCAAGGTCATCACCACACCCAAAGTCGCGGCCATGGCCAAGGACGGAATTCAGCTGCTGGCGCTGGCCCGGGTCACCGTCCGAGCCAACGTGAATCGGCTGGTAGGCGGGGCGGGTGAGGAGACCATCCTGGCGCGGGTGGGCGAAGGAATCGTCAGCACCATTGGGTCGGCCACTTCCCACAAAGCGGTGCTGGAAAATCCCGATCTGATCTCGAAGACCGTGCTGGCCAAGGGGCTGGACGCCGGCACCGCGTTCGAGATCCTCTCGATCGATATTGCCGACGTCGACGTGGGAAAGAATATCGGCGCGGAGCTGCAGACCGACCAGGCCGAGGCGGATAAGCGGATAGCCCAGGCTAAGGCGGAGGAGCGCCGGGCGCTGGCGGTGGCCATGGAGCAGGAGTTCAAGGCGGAAGCGCAGAACCAGCGCTCCAAGGTGATTGCGGCCGAGGCCCAGATTCCACTGGCCATGGCGGAGGCGTTTCGGAACGGCAATCTCGGAGTGATGGACTATCAGCGCTATCGGAACGTGCAGGCGGATACCACCATGCGGCAGGCTATCGCGGGACAGGGCGATGCCAGCCCGGTGGGAGGCAGCTGAGCATGGAGTTCAACGGGATGATACTCCTCGCGGCACTCTGGTTCCTGCTGAGCCTCATCAGCAGGGCCCAGCGGAAGCCGCACCAGGGCCAGCGGCCAAGACCGCGGGAGCCAATGCGCCCGCGTCCTTTGCCTTCCACCCCGGATGCCACTCAGCAGGAGGGGAATCGGCTGGAGCTGGTGCTGCGGGAGCTGCAGCGATCGCTGGAGCAGGGCTCCCTGCCGGATTGGGCCGAGGAGCCAGGAGCGCCGGTTGAGCATCCGGCCGAGCCGGAATCAATCGAAGCAGAGCCTGAGGTCAGGAGTCTCGAGGGCGAGGTCAGGCGCGAGGTTCGGCGGCGGGTGGACCAGGACGACGAAGCGGCAGACATCGAAGCCCGGCGGATCCAGGCCGCCGCTGCCAGGGATACCGTGTCTGGCAAACGCGAGCGTGCGGTGATGGACCCGCAGATTCGGCAGCAGCCGGCAGACCACACGGCCGCCCGGGCCTACACACCTCAGCAGCTTCGTGACGCGGTGATTTGGCGGGAAATCCTGGGACCACCGGTCGGGTTGCGAGGTGGAGAAGATGGGACGCGGGGAAGCGGGGAAGCGCTGTAGCCGAAGCAGGTAGCGCTTACCCCGCCGCCAGACGCGCTTTCGCTTCACTCCGATGGGTTCGCGTTTCATATAGTCGCGCTCGCAGCGCTACAGGGCACGCTTGCAGCTCTACCGGAGCCGTTGCGGCGTCTCCGCGAACCGATGCACTGGAGTTGCGTCACGCTCACATCGAGCTGCGGAAGGGTTCGACCGGCTGACGACCGGAATGCGCTCCAGAGCAGGCTGCTTGACGTTCACGAGGACAAGATTGCCTGGCGGTGGGACGGCTCGCTCAGGTCCGAGACCACCTTGCACCGAGCAGCGCTCGTCTCGCGCTGGCCAGACATCAGGCTCGCGTAGGCCGTGAACCCGCTTACTCGCTAGATGTCACACTCACGCCGGCGGGCATCGCGCTTACGTCGGCAAGCCTTCCACTTGACCAGCCAGGTCTTGCGCTCGCCCGCCAACCATCCCCTCTGGTCCAGCCAGGGATCCTGCTTGCGCTGCCGCCTGTTCACGTGCAGCGGCACGCGATCCGCGCGTCCGGGCCGTACGTTCAGAATGCTCGGTCAACTCGAGCGCCGCACCGATCATGCACCGCATTCCCATTGCTCGCCTGAGCGCGGCTTCCCCACTTATCTTCCACGCGCGCCCGAGTGGCGGAATGGCAGACGCAGCGGACTCAAAATCCGCCGAGGGCAACCTCGTGCGAGTTCGACTCTCGCCTCGGGCACATTGTTGGGCAAAACTTGGGGAACCCATCCGCCCCCATCGTCCCCCTGGGAATTAGCGTCACCCACTAACAGCCGCAGGAGGCTTATATGCGAGCTCTGCTGTGGGTAACGGTCCTGGTTATATGGGCCGCGATCCTGATTAACCGTCTCAGTTAAACTCGGTAGGCGGCGAGGCGCCGCGGCGTTCTTACCCTAGCGAACCGCCGTTCTGCGTCCTATCGTGGATCTGCCATACGGCTTTGACGCCCTGCGGGACTGGCCCGCACGCTCCAGGCCCTGCGGCATTTTGGGAGGTCCACACCATGCGCATCACGCTCACGCTGTTGCTCGCATTAGGCTTGCTATGCGGATGTGGGGGCGGTACAAAGGACACTGGCGATCGGAGCGCGGCGGGCGACCAGCCGGGCACCGACACGATGGCCTCTGCCTCCACCGCCACAGCGGATACCGCAGCCGACGGTGGGCTCACCTGGGGGGCGCCACCGCCAGGTCTTCCCGCCGGGGCCAAGGTGGCCGTCGTCTCGGGCGACCCAGGGAAGGCAGGTCCCTTTACCGTACGGCTCGACATGCCCGCCGATTACGCGGTTCGTCCGCACACCCACCCCACCAGCGAGACGCTCCGCGTGATCGAGGGCACGCTGCACCTTGGCCACGGCGCCAAGTGGGATCAGGGGGCCATGAAGCCGGTGGCGCCGGACGCTCCGGTGACGATCGGCGCCAAGAAGCCTCATTTCGTCCATGCAGCCAGCCGCGTGGTTCTGGAGATCCAGAGCACCGGCCCCTTCCAGATCACCTACGTCGATCCGAAGGACGACCCGAGGACCAAGTCGACGCCTTGAGCGTGCGTGATCAGTGCCGGCGGCGGCCGACGGCCGCCGCTCTGGCATACGAGGTCTCTGTGCGAGCAAACCGTCTACTACCGCTCTTGGTCCTGGCGTGTACTTCGACGCCAACAGACGAACCTGAGCCCAGTTTCGACACTAACACGGCAAGTGTCGAGATCACTCCTAGTACTCTCAGTATAGAGGATGGTCAGAGCGACGATCTACATTGCATCGCCCGGGACGGGAGTGGGAATATCCTGGTTGGCGAGGGGTGTTTCTGGAAGGTCTTGCGTACGGACACTCAATACGTCTCTACCGATGACGCGGGAGAGAAGGTTGTAGACGTCACTGTCACAGCCAAGGAAGTCGAGACTGCTAGAGTTTGGGCGGGCAATAACAGCCACGCCGACACCGCTATAGTTACCGTAACTGCTGCTGGTGAGATCGTTGACGGTTGCCCTACCTCTGGATTCGACCGTCTTGTCAACGTCTCAACTCTCGCTCAACTCAATGCTGCTACCGATAGTGCCTTGGCTGGTGACCAGATTCGAGTGGCTACCGGAACTTATTCGGGTAATCCCAACCAGGTCACGCGAGATGGTACGTCGGCTAAGCCCATTACGATCTGCGGGCCGGGCACGGTCAAACTGATAAATACTTCCGGCTGGTGGAGCTTCAGTGGGGCAAACTGGTGGGTCCTGCGTGGCTTTACTAAAGTGGGTGGTACGGTCGGAATCTTCTTGACGAACTCCAATAACTTCGTCATACAAGACATGACTTTTGACTCAATAGGACAAGAGCCGTTGGTGTTGCGTGGGACCAGTGGGTCCAACAACAACATCATACGGGGAAATCGGTTCACGCGTACTGGTCGAGCCCAGTCTGTCTTTGGTGAAGGTATCTACTGCGGAAATGGTTCGAACAACACGGACCCTTGTGACAACAACCTAATCGAGGGTAACACGTTCGGGCCGGGAGTTACAGCTGAGCATGTCGAACTGAAGCACGGAACCCGCGGAAACATTGTCAGAAATAACTTCTCTAACGCCTCTGGTACCCTGTTTGTTAGTGGAGCAGTTGGTGGTGTCTATACGTTGGCCGGTCAGGACCAGCACGTTGACTCGAATACTGTCATCAACGTTAACCAGTCAGGCTTGTCCGCTTTCTGGATTTTCGCCAACTCCGACAGTGTAGTAGTTAAGGCTAACAGCGCAACGGCAGCTGACAACTCATCGATGTCTTGGGGATTCAGGGTCGATGCAAGTGCCACAAACGAGATAGTGTATTGTGACAACCAGAGCACCAAGAACGTGCCTTGCACTCCGTAACACAGAGTTTGCACTGTGGGCGATTTTCAGTTTCGGACGCTGATGGCTAAGGGGAGGTTTGACATGATCGCGACAAGGGTAGAAGCCAAGAGCTGGCTCGAGAAACGTCTCGCCGATGAAGGACCTGAATTGTGGACCGACCGGGAGCGAAAGGATCTTGCGGATCAACTCGCGCAGGACTATCGGCCGGTGTCCGGCGGGCCGCAATGGAGCGTGAAGCGTTGGACCGAGGGGCCCAGCGGAAATCCGGTCTACGTGGTCACTCGTGGAGGAGTGGTGGGAATCCACACGGTACCGGACCGGGAGAAGGCCGACGCAATCATGCGAGCACTCCAGGCGCTGGACGCCGAGATGAGGCCACTCAGCTCTCCTGAGCCAGGTGCCTCCTGATCAGCCGACGGGCAAATTCCGTGAGCGATTTGTCGGTGTCGAGCCGGAGCCGGCCGGCGATCTGGTCAGCCAATCCCGTCCCGCTATAGGGACGCGCCAGATCGCTGATCGGCGTTCCGATCGAGCGGGGCGGCTCGAAGTAGGCGTAGGGGTAACCTTTCGGTCCGGACTCGAGGCGGCTGATAGTGCTGAAAACGACGAAGGTCAGGGCGTAGCGGGCAAAGGCAAGGCGCATGGCGACTCCTTTCTGCTGCACCATTGTCGGCAGCGTCGCCGGTCTTCTTAACCCTCCTTTCTGTGGCCGTTACCTAACAAATACAAAAGCGAATTGCGCCGGGCGGCTCAGGCGTGAGGACTTGGTTGAGGTCGCCAGGCTAAGTAATTGCGGATGATGGAACTCGGTTCGTTGTCGGAGCCAGTATCTAAGACTTTGGCGGGGCCGGTTTCTCCGACCCGAGGGTCTTGACCAGCTCGTACCAATACGCCGCCGCGTCGTGGTAGGCCTTCACCCCGATCCGCTCGTCGCGGCCGTGGGCCCGGATGTCGTCGATCCGCTCGAACACCCCGGCTACCCCATAAACGGGGATTCCGGCGTTGCGCACGTAGAGCCCATCGGTGGCGCCGGCGGACATTTCCGGCACCACCACCGCCTGGGGCCACATCTTCTTCACCAAGGCTGTGACCGGCCCGATTACGTCGGGTCTCAAGGGGGACGGCGGGCTGAGGGTGGGCTCCTGGTCCCGGGAGACGTGGATCGCCGTATCGGCCAGGACCCGTCTCAGCGTGGTCTCGGCCGAGTCGGGCGGATGGTCCGGCAATAGACGGCAATTGACCGTGGCCCGAGCCAGCTGAGGCAGCGCGTTGTCGGCGTGCCCGGCAAAGAGCCGAGTGGCGACGCAGGTGGTGCGGAGCACCGAGTTGTAGTACGGAGCTGCGGTTGAAAGGCGCCGAGCCGCCGCGGGATCACCGTTGCCGGCAACGGCCCGCATGTCGGCGGCCAGCTGCTGTGGCTGGGTTGCGGCGGTCTTGGTGAAGAATGCCCGGGTGGTCTCGTTCAGCCGTACCGGGAAGGCAAATCGAGCCAACCGATTGAGGCCGGCAGTCAGCCGGTAGATGGCGTTATCCGCCTCGGGGACCGAGCTGTGCCCACCCTTGTTGCGGACCTCCAGCTGAAAGGTGAGATACACCTTCTCCGCGGTCTGCACGCTGAAGGCGATCGGTTTTCCATCCCGGAGCTCGCCGCCGCCCCCGTCGGTGTTCAGGGCGAAGTCGGCATCCACCAGCTCCCGGTGCTTCTCGAGCAACCCCTGGATGCCTTCCGAGGTTGTCTCCTCGTCGCCCGTCAATACGATGATGAGGTCTCGCTCCGGTACGTAGCTCTCGCGCTGGTACCGGATGAAGTTCGCCACCAGCATGGCGGCACCGGCCTTGTTGTCGCTGGATCCTCTGCCGTAGTAGTACCCGTCCGTCTGACGAAACACGAATGGATCGAAGGACCAGTCCTCCTTGCGGGCACCCACCACGTCAAGGTGGGCCATGAGCAGGATAGGCTTGGCTCCTGCGCCGCTCCGGCCCCGATACCGGGCTACCAGGTTCGCAATGCCCGGGGAGGTCTCGATCACCTGTATATCCTCCCGCGGAATACCCGCGGCTATGAGCCGGGCGGCCATCGCCTGGGCGGCGCGACCGGTTTGCCGAGCCGAATCACTGGTGTTGATCTCGACCAGCTCCTCGAGTAAGTCGCGTTCCAACGCACGGGGATTGGAGCCTTGAGCGCCTGCCGCAGGTGGGAAACAGAGGAGGGCAGCTATAAAGCCGAGGCGGAGGCGCATAGTGCTGACCATGTGTTGATGGCGGAAGAATTGGTGAACGGGGGGCCTGCGGCTCCGATGTTCAGCGAATGGTCAGGCGTAGGCCACCGACAAGCTGAGTCCATGAGCCACCGCCCCGCATGGCTCGGCCCTCCATGAATGCCCACCAACGCTGATCCGGGCCGGCGATTGCCGCCGCGAGCCCGAGAGAGGCGAACCCGCCCAATTGGTCCTGGGCATAGGAGCGCATGGCGAGCAGCGGCCCACCTGCGAGGTAGGGCCGGACCGCGCCATGAAGCAGGGTGAGGCGGACTCCCGCTCCCCCGAATACGGCCCTTCCTTCCGGGCGGGCGATCACAGCCGTGAGGAAGGTGGTGCCTTCCACCGTAGCTCCGAAGCTATAACTCAGCCCACCACCGATGAGGCCGTCGGAATGGGTGCCGCCCCCACCATAGCCTGCATGCAGCTCCAGGCTGGCCCTGGCTGCAGAATACTGCGCTGCGGCCGCAGGCACATGGAAGAGGAGTATGAAGAAAGCCAGTCTTCCGCAGGGCACCGCGCAGCCCGGTAGCGCTCGACGACAGGCGGGACTAGTGATCATCGGTTCCCAGAGGCTGGACGAATAGACGACTCGGTCATCTCCAGTATACCCCGCGCCGGTTGAGCGTGCACGAGCCTTGCGGGTCCTGGCTGGGAACCCGGCCGGCGCGCTAGCCATAGGGATCAGAGGTCGCAGAGTCCGGGAGGGTCTTGCCAAAAGGGAGGCTGTCGGCCACCGTGAAGCATCTCTCCGTTTGCCAGTCCCCAGGAGGTTTAGGGTTGAAAGCCTGCCAGGCGTTCATGGTCTTTATGACCGCCGGACTTCTGTTCGCGTGTCAGAACGATCCCCAGTCACCTCCTTCCGGACCGGAGCCGCCGGTGGGGGAGGCTCTGGAGCCGGGTCCGTTGGCACCGCTCGACTTGGTCTACATCTGTGAGAACCGGTTTCTGGCCATCAACCGGACCCGGGTGGCGGTCGTGGTGACCTACCGGGTGGTGGGGACTGACGAAGGCGGAAGTCTGACCCTGGAACCAGCCTCACTGGAGGACGAAGGCTTCGGGGAAACCGAGCTGCGGACCCGAGAGCGCGGGCAAGTCGAGCTGTCCCAAAACGGCACTCCGGTGGTTCGACGGCGAAACAGCGGCCAGTCCTGCGGAGAATCCGCTGCGGCCTTCAGCGTGGCCAGCATGGCTGAGAGCGGGTCAGCGGGCCAGTGGTCGGCGGCTTTTCCCTGGGCCAATGTGGCCGTTCATCTCAGCCTGCTTCCCACTGGCCAGGTTCTGTCGTGGGGCCTGTCCGGAACCCCGCAGATTTGGAATCCAACCACCGAACAGTTTACGTCGATCCCCAGCCCCGCCGTCATTTTTTGCGCCGGCCACTCCTTCCTGGCGGATGGCCGCTTGCTGGTCTCGGGCGGGAATAACGACCCGAACGTAGCGCTCAACGGCATCCCGGATAACACCATCTTCGATCCGGTTAACCAAAGCTGGTCTCGCGCACCTGCAATGCGCTTTGCCCGCTGGTATCCCACCAACACCACTCTGGCGAATGGCGACATCGTAATCATCTCGGGAAAGGACGCGGCCGGTGCCACAGTCACGCAGCCTGAGGTCTGGTCCTCAGGCTCGCTCCGGGTACTGAGTACGGCGGGCCTCTCGCTTCCTTTATATCCCCGGGCCTTTCTGGCCCCCAACGGCAAAGTGTTCGTTGCCGGCGCCAATCAAATGAGCCGGTATCTCAACCCTGTCGGCACCGGTTCCTGGGCCAACGTCGGCAATCGACTGTACGGAGCCCGTGATTATGGCGCCGCTGTGATGTATGACGTGGGAAAGATCCTCTATACCGGCGGTGGCCGTACGACCAACACGGCGGAAACCATCGACCTCAACTCCGCCACGCCGGTGTGGAAGTGGACCGGCTCCATGGCCTTTGCGAGACGCCACCTCAACGCCACGGTTCTTCCCACCGGAGAGGTGTTGGTCACCGGCGGAACCAGCGGCACCGATTTTAACGATCCGACTCGCGCGGTGCATGCCGCTGAAATCTGGGATCCGACCACCGGTGCATGGACCACCCTTGCCAGCAACGCCATCAACCGGGTGTATCACTCAACCTCGATCCTGCTGCCTGACGGGCGCGTTCTGCACACCGGGAGTGGAGACGCGGGCCCTGATCAACGCAATGCGGAACTGTTCTCGCCCCCCTATCTGTTCAAGGGCTCCCGCCCGACGATTACGTCCGCGCCCACCTCGGTGGTCTACGGCGGCACGTTCAAGATCTCGACTCCGGATGCTGCGAACATCGCGAAGGTGAGCTTGATCCGGCTCGGCTCGGTCACCCACGCCTTCAATACCAATCAGCGATTTCAGCGGCTGTCCTTCGTGCATGGAGCAGGTGAGCTGACGGTCACGGGCCCGACCAACGCCAACATCGCGCCGCCGGGGCACTACTTGCTCTTCGTTCTCAATGGCGAGGGAGTCCCCTCCATCGGGAAAATCGTGCGCGTGGGTACTGTTGCCGATCCGGCGCCACCACCGAACGACGCACCGACTGCCGCTTTCACCCAGACCTGCACCGGCCTGACCTGCGCGTTTCAGGATGGCAGCACTGACGGAGACGGCACCGTTGCCCATTGGCACTGGGTCTTTGGGGACGGGACCGAGGCCACCAGCCAGAATCCATCGCACAGCTACGAAGTTGAGGGATCGTATCAAGTCACGCTGACGGTGACCGATGACGACGGGGCGCAGGCTCACGTGACCAGCACCGTAGGAGTAATGCCGCCGCCCCCCAACAGCGCTCCGGTGGCGGGCTTTTCCCAGGCATGTACCGGATTCAGCTGCACCTTCACCGATGGCAGTACCGATGCGGATGGGACGGTGACCAGTTGGAACTGGAACTTTGGCGACGGTAGCGCCTCCACGGCGCAGAACCCGGAGCACACCTACGGGTCGGAAGGGCCCTACGAGGTAACTCTGTCCATTGCGGATGACGATGGCGCGCCAGCTACAATCACCCACACCGTTACCGTGGCGCCGCCTCCGCCCAATCGTGCGCCCACTGCTGACTTTTCCGAGACCTGTTCCGGGCTGGGCTGCACCTTCACCGACCGGAGCACGGACAGTGACGGCAACGTTGCCAGCTGGAACTGGGACTTCGGCGACGGCAGCAGTGCGACGACTCAGAACCCGGCCCACTCCTACGCTGGAGCGGGCTCCTACCAGGTCACGCTGACGGTAACGGATAATGCCGCCGCCCCGGCATCGGCGAGCAAGACGATTAGTGTCACCGCTCCCCCGCCCAACAGTGCTCCGACGGCCGCCTTCAGCCAGACCTGCACCGGCCTGACTTGCGCCTTCACCGACGGGAGCACGGATGGGGACGGGACGGTGACCGGGTGGAGCTGGAATTTCGGGGATGGCACGGCTGCGGCGACCCGAAATCCGACCCACACGTTTGCGGCGGGCGGGACGTTTGTGGTCACCCTGGTGGCGATGGATAATCAGGGCGCGACGGGCACCACAACGAAGTCCATCGTAGTCACCGCGCCGCCCTCGAACGTGGCGCCAACGGCGGCATTCGAGGTGAAGTGCAATGGGCTGAAATGCCAATTCACCAACCGGAGCACTGATTCAGACGGCAGCATCGTAGCCTATCGGTATACCTTCGGAGGAGGCCTCAGCGCGGCGACGGCGCCCAATCCGAGTCGCACCTACGCGGCCGGGGGCACCTACACGGTCAGCCTTCAGGTCACCGATGACGACGGCGCAACCAACACCCGGACCCAGGCCATCGCTGTGACGGCGGCCATCAAGCTGACCATCAGTGGTCGGGTGGACGCCACCAAGCAGTACGTCACGGTGCAGTGGAGTGGGGCAAGAGGCACGACGGTGGATCTCTACCGCTTTGGGACCTTGCTCAAGCAGGAGCCCAACGATGGGCTGTACACCGAGTCACGGGCGCGGCCGGGATTGAGCAAGTACACTTTTTACGTGTGCGAGTTGGGGAGCACCACCCTTTGTTCTAACCAGGCCACCGTAACCTTTTGAGATAGTCTCGGAGTCGCCCAGGCATCGGGTCTTGCGAAAAGCGGGATTCAACCCCACCGTATAGGGATTCATCTTGATCCCCCGAAGGCCCGCCGAGAGATCTGATGCGTAGAGTTTGGCAACTGGTGCCGCTCATCGCCATCAGCGCTGCGCTGGTGAGCGGCTGCCAAAACGAGTCCCAAGCTCCTCGCTCCAGCGGCGAGCCTCCGGCGTACGAGCCTCCCGAAGCCGAACTCCTCGCCCAGATCGATCTCATCTATGTCTGCGGCAACAAGTTTCTCGCCACCAACGCCACCGGTAAGCCGGTCGACGTGACCTACCGGGTAGTCGGAACCGAGGATACAGGCCTACTGAGTTTGCCTGGAGCTTCGGGAGAGGACGACGGCGGCCACAGTGAAACCGAGCTGACAACCAGAGAACGCGGGGTGGTAGAACTCTATCGGGGTAATGAGAGACTGACTCGCCGTCGCAACGGAAACACGCCCTGCGGGCCACCGGCGAGCGCTGCATTCTCGGTGGCGTCCATGACCTCGGCCGAAGCAGGAAGCTGGACCGCGCCCTTCTCCTGGCCTATCGTTGCCCTCCACCTCAGCCTGCTGCCTGACGGGAAGGTCCTTTCCTTCGGGCATGAGGGCCAGCCCTACCTCTGGAACCCCAACACCGGCACCTTCACTGAGGTCTCTCTGGGGACCGAGCTGTTCTGCGCCGGTCATACACTGCTGCCGGACGGGCGAGTGCTGGTGGCCGGCGGCCACATCAGCGATAACCACGGGCTTCGTGATATCAACATATTCAACCCCGCATCCCAGAGCTGGGCGGCGTCCGCGGCCATGAGCCGCGGCCGTTGGTATCCGACCACCACCTCACTCGCCAATGGAGACGTCTTGATCATGGCGGGTGCGGATGAGGCCGCGGCCCACGTACCGGTGCCAGAAATCTGGTCTTCGGGCAGCGTACGGCAGCTCACCACAGCCAGCTTGGAGCGGCCCTACTACCCGCGCGTGTTTTTGGTGCCGAACGGGGAAGTCTTTTATGTGGGCGAGCTGAAGACGACCCGATATCTCAATACGACTGGCACCGGCAAGTGGCGGTTCGGGAGCGACCGGCTGTATGGCTCCCGGGACTACGGCGCGGCAGTGATGTATGACGTCGGAAAGATCCTCTACGTCGGCGGAGGCCGGACCACCAACACAGCGGAGTGGATCGACCTGACCTCGTCAGCCCCGGTATGGAGGTGGACCGGCTCGATGGCCTTCCCCCGCCGGCACCTCAACGCGACCGTCCTGCCCACGGGAGAGGTTCTCGTGACCGGCGGCAGCAGCGGCACCGGTTTTAACGACGTGGCCCTTGGCGTGCATCCGGCAGAGATCTGGAATCCCACGACGGGAACCTGGACGGTGCTTGCCTCCAACACGATCAATCGGACGTATCACGCGACCTCGATCCTCTTGCCCGATGGCCGTGTTCTTCACGCCGGCAGCGGAGATGCCTTCGGAACCCCTCCGGAGCGGAACGCGGAGTTGTTCTCGCCGCCCTACTTGTTCAAGGGAGCGCGGCCCACCATCAGCTCTGCTCCCAGCTCGATCGCGTACAGCAGCACCTTTCAGGTGACGACTCCCGACGCAGCCGGAATCTCCAGCGTTAGCTTTATTCGCCTGGGCTCGACCACCCATGCATTTGACATGAGCCAGCGGTTTCAGCGGCTGACGTTCCAGCGAGGCACTGGGGTTCTGACCGTCACTGGACCCACCAATGCGAATATCACCCCGCCAGGCCACTACATGTTGTTCATTGTCAATGGCAGTGGGGTGCCGTCGGTAGCCAAGATCATCCGGGTGGGCGGCAGCGATCCCACACCACCGCCGAACAGTGCTCCCACAGCTGCCTTCACCCAAACCTGCACCGATCTGAGCTGTAGCTTCACTGACGGCAGTACCGACGCCGACGGCAGTGTAACGGCATGGAATTGGGACTTTGGAGATGGTGCCACGTCCACGGAGCGGAATCCGACGCACAGCTACGCGACGGCAAACTCCTTCCAGGTTACTCTGACCGTCAACGACGATGATCAGGCCTCAGCTTCGGCCACCAGGACCGTGAGCGTCACCGCGCCACTACCCAACAGCGCTCCAAGCGCAGCATTTAACCAGACCTGTACCGGCCTGAGCTGCACGTTCACCGACGGTAGCACCGATACTGATGGTACGGTGACCGCGTGGAGCTGGGACTTCGGCGACAACACCAGTGCCACCGCAGCCAATCCCAGCCATAGCTACGCCAGCGGTGGAACGTATACCGTTCGTCTGGTAGCCACCGACAACGATGGTGCCACCGGAACTGTAGACAAGGCTGTGACCGTGACCGCGCCGTCCGGAAATGCCGCCCCCACCGCGGCATTCACAGTGAGTTGCAACGTACTGAGCTGCCGCTTCACCAATGCCAGCACCGACGGGGATGGGAGCGTTGTCGCCTGGAAGTGGACCTTCGGCAACGGCACCAGCTCGACGACCGCGAGTCCGACCCGCAACTACGCTGCCGGTGGAACCTACAACGTCATCCTGGAGGTGACCGATGACGATGGAGCGGTCAACCAGGTAAGCCGGGCCATTTCCATCACCTCAGCCATCAGACTGACTGCCACAGGCAGAGTAGATGCCACCAAGCAGTATGTAACCGTCACCTGGTCTGGGGCAAACGGGAGTATAGTGGAGCTTTACCGGAACAGGGTTCCCAGTCTGACGTTGCAGGAGCCGAATGATGGTCTTTATACGTACTCCCGCCCGCTTCCGGGGTTGAGCAAATACACCTTCTGGATCTGTGAGCTAGGGAGTACCACGATGTGCTCGAATGAGGCAAATGTCGTCTTCTAGTGGCATGGCGGCGTGAAGCTGTGAGCGCCGCTCTCACCGGCGGTTGAACCGGAACTCTGCATTCATTCAAGCCAAATTGTCTACCGCACGCCCTGAACCGGAGGTGGGCGCTCAGGGGACACCAGGGACGGCGATGCTGATCGAGCCGGGAGCGTCCGAGGCCGATTCGGATCTGAGCCAGCGCACGATCTACGCTGCGCAGTGGCGCTGGGCCTCACTGCTGCTGCAGGGCCTGCTTCAGTTCGGCTTCGGCATCCTCCTGGCGCGGCTCCTTTCGCCGGCCGACTTCGGCCTGGCGGCGATGGCCATGATTGTGGTTGGCCTCAGCGCGACCTTCGCGGAAGTCGGATTGAACTCGGCGGTGGTGTATCTGCGCCCCCTCACGGAACGACATGTCCGAACCTCGTTCACCCTTTCAATCGCGGTCTCGCTCATCCTGGCTGCTGCACTGTTCGTCCTCGCGCCGGCGGTGGCGCGCCCGTTCCGAAACAACGCGCTGACTCCGATTCTCCGTGCTGAGGCTCTTCTCTTCGTTCTCAGCGCTCCAGGGATTACGGCCTTAGCCTTGCTCCGGCGGAACCTCGATTTTCGCCGCCTCTTCTTGGTCGAAGTCGTCAGCTACGTGGTGGGTTACGGGGCGGTTGCCACCAGTCTGGCCTTGCTGGGGTTCGGAGTGTGGAGTCTGGTACTGGGCGTCCTGGCTCAGGCAGGACTCAGCAGCATCCTTGCGTTGGCTGCTTGCCGGCATGCCACTCGGCCACTGCTGGCAATCCAGGAGGCCCGCCAACTGTTCGGGTATGGAGGCGCTGCGACGCTCAACTCGCTCGTCAGCTATGCCGCTCGCAACACCGACAGCTTCATCATCGGTCGGTGGCTCGGCGCCTCCCCGCTGGGACTCTACACCCGCGCCTTCAACCTGATCACCGTTCCTCTGTATTACCTCGCGACCGCCACGACCGGCGTGCTCTTCCCGGCCATGTCGGAAATTCGAGCCGACATCAGACGCTTCCGAACTGCCTATCTCCTGGGTGTACAAGTAACGGTGTTGGTCGCCGCCCCCCTTTCTGTCGGAGTGGCGGTAGCTGGGCCCCATCTCATTGCTGGTTTGTACGGCAAGGGATGGAGTGGGGCAACGCTGGCGCTGCAGATTCTGGCCGCTGCAGGAGTCTTCCGGGCGGTGTACCGTCTTGCCGGCGCCGTCACTTACGCCTCGGGAAATGTGATGGCGGAAGTTCGTAGACAGGCAGCCTTCACACTCTTGGTGGCGGCAGGGGGGATTATCGGAACGGCCTGGGGGATCGCCGGGGTCGCTATCGCCCTGAGCGTCGGGATCGTCTTCATGTACCTCGCGATGAATCAGCTCAGCCTGAACATCGTGGAGGGCAGGTGGCGCGACTTCTTCGCCGCCCATCTGCCCGGCCTCGCGCTGGGCCTGTACGTGGGGATCGTGGCTTTCCTGATTCGCTGGGTCCTGGAGCGGCTCGGGCTGGGGAGCTTCTGGATCATGGTTGCGATCGTCTTTGGCTCTACAGCCTCACTTCCAATAGCTGTATTCCTGCTGCCCCGGACCGTACGCCCGGTGGGCCTGTTCTCCCGGTTCACGGCACCTATTTCGCGCTTGCCTCGACCAGTGCGCCTTCCTCTGGTCTGGATGCTACGGCTCGGCGCATGAGGGACGCGGTGCTTCCTTGATGGATCTGGTCATTCCAACTTGTCAGCGGGACCTGCCCCAAGTACTGCTCCTGCTCCGCTCATTGGACACCTTTCTCGACCGCGATCTCGTGTCCTCGCTCCACCTGATCAGCATCGATAAACCCGAGTTTTTCAGCCAGGTCCGGCAGCTCGCCACGCACAAGTTCCAGTCCTGCACCCACTACCTCACCACGAGAGATCTGGGCCTGGCAGAGGCGGACGGCGACTACCGGCGGGGCTGGAAGCTGCAGCAGGCGGCCAAGCTGTCGTTTGCGCGCTACGGAGGCAGCGAGTTTTACATGGTGCTGGACAGCAAGAATCTCGCGTTGCGCAGAGTCAGGACTGGAGATGTGATCGACCAGGGCAGGGCCACTTTGATGCCTGAGGCCGTTTCCTTCCACACCAAATGGTACCGGGGTAGTGCGTGGGCACTGGCGCACCCGACCTTCGACCGTTCGCCCGGTCGCAGGGCGATCTCCTCAGCCACACCCGTGACCTTTCATGCCGGGAGTGTGGTGGCCATGCTCGACTGGCTCCAGCAGCATCATGGGCAACCGATCGACCGCTTCTTAGAGAAACGGCGCCTCATTCGGCACCGATTCATGCGGCCCACCGAATTCACCCTCTACTATGTGTACCTGGACCGGGAAGGGTTGTTCCAGCGATATCACGTTCTATCGGAACGTCTGCATGACAGGGCGTCGCAGATTTGGGCTAGCTTGAGCCCCGGCGATCGGACCTCGCGGCTTCGGCAAATCCTGAGCGGTCAGACGACTGGCCTCTTCACGTCCATCCATGGAGCGTCTTGGAAGGCCCTGGCTGAGGCTGACCGATCGGAGCTGTACGCGTTGGTGGCGGGAGGCAAGCCACTGCCGACGATGGGGTAGTGCCGGACGACCTGCGAGTTACCCTGGGCCGCAAGAGCGCCCGCAAACCCGGGTCTCACCGGCAGCGGTCGCAGGGCCCACGGTGGGCAGGGCGACCATTGGCCAATTCCCTCCTGATACTGGAGTACTTGCCCAGGAGCAGTCGCCACGTCAAGAGAGGTCAGTTCGATTGACATCCCTCCCCCGACGGCCTTGATGTAGGCCTCCTTTCGAGTCCAGAAGCGTGCAAAACACTCGGCGCGTTCCGTGGGCGGCAGGAATTCGAGTTCTTTGCGTTCCGGCTGGGAGAACACCACGGCGCTGACCGAGTCGACTACGTGACCGGCAGGTACCCGCTCGATATCGAGTCCCAGGGCTCCAGCTTGCGAGATCCCGACGAGCAGCAAGTCATCGGAATGGGAAATGTTGAAGTGGAGCTCCTCAGTCTGGACCGTCGGCTTACCTTGGGCGCCATAACGGAAGCGCAGCAGCCGGGGTGCGGTGTCGAGATAACGAGCGAGGATGATACGCAGCATGCCCCGCGCTGCGATAAAGCGCTTTCGATCCCGGTCGAAGTGGAACCGAGCCGCTCGGGCTTGCTCCTCGCGGTTCAGGCACTGGGAGAGTTCGGCTAATCTAGCCGCATCTACATCCAGGTCCACATGCCAGACGTCCACCGTGGGAAGCATCATGTGGACTCCGTGCGGGCGGCGCGGTCGAGACACTCACGCAAGCTCGCAGCGAGTGCCCCAACATAGGGTTCCTGCATAATGGTGTGGTGGTCCCCGGGTACTTCTCGGACTTCGATTCCCTCCGTCGCCAGGGCAGCCCATCCTGTCGGACCCTTGAGGCGGAGGGGACCCGCCGCCTCAGGGCGAAAAACCACAAGGCGACCGTTATAAGCCGAAGCCTGGTAGGCACGCTCCGCGTGGAGGAGCGCGCCACGCACCTGCCGGAATGTCGGCAGGAGGGGCTGGCGTAGCCGAACCGAAAGCCGGTAAGCTGAGACACCCATCAGATGGGTTACCACGTTCACCAACCGATCGCGAACGAACCCGGGAATCAGCTTGGGCTGGACTCGTGCCAGTCGGCGGCCGTTCTTCATCAGCAGACTCCAGAGACGCCGACGGCGCGCCCGTATTCGAGCGCTGAGCGGCTTGGCAGCCCACAGCCCGGGTCGAGGACTGTCTATCAACGCCAGGAGGCCGACCTCCTGTCCAGCGGCCCGGAGCTGGCGCGCCATTTCGAAGGCCAGAGGCCCAGCCCAGCAATAACCGCAAATGAGGAAGGGGCCCGAAGGCTGTCTTTCCCGCATCTGGCGAGTGTACGTCGCCGCCAGTTCCTCGATAGTGCCGAGCACCAGTTCCCCGTTACTGTGGGAACGTGTCTCAAAGCCATACACCGGCTGGTCCAGTCCCATTGCTTTGGCGAGTTGCCGGTATTGCATCACATCGCCGTAGATGCCATGCACCACGTACAATGGCGGCCGAGCGCCACCCGCCTGCAGTACGACAAAGCCTGGCTCCGTGTCAGCAAGGCTATCGACCGACAGGAGGCGGGCCAGCGCTCCGAGGGTAGGCGCCTGAAACAGAGTCGAGAGCGGAAGCTTTCGACCGAATGCCCGTTCGATGTCGGCGAACAGCCTCACCGCCAGCAGGGAGTGTCCTCCAAGGTCGAAGAAGTTGTCTTCCAGCCCAATACCGTCCCTTCCCAGCAAGGTCTGCCACAGCGCGGCCAACTCCTTTTCCGTGTCGGTCTGCGGCAAGGTGGTGAGGCGGTTCGAGTCAGCGGAGGTGATCTCGGGCCGGGGAAGAGCTCGCCTGGCGATCTTTCCCGATGGGGAGAGCGGAAGGCGCTCGAGCACTACGAAGGCTGCTGGTATCATGAACTCGGGCAGGCGGCTTCGGAGATAGGCTCGCAGCGACGAAAGCTCACCGTTGGTCAGTGAGTGGCTGTCCCCATTGGAGGAGTGTGCCGCCAGGTAGGCCACCAGCCCTCGACCACCCGGGAGATCGTCACGCACGACGACGGCGCACTCCCGGACTGCCGGGTGCTGCGCCAGTGCGGCTTCGATCTCGGCAGGCTCGATGCGGAAGCCGCGGAGCTTGATCTGGTCATCCAGCCGACCGAGGAACTCCAGGGTGCCATCGGGGCGAAGCCGCACCCGATCTCCGGTCCGATAGAGCCGCCCACCGGTGAGGCTGTCCCGTGAACAAAACGGGTCGGGAACGAACCGGTCTGCCGTGAGTGCCGGCCGTCCGAAATAGCCGCGCGCGAGTCCCGGTCCGCCTAAATACAGTTGTCCGGGTATACCCACGCCGACCGGCAGCAAATCATCGTCCAGGACGTAGGCGGTGGTATTTGCAATCGGTCGCCCAATCGGCACGGTCGGGGACCCCTCGGGTACATCGTGGACCTCGAACCAGGTGGCGAACGTGGTTACTTCAGTGGGCCCGTACACGTGGAGTAGTCGCTGAACCGGACCATGCGCGAAAAGCTCTCGCACCCGCCGAGGATCCGGTGCTTCACCGCCAAAAAGCACGTGGCGCACCGTTGCCAGAACACCTGGATGCGAGGCAGCGAGCAAATTGAAGAGCGAGGTCGTGAGGAACATGGCGGTAATGCCACGCTGGCGAATCTCGTTGCCGAACTCTTCCGGTGAGAGCACGACATCCTGCTGCATGAGCACCAACCGGCCGCCATTCAGCAGCGCACCCCATATCTCGAATGTCGCCGCGTCAAAGGAGGGGTTGGAGATTTGGGCAACCCGGTCTTCCGCCGTCAGCTGGAGATAGTCGGTGTTGAGTACGAGGCGCACGATCGCCTGGTGGGGGACCGCAATTCCTTTGGGTTGTCCGGTGGAGCCGGAGGTATGCATGATATAGGCAAGCTGGTCCGCCGAACTCGGGTTACTCAGGTCGCCATCGGCCTGGGTCGCGATCCGATCCTTGTCGCCGTCCAGTCGCACTACCGGTACGCCCCCAGGAGGATCAAGAAACCCGCCTCCTGAGGTTATCAGGACTCCCACCCGGGCATCCTGGAGCATGCTGGCGAGCCGCTCGGCGGGATACCGGCTGTCGAGCGGCAGGTAGGCACCACCCGCCTTCAAGACGGCAAGGAGTGCCACGATCAGATCGGCCGATCGTTCGGCCGCTACCCCAACGCTGACCTCTGCCCCGACCCCGTGACGTTGGAGATAGCGGGCCAAACGATTGGCGCGTCGGTTCAACTCGCCATACGATATCCTCTCGAAGCCATCCTCTACGGCGACCGCATCCGGTCTGATCGCCGCCTGGCGCTCAAAGAGCCGATGAACCGCCTCCTCCGCTGGAAGAGGCCGCGCGGTCTGATTCCACTCGTAGAGCACCTGGCGTTGCTCGTCGGAGCTGAGCAGGGAAATGCCCGAGAGTGGCCGGTCGGGATTCGTGGTCACCTCTTCGAGCAGGCGCTCCAGGTGGCATAGCATCCGGGTGATCGTTCCCGCGTCGAACAGATCGGTGTTGTATTCCAGATTCGCTATCAAGCCCCGTGAGAGCTGTCGCATGTGGAGCGCGAGGTCGAACTTGGCGGTGCCCGTTTTGGTCGGGAGACTTCGGATCGTGACGCCCGGCAACGCCAGCCGTGCGCGGGGGGCGTTCTGCAGGACGAACATGACCTGGAAGAATGGATTCCGATCACCGACCCGCTCCGGATTCAATTCCTCGACCAGCCGTTCGAACGGGAGGTCCTGATGGGCGTAGGCTCCCAAGGCAACGGTGCGGACGCGCCGCAACAACTCCCGGAAGGAGGGGTCGCCCGAGAGGTCGGTACGTAGGGTCAGCGAGTTCACGAAAAACCCGATCAGGTGCTCGAGCTCGCTGCGGGGTCGATTGGCAATCGGCGAACCCACCACGATGTCCTTTTGCCCGGTGTAGCGGGAGAGAAGCAGCTGGAAGCCGGCAAGCAGGGTCATAAACACTGTCGCCCCTTCCTGCTGACTCAGCGCCCTCACCTTCTCCAGGAGCCGGGCGGGAAGCATCAGCCTTTCCGTGGCGCCTCGGCGCCGTTGCACGGCAGGCCGGGGGAAGTCGGTCGGCAGGTCCAGGACGGCGGGAGCCCCCGCCAGCTGGGTTCGCCAATAGGCGACCTGCTGATCGAAGGCACTGCCAGCGAGCCACTCGCGCTGCCAGACGGCGAAATCGGCGTACTGCACCGACAAATCAGGCAACTGAGGGGCACGCCCTGCGGAGAAGGCGCGATAACATTCGCTGAGCTCGTGCGAGAGTACACCGGCAGACCACCCGTCGAAGACAATGTGGTGGACCACCAGGATCAGGACGTGCTCATCGGGCGCCAGACGGACCAGCTGAGCGCGCAGCAGTGGACCACGCTCAAGATCAAAGGGAAGCCGCGCTTGGATCTGGACTAGTCGCTGGATCTCGCTATCATGCTCCTCCGGCGACAGTGCCGTCCTGTCGGCGAAGGGGAGCTGTATTTCTAGTCTGGGAGCGACGACCTGCACTGGCTCGCCATCGACGAGCCTGAAGGTGGTGCGGAGCGCTTCGTGTCGCGCAATCACATGGGAAAGGGAGTGTTCCAGGGCGCCCAGGTCCAGGCGGCCGGTCAGCCCAAGTGCCGTGGTCACGTTGTAAGACGGACTACCGGGCTCGAGCTGGTGCACGAACCAGAGTCGCCGTTGGGCGAAGGAGGTGGGGAAAACGAACGTGTCGGTGCTCATTTTCGCACGCAGCTAAGCACCCGTCTCGGGTCCGGAGGGCTCTCCGCCTCGCTCCGCCTGCTCCATGTGCCGCCTCAGGCTCAGGGGACGCATATCGGTCCAGACTTTCTCGATGTAGGCCAGGCATTCGGCCTTGGTGCCGGTCTGGCCGGCATCGCGCCAGCCTGGAGCGTTCTCCCGGTCGGCGGGCCAGATCGAGTATTGCTCTTCATGATTGAGTACGACCTTGTAGGTGATCTGGTCGTCTTGTTCGTCGTCTCTCACCAAACTCCTCCGGACATCATTTCGCCTTTCCTTCGGGATGGAAGCTCTTCCATTACAACGTTTGAACGCGACCGCACGAGCTAGTGATTCTCGGTCCGGTGCAGAACAGCGATCACTCCGACCGGTACGTCTCCCGCGCAACACGGGTGAGCACCGGACCCTGAGGTGGCAATCCCGTGAGGAGCTCGGAGCCGATCCGCGCCGCGAGTTGGGCAACTGTGGGATCTTCAAACAGGGCGCTGAGTGGCAGCTCCACTCCGATCACCGTGCGGATCCGCGAGACGACCTGGGTGGCAAGCAGGGAGTGCCCGCCCAGCGCGAAGAAATTGTCCTCAATCCCGACTCGCTCGAGTCTCAGCACGGTGGCCCAGATCGCCGCGAGCATCTCCTCGACCGGTGTGCGGGGGGCCACGTAGCCTTGTCCCTCCTCGGGGTAGGCACTCTCCGGAACCGGAAGAGCTCCGCGATCGAGTTTGCCATTGGGCATCAGCGGAAGGGAATCCAGCACCACTATGGCGCTAGGGACCATGTACTCGGGTACGCGTTGCTCCAGAAAATCACGGAGGTGCGCGGGGTCCGCTCCGGATGCGCCATTGGCCACGACGTAGGCAACCAGCCGTATGTCGCCGGGCGTATCCTCCCGCGCCATCACCACAGCAGTACCCACCGAAGGGTGCCGTTCAAGCACGCTCTCTATCTCACCGGGCTCGATCCGGAAGCCCCTGAGTTTGAGTTGCTGGTCCAGACGGCCGAGGAACTCGAGCGTGCCCTCTGGGCGCCAGCGCACTCTGTCGCCGGTTCGGTACAGCCGCTCCCCTGCAGAGGCTCCCGTCAGCGGCCCGAAGGGATCCGGTACGAAACGCTCCGCCGTGAAGGCCGGCCGGCCCAGATATCCTCTGGCAACGCCCGCTCCTCCAAGGTAGAGCTCCCCTGGGATGCCGATCGGGACCGGCTGCAACTCTCGATCCAGGACGTAGGCGCGGGTATTCGTGATCGGACGGCCAATCCCGGGCAGACCCAATTCACCCGAAGCGAGGTGGGCAGCCGTGGAGTAGGTCGTGGTCTCGGTTGGTCCATAGAGATTGAACACGGCGCCGACGCCCCCGGCGTAGAGCTCCTCGACCAACGTTCGGGACAGCGCTTCCCCCGCCAGATTCATCTGGACGAGTCCCTTGGGCACGGCCCCCATCCGCACCAGTGCCGCTGCTGCTGAGGGAACGGTGTTCAATAGTGTGGCCGCGCCGGAGGCCCGCAGCTCGGGGCGGTCCGGCAGATCGAGCGCGCTCCCCACGAGGACCACCGTGCCTCCCCAGCTCAGGGTGCCGAAGATCTCGTAGACCGAGAGATCGAAGCTGATCGAAGTGGTGGCCAGCATCCGTGCCCCGGCTGCCTCCGGCGTGGCATGCTTTGCCCAAGTCAGGAATGCTGCGGAGTTCCGATGGGTAATCGCTACGCCCTTGGGGGTGCCGGTCGAGCCTGATGTATAGATGACATACGCCAGGTTCGCGGGAGTGACGCCGCTCCGAACCTGCTGGTCCGACTCCCGGGCGATAGCCGCAAGCTCCCGGTCGAGTCGGACCATCGCAACGCTTTCGGATTCTCCGTGTACCGCTTGCAGGCTGTCATCGGTTACCAACACAGCCATATGAGCATCCTTCACCAGGAGCTGGATGCGGCCCTGGGGATAGGCGGGGTCCAACGGGACATACGCGCCGCCCGCCTTGAGGACGCCCAGCAATGCCACGATGAGGTGGGGCGAGCGATCCAGACAGACTCCCACCCGGACTTCGGGGCCCACGCCGCGCGCTCGGAGATAGTGGGCCAGCTGGTTGGCTCGTTTATCGAGCTCACTGTAGGTGATGCGTTGATCGCCCACCTCCAACGCGATGGCATGTGGGGTTCGCGCTGCCTGCTCCTCGAAGAGTCGATGGATCGGTCGATCATCCGGGAAATCCGAGGCGGTGGCGTTCCACTCGGCCAGAAGCTGATGCTCTTCCTCCTGCGAGAGAAGCCGCAACTCGGAAAGCCGCTGGTTGGGGTTCAGGGCGATGCTCTCGAGTAGGGTCGTGAAATGCCCCAGCATGCGAATGATGGTGCCGGCATCGAAGAGGTCGAGGTTGTACTCGAGCACCGCTCGGAGACCGTCCGCCCGCTGCCACATATACAGCATGAGGTCGAACTTGGCGTTCCCGGTTTCTGTCGTCTCGGACTGCAGTGTCAGCCCAGACAGCTCGAGCTTGTGCGAGGGGAAGTTCTGGTAGGCCAAGGCTACCTGAAAAATCGGCGTTTGACGGAGGTCTCGCTCCGGCTGAAGCTCCTCGACCAGCTTCTCGAAAGGCAGATCCTGGTGAGCAAAGGCGCCCAATGCCACCTCGTGCGCCCGGTGGAGCAACTCGATGAAAGTGGGATTCCCCGACAGATCCAGGCGCAGCGCCAGCGTGTTGACGAAGAAGCCGACCAGCCCTTCGGTCTCCGCCTGGGTCCGACCTGCGACCGGCGAGCCCACAACGATATCCTGCTGGCTGGTATAACGGCCGAGCAGCGTGTGAAAGGCCGCCAGCAGGGTGGTAAAGGGTGTAACGCCTTCACGGCGGCTCAGCTCCTTGATACCATCGCTCACCCGCTTGGGTATGACGGTGGACTGTCTCGCTCCCCGGGTGCTCTGGACCGGCGGCCGGGGCCGATCGGTGAGAAGCTCCAGGGCCGGCGGCACGCCTTTGAGCTGCTCCCGCCAGTAGCCGAGCTCCCGCTCCAGCTTTTTGCCCTGAAGGTTACGATGCTGCCAGGCCGCGTAATCCGCGTACTGAATCGGTAAATCAGACAGGGGAGACGGCTCATCTCGGCTGTATGCCTGGTAGAGCGCCCCGATCTCGCGAGAAATGATGCCGAGCGACCATGCGTCGCTGATGATGTGGTGCACCGTCAGTATCAGCAGGTGCTCTTCAGGTTCCAGCCGAAAGAGCGTAGCCCGCAG
>CBFGTM010000032.1:0-39540 GCA_965652025.1 uncultured Gemmatimonadales bacterium
GCCCACCGCCGATTCGGTCAGCTTCCCTTCTCCGAGGTGATCGAGCCTGCCATTCATCTGGCGAACCAGGGTTTTGTGATCGACGAATACCGCAGCCGATCGATCGCGGACGACAGCACCCGCCTGGCTCTCTTTCCCGCGTCCCGGGCAACCTTCCTGCCAGCAGACCGGCCTCCCGTCCCCGGCTCGACCTTTCTCCAACCCGAGCTGGGAGCCACCCTCGAGGCAATTCGTGACAGCGGTTCCGCCGGCTTCTATCGGGGCTGGGTGGCAGACCTGATCGTGAGGGAGATGGGGCGCGGCGGCGGGCTGATAAGTCGGGAGGATCTGGGAGCCTATCGCGCGATCTGGAGAGTCCCGGTCGAAATCTCCTACCGCGGCTACACCATCTACTCGATGCCTCCAGCGTCCTCGGGGGGCGTGACGATGGGTGAGATCCTCAACATCATGGAAGGCTTTGCACCGCTGCCACCGTTCGGCTCCGCGGCGCTGATGCATCGTGAAGCCGAGGCTATGCGCCGCGCCTTCATCGACCGGAACACCTATCTGGGCGACCCGGGCTTTGTGCGGAACCCGATCGAGCGGCTGCTGTCGAAGCGCTATGCAGAGGGACTGCGACGGCAGATCGGCGAACAGGCTTCCGCCACTCCAGTCCCCGCAGCCACCGTTCCCGGAGGCTCCTCGACCACCCATTACTCGGTCATCGATGCCGACGGAAATGCGGTGAGCTGCACGACCACACTCAACAACAGTTACGGTAGCGCCGTGACCGTTACCGGTGCAGGCTTCTTGCTCAATGATGAGATGGATGACTTCGCCACCAGCCCGGGGGAGCCGAACATGTACGGACTGGTGCAGGGAGAGGCCAACGCCATCGCGCCCGGCAAGCGGATGCTTTCGGCCATGACGCCAAGCATTGTGCTGGATTCCACCAAGCAGCTCCACATGGTGGTGGGAACGCCCGGCGGGCCGAGGATCATCACCATGGTCTATCATGTGATCTCCAACGTGATCGATCACCGAATGTCACTTCCCGAGGCGATCGCGGCTCCCCGCCTGCACCACCAGGGATTGCCGGACAGTCTCATGGTGGAGCAAGGCGGCTTTGCTGCGGAGACGCTCGACAGCCTTCGTGCGCGAGGCCACGGTGTGTCGGAACGAGGCCTGTGGGGCGACGTCGAGGGCATTATTCGCACACCTGCCGGCTGGCAGGGGGTCAGCGATCCCAGAAGAGGTGGGGGAGGCGCTGGATACTAGCAACCGTAACAAAAGACCCTCCGAGATCGTCTCCGGAGGGTCTCTCGTTTCTCTTACTTCCGACGGTTAGGTCGCGGTTCTAAACGACTCATCCAGCACGATGGTGACCGAGGTCCCCTGCGGCAGGACCACATCCCGGTCCTTGGTCTCGACCGCCCGCTGAGCTCCTACCGCGCCCCCGATGACGCCACCGATGATGGCGCCCTTGCTGCTGCCGCCGATTACTCGACCCAGAATAGCGCCTGCGGCGGCGCCTCCCGCCGGCTTGGCAATGTCACCGGCGTTGGTCTTCCGACCTTCCAGCCGAGTGTCCACGTGCTGAATGGAGGCGGCGATGGGATAGGACTTCCCGCCCACGGTTACCGATGTGGGCTGCAGGGTGAGCGTGCCGGTGGTATCGCTCTTGTTCTCCGACTCCTTGATGGCAGTCACCTTCAAGCTCACCACCGACCCTGCCGGGATCACCACTCGACCGGAACGGTCCTTCACATCGCTGGCAATCTTGGCGGTGACGGTATCTCCCACCTTGTTCTTCTGAGAGCGGATCTCAGCCGTCGTGGCCGCGGTTAGACTGGTGCCGGCCGCAAGACTGGCCGGGGTGGCGGCAGGCGCAGCCGCCGTCGGAGCCGGGGCACTCGGTGCCGGCGTTGGGGTCGACGGGGAAGCCGCCGGGCGGCTGGGCCGAGTCGTCGTCCGGCTCGGGCTACTCGACGGCGCCGGGGCGCTGGCGGTCGGCCGGTCGTTCAGCTCGGCGCTGGTGTCGACGGGGGCCAGCTGTAGATCACGACTCAAGCTGTCCGCCGCGGCCCTGTCGTCCTGGTCCCCCCGCCCACAGGCCACGAGAGCCGCCAACGTGAGCGATGCAATCATCGTTCTCGACATCTAACCCTCCTTAGTGTGACTTGCTCGGGCCGCGCGGCTCGGTGACATTCCAGTTGCATGCGCGAGCTGCGCTCACTTCTTCCGTATCTCAAGCCCTACCGCCGGGCCTACGTTCTTGGACTGACGCTGGTCGTCGTCTCCAACTTCTTTGCCACGCTGGGACCCCGGTTTCTGCAGCAAGGGATCGACGCGCTGCGCGTGGGGGGAGACTTTCGCCAGGTGCAAACGGCGGTGCTGCTCCTCCTTGCCGTGGCCTTGGTCGGTGGTGTCGCGCGGTACGGAATGCGCGAACTGCTCAACAGCGGCAGTCGCCGGGTTGAGACCGACCTGCGAGACCAGCTCTACCTCCATCTGCAACGGATGGCGGCGGAATTCTACGACCGCTATCCCACCGGCGATGTGATGGCCCGCACAACCAACGATCTGCTGGCCGTCCGCATGGTCGCCGGCCCGGCGCTGATGTACTTGGTGGATACTACTATCCGGGCCCTCCTGGTTGTACCCACCATGGTCACGATCAGCCCTCGGCTCACGCTGCTCGCCCTGGTTCCACTGCTCGGCCTGCCGATCGCGATGGTCTCGCTGGGCCACTTGATCCACCTGCGTTCCCAGGCTATCCAGGCCCAGTTCAGCGTTCTGACGAGTCATGCCCACGAAAATCTGACCGGTGTCCGGGTGGTCCGGGCCTACCGGCAGGAGCGGGCCGAGATCGGGCACTTCCGGGACCTGAGCGAAGTGTATCTGGAGCGGAACCTGGGTCTGGCACGAGTACAGGGGGCGTTCTATCCCCTGTTGACCCTGTTCGGGGGTACCAGCGGCCTGGTCGTGCTGTACATCGGTGGCCGCCTGGTCATGGCAGGGTCCGTCACGGTCGGAGAGTTCGTCGCGTTCGGCGTGTACCTTGCGATGCTGGTCTGGCCGATGATCGCGCTGGGATGGGCGGTCAACCTGGTGCAGCGAGGGGCCGCCTCGATGGGGCGGATCAACGAGCTGTTCCACCAGCCTCCCGCCATCACCGGTGCGACGGTCCCAGTCTCACTCCCTCCGGCTACCCGCTCCAGAGCCCTCGAGTTTCGGGAGGTGTGGTTCAAGTACCCGGGCGCGGAGGCCCGCGGTTGGGTCTTGCAGGACATCTCCTTCAAGGTGGCCCGAGGCTCCTCTCTCGCGATCGTGGGGGCCACCGGAGCCGGCAAGTCTACGCTGGTCGATCTGATCGCGCGGATATATGACCCCGACCGGGGCGGGGTGCTGATCGATGGTGTCGACATCCGGCAGCTAACCCTCGAGGACCTGAGACGAGCCGTCGGGTTCGTCCCCCAGGAAACTTTTCTTTTCAGTGAGACCCTGCGGAGAAACATTCTCCTCGGCGCTCCCGATGACGGACGACTCGACGAGGTTGCCTCAGTCGCTCAGCTTACCGAGGCCCTGCCGGCTCTTCCCCAGGGCTTCGAGACCCTCATCGGCGAACGGGGCATCAACCTCTCGGGAGGACAGAAGCAGCGGGCGGCCATCGCCCGGGCGCTGGCGCAGAACCCTCCGATTTTCGTCCTCGACGACGCGCTCAGTGCCGTTGACGCTCAGACCGAAGCTCGAATCCTGTCCGGGCTGCGGAATGCGCTGGTAGGAAGGACCAGCGTCATCGTCTCCCACCGGCTCGCCGCGGTGCGCGATGCAGACTGGATCCTGGTTCTCGACAGCGGCCGGATCGTGGAGCAGGGAGTCCACGCCGACCTGCTGGCAGCCGGAGGCCGCTACTGGGAGCTACTGCGGCGGCAGCAGATGGAGGAGGAGCTGGAAGAGGAGAGCGTGAGCGGGAAAGGGCAAGCGTAGTGGGAACTCGAATGCCGCTCACGGCTTTCAAAGTCGTGCCCTGAGGAACTCCGGCGTCAGTCCCTCCAGCCAGCCGGCCAGGCGGGTGAATTCCCCGGTGACCAGCAGGATTCCGACCCCCACCAACAGCAGGCCGCTGGTTCGCATGACCCAGGGCAGAAAGCGCCTGAACCGCTGGAACCACCCCATGAACCAGTCCGTAGCTGCAGCGGCGATCAGAAACGGAATCCCCAGTCCGGCTGAATACACCGCCAGCAATGCCATGCCCTGGGTTACGTCGACCGAAGTGGCGGCCAGTCCCAGAATGCCGCCGAGCACCGGACCGATGCACGGAGTCCATCCTGCGGCGAAGGCCATTCCCACTAGGGCTGAGCCCAGGTAGCCGATCGGCTTCTGACTGAGGTGGAACCGGTGCTCCCGAGCCAGCGACCCCGGGGTGACCACGCCGAGACAGAACAGGCCGAACAGGATTACCAGCGCCCCACCAACCCGCTGGACCCAGACCTGGTGATAATTGAGCGAGCGCCCCAGGGCGGTGGCGGTGGCGCCCAGCGCAATGAACACCAGCGAAAAGCCGAGCACGAACAGCACCGCATGCCCCAGCGCCCCACGCCGCTGCCGGCCGACCGCCGGCAGGGCCATGCCGGTGAGGAAACCGATGTACGAGGGAACCAGTGGGAGGACGCAGGGCGAAAGAAAGCTCAACAGCCCCGCTGCAAAGGCGACGCCCACACCCAGCGCTGCCGACTCACTCACCAGGGAGCCAGCTCCCGCTGGCGGCAGGTCTGGCATACCCCATAGATCTCGACCTTGTGCCGGCGGTGCTGGAATCCGTGTTCGTCCGCCAGGACAGGCAGCATCCGTTCCAACCGTTCGTTGGCGAACTCCACCACCCGGCCGCACTGCTCACAGATCAGGTGCTCATGATCGGACTGGGCGGTCATGGCCTCGTAGCGCCGGAAGCCCTCGCCGAACTCGTGGCTTCGTACCAGTCCGCTCTCGACCAGAAGGTCCAGAGTCCGGTACACCGTAGCCATGCCGACCCGTTCGCTGCGCTGTTTCAGCTCGCGGCGAATTCCCTCGACCGACAGGTGGTCCTCAGCCAGAAACACGATCTGGGCGACCAGATCCCGCTGTTTGGTGATGGGTTGGTGATGCTCTCGGAGGTACTGACGAAAGCGGTCGAGGAGGGCGGCTCCTTCTGCCTTATCCAGGCGCGCCATCGGTGGGAGCGGCGGTCGAGGAGACTGAGGAAAACCACTCGGCGGGGGGGACCGCCACTGGTGGTTGCTCGTCGTCGGTTCGCCGCTGCGCCTCCTGCAGGACGCGAGCGAGGGCCTCCATGGGTCCGCTGCCAACCTCCTGGACGGCTGACTCGAATTTGCCCCGCTCCTTGCCCTTGATGGCGAGGACGTAGCGGGCCGTGTAGATCCGGCGGCGATCGCCGTCCACCCGCGACAGCACCGCGGTTCCCCATTCATTGGCATCGCGCCGGAGCGGTGCGAACACCCAGACCCCGTCCACCTCGGACGGAGGGACCGTCTCTGCCACCGCCTGGGCCAGCCGCTCCCAGCCCGGAGCGCCCACAGCCTGGCTCCGCGGGTTCATGGCTGGGCCTGCTCCCACCGTTCGATGTAAAAGCGAAGCACATGCATGAAGTCTTGTGCGTTGGTGACGACGCCATAGGCCTGGTGGGTTCCGCGGTCCCGCAGCTTGTTCACCACGAACTCGGTCTGATCAACGCAGATAGTCATCAGCGGCAGCGGAATCCCATCGCACAGGTAGAAGGCGGGAAGCATGTTGCCGACGGCGATGGCGTGCAGAGCCGTCGCCACGAAGACGGCGCCGGTGGCCTTGACGGTGTGCTCCCGCATCGCGTCCTGCGCCGCGAGGTTGTCGCTGTAGACGCCGGGCAGCGGCCCGTCATCTCGGATAGACCCGGCGAGGACGTACGGAATCCGATTGCTCACCAGAGCGTGCATGATGCCGCTCTTGATGAGTCCGGTCTCGACCGCGCGCTCGATTGAACCGGCCGCCCGCACTCGATTGATGGCCCGCATGTGAAGCCCGTGTCCACCCTCGGTTGGCTGGCCGGTGTTGCTCATCCCCAGCGTGGTACCGAAGATGGCCGCCTCGATGTCGTGCACCGCCACGGCATTGCCGGCCAGCACCGCCTGGACGTAGCCGTTGTGAATAAACCATTCGAAGTCGGCCCGGGCTCGGGAGTGCACCAGAGCGGGTCCGATCACCCAGACGAGATATCCTCCCCGTCGTTTCTCCTCACCGACTCTGGCGGCCAGCTCCTCGTAGTTGACTGGTCGCTCCCGGCTGACCTCAGTCGACATGAAGCGGAACTCGTTGACTCCGTGACCGCCACCCAGAAATCCCCGGGCATAAACCACGATCCCTTCGGTGCCATCTTCGGCTTCGCCCATGGCGATCAGATCACCACGCTTCAGACGTCGCGGCTCGATGGTCTCAAGCTGCTCTGGACGCTTGACCACCACGCAATCCATCCGGGGCCGGGTCGGAGCCTGCCACGCGCCGTTGACTCGGATGTAGGTCGGCAGATTCGAGGTAGAGAAGAACCCCTCCGGAAGCACCCCGTCGGCTGGAAGCGGGGCAAACCGGGCGTTCGGCGCACCGGCAAAGGGCGGCTGACTGAAATCGGGTCTGGTGTCGGGAGTATCGGGCGCGTGCATACGGGGGAGAAGCTAGGTGGGCTTCAGAGGGTATTCAAGCGCGTGCCCGCGGGTGGGGACAGAATTAGGTTTGAAACAGCGAGGAGATCGTCATGCCGAAAAGCCCCCTGATTTCCCTGGTCACTGCGCTCACGCTGCTGTCGCGCGTGGCAGCGGTACAGGCCCAGCAGCCGGTCGGTGTGGATACCGTGGTGCGGGATACCGGCAGAGTCCGTGAGCTGCCCGAGATCACCGTGACCCGCGCTCCGGAACCGCTCGAGCGAGTACCGTATGCCGTGGGGGTGCTCGACCGCACCGAGATCCAGCGGGGCCAGCAGACGATCGGGTTGGATGAATCGCTGAATGACCTGCCCGGGGTGGTGGTGTCCAACCGGTACAACTTCTCGCTCGATCAGCGAATCTCCATCCGCGGCTTCGGCAGCCGATCCAATTTCGGTGTGCGAGGCCTCAAGATTCTGCTCGACGGAGTTCCCCAGACGCTGCCCGACGGGCAGAGTCAGCTCACCAACGTGGACTTTGCCAACATCGACCGGGCGGAAGTGCTCCGGGGTGCGAGCTCATCGCTATACGGCAACGCTTCCGGTGGGGTGATCTCGCTCCGAACCGAGCACGCTGCGCCGGGACCGTTCGCCCAGCGATTCCGGGTGCAGGGCGGGAGCGGCGACCGGAACAGCGATGACTTCTATAAATGGCAGAGCTGGACCTCTGGCCGGTCCGGCAACGTCAGCGGCACGCTTTCCCTGTCTCAGTTCAAGGCCGATGGCTACCGGCAGCATAGCGCTGCCGAGTTCCGCCAGCTCAGCGGCGGCCTGGACTGGGCTGCGAGCGGTTCGACGCTCGCTACTCTGCGGGCCAGCCTGGCCGACAACCCACGGGCCCAGAATCCGGGCGCGTTGACGGTGACGGAGTTCGAGGTGAATCCGGATTCAGCCGCCCGCAACAACATCCTGCGCGGCGCCGACAAGGATGCACAGCAACAGCAGCTGGCCATCGGGCTTCGTCACTTCGACGATGCCGGCAATGAGTACGAGGCGACCGTGTTTGGACTCCTCCGCGACCTGGCCAACCCGCTGGCGGCACCCCCGGAAGGCATCATCGGCGCACCGCCGACCGCGGGAACCTATGTAGCCATCGATCGGGTGGTCGGAGGGGCGAGAGGAAGCCTGAATCGCCGGCTCGGTGCGAGCGGGCAGGCGCCGAGACTCACCGCCGGCTTCGACCTGCAGCGAATGCGGGACGATCGCGAAAATTTCGTGTCCGATGCCGGCGCGCCCACCGCCACTGTCCTGCTGGATCAACGGGAGCAGGTGAGCGAGCTCGGGCCGTTCGCCCAAGTGCAGTGGACGCCCGCGCCCCAGATCCTGCTCAGCACCGGCGCGCGGTACGACTGGGTAAGGTTCGATGTCGAGGACCGGTTCCTCACCGACGGCGACGACAGCGGCGATCGAACCATGGCCGCGTTCAGCGGCAACGCGGGGCTAAGCTGGTCAGTCAGTCAGGCGCTGATTCCTTACCTCAATGTCTCGACCTCGTTCGAGACTCCTACTACGACCGAGCTGGTGAACCAGCCGGACGGGAGCGGAGGGATCAACCCCGAGCTCGGCCCGGGACGGGCAGTGAACTACGAGATCGGCGCTCGAGGACAGCCCCTGCCAGAGCTCAGCTACTCGGTGGCCTTGTTCCTGGGCCGGATCTCGGATGCGATCGTGCAGGGGCCCGAGGTGGGGGGCCGCGCGTTCTTCCGCAATGCCGGAAAGACCCACAACGATGGGGTCGAAGTCGGTGTCTCCTTCACCCCGACCCATGGCCTCACTCTCCAGGGTGCCTATACCTACGCCCACTATCGTTTCACTGAATACGTGCTGGGCGACACACTTTCGCTGGCCGGCAACCGACTCCCCGGCGTGCCCGAGCACTTCTGGCGCTTCGGCTTGCGAACGTCGCTACCGGCGGATTTCTACCTCGATGCCGATCACACCATCAGCACCTCGATATTGGCGGACGACCTCAACACGATTTGGATCCCGGCATGGGGAGCAGGAGTCACCAACCTTAGAGTGGGCTGGGACGGCCGAACCGGGCAGATGGAGGTTGCCCCTTTCATCGGCATCAACAATCTGTGGGACCGGCGCTACGTGGGAGGAGTTACGCTGAACGGCGTTGGTGGCCGGGTATACGAACCGGCTCCCCTGCGGGTGGTGTATGTCGGGGCCGAACTGGGCTACGCGGCCCTGCCGTAAGCCGAGAAGGCTATAACAACGACACCGGATCGCGGTCGATGACCAACCTGATCTTGCCTTCCCGCTTCAGCCGCCGGGCCGCGTAGCGCACGATTCGCCCCAGCGAGTCCGACGGCCCCTTCAGCAGCACGTGCCAGCGCCAGCGCTCCTTGATCCGGGCCAGCGGACAGGGTGCCGGGCCCAACACAGTAACCGGAAGCTGGTACTTGGCAACGAGACCGGCACACCAGTCGGCCAACGCGGCTGCGCGTCGTCCTACGTCCCGCTCCGCCGGTCCGGAGTAGATCAGGTTCACCAGCGAGACTGCCGGAGGATAGGGCGGCACGTCCCGAAGCTCTCGCTCGGTGCCGAGAAACCCGTCGGTATCGTGGTGCGCTGCATGCGCCAGCGCGTGGTGCATAGGATGCCGGGTCTGCACCAGCACGCGGCCACCCTTGGGCCCCCTACCCGCCCGCCCCGCAACCTGGGCCAGCAGCTGAAAGGTCCGTTCCGCCGAACGGAAGTCAGGCAGATAGAGCCCGGTATCAGCATCCACCACGCCGACCAGTGTCACATTGGGGAAGTCGAGTCCTTTGGCAATCATCTGGGTTCCGATCAGGATGTCGATCGTTCCCTGCTCCACTCCACCCAAAATCCGCTGGTGCGACCACTTGGTGCTGGTGGTGTCGAGATCCATGCGGGCAACCCGCGCCTTCGGATAGCGCTCGATCAGCAGCCGCTCCAGCTGCTGGGTGCCGACTCCGCGCATCTGCTGCACCGGATTGGCGCACACCCGGCAGGTGAAAGGCAAGGGCTCCTCATGCATGCAGTAATGGCAGCGCAGCGCGGCCGGAGCCTGGTGAACCGTGAGCGAGATGGTGCAGCGGGGACACTGCCAGACCTCACCGCAATCGGGGCACTGAAGAAAGGCTGCATAGCCTCGCCGATTGAGCAGAAGCAGCGCCTGCTCCCCCCGGGCCAGGGTGGCGACGATTGCCTCGTCGAGCGCGGTGGACCAGGCGAGTGGCCCGGTGTCGGCAACCTTGGGCGTGGTACGTAGGTCGATCAGGTCGACCGGCGGGAGCGGGCGGGCGCCGATGCGCTCGGGCAGGCGAATCAGCCTGAGCTGCTGCTCGGTGGAGGCCAGGGTCTCGAGCGAAGGGGTGGCACTGCCCAACACCAACCTCGCTCCCTCCAACCGAGCCCGAACCGCGGCGACGTCATGGGTGTGATAGCGCGGGGTCTCTCCGTTCTTGTAGCTCGCTTCGTGCTCTTCATCGATAACGATGAGCCCCAGCCGGCCGACTGGAGCGAACACGGCCGAGCGAGCTCCAACCGCCACCCGCCGCTCGCCCCGGCGGAGCAGTCGCCAGGCATCGGCCCGCTCGCCGTCCGAAAGCCCGCTGTGCAGCACCGCGATCTCGCTCCCGAACGCCCCCCGGAACCGGCTGACGGTTTGCGGGGTCAGACCAATCTCGGGAACCAGGACGATTGCGCCGCCTCCCTGCGCCAGTACCCGGCGCACCGCCTCCAGATATACCAGGGTCTTCCCGCTTCCAGTCACCCCGAACAACAGCGCACCACGCCCCGGCTCCAGCGTTTCAATAACCGATACGGCCGCACGCTGGCTTGGTGTGAGCTGGGCCGGGGGCTCGGTCGCCGGTGAATCGGCAAAGGGATCCCGCACCAGCTCGGCCTCGCCGATCCGGGCCACGCCCTGCTTTACCAGAGCGCGAACCACCCCATCGCCGAATCCGAGCTGCTGTGAGAGATGGCGTACCGAGGCGCTGCCGCCCAGCGCCTCGAGCGCTTCGTAGAGTTCGCGCTGGCGGGGACGGCGTCGAAATAGCGCATCCCGCTCGATCAGGGTGGGGCGTTCGGGAAGGAGTGACAGGGTACGTTCGGTGAGTCGGGCAGCGTCGGTGTCGGGAGCTCGCACCCGAAGGGAAACAGCCTCAATTCTGCTGAGGCGCTCGACCGCCTCCCAGACCGGGCGCTTGAACGCCCGGGACATCGACGACACCGCGGCTTCGCCGCCATGCTGCTTCAGCCAGTCGGCGATTTCGCCCGCCAGACCCCCCAGGTGTCGTCCTCCGTTTCGCAGGGACACCGTGACCTGAGACTCGCCCCACATTCCTCCCGGCAGGGCGGACTTGAGCGTGAGTCCGAGCGGAGCGCCATAGTAGCCCGCGATCCACCGAGCAGTGGCCAGCAGTTGGGAGGAAACCGCCGGCTCGGAGTCTGGAACCGCCAGGATCTCACGAGGAAGCGCGGCGGGCGCGTCGACGTCAACTTCGACGACCAGGCCGATCAGCTCCCGCCGACGAACCGGGACCACGACTCGGCACCCGGGAGCGATCCGGTCACCGAGGGCCTCCGGGATGCGGTAGGTGTAGGGGGTGGCGAGCGGGAGCGGGAGGGCGACGAGGGCGTACCGGGGCGTCATCGCCGCCGGACACCGAGCCCCGGCCCCGCCGGGAGCGTGACCTGGCCCCCCGTGATCTCGGCGCCGACGAACGGGTCATTGGCCAGCAACGCCGCACCATCCAGGTCCACGATATCCACCAGCGGAGTAAAGTGAGCCGCCGCGGTGATACCGAGTGAGCTTTCGATCATGCACCCCACCATGACCATCAGCCCGTGGGCTCGAGCCACGGCAATCATGCGCAGGGCCTCTCGGAGGCCGCCGCACTTGGCCAGCTTGATGTTGATCCCGTCCACTTTCCCGACCAGCGGCGGGATATCGTCGCTGGTCAGACAGCTTTCATCCGCTATGACGGGGATGTCGGCCTGCGCGCTGACCGCGGCCAAGCCTTCATGGTCCTGCGGGGCGAGTGGCTGCTCCAGAACCGTAACCCCGAATTCGTCCAGAACCGGGAGCATGCGAATGGCCTGCTTGACCGTCCAGCCACAGTTGGCGTCGACCCGGATCTCCTTGTCCGTCGTATCCCGGATGGCTTTCAGAATCTCGACATCCCGGTCGGTTCCCAACTTGACCTTGAGTACTGGATACTCCACAGCTTCGCGAACCTTGGCCTGAATCTGTTCCGGAGTTCCCAACCCGATCGTGAACGTCGATTTGGGTGCGGCGCAGGGATCGAGGCCCCAGAGCCGGTACACCGGCGTGTCGAACCGCTTACCGATAAGATCATGGAGTGCGGACGACAGCGCGGCTCGCGCGGCCGCGTTTCCCCGCAGCTTGGTGGCCCAGGTTTGCTCGGCCTTCTCCAGGAGGAAAGGGTCGTCGGGCAGCATGGCGCCGTAGACCTGGAGCGCTGCCAGCACGGAGTCCGCGGTCTCGCCGTAGAACTTGCTCGGGGCAGCTTCGCCCCAGCCCTCGACCCCATCACCGTCAGTGAGCCGCACCCAGACCGTGCGATGATCGCTCTGCCCGCCCCGGGCAATGATGAACGGATGCCGGGTGCGCAGCTCCAGGATTTCAACATCCATCCGCAGGTGGGAAGCCACGCGATGTCCTCGGTGATCGGGAATCAGAGCGAAGCTTACTGCAGGCCCCTCAGGTGTGCTACCACGCCCTCGGCAATCCGGGAGGGCACGTAGCCGCCCTCCAGCAAGCCCGCGATTGGAGTGTCGGGAAGCCGGTCGCGCAGCCTTCGAGTTAGATCAGTGTAGTGCTCCGGCTCCAGGGTAAATCCACCCAGAGGATCCCCCGCCATGGCATCAAAGCCCGCCGAGAGGAGCACCAGGTCGGGCTTCCAGTCGTTTGTCGCCGCAACGATCGCGGCCCACAGATCCCCCACATACAGTTGCGGAGGTTTGCCGGGTGCCCGAGGTACGTTGAAGATATTCCCCACGCCCCGCTCGCCGGCGGCACCGGTCCCCGGGTACCAGGGATGCTGGTGCAGCGAGACGTACCGAATGCTGGCGTCGGTTTCGACCAGCGCCTGAGTTCCGTTGCCGTGGTGGACATCCCAATCGATGATCAGCACCCGGTCGCGCTCGACCTGCTGCGCGTGGCGGGCTGCCACCACCACATGATTGATCAGACAGAAGCCCATGCCACGCGACGCCAGCGCATGATGCCCTGGCGGTCGCACTGCGGCGAAGGCTGAGCCATTCTCCGCGAGCGCCTGATCCACCGCAGCTAAGACCGCCCCGGCAGCTCCCAGGGCCGCCGGCCAGCTGTGCCGGTTGAGAATGGTGTCCAGGAAGAGAACGCCGCCTCCTCGGGCGCTCATGGCCTCGAGCGAGGCGAGATAAGGTTCAGGGTGGACGGCGAACAGCGTCTCGCGCGCCGCGGGAGCGGCCTCGCGAAGGGCCACACCCGGTTCGGTGCGGAGCCGCTTCAGTACGGCATGCAGGCGCTCAGGAGTTTCCGGATGGTCCGGTCCGGGATCGTGCTGAAGGCAGCTCGGGTGAGTGTAGACCGGAATGAGCATGGCTACAGCAGGCGCCGCAGCTCCCGAGCTTCGCCTGCCAGCTCACGCCCTGCGGCCGCTATGTCAGCAAGGCGGCGCTGATACCAGCGCCAGTACAGCAGTACCAACCCTGAGGATACGAAGCAGACCAGCCCGATGAGCCCGAGCATCAGCCGGCCACTCCACCAGGCCAGTCCGGCGAGCGCCGCGCCGTCGAACGCAAGCACGGCGGCGGCGACGATCGTCAGCGTACGCGCAATCGCTGGCGACACAAGCTAGCGCACCGGGCGCCGGCGCCGCGACAGCACGATGAGTGCTCCGTTCGGCACCAGGCCGACCTCCGCGGCAGAGCGGGACTCGTCCGCCAGCTCGGCGCCGCGGTACTTCAGGATGTAGTTGGAAGGATCCCGCCTCACCCGGGTAGCGGCCAGCGCCTGACGTTTGATATCCCCCACCGACGTGGAGGTCGGCAGCTCCAGATGCACCTCGTCCCAGACATCCTCCACCATTACCCGGATCGGCAGGGGCGCGGTCATGCCACGTGCTCCGACGGAAGGGGTAGCGTCGAAAGGAATCGATCGACCGGCTGGTCGAACAGCAGGGTTGATACCCTTACCCGGGTGCCACCGGGGACCGGCCACACGGCGAACGCGATCTCCTCACCGCCCTGACCGCGCAGGGTCAAGTACCGTGGTCCCTCCCGCTCGGGGTAGGCCGCGTTCAGCGGCACTCGTTCAGCGAAGAAGCGCTTGGCTCTCCGCAGAACATCTGACCCTTCTAGCGTGGTGACGACCTCGTAGACCATGAGTGACTCTGATGCCTCAGTAGGGGAGGACCGCAGCCTGCATGGGTGGGAAAAATAACTCGGTCACGTGGTCGCCCGAACGGTGGCGTGATACACAGTTGACGGAGCGAAGAGATCGCGCACACCTGGCTTTCGCCGCAGCACCAGAACCAGGTCGCCGTCCGGCGGGTTGCTCACCCCATCGACCACCAGGAAGCAAGGCAACTCCGCGTCGGCGGGCACCCCAGCGTGGTACCGCCGGCCATCCCACTCGAAGGAGACGGTCTCAGGCACCGAGCGTACCATGCAGTCGATGAAGACGTCGTCCTCGACTCGATAGTTGCCGTTGGGTTCTAATTCGCCGCTCAGAAAGAAGGTTGGATCGAAGGGCTCACCATCGTGCCGGGCGAAATTGTGTTCGACTGCCCAGTCGAAATCCTCCAGGTCCGGTGCCCGGGCCCGCCATTCCAGGTGGTGGCGGAGCTCGTGACTCAGTGTTTCCCAGGCCTCCTGTCGCCAATCGAATCCACTTTGCTGCTGCGCCAGGGCCGCGAACGATCCATGGTAGAGAACGATCCGGCTCTGTACCCCTTCCACTCCACTGCCAACCTGAACCGGGAGGGGGATGCACTCACCGAGGGTAAAGATTTCCGCTCGTTCCGGATGGGGTACCGTCCGGGGAGACACGACAATCTCCGACACGCCGTCGAGAAAATCCGGGGGAACTTCCTCGCAGAGGTGGCGCACCATAGCTTCGAAGTCGCCCAGACGCATTTGCGTACTTTCTGAGATCAGCCTGCCTACGTTGCGCAGTTCCAATAACTTATGCCGCTAATCTCAACTTATCGCTTAAGTATTCTCCGACCCGGCTCACGGCGATGCGCTCCTGCTGCATGGAGTCCCGGTGCCGGACCGTGACGGTCTGGTTGCTGCCGGTTTCGCCATCGACCGTCACCCCGAATGGAGTTCCCGCCTCGTCCATGCGGCGGTACCGCCGGCCGATCGCGCCGCTGTCATCGTAGAAGACCGGGAACTGTTTGCGCAGGTCGTGATACAGCGTCGTTGCCAGCTCGGGCATTCCGTCCTTCTTCACCAGCGGAAACACGCCGGCTTTGATCGGAGCGATTGAAGGATGGAATCCCAAGACAACCCGAGTTTCCCCTTCGACGGTCTCTTCCCGATAGGCGTCGACCAATAGGGTGAGGGCGACCCGGTCCGCACCGGCGGAGGTCTCCACGATGTAGGGGAGATACCGCTGATTGGCGGCCTGATCGAAGTACTCCAGCTTCTTCCCGGAGTATTCCTGGTGGCGGCTCAGATCGAAGTCTCCCCGGTTGTGTATGCCCTCGATCTCCTGCCAGCCGAAGGGGAACTCGTATTGGATGTCGAACGCCGCTTTGGCATAGTGGGCCAGCTCGCTCCCGGCGTGTTGATGCCATTGCAGCTTGGCCGGATTCAAGCCGAGCGACTGATGCCATGCCATGCGCCACTCGCGCCACCGTTCGAACCACTCGGCGTCGGAGCCGGGCTGAACGAAGAACTGCATTTCCATCTGCTCGAACTCGCGAGTGCGGAAGATGAAGTTGCCCGGTGTGATCTCGTTGCGGAACGCCTTCCCGATTTGGGCAATGCCGAACGGGATTCGCTGGCGCGATGACTGAAGCACGTTCAGATAGTTCACGTAGATGCCCTGGGCCGTTTCGGGGCGCAGGTAGACGATGGCGGCGGAGTCTTCGACCGGCCCCATGAAGGTCTTGAACATCAGGTTGAAGAGCCGGGGCTCGGTCAGAGAGCCGCGGGTGCCGCAGACGGGACACTGGGCGTCGGGCTGTCCCGGCGTGCCTTTGATTTTCGGATCATCGGCGCGAAACCGGTTCTTGCACTGCTTGCAATCGACCAGTGGATCGGTGAAGCCGGCCACGTGTCCCGAGGCCTCCCAGACCCGGGGATGCATGAGGATCGCCGCATCCAGCCCCTCGATATCCTCCCGGGCGTGCACCATGGCGGCCCACCAGCGGTCCTTGACGTTTTTCTTCAGTTCAACGCCCAGCGGCCCGTAGTCCCAAACCGAGCCCAGCCCGCCGTAGATCTCCGAGGATTGGAAGACGAAACCCCTGCGTTTGCAGAGGGAGACCAGCTTGTCCATCAGGGTGGTGTCGGCCATCGCATCGATTCAGGATATGGGTAGGTCCAAGTCAGCGGGGAAGATAAGCCAGCAGGCCGATGCCAAGAAGCGCGACAGAAGCAGCAAATTCCGGTGCCCCAGCCTGGTGAGGCTTGAGAAGCCGGTTGAAAGGCTCAGCTCAACTCGAACCGAACCATCAACTTACTGATTGTCCTCCAATCGGCTCAGAACTTGCCCCTGCCCTGTCGCTCCCCCCTCGCGAACCAACGTGGCTTAGAGGATCTGGATGGGCCGAAAATCCCGCTCCGCGCGCCGGTCGCGAGAAGCACCGGCCGCCGAGGAATCCAAGCCAACCGAATCAACGGGACGGCCAGCGAAGCCAATCTCTGCCCTCTCCAGGGAGCTGGCTGACTTCCTGGTGGAGTTCTCCATCGTCCTCCATAAGCGATCGATGTACCCGCCCGGCCATCCCCATCTGCAGGACTCCGCCACCCGGTTTGTGCGCCGCCTCAACGCGCTGCTCGACGTCCGGGATGCGGTCACCCTGGGTGTGGCTCGGCATCGCCTACTCATCGAATCCGTGACGACCGACCCGAAGAATGCGTTGCTGCGCGACCTGGCCCATCGGCTTCACCGCCACCGCATTGCCAGTATCCAGTTGACCCGGGGCGCCACGACGCTGGAAATCGAAGGTCTGCTCGACGCCTTGAGCTCCGATCCCCAGCGGGGTGAGGGACCGGTCGGAAAACGCCTGGACCGGGTCGGTCCCTGGACCCACATCGGGCTTCGGCCTGCCGGGTACGACAAGCTGAAGCTTCGGGCATCCGGGGCGGAATCCGTGAGGCAATCGGGAGAATCCAAGCCTCTCAAGGACAGCTGGATCGAGCTGGCCCAGCTCGCACTTGCCAGCGAAGGGAGCGCTACGTCGTCGCAAGAAGCAGATCCGCTCGTGATGGCAGATGCGATCGGCCGCAAATCGGGAGAAGTGACCTACGAGCGAGTGGTGTTGGGGTATCTGGCTCGCGTTGCCGAGGAGATAGCCCAGCAGAGCGGAGCTGGCCAGGATCAGCTGGCTCGGCGCATTTCAAAGTTGATCGGCGCTCTCGACCAGGACACTCTGCGCCGCCTACTCGAGGCCAGCAGCAACGGAGCGGAGCAGCGGAAGTTTGTGCTCAACGCCTCGCAGGTTCTCGCGGCCGATGCGGTACTGGAGGTGGTTCAGGCAGCCGCCCAGGCCTCCAATCAGACGATCTCGCACAATCTCCTTCGCCTCTTGCACAAGCTCGCCCACCATGCTGAGGAGGGACCGGTCGATATTCGGGCCGAGGCAGAGGGCGCTCTTCGTACCAATGTGGCGAGACTCGTTGGAGACTGGGACCTGGAAGATCCCAACCCGACCGTGTACACCTCCATTCTGGAGGGAATGGTCCGGAGAAGCTCGGCCGAATTCTCGGCCCTGAAGCTTCAGATGGGCTGCGACCCTGAAATCCTTGTCAAGATGGCGCTGGAGCTCGATTGCCTTGGCCCGCCGGTATATGCGGCCGTCGAGGAGCTGGTTGCCCGGAGGGAGCTGGTCAAGCTCGCCGATATCCTGGATCACGGACCCCGAACCCCAACTGCTGACCAGCTCTGGAAGTATCTCATTACTCCCGAGCGGCTGGCTCGGGAGCTCGCAGCTTCCCCTTTGAACGAGGAAGCAATCGCCATTCTGGTGGAGCGGATTGGCTCCGATGCGGCCGAGAGCCTCCTGGATCGATTGGCGACAGCCGCGGACCGCTCAACCAGGGCAGCGGTCATGAAACAACTCATCGCCCTTGGGCCGGTGGTAGGTCCCGTCGCCATGAGATGGCTCCCCGGTGGCCCCTGGTACGTTCAGCGCAACATCCTCTTCCTGCTGGGCCGCCTGGGCACCTGGCCCGAGAGTTTCTCCCCCGAAGAATACGTCACCAGCTCCGACCCGCGGGTCCGCCGGGAAGCCATCAAGCTCATGCTGGAATCGGCAGCCCAGCGGAAACGAGGAGTGCTGCTGGGCGTGCGTGACAGCGACGAAGGCATCGTGACTCTTGCGCTCACCTCCGCGCTCGAATCCTGTCCTCCAGAAGCCCTGCCGGCCATCCGGCGCACCGCGGCCGATCCCAAACGGCCGACCGAGTCCAGAGTCCTGGCCATCAAGTGCCTGGCCCGCAGCCGCACCACGGAGACCCTCGAGGTGCTCCGAGACCTGGTGATACCCCGGCGGCGCTGGCTGGGGCGACGGCTGGCAGCCAAGTCCCCCGAGCTGTTGGCCGCTCTCGCTGCGCTCGCGACCTATTGGCAGGATGACCCCACAGCGAGCGAAGCACTGAGCCGCGCACAGCAGCACTCCGATGCCGACATCCGCGCCGCTGCTGGGCCACCAATCCCGTGAGCGATCCGGTTCGCTTCCTGACTGCCTTTTCCCAGGCCTTGTCTACCCTGGGGCTGTATGGCGAGGAGCATCCGGCCGCAGCGCGGGCAATCGACACCGCAGTCGAGCGGCTGCAGGAGCTGCAGAGCTCGAGCCCTCGGCTCCAGTTCACTTTCATGGCCGGCGAGGTGCTGTTCGGCTCCGAGGTCGTGCCCAAGCTGGAGGGATGGGAGTGGTCTTCCCGGTTCATGAAGGCAGGGATCGAGCGAATTGAATTCACCCAGCTGGTGCCGGTCGAGCAGTTCTCCCGCTTTCTGAATCACCTGGCCGCGCGACTCGGCATCCGGGGCGCCTCGAGCACGGACACGTGGCAGATGGGAGACTCGTCGATCCGGTTCGGCCAGGTCACTCTGAGTCAGGCGCAGAGCACCGCGAAAGGCACCCAGCTGCCGGTAGTTACCCTGCGCTACAGTTTGAAGGAGGAGCGCGAAACGGTCGACTGGCTGCATCAGGAGATCCAGGGCGGAGCCAAGCTGCCTATCGTAGAAGCCGACGCGGTGGTGCGTTCCCTTTCGATCGCCATGCATGCGGAGCAGGCCATGGTGCTGCCGCTCCTGCAACTCAAGGAGTTCGACCAGTACACCACGACTCACTCCATGAACGTGGCGGTCCTGGCCATGGCGCTGGGGGAGTTTCTGGAGCTGGGGGGTGCCACGGTTCGGGCCTTGGGCGTGGCAGGACTACTGCACGACCTGGGCAAGGTATGCATTCCCCGGGACATCTTGATCAAGCCGGGGAAGCTGACTGCCTCCGAGCGCGCGGTTGTCCAGGAGCATCCCATTGTCGGCGCCCGCATGCTCCTGGCAAGCCCCGATCCGATGGAGCTCGCGGCCACAGTGGCCTACGAGCATCACATCATGCTCGATGGTGGCGGCTACCCGACCCTCCATGACACACGAGGAGCGCAGTACGCCAGCCGGCTGGTCCACATCTGCGACGTGTACGACGCGCTCCGGACCCACCGCCCCTACCGGGAAGCCTGGGAATCGGAGCGCGCCATCGCATTCATCGAGGGAAGAGCGGGCATCGAGTTCGATCCCGCCATTGCGCGATCGTTTATTGCAATGATGCGGAAATGGGATCAACGGGTTGCGCTGGTGCCGGCCTGAGTCCATCTCGGCTGCGCTGCAGGTGCCGCACGATCAACTCGCCATGGCCCCGGGCGTTCTCGATGAACAGCCGATTGGCATCATTCCCACTCGCAATGACCCCGGCCAGATAGCACCCCGGCACCGGCGTTGCCATCGTGGCTTCGTCGTGGGCCGGCACGCCGGTCTCGGGATCGACCGGAACGCCGAGTCGTTGCAGCATGGTGGTGTCGGCGTGATAGCCGGTCATGGCCAGCACTGCATCGGCCGGAAGCAGATCGACAGCTCCTTCATCGGAGACGACCTCGACGTGAGTGGGTGTAATTGACCGTACCCGGGAACGCCAGCGCGCGGCAATGCTGCCCTCCCGCACCCGGTTCACAATGTCGGGAAGTACCCACGCCTTCACCGTCCGATCGAATCCCTCACCAAAGTGGACCAGGGTAACCGTAGCTCCTGCGCGCCAGCACTCCAGCGCGGCGTCCACGCTGCTGTTGCCCGCACCCACTACGATGACGCGCTGCCGCCAGTAGGGGTGCCCCTCGACGAAGTAGTGGCTGACGTGCGGCAGGTCCTCGCCCGGGATGCCGAGGTAGTTCGGGTTGTCGTAGTAGCCGGTGGCGAACACGAGGGCATCGGCCTGGTAGAGCTTGCGATCGTGGCGTCGGTGCACTTCGACCTGAAAGGGACCCGAGGCCGAGCCATTGGCGCCAGCGACGACATTCACCACGTCCTCACCCGGGCGGATGTCGAGCTCATAGTGCTCTGCCACCCGGCGATAGTAGATGAGGCCATCGCGCCGGTTGGGCTTCTCATGGCTGGCAATGAACGGCACCTCACCGAGCTCGATCCGTTCCGGGGTGGAAAAGAATGTCATGCTGAGAGGGTATCGCTCGATGGTCGAGACAATGGTACGGCGGTCGAGGAGCACACAGGAAATTCCCGCCTGCCTTGCGGCCACGCCAACCGCGAGGCCACATGGCCCCGCCCCGATAACCAGCAGATCGGCCGTTTCAACGTTCATTGCGATCCTCTTCCATACTTCCCCGCTTCCCAGCGTCCCGTCTTCTAGACCTCAATGATTTGGTCCCGCCGGGTACCTACGCTCACATATCGGACCGGAACCCCGACCAGGGTCTCCAGTCGGTCCAGATAGGCCCGAGCGGCTGGAGGAAGGTCGGCCAATCGGCGCGCGGCGCCGGTCGGCTGCTGCCATCCGGAGTGGATTTCGTATACCGGCTCCACTTGGCCCAGTGCCTCCACTTCGGCCGGCATCTCCTCACAGATGTCTCCCCGCAGGCGGTACTTGGCGCCTACCGGAATCTCGGCGAAGGAGTCGAGCACATCGAGCTTGGTGACCGCTAGACCGGTGAGTCCATTCACCCGAGCGGCGTAGCGAACCACCGTGGCGTCGAACCACCCGCACCGTCTGGGCCGGCCAGTCACCGCTCCGAATTCGCCCCCTAGCTCGCGCAGCCGCTCACCGAACGGACTCTCCGCTTCGGTGGGGAGCGGCCCGTTGCCTACCCGGGTGGTGTAGGCCTTCACTACTCCGAGAACTCCATCGATGGCGGTGGGCCCGATTCCGGAGCCCACCGCCGCCCCGCCGGCGGTCGTATTGGAGGAGGTCACGTAGGGATAGGTGCCATGGTCCACGTCGAGGAGGGCGCCCTGGGCTCCTTCCAGCAGGACCCGGCGCTGGTCCCTGAGGGCCCGGTGGAGCAGCAAGCCCGCGTCGGTGGCCAGAGGCAGCAGCCGGGGAGCCAGCTGCTCCAGCAGACCCACATGGGCGTCCAGACTCGCCCGTTCGCTGCTTCCCATCAGCTGGAGCAGCTGGTTGGCGCGGGCCACCCGATCGGCCAGGATGGCCCGGGCGCACTCCAGCCGTCGCAAATCTACGACTCGTATACCGCGGCGCCCGTACTTGTCCTCGTATGCTGGCCCGATGCCACGCCCGGTAGTACCCAGCTTCTGGCTCTTCTCGCTCGCCGCATCCAGCAGCTTGTGATAGGGAAGGACCAGATGGGCCCGATCCGAAACATAGAGTCGGCCCGTGGTGTCGATCTCCCGCTGGTGCAGCCCGTCCAACTCGTGGAACAAGTTTTCCGGCTCAAGGACCACGCCGTTGCCGATCAGACAGGTGACTCGCGGGTGCAGGATGCCGGAGGGGATCTGCCGCAAGATGAACTGCTTGTCGCCGGTGACCACGGTATGGCCCGCATTGGCTCCTCCCTGGTAGCGCACTACCAGGTCGGCCCGCTCGGCCAGCACATCGACGAGTTTGCCCTTGCCCTCGTCGCCCCACTGTGCCCCGACGACCACCACGCAGGTCGTCTGCGCATCGAACATGTTGGCCCCCGGCTGAAAAACAACAAAAGAGCCCCTCGGCGGGGCTCCTGCGTCCTCGGGCAAACCTATCTCCTGCTGGTTCAAAGGTCAATTCGATGCGAGAGCCTCCCCCAATCGCCGAGCCGTTTCCAGCGAAAACCCATCAGCCGTGTCAGCCGGCGTATGGATGTGCTGTAACGTTCTCCAGGTGAGTCTTCCGATGGTGATCGCGGGAGCGACTCGCGCGAGCGGTGCGCTGTCGACGAAAATGCCGACTGGAAGGCGGCGACTGCGGACTGGCATGCCCAGTTGAGCCAGCGTCGGTTCCAGCTTGCCCGCCAGTTGCTGACCCCGAGTGTTGTGGCTCACCAGAGAAAGCGTTCCCTCCTCATCCACGGTGTCGACGTTCACGAACTCCATGTCCTGGAGTCCGGGGCTGAGCAGATGGGCAAAGACTCGGGCCCCGACCAGACCAAATTCTTCCGCTCCGGTGATGAGAATGCCCAGGGCGGGATCGCTGCTGGCTTCCGCCGCGGTGAGTGCCGCAACTATCCCACTACCGTTGTCTCGGGCACCAGGTGAGCGCCCTCGAAGCTTACCCTTGCCCGCCAAGAACCCAGCCGCCAGCGCCAACCCCGCGCCGGCAACGAGCCAAGCAGCGCCCAGTGGAGCATTCAGCCGAGCGAGGGCTAACACAGAAAGCACAGCGGTGGCAAGAACCGTCACCCACACGGCAATCAGCCGGCCAGCCATGGAGTGACCCTGCGCCTTGGAGTCCAGGTGCGCGACAATCCAACGACGGGGGCGGTCACTGCCGCGGGTGGCGACGAGGTTGGCATCCTCACGTGCCGACTCACCCAGCGCCACCCAGCCGAGCCCGACCCCACTGACCAGGACGAGCAACGCGGCGAGACCGGTGGCCCACAGGGCCAGTGCGGCCCAGGCCGGCGCCTGGCGAGAGTACAGCAACGGCAGCAGTACGACCGCCAGACCCCCCAGGCCGGCACCAAAGATCGGAAAGGCGCGGAGGCTGGCCGGCGAAAAGAAAAACCTCTGTATCTCGATCTTGTAGCCGAGCCCTCGCAGGTGATCAGCGATCAGCTCTCGCGCTTTGGCGGCGTCCGGCGTACCGGCTTCTCGGGGAACGGAGAGCAGTTGGCGGGTGAGCTCGTGCAGGGTCTCCAGAGGAATCGGCTCTCGCTCAGGACGAGGCTGCCCGTTTCCGCCGGGGGGCGGGGAAGGCGTTGCCGGCCGTGGCAAGTGCTGCTCGCCTGGTCTCGGGGGTGATCTGGCCCGCCTCGATCAATTCGTCGAGATGCTGATCGAACGTCTGGCTTCCCAGATCTTTCCTGCCTTCGGCCATTATCTGTTTGACCTGAGAAATGCGCTCCGCCTCCTTGAGGCACTCCCGAATCGCCGGCGTGGCGATCAGAACCTCGACCGCGGCAACCCGGCCATCGTCGTCCTTCTTGGGTAGCAGCTGCTGCGAGATCACCGCGCGGACCGCTTCGGAGAACCGCATCCGTCCAACGTCGCGCTCCGCCGGGGGGAGTGTCCCGACCACCCGCTCAACCGTCGCGATGACGTCCGGGCTGGCGACCGTTCCGATGACCAGGCGACCGATCTCCGCCGCTTTCATGGAGGTGTCGATGGTCGGCGCATCGGCCATCTCGCCCAGGATCACGACGTCAGGGTCCTGCCGGAGCGCGGCGCGAAGACCGATGGCCAGGCTGTCGGTATCCACTCCGACCTCGCGCTGGGTGATCGAGCAGCTCAGGTCCCGATGCAGGTATTCAATCGGGTTCTCGATGGTGACGACATGCTTGTGCAGGGTACGGTTGATGTGGTGCACCATAGCGGCCACGGTCGAGCTCTTTCCGCTTCCGCTGGCGCCGCTCACCAGAACCAGCCCCCGCTCCGATTCAGCGATCTGCTTCAGAACGTCGGGAAGGCCCAGCGACTCGATGGTGGGCACGGCAAAGGGAATTACCCGCATCACGATCATGAAGGAGGAGCGCTGGCGCAGGACGTTGACCCGGAAACGCCCGACACCCGGCATGCCCCAGGAACAATCGAAGTCCCGCAGCCGGTCGATCCGGGCACGGTCTTCCTCACTGCTTATGAGCTTGAGGGCGATGGACTTGGTCTGATCGGGGGTGAGCCGCTGCTTGGTGAGTGGAACCAGCTTGCCGTTGATCCGGGCGCGAAAGACGTCCCCGGCCTTGATGTGGAGGTCCGAGGCGCCGCGTTCAACCGCCGCTTTGATGATCTTTTCCAACCCGACCGCCACAGTAGAGGAGTCTTTGGCCACGGTATCAGGTATCCAGCTCGCGTTGGGCCCGGCCAGACAGCGCGGGTGCAGGGGCGAGCAGACCCATACGATTCCGCACTTCGCGGATGGTCTCGGCGGCCATCCGCCGGGCCTTGGATGACCCGTCCGCCAGGATCTCGTCCACCCGCTCGGACTGTTCCTGGAGCTCCAGGGCCCGCTCTCTGATGGGCTTGAGTGCGGCGATCATATTATCGGCCAATACCCTCTTACAGTCGAGGCAACCCCACTTGGCCCCGCGGCAGTTCTCCGCCACCAGGGCGACCGTTTCCGGGGGGGAGAAGTACTGATGCAAGTGAAAAATATTGCAGACCTCCGGGTTGCCGGGATCGTACCGGGTTACGCGGGCCGGATCGGTTTTCGCCGGCCTGAGCTTCTGCCAGATCTCTTCGGGGGTATCCAGCAGGCCGATGGTGTTGCCCAGGCTCTTGGACATTTTGGCCTGGCCGTCCAGACCGGTGATTCGCTTGGCCTCGCTCAAGATGGGCTGCGGCTCGGGAAAGTACGCCTCACCCCGCCCGAACTCTGCGTTCCATTTCCGGGCAACCTCGCGGGTGAGCTCCAGGTGCTGGATCTGGTCCTCTCCCACAGGAACCAGGTCCGCCCGGTACAGCAGGATGTCCGCCGCCATGAGAATCGGATAGTTCAGCAGCCCAGCCGGGACACTCTCGAACCGCTGCGCCTTATCTTTGAACTGCGTCATCCGCTCGAGCTCGCCGAGCGGGGTCACCGTATTCAACAGCCACTGCAGCTCGGTATGCTGGGGCACGTGAGACTGAACGAACAGTGTGGCCTGATCGGGATCGATCCCGGCGGCGAGCAGCCCGACCGCCATCTCCCGAGTGCGCTGTGCCAGTGACTCGTGGTCGTACTTGCCCGTGATGGCGTGAAGGTCCACCACACAAATGAGCGACTCGTAGCTGCGCTGGAGATTGACCCAGTTCTGTACTGCCCCGAGCCAGTTGCCGATGTGTAGCTCGCCCGAGGGTTGAATTCCGGAGAATATGCGCGGCATGGGGGCAACTTACCCTTCCTGGGGTGGGCAGACAATCCAGTGTCTTCCTTAGACTTACTCGCTCGGGCCCGGCTCGCGGCCGAGGCAGCAGGGAGCTATCTCCGAAGCGTTCAGCGGCCGGGCGGTCCGGCCGGCTGGTCGCTCAAAGGCAGTCGGGACTTCGTCACCGAGGTTGACCGCCAGGCGGAGCGAATCATTGCCGACCTGCTTCACCAAGGCGGCGCAGGAGGCTACATCGTCGGGGAGGAGCTGAGTCCCGACCTGATCACGGAGGGACTGGTCTGGATCGTGGATCCTCTGGATGGAACCACCAACTTCCTCCACGACTATCCTTGTTATGCCGTGTCCATCGCCGCGGCGATCGACGGCGTCATGGAAGCGGCCATCGTCCACCACGTCCCCCGGAACGAGACCTATTCGGCGGTCCGCGGCGGAGGCGCCTGGCTGGGCGATCGCAGGATTCAGGTGTCGGCGATCGAGGATCCGGAGTATGCGTTGGTGGCGACCGGATTTCCCTTTCGGGATCTGTCCCAGCTCGACATATACCAGAGACAGTTTGGTGCAGTGGCCGCCGGCACCAGTGGTATTCGGCGGCCAGGTGCGGCCGCGCTGGACCTGGCGGACGTGGCAGCCGGTAGGTTCGAGGGATTCTGGGAGCTGCAGCTCTCGGCCTGGGACATCGCCGCCGGGATGCTCCTCATCCGGGAGGCTGGTGGCCTGGTCACTGACTTTGGCGGCCGCGACCTCGGGATCGAGCACGGCGGTGTCGTCGCCGGGAACCCCGCAATCCATGAGTGGCTGCTGAAGACCCTGAGCACGGGTGCTGAATGGACGATCTCGACACGCTGACCGGAGACAGCACCGTCCATGAATGGTCGGATGCGGTCGCAGCGGCCACAGCCACACCTGCCGGCGGCGCGGTAGCCGCACTGGGATCGGCCCTGGCGGCGGCTCTGGTAGCCATGGTTGCCGGTTTAACCATGCGGCGCGAGAAGTACGCGGCCGTGCATAGCTATGCCGAGGAGACGTTGCTTCGCGCGGAGATGCTTCGAACAGAGCTCCTCGACCTGGCCCGGCAGGACGCGGTGGTGATCGCCGAATACATGGATGCCCTCAGGTTGCCCCAGGAATCGGAGTTTGAGCGAACCGCGCGCGATGCGGCCCGGCGAGCGGCCCTGCTCGAAGCCGCGCGGGTACAGCTCGAGCTGCTGGATCAGGCCGCGGAGGTAGCGAGTCTCGCCGAGGCAATGACCGGCTCGGGAGTGGCCACCGCGATCGGCGACGCAGCCACCGCCAGTTTCCTGGCTGCCGCCGCTTGCCGCAGCGCCTACTGGAGCATTCGGGGCAATCTCAAGCTGATCGGACGTCCTGAAGAGACCCGGCCCCTGGTTGAGTCCGCGGTCGTCACCCTCGATCGAGTGGAGGCCTCTGAGATTCGGGTCCGGCAGCTCTTGGACGAGCGGGTAGGTTAGACGGACCGGTCAGGAGCTGGTGGTAAGAATTCGCGGTCCGTTGGCGGTGATCACTACGGTGTGCTCGAAGTGAGCGGAGAGGCTGCCGTCGGCAGTGACCACGGTCCACTTGTCGGCCAGCGTCTTGGTAACCGGACTGCCAACGGTGATCATGGGCTCGATGGCCAGGGTCATCCCCTCGAGTAGGCGAGGGCCCCGTTTGGGCGCGCCGTAGTTGGGAACCTGAGGCTCCTCGTGGAACCGGGTTCCGATGCCATGGCCCACCAGTTCCCGAACCACCCCGTATCCCGCCGCTTCAGCCACTTGCTGCACTGCGTGCCCAATGTCTCCGACGTGATTGCCCAGGCGGGCCTGGGCGATCCCGGCCGCCAGGCACTCCTGGGTCACCTTGAGGAGTCGCTCGGTTTCCGCCGTGACTTGGCCCACCGCCAGCGTGGTGGCCGAATCGGCGTGCAGCCCTTCCACCTGGACGCCCACGTCGACGCTTACGATGCTTCCCTGCTCCAGCACTCGCCGGGGTGAAGGAATTCCGTGCACGATTTCCTCGTCGATCGAGGTGCACAAGGTTTTCGGAAAGCCGTACAGCCCCTTGAAGGAGGGAACCGCTCCCGGGTGGCTGCGGATGAACCGCTCGGCCTCGGCGTCCAAGTCCTCGGTGCTCATTCCGGGACGGAGGATCTCGCGCATGCGTGCCAGCGTCCCGGCCACGATGCGCCCTGCCCGGCTCATGATATCGATTTCCCGAGGAGACTTGAGCGTCACCATGTTAGCGCTCGAGGGCCTTCCGGACCCGTCCGGCGATGTCCTCCACTGAGCCGATGGCCGGAATGCGCCGCAGCAGGTTGCGTTTGGCATACCAGTCCAGAACCGGGGCGGTCTGTTGCCGGTAGGCGGCGAGGCGGGTGGCGACTGCAGCCGGATCATCATCGGCCCGCTGTTCGAGAGTGCGCCGTTTAGCCAGGCGAGCCAGGATCTCTTCGTCTGACACATCGAAGAAGAGCACCGCATCCATCCGGCGGCCGCGCTCGCCCAGCAGCCGGTCGACTCCCTCGGCTTGGGGGACAGTTCGCACCACCCCGTCGAAGATCACGCCGTTAGCGGCTTCGGAACGCGCCAACTGTTCCCGAACGATACCCATGATGATGTCATCGCTGACAAGATGACCCGCTTCTATCACGGCCTTGGCCCGTAGGCCAAGCGGCGTCCCTTGCTTGACCGCATCCCGGAGCAGGTCGCCGGTGGCGAACTTGGGCAGGCTGCGCTCCCCCGAGAGGATCGCACCCTGGGTTCCCTTCCCCGCGCCTGGGGGCCCCATCAGTAGAATATCCATGCCGTTGCTCGGTGGCGGAAAAAGTAAAGAGTGAAAAGTGAAAGAGGTGGTGCCCCAGACCTTTCACTCTTCACTCTTCGCTTTTTTGAGTCGTTACATGTATCGCTGCTGTCGGCCCCGAAACTTGACCCGGCCGGTCTTCATGAATCCGTCGTATTTCCTGAGGGTCCGATGCTGCTCCACCTGGGCAATCGTGTCCAGCAGAACCCCGACCACGATCAGTACCGACGTGCCGCCGAACTGGGACTGCACTCCCACCCACTTCGAGACCAGGATCGGCACGAGCGCGATGAAAGCCAGGAAGAGGCCGCCGGGCAGCGTCACCCGGGCCAGCACCGAGTCGATGTAGTCGGCCGTGCTGGCTCCGGGCTTCACACCGGGAATGAACGCGCCCTGCTTCTTCAGGTTCTCCGCCAGGTCCACCGAGTTGAAAATGATCGAGGTGTAGAAGTAGCTAAAGATCAGAATCAGCACGGAGAACGTGAGATCGTATGGCAGATCCCCCGGATTGAAGAAGCTTGCGATTTCCGTCAGGATCGGGTTCTTGGTGAAGCTCGCCAGGGTGCCGGGGACGATGATGATCGTCTGGGCAAAGATGATTGGCATTACGCCCGCGGTGATCAGCCGGATCGGAATGAAGGTCTTCTGACCTTCCCTGATGCGGCCCCGCCCCATGACCTTGCGCGGAATCTGAATCGGAATTCGCCGCGCCGCGATGGTCATGGCCACCACCGCCGCAACCACGCCCACCAGGATGGCCAGGAAGACCACCGCTCCGATCGGCGTGACCACGTTGCCCCGGATGAACTGGAGCAACTGCAGTGTCCCCGGCCAGAGCCGCTCCAGGATGGAGAACGTGATGAGCAGGCTCATCCCGTTGCCTATTCCGCGCTCGGTGATCTGTTCACCCAGCCACATGACGAAGATGGCGCCGGTGGTGAGTGTCACCACCATGATCAGTCGGGACCAGAAACCGGGTGCGGGGACCGCGCCGGGAATGGACTCGGTAAACAGGGCGAAGGTGTAGGCCTGGGACAGCGAAATGAACACGGTGAGATACCGGGTCCATTGGGTGATCTTCTTCTTGCCCTCCTCGTCCTTCTGCATCTTGCCGATGGACGGGGCCACACCTCCGGCCAGCTGGAAGATGATCGAGGCCGAGATGTAGGGCATGATCCCGAGGGCAAACACTGTTGCCCGGGAGAGTCCGCCCCCCAGTGCGTCGTACAGCCCGAAGAATCCCGCGGCGGCCGAGTTGCGGATGAAGTCTGCCAGGGCCGCGACATTCACCCCTGGCGCGGCGATGTGGGCGCCAACCCGGTAGATGACGAGAGCGAGCAGGGTGAAGAGGAGCTTCCGCTTCAGCTCCTCGTCCATGGCCAGGTTGGGACGGACTGAGGTCATTACCCCTCGATCTTACCGCCGGCCGCCTCGATCTTTGCGCGCGCCGGCGCGGAAAGGGCCACGCCGCGGACGGTGTACGCCCGGTCGGCGTCTCCAGTGCCCAGCAGCTTTACCGGCGAGTCCGGCTTCCCGATGAGGCCGGCTGAGTACAACGTCTCAGGGCTCACCTCCGCTGCAGTCACCTTCTTGAGATCCAGCAGGTTCACCACTTGAGCCGGCGTTCGGAATGGGTTGGTGAAGCCTCGCTTGGGTAGGCGGCGGTACATCGGCATCTGCCCGCCTTCGAATCCGGGATTCGTCGCTCCGCCGGTTCTGGCCTTGTGGCCCTTGTGGCCCTTGCCGGAGGTCTTCCCCAGACCGGACCCCGGCCCCCGCCCTACCCGTTTGCGAGCCTGGGTAGAGCCCTCGGCCGGCGACAGGGTGGAGAGGGTCAACCGCCGCTCCTGAGGCGCTGCAGTCTGCGCTGAACGCCGGCCCGCAGTCACCCGCTTGGCTGCCCCGCCGCCCCGCCGCCCTGTCGTCCCGCTTTTCACACTCTTCTTCTCCGCCATCAGCTCTCCTGCGCCGGTGTCACCTCGACGAGATGACGCACCTTGGTCAACATCCCCCGAACGGACGAGGTATTGGGCAGCCGCACCGTCTGCTGATGATGCCGGAGCCCCAGCGCCCGCAAGGTGCGCCGCATCGTCTCGGGATGACCGATCTCCGATCGGATCTGCTTCACCGCGAGCGCGCTCGCGGCCTCTTCGCTGGGTACCACGGCGGCGTGATGCGCCGGACCCTGACGACCTACCGCCGGATTACGCCCCATGTCAGCCCTCCTGCCTCGGCTTGTAGGCAATCTGATCCGGTTCTACCCCCCGCTCCCTGGCAACCTGGCGGGCCGAAACTAGCGTGCCGAGACCGTGCATCGTCGCCCGTACCATGTTGTGCGGATTGGTCGATCCCAGACTCTTGGTCAGGATGTCGGTGATGCCGGCGCATTCCAGCACCGCCCGCACCGGCCCTCCGGCGATCACACCGGTACCCGTTGCGGCCGGCTTGAGCAGTACTCGTCCTGCCCCATGCTCGCCGACAACTTCGTGCGGAATCGTTGACCCGGTGCGGGGCAGCTCGATCATGGAGCGCTTGGCCGCATCGACGGCCTTGCGGACGGCCTCCGACACCTCGTTTGCCTTACCGGTTGCGATGCCCACCTTGCCCTTTCCGTCGCCTACGGCCACCAGGGCATTGAAGGAGAAGCGCCGGCCACCCTTGACCACTTTGGCCACCCGGTTGATGGCGATGACGTTCTCCACGTGATCGCTGGTCCGCTCGCGGTCGCCCCGGTCCCGCCGGGCTCCGCCGCGTCCCCCGCGATCACCCCGTTCGCCCCCCCGTCCACCACGGCCTCGTGGACGGTCGGACCCTGCGGGTCGCTCGGCTGCTGCCGGGCTTTCGGCAGGCGCATCTACCGCCGGCGCACCCTCCAGGGATGTGCCCTCGAGCTCCGGCGCCCCTGTCGTCTCCTCTGCCATCTAAAACTCCAATCCCCCTTCGCGGGCGCCGTCGGCGACGGCTTGCACGCGACCATGGTAACGATAACCTGCGCGATCGAAGACTACCTTGCCGATCCCCGCTGCCTTGGCCTTCTCGGCCAGGAGCTTGCCGGTCCCTTTGGCCCGCCCCACCTTGCCGGCGCCATCCGGCTGGAACCCGTCGGTCGCATCGCTGACGCCGAGAATAGTGACCCCGAGCTCGTCGTTCACCAACTGGGCGTAGATGTGCTTCAGCGAGCGGTACACCACCAGGCGGGGACGCTCAGCCGTGCCGCTCACCTTGCGGCGGACCCGCAGGTGGCGGCGGTAGCGCAACTGCGCTCGAGTCTTGGGACCGTGAATGGTGCGCATGCTTACTTGGCTCCCGTCTTGCCGGCCTTGCGCCGGACATGCTCGCCCACGTAGCGGATGCCTTTCCCCTTGTACGGCTCGGGCGGCCGCACCGCCCGCAGTTCCGCCGCCACCTGGCCAACCAGCTCCTTGTCGGCACCTTCGATCTTGACCATGGTGTTGTTGTCCACCGTGATCTTGATGCCCTTGGGCGCCTCGTACTTCACCGGGTGGGAATAGCCCACGATCAGATTCACTCCGTAGGGCTTGGCCTCGGCCTTGTAGCCCACTCCCTGGATCTCCAGGCTCTTGCTGAACCCCTTGGACACACCGTCGACCATGTTCTGCACCAGGGTGCGGGTCAGCCCATGCAGCGCCTTGTGCCGTTTCTCCTCGCTGGGGCGGGCTACGGTGAACTGGTCGTTGCTGAAGGCGATCTGCATCTCCGGGTGCAGGGTGCGCCGCAACTCGCCCCGCGGACCCTTGACCGCGACGCTGTTCCCCTGGACCTGCAGCGTGACGCCCTTAGGAACTGTTACCGGCTTTCTCCCAATCCGCGACATTGAACCTCCTACCAGACCACGGCGAGCAGCTCGCCGCCCAGATTGGCGCTCCGTGCCTCGCGGTCACTCATCAGGCCGCGGGGAGTGGAGACGATGGCCATGCCGAGCCCGTTCTTCACCCGGGGCAGCTCGCGACACTTTACATAGCGCCGAAGGCCGGGAGTGGAGACTCGGCGAAGCTCCCGGATGACCGGGGCCTCGTTGTGATACTTGAGATAGAGCCGCAGCACTCCGTGGGCACCGTCATCGAGGATCTTGAAGTCCGCGATGTAGTGGTTGTCCCGCAGCAGCCGGGCGACTTCGCTCTTCAGCTTCGACACCGGTATGTCGACGCGCCGGTGACCCGCCGAGCAGGCGTTCCGGATCCGGGTCAACATATCCGCGATGGGATCGGTCAGATTCATGCTTCTCGTTCCCCTTACCAGCTGGCCTTGCGCACGCCCGGGATTTCCCCCTTCAGGGCGAGCTCACGGAAACAAATGCGGCAGAGACCGAATTTCCGCAGTACGGCGCGGGACCGGCCGCAGCGCTGGCAGCGCCGCACCGTGCGAACCTTGAACTTCGGCGTGCGTTTGGCTCTTTCCGTCCAGGCGGTTTTCGCCATGTGTTCTCCTAATTGGTCGCGAGTCACGAGTCTCGCACTTCAACAATTCTCGCGCTCGCGACTAATGACTCGCGACTCGCGACTTCTCACGCCACACGCTGCGGCGTCTCTCCTCTGAACGGCCACCCCAACTCGCGCAGCAGCCCCATTGCCAAGTCATCCCGGTCGGTCGAGGTGACCAGCGTGATGTCCATGCCGTGGATCTTCTCCACCCGATCGAAGTCGATCTCCGGGAAAATCATCTGCTCCCTGACCCCGAAGGTGTAGTTGCCCCGGCCATCGAAGCTCCTGCTGGGCAGTCCGCGGAAATCGCGGATTCGTGGCACCGCGAGATTGATGAAGCGGTCCACGAACTCGTACATCCGGGCACCTCGCAGCGTCACCGTGGCGCCGACCGGCATCCCTGCCCGGAGCCCGAAGTTCGCGATCGCCTTCTTGGCCCGGGTCACTACCGCCCTCTGGCCGGTGATGAGGCCCAGCTCCTCCACTGCCGCCTCGAGCTGCTTGGGATTCTTCCCCGCGTCGCCCATCCCCACGTTGAGCACGATCTTGACCAGCCGTGGTACCTGGTTCGGATTGCTCAGCCCGAACTCCTTGGCCAGCCGGGAGCGGATCGTCTTCTCGTAGTAGTCGAGCAGCCGGGGCTTGCCCTCGGAGGCCTTGGGCGTGTGCTCCACCGGGAGCCCGCCCTTGTCCTTCCCCTTTCCGGAGCCCTGTCCCGGAGCTCCACCTTTGCCCGCACCCTTTCCCTTGGCGTCAGCGCGAGCCTGGGCCTTGGCGGCTTTGCCCTTTCCGCCTTCTTCGGCGGATGCCGCCCCGCTGCCCTCCTGCCCATCCGCCCGGGGGGCACCCGCCCCGCCTTCTACAGTCTCGTCCGCCATTACCGGTTCCTCGGGATCGGCTGCTCCGACTTGAGAGCGATCCGCTCGACTGTGCCATCCGCATCCCGCCGCCGCCGCACCCGGGTCGGCTCGCCGCTCTTGGGATCGATCAACATTGCCTTGGAATGGTGAATCGGCGCCGGGAACTCGACGATCCCGCCTTCGGCGGTCTGAGTCGCCCGGCGGTGCCGCTTCACCACGTTCACCCCTTCAATGGTCACCCGGCCCGTCTTGGGATGGACCCGCAGCACCCGGCCGCGCTTGCCCTTGTCCTCCCCGGAGATGACCTGGACGGTGTCGCCCTTCGTGATGTGCAGACGCATGCGAACCGGCGCCTGATGGCGGACTCGCTTGGCTTTCTTGAACACGAGCGGCTTCATGCTACAGCACCTCCGGAGCCAGTGAAACGATCTTCATGTATCGCTTCTCGCGGAGCTCTCGAGCCACGGGACCGAAGATGCGAGTGGCCCGCGGCTCGCCCGCGTCGTTGATCAACACGGCCGCGTTCTCGTCGAAGCGGATATAGGAGCCGTCCTTCCGCCGGGTCTCCTTGGCGGTCCGGACGATGACCGCCTTGGCCACGTCTCCCTTCTTGACCTGGCCGGTCGGGATCGCGTCCTTGATCGCGACCACCACCGTGTCGCCCAGACCCGCATAGCGCCGCTTGCTACCGCCCAGCACCCGGATCACCAGCGCGCGGCGGGCACCCGAGTTGTCGGCGATGCGGAGGATGGATTCTTGTTGGACCATATCTACTTCGCCCTCTCGACTATCTCCGTCACTCGCCAGCACACCGTCTTTGCCAACGGCCGCGTCTCCATGATTCGCACCGTGTCGCCGGCTTTGGCCCCGTGGTCGTTCCGCGCCTTCACCTTCTTGGTCCGGGTAACCTGCTTGCCGTAGACCGGATGGGCATAGCGCCGCACCAGCGACACGGTGACCGTCTTTTCCATCTTGTCGCTGGTCACGATGCCCTGCCGGATCTTACGCCGGGTGCGGGTCGGGGTCTTCGTATCTTCGGCCATATTGGTCGTCCTGTCAGTCACGAGTCACCAGTCTCGAGTCGCGTCAGCGTGAAGCTTCCGAGTCACCCTGTGACTCTTGACTCGCGACTCGCGACTTCTCTTCCAAAATTGTCTTTATCCTCGCGATATCCCGCCGGATCGCCCGGAACCGCATCGGGTTTTCAATCGACTCGGTGGCCGACCGAAACCGGAGCCGGAACCGCTCTTCGGTAAGCTCGCCGAGGCGAGTCTGGAGATCCTCCACCGACATATCCCGCAATTCGTTGGGCTTCACTGTCAGACCTCCTGGCGCTTCACGAAGCGGGTTTTCACCGGCAGCTTGGCCGAGGCAAGAGCCAATGCCTTCTTGGCCAGATCCTGGCTGATGCCTTCGATCTCGAACAGCACCCGGCCCGGCTTGACCACTGCAACCCAGCCTTCAGGATTCCCCTTGCCCTTCCCCATCCGGGTCTCCGCCGGCTTCTTGGTGATCGGCTTATCGGGGAAGATCCGGATCCACACCTTGCCGCCGCGCTTCATCTCGCGGGTCATGGCCACGCGCGACGCTTCGATCTGGCGATTGGTGATCCAGCCCGGCTCCAGGCTCATCAGACCGAACTCACCGAAGGCCACCGTGTTGCCCCGGGCAGCGATCCCTTTGGTCCGTCCTTTGAACTGCTTGCGGAATTTGATCCGCTTCGGCGCGAGCATTGCTTAGTTCCCCGTGCTGTACGTCCGGCCGGACATGTCCTCGATGACCTCACCCTTGAAGATCCACACCTTGATACCGATCGTGCCGTAGGTCGTCTTGGCGGTGCTGGTGGCGTAGTCGATCTCCGCTCTCAGCGTATGAAGCGGCACTCGGCCCTCGTGATATCCCTCGGTCCGGGCGATCTCGGCGCCCCCCAGACGGCCCGCCGCCCGTACCTTGATGCCCTGAGCTCCCATGCGCATGGCGCTCTGCACCGCCCGCTTCATGGCCCGGCGGAATGAGATCCGCTGGGTCAGCTGGTGGGCGATGTTGTCGGCGACCAGCTGGGAGGAGAGCTCCGGCCGCTTGATCTCTTCGACGTTGATGGCGGCTTCCTTGCCGGTGAGCTGGGCCAGCTCATCCCGGAGCTTGTCCACTTCGGCGCCTCGCTTGCCGATGACCACGCCGGGCCGGCCGGTGTGCACGGTGATGGTGACCTTGCCCGGACGCCGCTCGATGTGGACCTCGGAGATGGCGGCGTGCCCCAACCGGGTCTTGAGGTACTTCCGGATCAGCTCGTCCTCTTTGAGCAGAGCCGGCATGTCCTTGGTGGCGAACCAGCGGGACTGCGACTGCCGGACAATGCCCAGCCTGAGCCCGACCGGGTGCGTCTTCTGACCCATTACGCGTTCTCCTTGGTGTCCACGTAGATCTCCACGTGGCTGGTGCGCTTGCGGATCGGTGTCGCCCGACCCTGGGCCGCGGCGGTAAAGCGCTTGAGCGGCTGCCCTCCATTCACGATGGCCTTCTTCACGAACAGGGCATCGGGGTCAAAGCTCTCGTTCTCCTTGAGCGCTTTCTGCTCCGCATTGGCCACCGCCGACTTCAGCGTCTTGGCGATCTGTTTGGCCGCGAGCTTCTTGTTGTACTTCAGAATGGCGTACGCCTCGTTCACATCCTTGCCGCGGATGAGATCGATGACGAGCCGCATCTTTCTGGGTGACTGGCGCACCAGCCGCTGAATCGCATGGCCGCTCATGGCTACTCCGGCTTGGCCTTCTTGTCAGCCACCAGCTTGCCGCTGTGGCCGCGGAAGAGCCGGGTGGGCGCAAACTCGCCCAGCTTGTGGCCCACCATGTTTTCGGTGACATAGACCGGGACGAACTTGTTCCCGTTGTGTACCGCAAAGGTGTGGCCCACGAATTCCGGCAGAATGGTGCTCGCCCGGCTCCAGGTCTTGACCACCCGCTTCTCGTTCTTGCTGTTGAGGACCTGTACCTTGGTCATCAACGATTCCTGAACGAAGGGACCCTTTTTTACACTACGCGCCATTTCTTCTCTCTCGTCTAGAGTCGCGAGTCGAGTGACTCGTGACTACGTAGTTGCTCTACCCCGCTTGCGTCCCCGCACGATCATCTTCGTGGAGGGCTTCTTCCGATGCCGGGTCTTCTTGCCTTCGACCTTGCCCCACGGAGACGTCGGGGGACGGCCGCCCGAGCTCTTGCCTTCGCCGCCACCGAGCGGGTGATCCACCGGATTCATGGCCACGCCGCGCACCTTCGGACGCTTCCCCAGCCACCGGCTCTTGCCGGCCTTGCCGACTGACAGAAGCTCGTGCTCGGCGTTCCCGACCTCACCCACCGTGGCCAGGCAGCGACCATGCACCAGGCGCATCTCGGAGGAGCGCAGCCGCAGGGTGACATAGTTGCCCTCCTTGGCCACCACCTGGGCGCTGGATCCCGCCGTGCGGGCCAGCTGTCCGCCCTTTCCGATCTTGAGCTCCACGTTGTGGACGTTGGTGCCCAGTGGAATCTCCCCCAGCGGCACCGCGTTGCCGGTACGGGTGTCGGAACCCGGTCCGGACACGATGGTGTCTCCCTGGGCCAGGCCCTTGGGGTGCAGGATGTATCGCTTCTCGCCGTCGGCATACACGATGAGGGCGATCCGGGCGCTTCGGTTCGGGTCGTATTCGATCTCTGCCACCCGGCCCGGAATCCCGAACTTGTTCCGCTTGAAGTCGATCTTCCGGTACTGCCGCTTGTGGCCGCCGCCCCGGTGCCGCGAGGTGAGGTGGCCCAGGTTATTGCGCCCGCCGGTAGCCCGCTTGGGTTCCAGCAGCGACTTCTCCGGAGTCGAGCGGGTGACCTCATCGAACCCGGACACTGACCGGAATCGGGTACCCGAGGTCATCGGACGAAATTGCTTGATGCTCATCTCAGCCCTCGAACACGGCGATCGAGTCGCCTTCCTTGAGCGTGACGATTGCCTTTTTCCAACGCGCCGTGGTGCCCCGGGTGCGGCCGCGGGTGACTTCGTGCCGCCGCATTTGCATGGTGCGCACGTCGGTCACCGTGACGCCGAATAGCTTCTGCAGCGCGTCGCGGATCTGATACTTGTTGGCCTCAGGGTGCACCTCGAAGGCGTATTCCTTCCTCGCCTGATAGGCGGCCGAGCTCTTCTCGGTTACCACGGGCCGGACCACGACCTGATGCAGGGTTGGCATTACTTGGACCCCTTCTTCTTCGGCGCAGCTTTCTTCTTGGCCGGCTTGTTCGCCGCTTTCTTCGCGGTGGTCTTCTTTGCGGCCTTCGCTTTGGCCGCCGGTTTTCTGGCCTTGGGCGCCTTCTGCTTCGGAGCCGCTGCCTCGACGGCTTCCGCGCGTCCCCGCTTCCCGGCCAGTCTCTCCGCCTTCTCAGCCTCGGTCTCCTCCGGCAGCGGCTCCGGCATCACTCCGGTCAACGCGCCCTCCTCCACCACCACCGCGTCGGACCAGAGGATGTCATAGGCCGACGCCTCCGGGTACGCCATCACTTCCACCGTCGGGAGGTTCCGGCCACTGAGATACGCGTTCGGGTTGTGCCCGGCCGTCAGCACCAGCGCCTTGCGTCCCTCCAAGCCCAGGCTGCCGAGCAGCCCGGCCAGTTGCGCCGTCTTCGGAGTGCGGAAGGCAAGACGCTCCACCACATGAAGGGCGCCTTCGCCGGCAAGCGCGTTGAGCGCGCTCTTCCGGGCCAGCTGGCGGACCTTCCGGGGAATGTCGGTGCGGTACTCGCGTGGCGTCGGTCCGAACACGACACCACCACCGCGCCAGTGCGGAGCCCGGATCGAGCCCTGCCGAGCCCGGCCAGTGCCCTTCTGCTTCCAAGGCTTCTGGTTGCCGCCGGAGACAAAGCTCCGGCTCTTGGTCATGTGGGTGCCCTGCCGCTGGTTGTTCAGGTACACCTTGACAGCCTGGTGCAGCACCGGCTCGTTCACGGTCCCGTCGAAGTATTCGGCCGGCAGCGTGAAGTTGGTGCCCCGCTTGGCGCCGTCGGGGGCGTAATGAGGAGCCTCAATCATGGCGGCTTGCCCCTCCCTGCTTCGCAACCGTCACGATACCGTTTCTGGCTCCGGGGATGGCGCCACGGACGAAGAGGAGGTTGCGCTCGGCGTCCACTCGTACCACTCGCAGCCCGACCTCGGTGTGCTGTTCGGCACCCATGTGCCCCGGCATGCGCTTACCCTTGATGACCCTCGATGGGTCGGTGCCGGGGCTGATCGAGCCGGGCTTGCGGTGGCGGGTATTTCCGTGCGTGGCCGGACCCCCGCCGAAGCCATGGCGGTGGACCACGCCCTGAAACCCGCGGCCCTTGGTGGTACCGGTCACCTTCACCAGCTCGCCGGGGGCGAAAATGTCCACCTTCACTTCAGCGCCAGGCGCGGGAGCATCGCCATTGACGGTGAAGCTCCGGAGAACCTGGGGGGCCGCCTCGAGCCCGGCTTTCTTGGCGTGGCCCAGCTCGGCTTTGGTGGTGCGCTGCGCCCGGCGAGCTCCGAACCCGAGCTGAATCCCGCCGTCACGCACCTGAACCACCCGGCACGGGCCGGCTTCGATGACGGTCACCGGTACCATGGTGCCGTCCTCCTCGAACACCCGAGTCATGCCGAGCTTGCGGCCAATCAATCCGATGCTCATGGCTACTCGACCTTGATCTCGACGTCCACGCCGGCCGGCAGATCGAGCTTGGTCAGCGCGTCCATCGTCTGAGGACGGGAGTCGTTGATGTCCATCAGCCGCTTGTGGGTGCGCAGCTCGAACTGCTCCCGGCTCTTCTTATCAACGTGTGGACTCCGCAGCACCGTCCAGCGCTCGGTCTTGACCGGAAGCGGGATCGGCCCGGACACCTGGGCCCCGGTCTTCTCCGCGGTCCGCACGATGTCCGCCGCGGCCTGATCCAGGACCACGTGGTCGAAGGCTTTGAGTCGGATTCGGATTTTCTGAGCCATGTGTTCCTCGTGTCGCCTTATTTCAGAATCTTGGTGACGACGCCGGCGCCCACCGTCCGGCCCCCTTCGCGGA
>CBFGTM010000033.1:0-39437 GCA_965652025.1 uncultured Gemmatimonadales bacterium
CGCTCCTCGCAATGACTTGTGGAGTTCGTACCATCGCGGCTACTGCTTGGTGACGCGCTCCCAATAGCCAATGAGTCTTGCGTCGCCTACATTGTCACTATGACCGTCAGCGCCAAGCCCGCCACTGTTGCCACAGCCGCCGGAGCCGGCACCCCTATCGTCTGGCTCGATGGCAAGTGGTACGACAAGAACACCGCCACGGTGTCGGTCTACGACCACGGCCTGCTCTATGGCGACGGCGTGTTCGAAGGAATCCGGGTCTACGGCGGGAAAATCTTCCGGCTGGACGAGCACCTGGAGCGGCTGTACGACTCGGCCCAGGCCATCTGGCTCACCATCCCGATGTCGCGGGACGAGATGGTGGCCATCACCGAAGAAGCGGTCCGCCGTTCCGGGATCGCGGAAGCCTACATCCGTCATATCGTCACCCGAGGCGTGGGCGATCTGGGGCTCGATCCCCGCAAGTGCGTCCGGCCGACGACGATGATCATCGTCGACACCATCAGGCTCTTTTCCGAGCAGGTCTACGACGCCGGCCTCAACGTCATCACCGCGGGCACTCCGATCCCGCAGCGGGAGTCGCTGTCACCCCGGGTGAAGTCGCTCAACTATCTGGCTCACATCCTGGCCAAGATCGAGGGCATCAACGCCGGTGCCGATGAGGTCCTCATGCTGGACAGCACCGGTTCCGTCGCCGAGGCGTCGGGGCAGAACATCTTCGTGGTGAAGCACGACATTGTACGCACGCCGCCGGCGTACGGCGGAATCCTGAAGGGCGTTACCCGCGACGTGGTCATCGAGATCGCCACCGCCGCCGGCTATCAGGTGGAAGAGCGCACGCTCAACCGGTACGATGTGTACACTGCCGACGAAGCCTTCCTCACCGGCACCGCCACCGAGCTGGTCGCGATCCGGCAGCTCGACGGGCGGGTCATCGGGTCGGGCAAGGCGGGTCCGGTCACTCGCGACTTACGGGCGCGGTTTCAGGCGCTGGTTCGGAGCTGATGGCGTGGCGAGTGCTGGAACACGATGGCCGCCGCTGGAATGTCTCGATCGCGGCTGAGCGAACTCCCAATTCATCGCAATGGAATCTGGTCTTCTCCTTCCGCGCCGCGGATCCGGGGCAGCGCTCGATTTGGGCAACGTATCCACTCTCCTCCTCCTCCAAATCGGCGCTCTTCGCGAGGGCTGATCGCCTCTCCGACAAAGACCTCGTCGAGCTTCTCGCCGCGAAATTGACCTGACCACTGGCATGGGCTTTGCCCTGCCGCCCAGTGTGTCGCTTCCAGCCTTTGGGCCCGATCCCAGGACGGCCATGTCGTCAGCCCCACTCGGAGAGCGACTCCGCTTTGCGGAGTTCACCCTCGATCGGCTGCCCAATGGGCGCTGCCGGGCGCGGGTCGGGCTGACCTGGAGAGACTCGGAACAGTTCACCGGTGAAGGTGAAGGGCTCGCCTCGCAGGCCGGCGAGCTGCGGTGCTCGGCTCAGGCGTGTGTAGTGGCGCTGGGTCAGGCGGTGCAGGGCGGGCTCAGCTTCGAGTTGCTTGGGGTCAAGGCGGTCCGCGCCTTCGACGCCACCGTCATCATCGTGTCGCTGGCGGTCCATGGCGCGGGGCCCGGCAGCGGCCAACGGATGGTGGGCTCCTACCTCGCCGAGACCGATACCGCGCGTGGCGCTGCCCTTGCTGTGCTCAACGCGACTAACCGCATACTCGGGAACCGGCTCTTCATGCGCTAGCAGTCCCGCCGCGGCTTGCCTCAGTTCGCCTCTGGGTCCTGCGGTTTGCACGTGAAAACGGTGGCACGCGCCACCCCGAAATCTTGCCGAAGCGCACCGGGCAGGACCTTTGCGGCCCAGCGCCATAGGAGTGTTCATGCGCCGACTCTGGATGTGCCTTGCGATCGCAGGTCTCGCCGGCTGTGGCGGACACGGATCTCCCCGCTCGACCGGCCTCCCTCCCTCTCCGCTCATGGGGTACACCCCGGTACAACCGCAGTCGATCAACGCTGTGCTCGATTCGCTGGGTCTGCCCCAGACCATAGCCACGGACTCTCCACTGGTAGTGGCCGACTTCGACGCCGAGCGGCGGCAGGCGGCCGACTCGGCGGCGGACGAAGCCGTGCTGGAGGAACTGGCGGACGCCCATCCCGAGTCTGATGCCGAAGAGGGGGAAGAGGAAGCCGGTGAGACCGGCGGGGCCAATGCCGTCGCCGACGCGGTTACCTGGGACATCGACGTCAAGACCTACAACAGCCACGACCGGGTCCAGTACTACCTCGACTTCTTTCAGGACCGCGGCCGGGAGCGGATGGCAATCTGGCTCACCCGTCTGCCCCGATACGAGAGCATGATCCGCGAGCGGCTCCAGCGGGAAAACCTTCCCGGCGATCTGGTCTACCTCGCACTGATCGAGAGCGGCTTCTCCAACACCGCCACCAGTCGGGCCAAGGCAGTCGGCATGTGGCAGTTCATGAAGCGCACGGCCAAGGGTTATGGGCTGCGGGTGGATTCCTGGGTGGACGAGCGCCGCGATCCCTTCAAGGCAACTGACGCAGCGGTCCGCCACCTGGCCGATCTGAACCGGCGGTTCGGCTCGCTGTATCTGGCGGCGGCGGCATACAACGCGGGATCGGGCAAGGTGTCTCGCGGACTGATCCGGCTGCCGGACGAAGAGAGCGACACTACCAACTCCGATGCCACCTTCTTCCGCCTGTACGACACCAGGCTGCTCCGGCGGGAGACCAAGGATTACGTGCCCAAGCTGATCGCCGCCGCGCTGATCGCGAAGCAGCCTCAGCGGTACGGGTTTGAAGTAGGTCCGGCGCAGCCTGCTGCCTACGACTCGATCGTAGTACCCGACATGACCGGTCTCGACGTCATCGCCCGACTGGCTGACACGACCGTCGCGGCGATTCGGGAGCTCAATCCGCAGTATCTCCGGCTGGCGACGCCGCCAGGGTCGCGCTCGCTGATCCGCTTACCGGTGGGGCGGGGAGAGGCCACGGTGGTGGCGTATAAGGGGCTGCCGGCGCGCCAGCGAGTCACCTTCATCGAGCATTTCATGGCTCGGGGGGAGACGCTGGGACACATCGCCCGCCGCTATCACGTCAGCCAGGCGATGCTCCTGGCGGCAAATCCCCGGCTCCATCCTCGCAGGGTCAGGGTCGGCCAGCGGGTGGTGGTTCCGACCGGCGGCGTTCCTTCGACCAAGGTGGCTCGCCGGATGGCGGAACCTGTGGTGGCCGCGGGGACCAACACCGGGGCGTTCCACCGGGTCAAGTCGGGGGAGACGATCTCGGAGATTGCCGACGAGTACGGTGTGACCCAGCGCGAGCTGCGGGCCTGGAACAAGCTCGACCAGCGGGGACGGATCCGGGTGGGCCAGCGGCTGCGGGTGGTGTCACCCGACGCGCCGCGGTCCCAGCCGCCGGCAGCGGCACCGGATTCGAGCGGAATACGGAGTCACGTGGTACAGCGGGGAGAAACGCTCTCGGGCCTGGCGAAACAGTATGGCGTCTCGGTCCAGGCCCTGAGGAATGCCAACAATCTGACGGAGCGCGCTCAGCTCAAGGCGGGCCGCTCGATCAGGATTCCGGACTAGCGGCTTACGCCGTTGGTGAGCGGGCGGTAGCCCTTCAGCACCGCGTCGGAGTAGCCGTTGGCCGGATTACCGCCCTGGGACAGGATCTGATCCACCCGCTTGGGTCCCCGGTTGTAGGCCAGCAGTGCGAGATGTACGTCGTACTGGAACCGGGCCAGCAACTCGTTCAGGAAGCGGAAGCCCAGCCGCAGGTTGGTGTCCCGGTCGTAGAGATCCTTTTCCTTGATGTTAGGATGGTAGAACCGGGCGGTCTCCACCTGCAACTGGGTGTAGCCGTACGCCCGCATGTTGCTCTTGGCCTTCCGGTTGAACTGGCTCTCGATCTTGACCAGCTGATATCCCAACGACGGATCGATCCCTTCGCTCAAGGCGATGTCATAGATCGCCGCCGAGAGGTCGGCGGGGATCTGGTAGCGGGTGGAGTTTTCCAGGATGGTGTTGGCCCGCTCCAGCTGGAGCTTGAGGACCATGGCCTCGCCATTGGAGGCCTCCAGCTGTTCGCTGAGGGTTCCCATCCGTCGGGCAATGAGGCTGGCATTGTTGATCGTGGCGTGATCGCTGGCGGCCCGCACGGCCTTGTTCCAACCGCCCAGGGCGCCGATACCGACGGCGGCTGCCAACAGCACTCCGCCCCGGAGCAGGATGCGCTCCGCGGTCATCGGCTTCGGTTCACCGTAATCGATGGGTCTCGCCACGTGACAACCCCTTTCTCTTGAAAGAGCCGGTTCCGCTAGGTCGCGGTCCGGTGCCAGTCCCCCCGGCTTCCCCCCGACTTACTGACCAGACGTACTTCCTCGATAGTCATTCCTCGGTCGATCGCTTTCACCATGTCATACACCGTCAAACAGGCGACCGCAATTGCGGTCAGCGCTTCCATCTCGACGCCGGTCCGCCCGGTGGCTCGGGCGCGGGCGGTGATCCGAACTCCGGGCAGCTCCGGCTCCAGCCGAGCCTCGACTTCAACCAGGTCGAGCGTGAGCGGGTGACAGAGCGGTATCAGCTCGCCGGTCCGCTTGGCGGCCATCGTTCCCGCGATTTCCGCCACCGCCAGGACATCGCCCTTCGCCACCGTCTGCTCGGCCACGGCCCGGAACGCTTCGGGCGACATCCGCACCGCGCCTTCAGCGGCTGCGGTCCTCTCCGACTCCGGCTTGGCACTTACGTCCACCATCCGCGCCCGGCCCGACTCGTCCACGTGGCTGAGCTTCACAGCACCTCCGCCAGCTCATTCCCCAGCACCGCGAGCAACAACTGCGGATTCACGTTGCCCCAGGCGGCCTCCCGAGCATCGGCCACTTTCCCTAAGGCCTTCAGCAGGGCTGCGGGGCTGCGGGGGCCGAGCGCCGCTGGGATCTCCCGCCGAGGCTCCTGACCCGAGGCGCTTCGCGCAGCGTCGCCCAGCAGCTCGGCCAGCGCGTCCAGCATCGCGGTGAACTCGCCCCGGGCGGACCAGGGAGGCTGGCTGAGAGCCCGCTCGTATGCCGCGGCCGGGTTAGCGAGCACCGATTCGAGCAACTGGGCCGCCGCTTCCCTTGCCCTCCCCGCTTCCTCCCGAGCCCCGAGTGCTCGTCCGATGGATCCGTCGGCAAACGCCACTCGGTCGTTCAGTTCCTGCGCCGCGGGTTTGGGGCGAAGATGCTCCGCTAGGAACTCCCGCACTTCTGCATCGGTCAGCCGGCCCAGCCGGAACGTCACTGCCCGGGAACGGATCGTCGGCAGCAGGCGCCGGGGCTCCACGGTCGTCAGCAGGAAGTAGCTCCGGTCCGGCGGCTCTTCCAGCAGCTTGAGCAGGGCGTTGGCGGCTTCGGGACTCGCCTCCTGCGCCACCAGCCGGTCGGCGTCTCCGATGATGAAGACCCGAGGCCCGCCTTCAACCGAGGTCAGCGCCGCGCGGCGCTGCAGCAGGCGGACGGTGGCGAGGCTGTGGCTGGCCATCCCGTCGACCTCGCCGTACAGCGGCTGGCTGCGACGTTCTTCCAGCACCTGGGCCAGCGCCTGCCCAACCTCTTCCACCTGCTTGTCCGGATCCGACGCCTTGGAGCGCGGCACCGGCACGAACCAGTGCAAATCGGGATGCGATAGAGTGCCGACCAGCTTGCAGGCTCGGCAGCTTCCACACGGCTCGTCACCCATGGTCTGACACAGAATCGACTGAGCCAGCCAGAGCGCGAGGCGTTGCTTACCGACTCCCAAGCCGCCGGTGAGCAGCAGGACCTGGGGGAGCCTGTCGGCGCGGACCGCACCTGCCAGCCGGGCTCGCAGCTCGCGGTGGCCGGTCAGGGACGGGAGAGCCATCGCAAGGAAGCTACACGGGAGCCGGGAAAGTAAAAGTCTCGAACTTGTAACATTTTTTCTGACAATGAGTTAGGATGCAGTCCCAAAGTTGCGCGTGTCAACAAAATTTCCGCGGACCAAAGTGCCAGCGGCTGCGCGGGCCATCTACTTGACAGCGGCATCATGGCATCCACTTCCAAGTATTACAACTCACTCGCGATTTCGCTGTGTCGGGCGTCCGGACGGCTTCGGCCTCTCCAGCGACACTCGAGCGTTCAACTTCTGACGCGCAAATCCTGGCAGAGGGGAAACTACATTTAGACACCCTCAATCGGAGTGCTCATGCTGCGAATCCGTTGCCTGATGGGTATGGGAATGGCGTTGGTTGTGACTGGGTGCTCGTCCCAGGAAAACAAGCCTTCCAGGGCGAGCTCTCAGAGGGAGCGGGACAGCATACTGGGAGCGTCGCGGCTGCCCGGCGCGCAGGGTGTGCGAGGTGCATTGGGTGCCTCCGACTCCGCCGCGGCCCGCAACGCCCGACTGGATTCCATCGCCACCCAACGGTAACCGATGGTCCCCCTATCCATCCTGCCGTGAGGCGGATCGGGAGTATGGTTCTGGAGCGCCGGGGAAGCCCTCTCGGGCTGAGCGGGCCGGACGTCATCGCTCTGCCGTTGACCGACCGCTGGCGCTACGGAGTCGTGGTGGGCTCGGTGATGACGGAGACGGGGGAGCGGGGCTGCAACGGGAACGCCTGGCTGCAACCGTGGAACGCGCCGGTCAGGGACGTGCGACCGATCCCGCAGCCGCTCCATAGCCTGCAGTGAGCCTCGCCGGCGCGTTGCCTTACTGATGATGGGCGGCTAGTTTTTTGCCTGCATCGTTCGCCCAGCGAATGGTTGCTTTTCCCGAGTAGCTCAGCTGGTAGAGCAGGTGACTGTTAATCACCGGGTCGGGGGTTCGAGTCCCTCCTCGGGAGCTGCTGAGGCCACGCACGATTCGTTAGGACCCCGCCAACGGGGTCCTTTTTTGTGCCCCCATTTCCAGGTCGCCCTAGTCGGCTCGAACAGTGAACATTTCGTCAGAATAACAGCTGGAGACCGATCAGGAGCGGCTGAACAGGCTCCACTTGCGGCGGGGACGGCCACCCCGAAACTCGAAGTGCTTCTCGTTGACCATGTTGGAAATAGAGTCGGCCCGCCCGTCGCAGGGGACGCGGGCGAACTGCCGGGCCGAGAGCCAGGCGGCGTTGTACCAGATGCCGGGCTTCAGTCCGGGATACAGAGGGGCAAACTCCCGCTTGAGGCGGGCCTCGCGGTTATCGGGCATAGGGCGCTTTGGGTGATATTCTAAAGCTAGGGACCCCGCCGGAGAGGGCGCAACTCGACGGCAGTGCCATCTATTGCGTATACTTGGCGGGATTGTGGCAGGGACACGCTGAAATACAAGGACTTATGCGCGGCAGCGCTTCCTCCAAACTACCGAGGGTGGAATGGCTACAAAACTCGACAAGACGATCAAGCGGGAGCTGGACCTGGACGGCAAGCTGTACACGGTCGCCATCTCGCCTGAAGGGGTGAAGATCACGCCCAAGGGTGCTCGCAAGGGCCAGGAGATCTCCTGGAGCTCGCTGGTCAGTGGCGAGACAGATCTGCACCGGAACCTCAACATGTCGGTTGACGCCTACCGAGAGTAGCACCACTCGAGGTCACCCCGGCCGTGTTCGGCTGAGGCGCGGGAGGGTTCATGGCGGACACGAGCTTTGCCGATCAGATCGCCACGCTCAATTCGACGCTCCGGGCCATCGAGGTGAGGTTGGCCCTGGGGCGGGCGCCGGTCGAGGGGCTGGAGGACTTCAAGAGCGCCCTGGATGACATGCGCCTCCGGCTCTGGGGCCTCCTGGGCGCGGCCGGCGGCGACGACTACAGGAACTTCCAGGAGCGATTCCGCATCCGCCGGGCCACCGAGATGTGCCGGGGCCTAGGAGGAGATCTTCGGGCCGGGACGGTGAGCGGCCGCTACGCCGAGCTCACCAACTTGCGCGAGGCGGCGGGGGAGCTGGGCCAGAGCATCGAGCGAGCGCAGCAACACGCCCACTGACATCGTGCGCGCCGCGCCCACTCTACGAACTCGGCGCCTCATTCTCGATGCGCCGGTGCCGGATGACGCGCCGGAGCTGCAGCGGCTAGCCGGAGCGCGCGAGGTCGCCGACACCACGCTCGCGATTCCCCATCCCTACGAGCTGGACCACGCCATCGCCTGGATCGAACAGCAACGCAAGGAAGTCGAACGGGGACGCGCCATCAGCTTCGCCGTCCGGCTCCCCGGCAGGACCCTGATCGGTTCGGTGGGCCTGCGGGATATCGACCGCGAGCACCAGCAGGCGGAGCTCGGATTCTGGATCGGACGGGAGTGGTGGGGTAACGGCTACGCCCGCGAAGCGGCGGCGGCGGTCATACGATTCGGATTCGAGGCGCTGAGGCTCAACCGGATCTACGCCCATCACATGGTGCGGAATCCGGCGGCGGGCCGGGTGCTGGAAGCGTCCGGAATGCAACGGGAGGGGCTCTTGCGACAGCGGGTGCGCAAGTGGGGTGTCTTCGAAGACGTGATCGTCTATTCCGTGCTGCGCGACGAGCGGGACTGAATGGCGAATCGGTCCACCAGCCTCACGATCCTGGCAATGGTCGCCGCGGCTGCGGTGCTCTATGTGGCCCAGGAAGTGTTCATGCCGGTGGCTCTGGGTCTCCTCTTCACTGCGCTGTTCCGGCCTGTCGTTCAGAGCCTGGCGGGAGTCGGGGTCCGGGAGCCCGTCGGCGCAACTCTGGTCGTCATTTTGTGTCTGGCTCTTCTGGGAGCTACCGGGTACTTCACCGCCGGACCGCTGCGAAGCTGGATCAGTGATGCTCCCAGGACGCTATCCGCTGCCCGGGGCAAGATCGACAAGCTGCGTCGCCCGATCAAGCAAGTGTCCGAAGCGGTCGAGAAGGCTCAGAAAGAAGTGACCGGCAAAAGCCAGCAAACGACTGCGACATCCTCCAGTTCTCCCGTTCCTTCATTTGTGGGCCGGGTCTTCGCCACCACCACCGGAATCTTGAGTACCCTGCTTCAGATGCTGGTCGTCGCCTTCGTGGTGCTCGCGACCGGGGACCTCTTGGCCCGGAAGCTGGCGCTGGTCATGCCGAAGCCGGCGCAAGGAACGCCGGAGCAGGCGGTAGATGCGGCTGAGTCGGTGGTGCGGAGGTACCTCCTGGTGACCATACTATTGGCCGGGGGTCAGGGTATCGTGATTGCGTTGACCTTCATGCTGCTGGGGATGCCTTCACCGATGCTCTGGGGAGTGCTGACACTAGTCCTCGAATCCATACCCTACATCGGCGCCCTCTTCATGGTAGCCGCCGTGAGCGTCACCGCTTTCGCTACCTTCGACAGCCTGGGTCAGATCCTGCTTCCGCCGCTGGCGTACATCGTCATCTCGACCATTCAGAACAACGTCATCAGTCCCTTTGCCTACGGGAGTGGTCTCCGGCTCAATCCGCTGGCTGTCCTGTTGGTGGTACTGGTGGGATGGTTCCTCTGGGGTGTCGCCGGCGCCTTTATCGCAGTACCCCTGCTCGCCGCGATAAAGATTTTTGCCGAGCGGCTGAATCGCGACTCGCGACTGGCCGCGGTGCTGGCAGAATGAGCCAGGGCCACGCCTCCGAAGAGCCAGTCCCCGTTCTGGAGACGGCGCCAGACCCGCTCAGATCCGAACGGTCAGGGCGGGTCCACTGGGTGGTGGTGAGAACCCGGGCGCTCTCGGAGGAAGACAGGGCCCCGGCCGGAATGGTGCTGATGACCCGGTTCTGGCATCCGCGCGATCACCGCTGGAGCGAGAACGCCTTCGAGTCGCTGGATCATGCGCTGCGACTGTTCGTGGATGAGAGCGGCTGGGTCCTTCGGCAGCAGCAGGCCCTGGACGGGCCCCACGCCTATGAGCTGATCTTCGAGGCCCGGCGGGAAGACTTCAGCCGGCCCAGCACAGAACAGATGCTCAAGGAGGTGGGACTCGATCCTCAGGATGTGGCCAAGCTGCTCAATCGAGTCGAGGGAAAAGAGGAGGCTTAGCTCTCGCCCTTGCCGGTCTTTTCTCGCAGCTCGTCGATGCGCTTGGAGGCTTCGGCCTTGGTGAGGTTCTCCTCCACCTTCTCGCCGGCCTCGCTGGCCAGGGTATTGAGGTACGACTCCTGAGCGCCGGTCATCGGCTCATCGCCGGTCTTCCAGTCGTCGGGATCCTTGATGGTATTGGATGTGTCCCTCTCGGGAGTTTGCTTCTTGTTAGATCGCTGAGCCATTGCTGTCTCCGTAGCTGAAAACTTGCCGCTCTACTGCCGTCACCCCGAAACAAAACCGAAGCGGCTCCGCTCCGCAAGTCAGCCTTAGGCCGCAACACGGGACAGAACCCGACGCAGCGCTGTGCTGAACTGTGCCAGCTCCGGATCTCCGAGAGCGGTCGAAAGAGTTCCCACCCCTCGGGGATCGATCAAAATTCCCTCGTTGAAAAGTCCCAGGAAGAGCCGGTGGCGGAGCTCCTCGTCGCCCGAGAGGGTGTCGCGATAACTCCTCACCGGGTTTCGAGTCAGGTGCATGGCGAAGAGGGATCCCAGGCCAGTGATCTGGACCGGAATGCCGACCTGGGCGAAGGCATCCCCTATGTCCTGCCGAAGTTCCTCCGCCCGGCGATTCAGCTGGTCGATAACGGCAGGGGTGAGCAGCTCCAGCGTAGTGGCGCCTGCGACCATGCCGATCGGATTGGCATTGTGGCTCCCCGGGTGGGGAACGGCCGGCTTGCCGGTGGAGGGATCGAAGAGAGCCATGATATCGCTCCGGCCGCCGAATGCGCCCAGGGGAAAGCCTCCGCCGATCAGCTTGCCCAGGCAGGTGAGATCCGGAGTGACGCCGAAGTATTCCTGAGCTCCGCCGGGCGCTACCCGCAGGCTCACTACTTCATCGAACACGAGCACCATGCCGTGCCGCCGAGTGACATCGCGCAGCATTTCCAGGTACCTGCGGTCCGCCGGGATCATTCCGGCGGAGCCCAGCACCGGCTCCACCAGCACGGCGGCGATGTCGGGGCCCAGGGCTTCAAGAGTCTCCCGGGCAGGCTCGATGTCGTTGAACGGCAGGATAGCCGCGCTCTCACGCTGAGCGCCGGACAGGATGTCATCGGCGGTTCCGTGATACCCGCCCTCGATCTTCGCAATGCGGGCGCGTCCGGTAAAAGCCCGGGCGGCGCGGACGGCGTTCAGAGTCGCTTCGGTTCCCGAGTTGGTGAAGCGCACCTGTTGGATGGATGGAATGCGCCGACAGAGCAGCCGGGCGAAATGGAGCTGCGGGTCACTGGCCCCGGGGAAGGCGGTGCCTTTCCGTAGCTGCTCCTCGACTGCACTGATGATTGCGGGATGGCCGTACCCATGAGGAAGAGATGAATGGTTGCCGGTGAAATCCAGCAGCCGGTTGTCATCCAGATCATAGAGCACACAGCCCTCTCCCCGGGCCATCACCGCGGGATAGGGCCGGTAGAATAGGGTGCTGCGAGAGTCTCCGCCGGGGAGATATTTGCGGGCCTCGAGGAAGTAGCGCCGGCTCGCCGCTGTCCGGCTGCGATAGCGCTCTTCCTCGGGTGTGGTCTGAGGCACCGCCTGGGTACTCATCCAGGTCCTTCCGCTCCGGTTGCCGGGATCACAGCTCGAGGACGCGCCAGAGATACCAGCTGGCCACGCTGCGGTAAGGCCGCCAGCGCTCGCCCCGCCGGATCATCGCCGCCGGATCGGGGAGCTTTCCTCTTCGGAACCAACTGCCGAAACCCTTGCGCACGCCCAGGTCGGTAAGCGGCAGGACGTCGGGCCGTCCCAGCCGGAAGATGAGCAGCATCTCGACGGTCCACCGGCCGATCCCGCGCACGGCCGTCAGGCGCTCGATGATCTCTTCGTCCTCCATGCTGCGGACCCGGGCGAGGGATGGGATGCTGCCTTCCAGCGTCTTGGCGGCAAGATCTTTCAGCGCGGCAGTCTTGGCGGCCGAGAGTCCGGCTTGGCGCAGCAGTTCAGGCCGAGCCTGAAGCAGGTCGCGAGGGGCAGGGAAAGGCCGGCGTCCCAGGGCGCGGATGACTCGACCGAGAATGGTCTCGGCAGAGCGTCCGCTGAGCTGCTGGTAGATGATAGAGCGCGCCAAGGCGGCAAAGAGACTCTGGGTGGGCTGTGGGCGCATGCTGAACGGACCGGCCCGGGCCATCAGCTCGCCCAGCCGGGGATCCGCCTCCGTCAGGAGGCGGCAGGCGAGGTCGGGATCGTACAGCAGACCGTCAGGCCGGGCCAACGTGTTGGAGGCAGCGATAGAGGCCATTCCGCAAACATACACCGCTCAGCTCGGCACCCGCACCGCGGACGGAAGCGGCTCGCGGCCGAAAGCGAGCAACCCGCCCGCTGCAATCACCAGCAGCGATCCCGCTATCTGCCAGCCGCTGGGACGGTCACCGAACACCGGGATGGCAAGCAGGTGAGTCAGCACGATGCCCAGGGTGGAGAGCGCGGTCACCGGCGCTGCCCGGTGGAGCGAATAGGCCCGGGTCATGGCGATCTGGCCGCCGCCGCCACCGATTCCCGCGCCGAGCAGCAACGATCCGTCCTGCCAATCCGGCCAGCGCCACACCGGAACTGCCAGCAGCAGCAGAGCTGCGAGCGCCACCAGGGAGAAGTGGAGCACGACAGCCTCATGGCTCTCTCCGGGGCCGATCTTGCGGAGCCAGATCATGGCCAGCGCATAGAACAGCGCGCCGGCGGTCGCGATGGCCGCCACGGACAGGGCGATCTGGAAGGTCGGACGCAGGACGGCCAGGATGCCGGCGAAGCCCAATGCGACGGCGAGCGCTACCCGGGTGTCGTGGCGCTCACCCAGGAGACGGGGCGCCAGGAGTGCGACGAAGATCGGCGCGGTGGCACCGAGCGTGGCGGCGTCACCCAGTGCAATCCGGCTCGACGCGAGGGCGTAGAAGGTGCACATGGCCGCCAGCGTGCCATACACACTGCGCCGCCAGGCGTTACCCTGGTCTACGATCCGCAGTGAGCTTCCCCGATACCAGGCGATTCCGAGAGCCAGGGCCGCACCGAGAAAAAAGCGGCAGGCCGCAATTTCGGACCAGGGAAGGTCTCGTGCGCCCAGCCGAGTACACACGTTCATGCCGGCAAAGAAGAGCTGGGCCACCACCATCCAGGCCAGGCCTGAGAGGGGGCGGGGGCGGGGGCGGAACGACCAGAATGAGAGTATCATCGGCGTAAGCTACCAGATACGAGTCTCTATGGGTCCCGACGAATTTCGGCGCCACGCGCACCAGGTGGCCGATTGGATGGCCGATTACTTCGAGAAGGTTCCCAACCTTCCGATCACTCCCGCGCTGAAACCCGGCGAGGTGAGCCGGCGGCTGCCTCCCACCCCGCCCGAGTCAGGTGAGCCGTTCGAGCGCCTGTTCACCGACTTCCAAGACATCGTGATGCCGGGAATGACCCTGTGGAATCATCCGGGATGGTTCGCGTACTTCCCGGGCAACAACAGTCCGCCGTCGGTCCTGGCCGAAATGCTCACCGCCACCCTCGGGGCCCAGTGCATGTCATGGGCGACCTCCCCCGCCGCTACCGAGCTGGAGCAGGTGGTGATGGACTGGATCCGGCAGATGATCGGGCTTCCGGATCAGTTCGTCGGTGTCATTCAGGACACGGCCTCGACCGCCACTCTGGTTGCTCTCCTCACTGCGCGGGAGCGCGTCACCGGCTACCGGTCGGGGGCGGAGGGACTGGCAACCGTTGGGGAGCGGCTCGCCGTATATGCCTCGGCCGAAGCGCACTCCTCGGTAGAGAAGGGTGTGAAGCTGGCGGGATATGGAGTCGATTCTCTGCGGAGGATCCCGGTTGATGCGGCGCATGCGATGGAGCCCGGCGTCCTCGCCGATGCCATCGCCCGGGACCGGGCGGAGGGATACCGGCCCGCCTGCGTGGTGGCGACGATCGGGACCACCTCCTCGACAGCGGTGGATCCATTGCCTGCCATCGCAGAGATCTGCCGCCGTCAGGGCGTCTGGCTCCACGTAGACGCGGCGTACGCGGGAACGGCGGCGATCGTTCCGGAGCTGCGGCACTACTTCGAGGGGATGGAAGCGGCCGACAGCATCGTGATAAACCCGCACAAATGGATGCTGGTCAATTTCGACTGCAGCGCTTACTGGGTGCGCGATCGGGAGGCGCTGCTCCGCACCTTTCAGCTGACGCCGGAATACCTCCGCACTACTCACGACACCGAAGTCGTCAACTTCCGGGACTGGGGAATCCAGCTGGGCCGGCGGTTCCGGGCGCTCAAGGTCTGGTTCGTCATTCGCAGCTATGGCGTGGAGGGGCTGCGCCGGCTGGTGCGTTTGCACGTCGAGCTGGCCCAGGAGCTGGCGCGAGAGATCTCCCGGAGTCCCGATTTCGAGCTGATGGCGCAGGTGCCGTTCGGGCTGGTGTGTTTTCGCTACCGTCCCGCAGGTCTGGCGCCCGACGACCCTCTGGTCGATCGTCTCAATCAGGAGCTATTGGAGCGGGTCAATGCGACCCGAAAGGTCCACCTGACTCACACCCGGCTGGGCGGGCGATACGTCGTTCGGCTGGTGATCGGGCAGAGGCAGACCGAGAGGGCGCACGTAAACGAGACGTGGCAGCTCTTCCAAGAGCTGGCTCAGGAGTTGAGAGACCCTTCGCTTCGCTCAGGATGACAGGCCTAGCCGGCGAGTGCGGCGTGGGCCGAGGCGATCAGCGGCTGGAGGTAGCGGCCGGTGTGGCTTGCGGAAGCCTCGGCGATCTCCTCCGGGGTTCCCTGGGCGACGATCCGGCCACCCGCCTGACCTGCTTCCGGTCCCAGGTCGATGACCCAGTCGGCTCGCTTGACCACGTCCATGTGGTGCTCAATGACGATCACGGTGTGGCCGGCATCGACCAGCCGATCGAGCACGTGAATCAGCACCCGTACGTCATCCAAGTGCAGGCCGGTCGTGGGCTCGTCGAGGATGTAGAGCTTCCGTCCCTCCCGTTTGCCGGCCTGGGTCAGCTCCCGGGCAATCTTCAGCCGTTGTGCCTCGCCGCCTGACAGGGTGGTGGCCGGCTGGCCCAGGCGGAGGTAGCCCAACCCGACCTGCTGCAGCTGCCAGAGCGCGGTGCCGAGCTTGGGCTGATGCCGGAACCGGGTCACTGCCTCGTCTACCGTCCACTGGAGTACGTCGTAGATCGAGTGGCCGTGAATCCGAACGTCCAGCACCTCGGACCGATAACGAGTGCCGCCGCAGGCCTCACAGGGTACGAACACGTCGGCCAGGAAGACCATCTGAATCTGGACGTGCCCCGCGCCCTCGCAGGTCTCACAGCGGCCACCCGGGAGATTGAAGGAAAACGTTGCCGAGTTGTACTTCCGCTGCCGGGCCAGGGGCTGCGCCGCAAACAACTCGCGGACTTCGTCGAAGGCCCTGATATAGGTGACCGGGTTGGACCGCGGCGAGCGCCCGATGGGAGACTGATCCACCAACAGAACATCCTTCAGAAACTCCCAGCCGGTGAGCGAGGCCACCTCGCCAACCGGCTCGCCCAGGTGAGACTTCGCCGAGTGCTCGCCCCGAAGTCTGGCCTCCAGCTGGCGGTAGATGACGTCGTGGAGCAGGGTGCTTTTGCCCGAGCCGGAGACACCGGTGACCGCGGTCAGGGTGCCCAGCGGGATGTCCACGTCCACGTCGTGCAGATTGTGCAGCCTCGCTCCTCTGACCCGGAGCCACTGGGGACCGACCGGCCGGCGAATACTGGGCACCCCGATCCGCTTCTTTCCGGTGAGATATTGGCCGGTGAGCGAAGCACGAGCCTCGTCCACCGGTCCGGCATGTACGACCCTTCCCCCGTGCTCCCCGGAGCCGGGCCCCAGCTCCAGCATGAAGTCGGCCTGCTGAATCGCAGCCAGGTCGTGCTCCACGACCAGGACCGTGTTGCCGGCATCGCGCAGCCGGCGCAGCAGGCTCAAGAGCCGGTCGGTATCGCGGGGGTGCAGGCCTATGGAAGGCTCGTCGAGCACGTACAACGAGTCCACCAGATTGGACCCCAGCGCGTTAGCCAGGGAAATGCGCTGGGCTTCCCCGCCACTCAGCGTGCGGGTCTGCCGGTCGAGCGTCAGGTAGCCGAGCCCCACATCGCGCAAAAAGCCGAGCCGAGCGTGGAGCTGATCGAGGATGAGCTGAGCCACCAGTTGCTCCGAAGGGGTCGGCGAAAGCCCCAGCAGCCAACGATGGATTTCGTCCAGCGAGCCGGCGGCAACCGAGCCGATGGTGCGATCTCCGATCCGGATCGCGAGAGCATCGGGATTGAGCCGGCTTCCGCCGCACTGCTCGCAGGTCTTGGCCAGCTGGTACTGCCGGAGAAAGACCCGGATGTACTGCTTGTACCGCTTCTCCTCCAGCCCCTTGAGAAAGGGAAAGATCCCGACGTAGCGGCCCTTGCGTCCGTAGAGCAGCTCGCGCCGGTGGGACGCCTTGAGCCGGGACCAAGCTTTCTTGGGATCGGCGCCGATGGAGCGGGCAAAGTCGAGCAAGATCCGGCGGCGGGACTCGTAACGGGGCTTGGTCCAGGGATCGATAGCGCCTTCCGCCAGGCTCTTCCCGGGGTCGCAGACGATCAGCGACTCATCGTACTCCAAGACAGCGCCGAATCCGTTGCAATGGGAACAGGCCCCCCGGGGGTTGTTGAAGGAGAACAGGGCGGGGGTGACCAGGACCGAGGGTGTGTCGCAGCGGCTGCAGGCCGGGAACTCGGTAAAACGAAACCGCGCCGGCCCCCCCGCCGTCTCCAGGAGAAGCAGGGCAACCCCTTCTCCCTCGCCGAAAGCCATCGCAATTGCCTCACATATCCGTCCGACGGTGCCCGGCTCGGCAATGAGGCGATCCACCACAACCAGCAACTCGCTGACCGCGGTGAAGTCCAGCTCGGCGGGCAGCTCATCCAGATGGAGTGGGCTGCCGTCCGCTACTACCCGAATGAACCCGAGCGCGCGGAGATTCTCGACTACCGCGGAGTGGGTCAGGCGGGCGACCGGCGGCAGCGGGAAACAGACCTGGACCCTGCCTCCGCCGCGAGCAACGATCTCGTCGGCAGCCGCCTCCGGGGTATCGCGCCGGACCGGACCGCCACACTTGCGGCAATAGCAGCGGCCCACCCGGGCCCAGAGCAGCCGGAGGTAGTCGTAGACCTCGGTGGCGGTTCCGACAGTCGAGCGGCTGGAGATGACAGGATTCCGCTGTTCGATCGCTACCGCGGGTGCCAGCCCCTCCAGCCGGTCCACCTGGGGCTTGGGCATCCGGTCGAGAAACTGTTTGGCGTAGGTAGACAGCGACTCGATGTAGCGCCGCTGTCCCTCGGCATACAGCGTGTCGAAGGCGAGCGTGCTCTTGCCCGAGCCCGACGGACCGGTGACAACGATGAGAGACCGGTGCGGCAGGTCGACGGTGACACCTTTGAGATTGTTCTGCCGGGCGTTGACTATTCGGATTACTGACTCAGCCATGGTGGGAAAATAGTCGGGAAGGACTTTCCCGACTTTCCCGAGGTCGAGAGGTGGCTAAGTTCCTCGTCAATGTCCAGAATCCTGACCCCCAAGCTGCTGCTGCGCGGCTTCGAGGTGTTCGTCCTTGCCTCCCTCACCGGTTTCGGGGTCACTCTCCTCTACGGCAACGACTTTCCCGCGTTTCTCGCCGCGCTCGGACGGCTGCAGTGGATCTGGGTGCTGGCCGGGGTCGGTCTGGCCTCGCTGGACTGGATCGGCGGCGGTCTCCGCCTCTGGGCAGTTGCGCGCCACGTGTATCCCCGGCCTTCGCTCAAGGGAATGATCCTGGCGGGCGGCATGGGTGCGTGGGCCGGGTACATCACACCGCTCAACACCGGGGCCGGCCCGATGACCATGTACACCATGCGCCGGTACGGCGTCCCCCTGCCGGTGGCGGTCACTTCCGTCTTCATGAGCTTCGTCGCCACCATCCTCTTCTTTGCCATTGCAGGTCCGCTCGCCGTCGTGTTCGGTGCCGGGCGGTCGCTGGGGCAACGGGGGAATGTGCTGGGTCTCTCGCTGTTCGATCTCTTCCTCGGGAGCTTGACCATCATCGCCGTGATCGGATTGGTGATGGCGGTGATACTGATCTCCCCCCGCCTGGTGCGGGACCTGATCCAGCGTGCCGCCGGCGCCATCGGACGCCGCAGCCGCCGGGTGGCCGACCGGCTGACCAAGCTACAGGCCGGGATCGACCAGGCAGCTGAGAGCGTGGTTGCGTTCAAGAGTCCGCGAGGATTGCTGGCGCTCTTCTGGGCCACCATTCTCTCCGGTCCGTCCCATGCGAACAAGCTACTGGCCGGCTATGTCGCCCTGCGTGCGCTCGACATCCATGCCAACTTCGTGGACATCCTACTGGTCCAGACGCTGGTGATGTTTCTGCTCTACTTTGCACCGACTCCCGGTGCCTCGGGGGTCGGCGAGGTGCTGTCTGCCGCCGTGATGTCGTCCTATGTGCCTCGCGAGCTCACTCCGATCTACATTCTGATCTGGCGCATGACGCTGAGCTACTTCACCCTGGCCGCTGGTTTTCTGGTCTTTTCCGGCTGGGTTCGGCGCGGGCTTCGAGGGGTAGCCGACGCGGAACTGGCGGAACCGGCGGGATAGAGCATGACCGAACACGAGGACGCGCTGGAGCAGGGTTATGATTCCGCCCTGCTGCGTCGGCTGCTGAAGTACCTGCGGCCCTACCGCGGTCTCACCGCGCTGGCGGTGCTCCTTTTGCTTGCGGGGGCCGGTCTAGCGCTGGTGGGACCGGTTCTGACCCAGCGCGCACTGGATGTGGCAATACCCCGCCACGACATCGGCCTGCTGGGCACCCTGGCGGCCGCGTACCTCGCCGCACTACTGGTTGAATTCGTCATCGATTATGGCCAGACCTTCCTGACGGCATACGTCGGGCAGCGGGTGATGTACGACCTCAGGATGCAGATCTTCGAGCACCTGCAGCGGCTCAGCATCAGCTATTTCGATCGCAACCCGGTGGGACGGCTGATGACCCGGGTGACCGCGGACGTGGAGACACTGAACGAGCTGTTCTCGTCTGGGGTGGTGACTGTCTTTGGCGACGTGTTCACCTTGCTGGCCATCATGACCATGATGCTGGCCATCGACTGGCGGCTCGCGCTGGTGACCTTCTCGGTGATCCCGTTGGTCTGGCTCACGGCCAGCATTTTCCGCAAGCGGGTACGGGAAGCTTTCCGCGATATCCGACTCCGCCTGGCCCGTCTCAATGCCTACCTGCAGGAGCGGCTTTCCGGGATGAGGGTGGTCCAGCTGTTCGGGCGGGAGCGGGATTCGGCGGCGCGCTTTGCCCAGCTGAACCGGGAGCACCTGGATGCCCATCTCCGGTCCATCACTATCTACGCAGTCTTCTTCCCTGTGGTTGAAGTGCTCACTGCCGTCGCAATGGCCTTGTTGCTCTACTATGGTGGTCTCCGGACGGTCAGCGGCAGCCTGACGGTCGGTGTGCTGGCGGCATTCATCCAGCTCACCCGCCGGTTTTTCCAGCCGCTTCAGGACCTGTCGGAGAAGTTCAACCTGCTGCAGAGCGCAATGGCGTCGTCGGAGCGGGTCTTTGCCCTGCTGGACGAGCCGGTGACGGTGACCGAGCCCCATCACCCGAAGGCGCTCCAGCGTCCGGCGCGGGGCGAGGTCCGGTTTGAGAACGTCTGGTTCCGCTACGGCGCAGACGGCCCCTGGGTGCTGCGCGACGTGTCCTTTACCGCCTCGCCGGGGCAGACGGTAGCGCTGGTGGGTCATACCGGTGCGGGGAAGACAACCATCGTCAACCTTCTGCTCCGGTTCTATGATCCCGACCGCGGCCGCATCCTCATCGACGGGACCGATATCCGCGAGCTGTCCACGGCCGACCTCCGGTCCCTCATCGGCTTCGTGCAGCAGGACCTCTTCCTCTTCGTGGGCGACATCCTCCACAACCTGACCCTGGATGCGCCGATCGCGCTGGACGGAGCCCGCCGGGCTGCGACCCGGGTGGGAGCCGATCGCTTCATCGAGCGCTTGCCAGCCGGTTACCATCATCTGTTGGGGGAGCGGGGCCGCAGTCTCAGCGTGGGAGAGCGACAGCTGCTCAGCTTTGCCCGGGCGTTGGCCCTGGATCCCACCATTCTGGTGCTGGACGAGGCTACCAGCTCAGTAGATGCCGAGGCGGAGGGCCAGATCCAGGTGGCGATCGCCGAACTGATGGCTGGCCGGACCAGTATCGTGGTGGCCCACCGGCTGAGTACCATCCTGCATGCCGACGAGATCCTGGTGCTGCAGCACGGCGAGATCCGGGAGCGAGGCAGTCACCGCGAGTTGCTGGCCAAGCAGGGCCTGTATTACCGGCTCTACCAGCTGCAGCTTCGGGGGCAGGAAGCTCGAAAGATCGCATAGGTTTCCGGGCCCGGAGGGCGGGTTCAATATTGCCCTGCTACAAACCGGCGGATACGTTTCTCCCCACTCGACTTATTCCTCGGGTTCATATCGATGCTTCATCTCGAGATCGGCGGCGAACGGTACGCCATAGCCGCCGGTGAGACAGCCATAGGATCGGCCGCAGACAACACAGTGGTACTCGCCGGCGAGGGAGTCCAGCCACGACATGCGGTGGTACACGCGACGAAGCCCGGCTCCGCGGACATTCGGGTGGCGGGGGCGGATGCCGAGGTCCGAGTGAACGGAGTGCGTCTGGGGGCCGAACCCACGCCGCTGCTGCACGGGGACAAGATCGCCATCGGAAGCCACGAGCTGCGGGTGGTCGACTCCGCCCGAGGCGGAAGCACGCAGCTGTTCGACTCGGGGGCGTTTGCCGATCTGGTGCCGCCCAAGCGAGCCAAGCCTCCAGCCGGGCGTACCGGTGGTCGTCTGGTGTGTCTCACGGATGGACGGGAATACAATGTCGGGGCCGGGCCTCTCACGCTGGGACGGGACGCCGCGTCTGACGTCGTGGTAACGGGAGGTGAGGTGTCCCGGCACCATGCGGAAATCCGCTCGGATCCCGAGGGCTATGTGCTCGTGGACTTGAGCGTGAACGGAACGTTTGTGAACGGGGAGCGCATCGGGAAGAGTCACCTCCTGGCACGGGCAGACGTCATTCGTATCGGCAACGACGAGTTCCGCTTCTATGCCGATGCGGAGGCCAAGCCGCCTCCCCCGGCCGAGCCTGCGGCGGCAGAGTCGCCCCAGCCGGAAGGTGCGGCGCATCGGTTGTCCAACACGCTGCATGGGATTCCGGTGACCCCTCCGGCGGCTGATCCGGAGCTGCAGCGGCGGAACACACCTTCCTCGGTGACGGCAGCTCCGCTGGCCTCGTTCCTCCTTCGGAGCGGCGAGATGAAAGGGCAGCGGCTACCCATCAAGGTACCGGTGGTCAACATCGGTCGAGGGGACTACAACGACATCGTCATCGCGGACCCCAGCGTCAGCACTATGCACGCCAAGCTGCAGCGGCGGGATGCGATTTGGGTGCTGACGGACCTCGGATCCACCAACGGCACTTTCGTCGAAGGCGAGCGGCTCACCGGCGAAATACCGCTCAGTCCGGGGACCACACTCAAGTTCGGGGACGTGTCGGCACTGTTCGAGCCACTCGACGAGTCGCTGCAGACCGGGCGTCCGGGCAGCACCCGGATGATGCCCCGGCTCGACCCCGAGCCTCGACGCGCCGCGGCACCCTCGGTTCCACCAGCAGCGGCAGCGCCCCGGGATCCAGCTGCAGCCGGGGAGCCTGCGCCCGTGAGTCCTCCGCCGCGTCCCCGTCCTCGGCGGCCCATTCATGTGGCATCAACGCCCCGACCGAAAAGTCCTTCCACCATCACGGTGGTAGGATTGCTGATTCTGGTGGCAATTCTCATCTATCTGATTTCGAGCCAGTAACGGAGTTCTGTGCACTTCACCTGCGCCGCTCGCACCGACGTCGGCATCGTCCGTTCGGGCAACGAAGACAATTACCTCATGCTGGCGGAGCACGGAATCTTCATCGTGGCCGACGGGATGGGAGGCCACGCCGCCGGTGAGGTTGCCAGCGAGATGGCCGTGCGGATCACGTCCCAGGCTATCGGGTCTCTCCGGGGATTGAGCGATGAGGAGGCGGGCGAGCGGGTCCGGAAGGCCATCCGTTCCGCCAATGACGCCATCTTCGAGCGGACCCTCTCGGAGCAGGACAAGCGGGGCATGGGGACCACAGCCACGGTGCTGGTCCTGCTTCCCCAGCGCTATCTCATCGGCCAGGTCGGGGACAGCCGAGCCTACCTCTTTCGTGACGGCCAGTTTCAGCAGCTCACCAAGGACCACTCCTACGTCCAGGAGCAGGTGGATGCCGGGCTGCTCACGCCGGACCAGGCACGGGTGCATCCGTACAGCAACGTGATTACCCGCTGCGTCGGCGCCGGCATCGATGTGGCCCCCGACATTTACTTCGGATCCCTGGAGAAAGGCGATATCCTGCTGCTGGCGTCGGATGGATTGACCGGCATGCTGGAGGACGAGCAGCTGCTCGATATCCTTCACTCCGATGGCGATCCGCAGATCTGGGTCGACCGGATGGTGGCGGAGGCGAACCGCAGAGGCGGTCTCGACAACATCACCGCCATCGTGATCCGCATCGATTCGGTGGACAGCAACACCGGCGAGCATCCAGTGGTCCCTGCCGCGGTAAGCCAGCGCTCCTGAAGCAGCGAGTTCCCTCGGCACAAAGGAGGCCTTGTGGACGTAGTGACCTGGATCATCGTCGGACTGGTGGCCGGCCTGCTGGCGTCGCTGGTGATGGGCGGAATCGGCTACGGCATCCTGGGCGACATTGTGGTCGGCATTCTGGGTGCGCTCTTCGGTGGCTGGCTCTTTGCCCAGATGGGATGGGGCACTCCGTTTGCCGGAATCGCCGGGGCCATCTTTGTAGCATTCATCGGCGCCGTCGTCCTCCTGCTCATCATTCGTCTGCTGCGGGGCTCTCGCCGGAGGGGGCCGTAGTCCGAAGATCGAGCTCGAGCCGGATATTGGCCCGGCGGTAGCGGCCGTCCGAGGAGAGCGGGACCCGTGCGAACCCGTGCTTCTCGTAGAGTCGAATGGCCGGCCCGAGCACGGTATTGGAGACGATGATGATGCGGCTGGCGCCGACATTTCTGGCAAAGCGGATGGCCGCTTCCATCAGCAGATCTCCGTACCCTCGGCCCCGTGCCTCCGGGGCAACCGCCATCTTGGCGATCTCGCAGTCTTCCGGACCGTGCCGGAGCACAGCACAAGTCCCCTTGACCTGGCTTCCCTCCAGCACAAAAAGGATCTCGCCCCCGCTCGCCAGGATATGTCCTTCCGGATCGCTGAAGACTTCGCGGTCCGCCGGCTCCAGCACGAAGAACTGCTCGATCCAATCCCGATTCAACCGCTCGAACGCGGGCCGGAACTCCCTGCGGTAGGGAACCACCGTGACAGCTTTCACGCCCTTCTCCATCCGGATCGCTCCTCTGTTAGTCGCCGCCGGGTTGCTGGCCTGTGCCGGCAGGACCTCCGGGTCGGATACCACGCCGACCAGCCCGGCCATGCTACAGGTCGAAAACCGAGGCTTTGCCGATATGGTGATCTATGCAGTCAGCGGTTCGCAGCGAACTCGCCTCGGCATTGCCACCGGCAACTCCACCAAGGCATTCAACATTCCCAATACGCTGCTCCGGGGCGCCGGTACTCTGCGCTTCCTGGCCGATCCCATTGGAGGTAACCGCACGCCGATCAGCGAGGAAATGGCAGTCCAACCCGGCGATATCGTGACCCTGACCATCCCACCTTGACCCTGGGTGTGAGCGGGGCCACACCACGCCCCTTTCACTGAACCTAGGTTCGGGATCCAACAGTGGGAGGTCAAGCATGACTGATCGTGATGAGAGTGAGCCCTTGCCTGAGTCGGCCATGGGCGGAGCTTCGGACGCAGGGGCACACGGGCTGCACCCCGCCTCGGCGGCCAAGGTGGAGCATCCACTTCCGGACCAGGCGCCGGGTGACGCCGCCATTGAGCGGCGCCATCAGCACAATCCTGATTACAGAGGTCCGGAGCGCAGGCTCGGAGCCACCGCGAACCGGAATCGCTGACCCCGCTGCTCGAGGTGGCGCCGGTATTGGGTGTCGGTTTGGGACTTCCGGCTAGTGCGGCAATGAAACGGTCAAGGCACCTGTCGCACTAATAGCTGGCGAATCGGCTGGTCGACCCATCGTACTGAAAGGCGAGTACCTCGAAACCACTCTCGCGGACGCCGGGCGGGGCCATGCCCGGACTCAGGGCGGGCATGCCGGGAGCAGCGAGCCCGGCGACCTTGGGTTCTTCCGCCAGCAGCCGCCGGATGTCAGCTACCGGCACGTGTCCCTCAATGAGGTAGGTCCCCAGGACGGCGGTGTGGCAAGAGCGGACCGCTGAAGGCACTCCCAGGCGGTCCTTGAGCTGGTCCATGCCTTCTTCGTCATGCACAGTGGTCTGGAAGCCGTTTATATCCAGGTATTCCACCCACTTGGTGCAGCAGCCGCAGGAGCTGCTCTTGTAGACCGTGATCGGGGTCCGGGTCTGCACGACCGGAACCCGTCCCCGCATGCCCATCAGCAGCAGTCCCGCCGCCGACACCACGAAGCCACGTCGACTCAGCATTGCCATCCTGCTTCAGAGGAGTTTGCTGTTCCGCATCAGCCGATGCTCCAGCTCGGCTGCGGAACAGGTGAGCAGCTCGAGCACACCGTCCAGCGGTTTCTTCGGCTCGCCAGCCACGAAAATACGCAGTCGCCGGGCACTGCGGTACAGCTCGTCGGCGACTCGGGGCAGCCCGAGCTGGCCGGCGCGTCCGGCGTCGGTGAGGCGCTCCACGGTCCCGGAGCGGGTCCGCAACGGAATATTCACTCCGAGCATTCCTGACCGTGCCGGAAAGTCGATCAGGACTCCGCCCGCAGGAAGGCCGGCCTGAGGGGCAATCGCGTCCTCGACTCGCTCCAGTAGTTCCGGGTCATCGGTCACCCAGGGCTGAGCGCTCCCGGGGACTTCACTCGCCGGAAGGTCCAGGGCGCGTTTATGCAGCCGGCGGGCCCGGATACTGGCGGCGAGCCCGACCGGTTCCTTGCTGATGAGCAGTTCCATCAATGCATCATCGGTGGACTCGGCGATGGTCTCCGCTGTCACCCAGCCACATCGTACCGCCCGGCGGACGGCCCGCTTGAACATGCAGGTAGCGGAACGTACCGCATGGTGCCAATAGACATTCCGGTACATCTGGTACTTGGCGAAGAGCAGCGACTCCAGCGCACTGACGCCCTTTTCCTGTACCCCGATCTCATATCGGCCTGGCTCGACTTCTACCAGAGTCAAGGATGCGAGCAGGCGATCCACATCCAGCGTGCCGTATGGGACTCCGCACATCCGGGCATCGCGGCTGAGATAGTCAACCTTGTCCAGGTCGATGGTTCCGGAAATGAGCCCCTGAAGCGGGCTGTCGCTGGTCCCCGAAATGAGCGCACCCACCTGCCGTGGGTAGTCGGCTCCGCCGATCTGCCTCAGCTGTTCTCCGAGACTACCCCGGCTCAGCTTGGCCACCCCGAGCGCTTCATGCGAGAGAAAGCCGGCCTCCTCGAGCGCGTGAGAGAAGGGATAGTGTCCGATGTCATGCAGCAACGCAGCCAGCTGGACAGCCACGCATTGATCGCGAGAGACCGGCTCGAGCTCACCGAGCTCGTCCAGCGCAGCGAGAGCCCGCCGAGTGAGATGGTAGGCGCCGAGTGCGTGCTCGAAGCGCGTGTGGGTGGCGCCGGGATAAACCAGGAAGCTATGGCCGACCTGACGGATGTAGCGGAGCCGCTGGACAACGGGATCGTCGAGAACTCGAAGGGCAGATGGGTCGATCCGAATGTTGTCCCACAGCGGGTCACGGATGTTCTCAGTGGGGCGGAGCGGCCGCCGCCCCCCCGCGGCCCCGCTCACCCCGGTCCTGCGGCCGCCACTGACGCGGGGACTTCCGCCCGGTACTGCTCGAAGTTTTCCCGGAACATGGCGGCGAGCTTCCGGGCCTGGGCATCGTAGGCCGCTGGATCGGGCCAGGTCTTCCGGGGCGTGAGTACTTCTTGAGGCACGTCAGGCACCGTGGCTGGCACCTGGAGTCCGAATACCGGGTCGGTGGTGAATTTGGCCTTGTCGAGCGCTCCGGCGAGCGCGGCCCGAAGCATGGCGCGGGTGTAGGACAGATCCATCCGCTTTCCCACTCCGAAGGGGCCCCCGGTCCAGCCGGTATTCACCAGCCAGACCTTTGCCGCGTGTTTGGCGATCCGCTCTCCCAGCATCTTGGCGTACACGCCGGGATGGAGCGGCAGGAACGGGGCTCCGAAGCAGGCCGAAAAAGTGGCCGAAGGCTCAGTGACCCCGCGCTCGGTTCCAGCGACCTTGGCGGTGTAGCCCGACAGGAAGTGGTACATGGCCTGGTCCGCGGTCAGCCGGGCGATTGGCGGCATGATGCCGAACGCATCCGCGGCCAGGAAAACAATGTTCTTGGGATGCCCCCCGGACCCGCCCGGCAGATGATTGGGGATCGCTTCGATGGCGTAGCACGCGCGGGTGTTCTCGGTGATCGTGTCGGCGTCGAAATGGACGGCACGGGTTACCGGGTCCAGTACCACATTCTCTAGGACGGTGCCGAACATCTGGGTCGCCGCGTAGATCTCGGGCTCGGTATCGGGTCGCAAGCGGATCACCTTGGCATAGCACCCGCCTTCGAAGTTGAATACGCCCCGATCACTCCACCCGTGCTCGTCGTCGCCAATGAGCTGGCGGGATGGATCGGCGGAGAGGGTAGTTTTGCCGGTGCCTGAGAGGCCGAAGAAGATCGCAGTGTCGCCGGCCGGCCCCAGATTGGCCGAGCAGTGCATCGGCAGGACGCGCTGGCCCGGCAGGAGGTAGTTCAGCGCCGTGAAGATCGATTTCTTCATCTCCCCGGCGTACCGGGTGCCGCCGATCAGGACAATCCGCTTGGCGAAATTGATAACCACGAACGTTGCACTGCGGGTGCCGTGGCGGGCGGGGTCGGCCTGAAGGTCCGGCGCATGCAACACGGTAAAGCCGGGACGGAACTGCGCCAGCTCGGCCGGCAAGGCCCGAATGAACATGTTCCGCACAAACAGCGCGTGCCAGGCGTTGGGGGTAACAAACCGGACTGGCAGCCGGTACGCCGGATCGGCGCCGGCGAACAGGTCCTGCACGAATACCTCTCGGGCATCCAGATGCCCGCGCACATCCTCCAGAAGCCGGTCGAAGGCTTCGGTATCCAGCCGCGCGTTCTTTTCCCACCAAATCCGCTCCACCAGCGTCGGATCGTCCACCAGGAACTTGTCCTTGGCCGAGCGGCCAGTGTGCGGCGCGGTGACCGCGGTGAACGCGCCCCGGTCGGTCAGAACTCCTTCTCCCCGGCGCAGCGCGTGCTCGATGAGCATCGGCGGCGTCAGGTTGGGATGGATCCGGATTGGAAACAGGCCGTGCTCGACGAGGGTGAGGTTCTCACGCGGCACTGATGTGGTGGTCTCGGTAGTCATACACTCCCACACGCGCAATAGGCGCGAAAGATCAATGTGTCACCAACAGTGTGCAACCTAGCGGTCGGACACCGTGAGATTGGGCACAATGTGGTAGGCCCGCTCCGCGGTATCCCGATCCCGGGTGCTCAACACGGCCACCACAGGATCGGAATACATGAGGTCGCCGACGTCCGGCGAGTGGTTAAAAATGCCCAGGGCATGTCCCAGCTCATGCGTAGCCGTCAGCTTCAGGCACTCCTCCACACCCGGCGCGTCCGGAGCGAACCGGAGATTGAGGAAGACCCTAATTGGCGCCTGGATCTCCCGGCTTCCGGCCGGCAGATCGATCTCGGTCCCGCCTTCGCATTCCGGCGCCCTACTGGGCAACCGCATGACCGAAAACCCGCCCTTCACCGCAACCCCGGCACTGACGATCACATCGGCCGCATTCGAGTCGGCTACCTGCAGGGCATCGAATTCCCGATACAGAAAGGCGGCCTTCCACTGAGCAATGCCGTAATCGACATGCTGCGGCAGGTTCAGCGTATCCTGGGTCCAAATCCTGACCGGCAGCCGGGAACGGGGCCAGTGAAAGCTCAGGGTGTCGGCCGTGGTCGGTCCGGTGGTAACGACCCGCCGCCATTCGTAGGGCTGACTGCGGCTGGGCGATGCGATGTCCGCACAGGAAAGCCCGGCCCCGGCTATGGCCAGAGTAAGAAGTATCGGCAGGTACGAGGGGACCTTCACGGCCGAGCCCGGGACAAACCGATGCTGGCGGAAAGCCGCTGCACCCCCTGGCTGCCGGAAAAGTTTCGGGCTTCCAGCTCGTCGGTGGTGAATCGGTGCCAGTCATATCGAAGCGAAACCATCAGGTCCAGGCTGGTGAGCAGGCTGGAGCGGTAATCCACGCCGGCTCCGGCCAGAAAGCGGGTAGGGCCACCGCGCAAGAATATGCCTTCTTCGTCCGCTGGCCAGTAGTGGATCACGCCGGCACCAGCGCGCCAGTCCAGCCGCGGAGCGATCGGCCCCGCAAGATTCAGGATCAGGGACCCGGTCCGGAGAGTTCCCAAGTCGGTCTTGAGCTCCTGCTCTTCGCTATAATAGCCGCCACTGGTGATGGTTCCCTCCAGGCCGGCGGTATACGTGGGGGCTATGGGAAGGGAGACTCCTAGGGCCAGAGTCGGGGCCAGATCCTGCCGAGTCTCGATCTCCTGGATCAGATCGTCACGCAGAAGCTTGGTGGAAAGCGTCACCCCCAGCCGCCCGTAGTAGTCCACCTGGGATTGGACCACCGACACCCGAGCAGCAACCATCAGGCTGAGGAGCGCCAGCATGGTCCGCATGGGCGAAAGTATGGACGGCCTGGTAGCCCTGGTCAACGAGTTGCCTGACGAGCGCGGGCGTAGGCTCGCAGGCGGCGCAGCATCTTGCGGTCGGCGGTGACCCCATCATCTCCCTTGGGAGTCTCCAGGATCTTGATCACCCGCGCCAGCCGGGGATCGGTCATGATCCGCCGGAACGGTTTCGGTCCCAGCGACCCCTCGGCAATCAACTCGTGGCGGTCGCGGCAGGACGCAAAGGGAGTTTTGGAATCGTTAAGATGAAGACACCGCAGAGACTCGAGACCGAGGACTCGGTGCCAGCGTCGCCAGACGCTATCATAGTCGCCGACCAGGTCGTAGCCCGACGAATAGAGGTGGCAGGTATCCGCGCAGAAGGCGATCCGGTGGCGGACATCCTCTTGGATCAGCGAGCGCAGCGCCGCCAGCTCCTCGAACGTGCTTCCCAGGCTGGTTCCGCACCCGGCGGTAGTCTCGAGCAGCACCACGACCGATCCGGGAACTGCCCGAAGGCAGCGGCTGTAGGCGGCGGCGTTGCGCTCGAGACCCGCGCTTCGGCTGTCGATGTAGTTGCCCGGGTGCGACACCAGGTAAGGAATGCCGAAGCCCTCGCATCGGCGAAGCTCAGATATGAAAGAAGCCTCCGACCGCGAACTTAAGACCGGATCCGGCGAGGCGAGGTTGATAAGGTACGAATCATGCGCCACTATACTGGAGAACTCGAGCCGTTCGCATTCCCGCTGAAAGGCCGTAAAAGACCCGGCTGGGATGTTCGGCTCGCGCCACTGACTGGGCGTTTTGGTGAACACCTGGATCGCGGTCGCTCCAATCGCCCTCCCCCTGACCGGCGCTTTTTCGACGCCGCCCTGGATCGACACATGGGCTCCCAACCGCTCCGTCGCACGCACGTTAGCCATTCACTTTCCCGCCTCGCGTGAATCAGCAGGCGACTGAGGCCGCCCGCCCAACCATTCTCCTTCTCGGGGATGCCACGGCCCGGCCCGCCGGATTGGAGCGGGCGTTGACCCTCGCCGGGTTCCACCTGGTGGAGCGAGATAGCCCCGAGGTCCCCCCGGATGCAGTACTCATCACTTTGGCGAGCCAGGAACAACTCGATGCCCTGTTCGCCGGACCCCCAGCCACCATCAACTCGGTCCCTCCTCGGATCGTCCTGATATCGGACCCCAGTCCCGATGGGGCGACGGCCGCGCTGGCACTAGGCGCCGCAGATGCACTGACCGGACCGGTGCACTTTCCGGAGCTGTGTGCCCGACTCGCTGTCCGGATCCAGGTGCACGAGCGACCCCGGGCACTGGGCCCCGCCGGGAACGGCGCTGAGCCTCAGCTCGCAAGCACTGGAGCGAGCTCCGACCAGGACGCCGGTGCGCTGGAGCATCGGGTACAGGAGGAGTTCGAGCGCGCTCGGCGCTACTCCCTCAGCTTCAGCCTGGTGCTGCTCGGCGTGGACGAGCTGCAGGGGATGGAGGAGAGGCTGGGGACGGATACCGCGTGCCGGCTGCGCGCCGAGGTGGGCCAGACCCTGCGGCGGGAGTTACGGGTGCCGGACCTGGTGGCTTCCTACGGTCCCGACGAATTCGCCATCCTGTTGCCCGAAACCGGTGAAGCGGGCGCCCGGCAGTCGGTCATTCGGGTCCGCGAACGCCTGACTTCGCTCCCATTCGAGAGCGATCCCCGACTGGAGCCCAGTCGCTTCAGCGCCGGCATTGTCACCTATCCCCATCCGGCAGCCGCCAGCCCCGACGACCTTTTTTCCCTGGCCGAGGCCGCGCTGATGCGAGGCCGGGCCCAGTCGATGGAACGAATCGGGTTGGCAATGTAAGTGGGAAAGCGGGTAGGCGGGTAGGCGGGTCGGTTCTTGCCGGTAGAATCTTCACCAACTTACCCGCTTACCGTCTTACCCGCTTACCGTCTTACCCGCTTACCGTCTTACCCGCTTACCGTCTGCGCAGCCAGGTTGTCGGATCGAGCGCGATCTGGTTCTCCCCCCGGATTTCGAAGTGCAGATGGGGACCATAGTCCGAGTTCTGGCCTCCCACGGTACCAATCGCTCTTCCCTTATCGACTGACGTGCCCAGCTTCACCGCCGCCGATTCCAGGTGGGAGTAGACCGAGTAGTAGCCGTTCCCGTGCTCCAGGACGATGGTAAGGCCATAGGTCCCGAACTGGCCCACCAGCCGCACCCTTCCCGCTTCCACTGCCTTGACCGGGGTCCCCACTTTGGCGGCGATGCCGACGCCGTTCCAGCGGATGATGCCCCCGCTGGGCAAGGTGTCCCGGCCGAACCGGTATACGATCGCGCCTTCGACTGGCCAATCGAGCTTGCCCAGGTCCGCCGTGGTGATGGTACCGGGGCCGGCCGAAGCTCCCCGGAGCGCTCCCCTGGCAAGCTCGTCCCGGCGGGAGCGTTCCAGCGCCGCGAGCAGTCCATTGAGCCGGGACTCGTCCTTCTGCAGCTGGCCCAGGCGCCGCTCAGTGCTGCGCGCTGATCGGCGGAGACTCTGTAGCCTCCGGGCCCGCTCGGTTGCTAACTCGCTATACCGGCTGAACTCAGCCTCACGCTCTTCCCGGCGGCGGGCCAGCTCGCCACGCACATCGAGAATGTTGTTTCGCTGCTGGACCACCCGATTACGCAGCTTCTCGACGTCCTCCACCAGCAAGCGGTCCTGCTCGCTGGTGAGATACAGGTACTTGTACCGGCTCAGCAGATCACCAAAGGATTCGGCCGCCAAGAGAACCTGAAAGGTGTGGAGCGGACCCCGTTTGTAGATGTCAACCAGCCGGCGCTGCAGCACCGCCCGGCGCTCCGCCAGATTGTCCTGGGCCAGAATTAACTCGGCGCTGGAACGGTCCAGCTGTGATGCCAGGCCGCCGATCTGCCGCTCGATCTCACTGACGATGCGCTGGGTCGACTCCCGCTGGCGCTCGAGGTTAGTGAGCTCGTCGTTGACGTCGTGCACCTGCCCCTGGAGCCGCTCCCGCTGCCGTTCCAGCCGGTCCCGCTCGGCGCGGATCTCGTCGAGTCGGCGGCGGGACTCCTCGAGATCGTTCTGCGCGCTGACTGGGGCTGGAGCGATCGACATCATCACGGCGAGTGCGCAGAGGTGGTACGCAGGTAAGCAGGTAAGCGGGTAGGCCATGGCATACCGCAACACCATGGTGAGCGTTCGCAAGCTTACCCGCTTACCCGCTGCCCCGCTTACCTGCCTAAACATGCCTCAGATGCCGTCCCACACTCACCAGACTCCCGCCGAGGCCGAGCAGGACTCCAAAGATGATGATGACCACCATGTGCTCAAGCCGGAAGAACACCAAGCCTGAAAGGGTGCCGCCGCTCTTGTCCCGAAACAGGATGTAGCCGGCGTAACAGAGCACCAGGGACAGCAGGCCTCCGAGAAGACCCTTCAGCGCGCCCTCCAGCAGGAAGGGTCCCCGGATAAACCAGTTGGTGGCGCCGACGAGACGCATGATGGAGATCTCGCGGGCCCGCTGCAGAATGGTGAGCCGGATGGTGACACCGATGATCACGACCGCAACCGCGGCGAAGGCCAGACCAATGACCAGACCGACCAACCCGGTGAGGTTGCGCAGATAATCGAGCTTCTGGACCCACTCCCGCCCGTAGCGGATGTCTTCGACGAAGCCGAACCCCTTGAGCCGCTGCGCAACGCGCTCGACCGTGGCCGCATCCCGGTAGCCGTCCTTGAGCCGGACCTCGATCGATGCCGGCAAGGGGTTCACCTGAAGATCGCGGTAGGCATCCCGGAATTCGATCAGCTCGGTGCGGGCCCGCTGGAGTGCTTCTTCCTGACTGATGTAGCTCACGTCCTGGACTTCGGGAAACGCGACGATGTCCTGCGTGGCGACCGCGATTGCCTCCGTGGGGGTTCCCCGAAGAACGTAGGCGACGATCTCCACCCGCTCCTCCAATCCCCTGAGCGCCTGGCGCAGGTTGATGGCCACCAGCCCGAACAGGCCGACGGTAAAGAGCGAGAAGGCGATGGTGGTGATGGAAAGCGCTGAGAGCAGGGGAGTCCGGCGGAATGAGAGGAGCGCTTCTCGAGTGAGCAGCTTCATTGGGCTTCAGCAGCGGTTTCGTCGACCTCGCTGTCGAACACCACGCTGCCATCCCGCATTTCGATGATCCGATAGGAGGTTTGCCGCACGAGGTCCAGATCGTGGGTGGCCATCACGACCACAGTCCCGCCGGCATTGATATCCCTGAGCAGCTGGAACACTCCCCGGGTGGCGCGCTCGTCCAGATTTCCGGTGGGCTCATCAGCCAGCAGGATGGCGGGATCGTTGACCAGCGCCCTGGCAATGGCGACGCGCTGCTGTTCGCCACCGGAGAGCTCCCGCGGATAGGCCCGGCTCTTGGCCGAGAGTCCCACCTGAGTCAGGACCCGCATCACTCGGGCGGCGATAGTATCGGTCCGGGCTCCAGTCACCTCGAGGGCGAAGGCGATATTCTCAGCGGCGCTCCGGTCCTCCAGCAGACGAAAGTCCTGGAATACGATCCCCAGCCGTCGGCGCAGCCGCGGCACCTCAACCGGCTTCAGCGCCGTCACGTTGTATCCCGACACCCGCACCTCACCCGCGCTCGGCTTCTGCTCGGCGAACAGGAGCTTCATGATGGTGGATTTGCCGGCGCCGGAATGGCCGGTGAGAAAGACAAATTCACCCTTGGAAACGTGAAAGGTCACGTCCTTCAGGGCCAACGCACCATTGGGATAGGCTTTGTAGACGTTGGCAAAGCGGATCACGGTGGTGGAATCTACTTCAAAGCCTGCTCTAAGTCGCTGATGATATCCGGCGCGTCTTCGATCCCGCAGCTCAGGCGGAGGAACCCGTCCGGGATCCCGATCTTGGCACGGCCCTCGGCCCCGATCCCCTTGTGGGAGGTGAGCCGGGGCTCAGAGATCAGGGTTTCGACGCCCGCGAGGCTGGGCGCATGGGCAATCATCTTCAGCCGTTTGAGCAGCCGCTCGGCGGCCTTGGCGCCGCCCTTGAGCTCGAGTCCTACCATCCCGCCGAAGCCACTGAGCACCTTCTTGGCATACCCGTGATCGGGGTGAGAGGGCAGTCCGGGATACTGCACCTTGGCAATGCCCTCCTGCTGCTCGGCCCACTGCGCTACGGCGAGACCGTTCGCGTTATGCCGCTCCATTCGGACCGCCAGCGTTCGCATCCCGCGATCGATCAGCCAGGCGGAGTGGGGATCGATGGCCTGGCCCCAGAGACGCATGAGCCGGTTGACCTCTTCAATGAAGGAGGTGGAACCTGCAATCGCGCCGGCAATGACGTCGCTGTGTCCGTTGAGGTACTTGGTGGCGCTGGTGATCACGACATCCGCACCGTGCTCGATCGGGCGAAAGTTGATCGGACTGGCAAAAGTGGCATCCACCAGCAGCCCCAGGCCCTCCTCTTCGGCTACGTACGCGATAGGACCGAGATCGATCACCCGCATCAGCGGATTGGTAGGAGTCTCGACGAAAATGGCCCGGGTGGACTTCCGCACTGCCTTGCGCCAAAGCCGGGGGTGATCCGGATTCACGTAGGTCACCTCGATGCCGAACCGGGCCAGTTCGTTATCGAAAAGATGCTGGGTGCCGCCGTAGATCCAGCTGCTGGAGATGAGGTGATCGCCGGGACGGAGCATGGCCAGATGAGCGAGCGCAGTGGCCCCCATGCCACTGGCAACGAAAATCGCATCGTCCGAGCCCTCGATCAGCGCGTACTTGCGGGCCAGCTCGAGCTGGTTGGGATTGTTACCGTAGCGGCTGTAGAGCACCTCGTCATCACTACCGACCGGATTGACGAAGGTGCTGCTCTGCTGGAGGGCTGGGGCTATGGGGGCCCAGTCCGGCCGCCGTTGCGGATTGCCGTGGATTGCGATGGTAGAGAAGCCGAACTGCCGGCTCATACCGTGGGAACGGGGTGGTAGAGCTCGCCGATCGGGTGGACCAGCCGGTGCAGGGTCAGCTCCATCAGTGCCTCGCGGCTGCGCGCCTCCAGCCAGCCGAGCGCGCCCGACAGCTCGTAGACTCCGAGGGGACCCTGCGCGCAGAGACAGGCGAACGCCTCCCGCGCATCGGACCGCACCCATCCGAGGAGCCGAGGCTCCCGACTGCCCGGAGGCACCGCGGCCACGGCCAGGCGGTGATGGATGAGCACGTGATCGATGGCTTCGTGGTGATCCTCGCGCAGGCCTTGCAGCACGAAGAAGCAGGCATTGCGGGCGGCCAGCAGGAGCTTGGCTACCACTTCGTCGGCGCAGCTCAGGTCCACCAGCTCGATGCCGGTGAAGTCGAGCATCGCGGTCCGGCAATTGGACCGGGCGAGGGTCTCTTCGATCCGGGTTCTCACCGCGGCTCCCGTTGGGCGGGTTACCAGGTTGCGATACGGCGCGGCCACGGCTTCGCGCAGCAGGTGCCCGATGCTGATCGTCTGGATCATCGGGCTTCAGCCTGCTGGGCGGGGATGATGATCTGCACCTGCGCACCGGGGAAATAGGGGAGACGGTCGGTCAAGGGAGCGTCCTCGTCCCACGGTGGGATGATGGCAAGGCGGGCAGTGCCACTGCGGATGGAGATCTTCCCCTCCCATTGATCCAGGAATCGCTTGATGAACGCCAAACCCTGGCCCCGGCCGGGATCGCGGAAGCGGCTGACGCCCTGGATCAGCGCGGCTTCCAGCGCCGCCCCGTCGCCCCAGCGCTCGCCGAACCGCTTGGCATGGGTGCTCTCGAGCGAGCGGCGGAAACCGATCCCGGCATCACTCACGGCAATCACCACGACTCGGCGCCCCAGACGGCGGCGGAAGGTATAGGCCTGAACCGCTACCCACCCGCCGGTCCCGGCGTGCTCCACAATATTCTGGCAGGCCTCCGAAAGCGCCATACTGAATCGAAGCGTGGCCTTCATCTCGAGGCCGAGCTCGCCATGCAGGATTCGGGACGCACCTTCGGAAATTTTATCCACAACGCTGTGCACGTCCTCTGACGCCCGGACCGGTGTCACATCCAAGAGTACGTCGGACGGGCCGGTGGTAGTGGCGCGGGGAACCTTGCCGTGCAGCTCGAACAGCTCTGCGGCTTGTTGAAAGAACCCGGCTCGGGCCCAGTAGCGCTTGACGTCGTCGCTGGTCGGCACGGTCAGCAGCGGCTTGTCTCGTCTGGCCTCGACTAGAGCCTGGCCTGCCGTGAGGATGCCGATGAGGCCGTAGGGCGAAGCCCACTGGGTGCTGCGGGCGTCCAGCAGGAGCTTCTCCTCCGGCGGCCAATCCTTGAAGCCCTCGGCGAAGCTGTCGAAGCTGCGATCGTCGAAGTGAGCGGGGACCTCGATGACCCGGGTCATGGCATCACCAGCTCGCCCCGGAGATGCCGGGCCAGGCCCGTCGCCCCGCGGAAAGCCGCGTTGCGACCGGCGAGCGCAGTGGCGTGGCGCAAGGCCGTCTCAACCGGGTCGCCCGCCAGAAGCCGGGCGAATGCCGCCGCCCCGAAGACATCGCCGCAGCCGGTGGGATCGAGGGCGTCTACGTTGGGTGCCGGAATAAGGGCGGATCTAATGGTCGGTCGGTCGGTCCGTCGGTCGGTCGGTCGCGTCCTCACTTCCTGCGCCATTCCGATCAACGAGTCGGACCGACTGACCGTCTGACCGTCTGACCGTCCGACCGCCAGCCCATCAAACCCCGGCGCCGCCACATAGGCCAGGCCGCGCGGACCCAAGGTGACGGTCAGCAAGGACACGCCTGCTCCGATTGCGTCGGCCGCAAGGCTCAAAGGATCCGGCGTGAGCTGCTGCATCTCGTCCTCGTTCAGCTGGACCAGGTCGAAACAGCCGAACCAGTCCGGAGCATTGGGCAACGGGCGCAGCACCCGGATCCCGTCATGCTGCATCCCCAGGAAGAGACTGTGCAGGTCGGCGTAGATCGGACCCCGGAACGCCTGCCGCAGCGCCTGCGCCGTTCCGAGGCAGAGCTCAAAACCGGAGATGAAGTTGATATAGATAGCGTCCAGGTCCCGGACCATCGGTCCGAGCTCGGCCCAGGTCCAGCCCGGCACCCCGCCGGCCATGCGCTCGCAGCGCCGCTCGGCTGACTGATAATGCAGCACCACGCGATTGTTGGGCGCGGTGACCTCGGCGCATCGCGCGCCAGGCGCCAAGCGCGAGAGACTGCGCAGGAGCTCATGCGCCTGGGGACCCAGATCGCGCCCCACCTTGATCAGCGGAACGATCTCCCAGTCCGGCGCAAGGCTGGCGTCCAGCCCGGCGAGGGCGTAGGCGATGCCACCCCACTCCTCGACCGGCGGCGCGAGAGGGTCCCGCCCATAGATGAGATCCCAGACCAGGGAACCAAGAATGCCGATCCGCATCGCTAACGAGCTACGCGCACTGCCCCGCTGCCCCGTTGCCCTGCTGCCTCCGCCTCCAGAAATACCTTGGCCGCGCCATACACGCCGGCGGTCCCGGTCAGCTCGCAGGGCACGATGCGACACACATTCACCGCCGGCTTGAAGGCACGGCGGGCGACCTCCCGGCGAAGCGGCACGAACAGATGGTCGCCGGCCAACGTGACGCCGCCGCAGACCACCACTGCTTCGGGATTGAAGATGTTCAGCAGGTTGGCGATGCCGGTGCCCAGGAACTTGGCGGTATCGTTGACGACCTCGAGTGCGAGATCGTCGCCGTCGTGGGCGGCCTGGTACACGGTCTGCGCGGTAACCTCGCCCAGATCACCGCCGACATAGGACGACAACCGGCTTACCGCACCGGCCTTGATTTCCTCCACCGCCCGAAGCGCAATGTTGGGGCCGGAGGCGTACGCTTCCAGGCAGCCGTAGTTGCCGCATTTGCAGCGCCGCCCCTCGGTATCAATCGTGGTGTGCCCGATCTCGCCGGCGCAACCCGATGCGCCATGGAAGAGCTTGCCGTCCGCGATAATGCCGCCTCCGATGCCGGTGCCGATGGTAATCCCGATGGCATTGCGCGTCCCGCGAGCCGCACCCATCCACCACTCGCCCAGAATGGCGCAGTTGGCATCGTTGTCGAGCACGGCCGGCAGCCCCAGCCGCTCGTGGATGATCTGGCGCAACGGGAGGTTGACCCATCCGAGATTGGGCGTGAGAAGCACGATGCCACTCTTGGTGTCGAGTGGCCCCGGCGCCCCGACTCCCACACCCAGAATCTCGGCGTCAGGCACCTCTCGCCTGGTCTGCTCGATGGTCCGCTGCGCCAAAGTGATGAGCCGGTCGAGCACGTCCTGCTGGCCGGCCTCGGCGTGAGTCGGCTCGCTTCTCAGGGCATGAAGTGCCGATCCGTCCTCCGCCACACTGCCGACGACCAGATTGGTGCCACCGATGTCAATTCCGAGGACAAATCGCACCCGATTCCTCCGCACTCGCGACGGTAGCTACTGCGCGCCTCACAATCTCCAGGGACAGCTCTCTCATGCAGCGATGATGTCCCAGCGGACAGGCCGGAGGACCGTGCCTGGAGCACGGCCGGCACGGCAGCCCACCGTGACCGAGGCTCACATCTCCAACCCGGCGGGGACCGAACCCGAACTCGGGCACCGTGGGGCCGAATAGAGCAACGATCGGCGTCCCCACTGCTGTCGCCAGGTGGAGCGGGGCCGAATCGTTGGTGACGAGACAGCGAGCCCGCTGAATCAGTGCGGCAGAGGCCCGCAGCCCCAGTGTGCCTGCCGCGCTGACCGCCTTTCCCCTGCTGGCCTCCACGATTTCCTGCGCCAACGCGACGTCCTCTGATCCGCCGACGATGACCACCCTGCCATCGAGCCCCGAGGCCAGCTCGGAATAGTAGGGCCAGCGCTTGGTGGCCCAGACCGAGCCCGGCGCCAGCGCGACGAAGGGCGACATCACCCCGTGCTCGCGGAGCCAGGCTTCGGCGACTGCATGGTCCTCCGGGCTCAGCCCGAGACGCACCGGGTGCTCCGGCCCGGCAGCTGCTCCAGCGAGAGCCAGCAGGCGTTCTACCTCATGGCCTTCCCGGCTGCGAGGAATCCGGGTGGTATAGGTGAAGGCCGCGGCGCTGTCGGCAAAGCCGATCCGCTCCGGTGCGCCGCTCCAGAGCGCGAGGACCGCCGAGCGCAGCGAGCGATGCGGAAGGTACACCCGGCGGTAGCCGCGGGAGCGCAGCTGGGAGCCGATCCGCCCCAATCCGCGAAGCCCCCGGGCGGCGCCGTGCTTGTCGTAGGGAACCACCAGGGCCACGGCCGGATGGTGCTGCAGCAGGGCCGCCGCGGCCGGGGTGGTGACTACATCCACCGGTCCGTATCGGGCGGCGAGTGCCGACAGCAGTGGCGTGGTAAGCACGACATCGCCCAGGAAGGCAGTCTGGATCACTAAACAGGGCTTACTGCTCACTTCCTAATCCACCTGCAGCACGGCCAGGAACGCCTCCTGCGGAATCTCCACCGCGCCGATCTGCTTCATCCGCTTCTTCCCCTCCTTCTGCTTCTCCAGGAGCTTGCGCTTGCGAGTGATGTCGCCGCCGTAGCACTTGGCGAGCACGTCCTT
>CBFGTM010000034.1:0-38346 GCA_965652025.1 uncultured Gemmatimonadales bacterium
TACCCGCTTACCAGCGTACCCGCTTACCCGCTTCTACTGCACCGCGTTCATCATGTCGAAGATCGGCAGGTACATTGCCACCACCATGCCGCCGACGATGACACCGAGGATGACGATCATCAGCGGTTCCATCAGGGAGAGCAGGGCGGAGACGGCGACGTCCACTTCCTCGTCGTAGAAGTCGGCGATCTTGGTGAGCATTTCGTCCAGACCACCGGTCTGCTCGCCGACCGCGATCATCGAGATCACCATCGGGGGGAAGACCTTGGACTTCTCCAGAGGGCCAGCGATGGTCTCACCGCCCGCGATGGACTGCCGGGACTCCATCACCGCGTCGTGGATTACCCGGTTGCCCGCCGTCTTGGCTGTGATCTCCAGCCCATCCAGAATGGACACGCCGGAGGAGATCAGGGTGCCCAGCGTCCGGGTGAACCGGGAAACTGCCGACTTCCGCAGAATGTCGCCCAGAATCGGGGCCCGCAGCATCAAACCGTCGATGTGCAGCCGGCCGCCTGAGGTGGCATAGTACCGGTTGAACATGAAGATCACTCCGCCGATCATCGCCAGTATCGCCCACCAGTAAGAGATCAATCCATTGGAGAGCCCGATGACGATTCGGGTGGGAAGCGGAAGCTCCAGATTGACGGAGGCAAACATGCTCTGGAACGTCGGGATGACGAAGATGAGCAGCACCGAGATGGCGATCACGGCCACACTCATGATGACTGCCGGATACACCATGGCACCCTTCACCTTCCGGATCAGGGCATCGCTCTTCTCCAGGAAGGTGGCCAGACGAATCAGAATCGTGTCCAGAATACCGCCGGCCTCACCGGCGGCCACCATGTTGACGTAAAGGTCGGTGAAGGCTTTGGGGTGCTTGGAGAACGCATCGGCCAGGGTGTTACCGGCCTCCACGTCGTGGACTACCGCCTTGGTGACCTCCTGCAGCGTCTTGTTCTCGGTCTGCGAAGCCAGGATGCTGAGGGACTGCACCAGCGGCAGTCCGGCATTGATCATGGTGGCGAACTGCCGGGTAAAGATGACGATGTCGCGGGTCTTGACCTTGCCCTTTCGAAAACCGCCGAGGGTGATCTTGGTCGGCGCCTCCCGGACGCTGACCAGAATCAGCCGGTTCTTGCGCAGGTAGGCGGTCACTTCCTCCTTGGACTTGACGTCCACCTGGCCCTTTTGGATCTGCCCGTTGGCGGCGTTACGCGCGGTGTATTCGAACAGTGGCATCGGTCCTCTCCCGATTCGTGAGACGCCCTACCGGCGGAGCCCGGCAGATCGCTGCGGCTGCTGCTGGGTACGATCGGCGGTGCCGATATCCTGATCCTCCATCGGCGTCACTCCGATCATCCGCAGGAACTCCTTCGGGTCGTGGGAGACCCGCTCGCACTCTTCCTGGGATACCTCGCGGCTGGTGTAGAGCTGGAACAGGGCATCATTCATCGTCTGCATCCCGAACTTCTTACCGGACTGCATGGCGGAGTAGATCTGGTGGATCTTGTCGTCCCGGATGAGCGCGCGGATGGCCGGGGTGGCAACCATGATCTCCGCCGCCATGCACCGGCCCCGTCCCTTGACCTTGGGCAACAGCGTCTGGGTGATGACGCCCTCCAGCACGAAGGCGAGCTGGGCCCGCACCTGCGACTGCTGATTCGAGGGAAAGACGTCGATGATCCGGTTGATGGACTCAGCCGCCGAGTTGGTATGCAGCGTTGCGAGCACCAGGTGGCCGGTCTCGGCGATGGTCAGCGCGGCCGCGACGGTCTCCAGGTCTCGCATCTCACCCACCAGAATCACGTCGGGGTCTTCGCGCAGGGCGTACTTGAGAGCAGAGGCAAAAGTCTTGGTGTCGGTGCCGATCTCGCGCTGGTTGACGATGCAGGACTGATGTCTGTGGATGAACTCGATCGGGTCTTCCACCGTGATGATGTGGCCCTTCCGCTCCTTGTTGATCTTGTCGATGATGGCGGCCAGCGTGGTCGACTTTCCCGAACCGGTCGGCCCCGTTACCAGGATCAAGCCGCGCGGCCGCTCGGCGAGCTTGGCCAGCACCGGCGGAAGGCCTAACTCCTGAAACGTTCGCACATTGAAGGGAATCATGCGGATTACCATGGCCACGCAGCCACGCTGCTTGAATACGTTTCCGCGGAACCGGGCCAGGTTCTGGATGCCGAACGAAAAATCCAGCTCGTCGTCGGTCTCGAAGCGCTTCTTTTGATTTTCGGTCAGGACTGAGTAGGCCAACTGCAGGGTGTCTTTGGGTGTCAGCACATCGGGCACCGAGCTGTCGACGATGTCGCCATCGACCCGCAGCTTGGGCCGCTCGGCGGCAGTGATGTGGAGGTCGGAGGCGTCCTTCTGGATCATCTCCTCCAAGAGCGCCCGCAGATTCAACGTCATTCGGCTGTCTCCTTGACCACTTCCTCGAGGGTGGTGACCCCGCGCTCGATCTTCTTCATGCCGTCCATGCGGAGGGTGAGCATACCTTCGGAGACGGCCTGGTCTCGAATCTCCGCGACCGAGGCCCCCCGCAGGACCATGCGCCGCAGCTCGGGGGACAGGGCCATCACCTCGTACAGGCCCGCGCGCCCCTTGTAGCCGGTACCGCTGCAGCTATCGCAGCCGGCGCCCTTCATGAACGTGAGCTTCCGCAGACTCTCAAGATCTGTGCCCAATGCGGCCAGTTCGGGATCGGTGTATTTGTGCTCGCCCTTGCAGTCTTTGCAGATGCGCCGTATCAAACGTTGCGCGACGACAAGATTTACGGCGCTCGCCACATTGAAGGCCTCGATGCCCATGTCGATCATACGGGTGATCGTACTGGGCGCGTCATTGGTGTGCAGGGTGGACAGCACCAGGTGGCCGGTGAGTGCGGCCTTGATGGCAATGCCGCCGGTCTCCAGGTCTCGGACCTCACCGATCATGATGATGTTCGGGTCCTGCCGCAGGAACGCCTTCAGGGCTGCGGCGAAGGTAAGTCCAATCTCGTTCCGGACTAGGACCTGATTGATGCCCATCAGGTTGTACTCGACCGGATCCTCGGCGGTCATGATGTTTACTTCCGGCGTGTTGATCCGGGAGAGAGCGGAGTAGAGCGTTGTGGTCTTTCCCGAGCCGGTAGGTCCGGTCACCAGGACCATGCCGTAGGGGTTCAGGATGGCCTTCATCAAGTCCTTCTCCGCCTTGGGCTCGAAGCCGAACTTGGTGAGGTCCAGGGTAAGATTTCCCTTGTCGAGAATACGAAGCACAATCTTCTCGCCGAACAGCACGGGCAGAGTGGAGACGCGGAAGTCGATGACCCGGGTTCCCATCTTCAGCTTGAGGCGGCCGTCCTGCGGCACCCGCCGCTCGGCAATGTTCAGCTGCGACAGGATCTTGACCCGGGAGGTGAGCGCCGCCTTCATCTTGAGCGGCGGCCGCATGATCTCGAGCAGCGCGCCGTCGATGCGGTAACGCACCCGGATTTCGTGCTCGAACGGCTCGATGTGAATGTCACTGGCTCCGCGGCGCACTGCGTCGGTGAGGAGTCCGTTGATCAGCTTGACCACCGGCGCGTCATCGATCTGCGCCTGGGTGACGGCCTCGTCCTCCTCCTGCTCGACGACTTCGACGTCCTCCGCCGACTCCTCCATGTCCTTGAGGATGCTTTGCAGCTGCTGATCCGAGGCTTCATAGTACTTCTCGATCAGATTGCGGAGGGTGTATTCCCCGGCAATGACGGGAAACAGGTCGAAACGGGTGATGAACTTGAGGTCCTCGAGCAACCCCAGATCGGTAGGGTCGGCCATGGCGACCGTCAGCGTGCGGCCCTCACGCTTGAGGGGAAGGACCACGCTCTTGGTGGCCATATCGGCCGGCACCAGCTTGATGATCTTGGGATCGACTTCGAAGCGGGATAGATCGACGGCGGGCATGCGGTATTGGCGGGCCAGAACCTTGGTGATCTCCAGCTCCTGGACGAGCCCAAGCTTCACCAGCACGTAGCCCAACCGGTGCTTGGTGTTCTTTTGCTCTGCCAGGGCCTGGGCCAGCTGCTCACGAGTGACCAGGCCCTCGCGGAGCAGGATTTCGCCGAGCCGATCACCACCGGCCGCTGCCGTTGCCATGATCTCGCCGCTTTGAGGGCTATGGGTTGACAGGGGTAATATCGGCCGCTCGCGCTCGGAACCTTAGCCAGCAGCTAGTGGACAGTGAGCCGGTCCAGCAGCCTCTCAACCGCCGCAGGGCCGAAGCCCGGCACCTGCCCCAGCTGCTCCACCGAGGAAAAGGGGCCGTGCTCACTGCGATAACGCAGGATCGCTGCCGCTTTGGCGGGACCGACCCCGGGCAGTGAGTCTAACTGTTGAACAGTGGCCGAGTTGATGTTGATGCCGGCGCTTACTGCCCCGCTGCCCCGTTGCCTCGCCGCCCCGCTAAACACCACGTGCGGCTCGAGGCTTTGGAGCAGAGCCGGACCGATGCCTGGGACCCGATCGAGCCCGGCAAGGCTGCCGAAGGGTCCGTGGTCGGCGCGATCGGCGAGGATGGCTTTGGCCAGGCGCGGCCCCACCCTGGGGAGGCGGGTAAGCTCGGACAGCGGTGCCCGGTCCACATCGATCGTTTCACCGGAGCCAAGCGGCCGGCCCTGCTGCATGGCGCTGTCCCGCTGGGCGCGAGGAGAGCCAGGCTGGAGAGTGGCGAGCAGCTGCACTCCACCCGGAGACTCGCCCGGTTTAGTCAGGAGATAGCGCACACCCTGACCGGCGACAGCCAGCGTGAGCAGGAGGAGCAGTGCCCGGGTTTCGGGAGGGGGCATGGAGAGCGGGACTGGGACCAGGGCCAAGGAACCAGGAAAGCGTAAGCGAAAACGGCGAGCGAGCGGTAGGAATTTTTAGGCAGGATGGAGCAAGGTTCTGCGGTTACTCCCGTCCTTCTCTTCTAATCAACTCCACAGCAACGTCACCGACAACCTGCAGGCTCGCCGCACTCACCTTGTCAATGGTGTCGTACTGCGTGTGCCACGCGGGGTAATCGAAATCCACCACGTCGATGGCCCTGATGCCGGCCTTCTGCAGCTCCAGGTGATCGTCGATGAGGGTGTGCCTCGGCGAAGCGATGAAGTAGCCGCCGTATCCCAGCTCCTTGGCCGTGTCCCAGACCAGCTCCACGACTTCGGGTGCTCCGACCAGCGAATTCCCCTCCTGGTAGATCTGGAGATCCTTGTCGGCGACCAGGTCGAAGAGCACTGCATAGAGCGGGCGACTGCCAGCCAGTTGATGAGCACCGTAATAGCGCGAGCCGATGAGCACATCGTTCGGCGACTTGGTGAAGTCGCCGTAATCCTCTCCATCGACGAACAGCAGATCGACGCCGATCGCTGGTGGGGTGCGCTTCAGCACGTCGGCCACTCCCAGGAGCAGCGCAACACCCGAGCCCCCGTCGTTCGCTCCCAGCACGGCGTGGCTGGAGTCCCGGGAGGTAGGACTGTCCGATACCGGTCTGCTGTCCCAGTGCGCTAGCAGCAGCAGTCGCTTGTCAGCCGCCGGATTGAAGCGGGCGATGAAATTGCGGAGCGGGAGCTTGGTCTTGGCGGCGGTGAGGTGGGTCCAGCTCTGGACCACGACGGTATCAGCTCGTTGCCGCAGCAAGCTGTCGAGCCAGTCGCCCATCTTCTCGTGGGCTGGGGTGCCTGGAACCCTGGGCCCGAACGCCACCTGACTTTGGATGTAGCTGAACGAGCTGGTCCCGACGAACTCCTGAGGCGGCTTGGGACGCTCCCGGCAGGAGAGGGCCAAGACAGCCACGACGAAGGTGGCACGGATGGGGCGATGCATGGGCTGGAAACGTAACTCAGGGCAGGCTCTATCGATAATCGCCCGCATACAGCGACAGCTGGAGCGAAAGCAGGAGGAAGATCTGTGAAGTGCGCCGGCTCAGGTGGCGCGCATCATTGATGGAGTACCCGAACTGGAAGCCGCCGCTCACCGTCTTGAGCAGGTCGGTGTCCAGTCCACCTCGGATTTCCTGCCGTCGCACGTCGGACACCACCGTGCATTCAACACTCAATCCCTGCTCCAGACAGGTGAGCGTCTTGGAGGAGACTGCCGTCAGGTTCGACCGGACCCGTTTACGGCTGCGACTGATGGCCGCCGGCAAGGCAAACGCGTAGTTGAGGGAGCCGGTGATATCGTCCTGGTCGAGCAGGGTGGCGTTACCGTTGTTTTCGGTGCGCTGCGACCGGCTGGCGAGCGCTGCCGTAACGGCGAGGCCGTTGCGGAAGGAGAGCTGCATGTCGGGGGTAACGGTCGAGGATGAGGTAGCACTCTGGGCACCTCCGAAACCGCCCGGTTGGGTGGAGGTACCTTCGCGGAAGCGGACGCCGGCCCCGGCAGCCAGGAGCGCGATCGCACCCCGCGAGAATGTGCGGGTCCAGCGAAGGTTGCCAACCGGCCAGTCCCGCTGTCGGGTTGTGGTCTGGCTGAACTCGTCGCCCAGTTGCTGGAATCGGTCAACCCGAGTGAGCGAGTAGGACACGGACGCGGTGAAGCCGAGGGGCAGGTCGGCACCGGTCGACATTGTCGTCGTTCTGGATTCGGTGGCGCCACGGGCCGCTTCATCTTCCTGGCTCAGGAAACGGTCTAGCCCCCCTAGCGCCAGCATATAACCGAGCCCGGGATCGAAGACATTGAGGTCGTAGGTCGAGGTCCGGGTAAGCCGAGTACTGACATCTAAGGGGCGTACCCGGGCGACGGCGCTGCCGATGCCGCTGCTGTCTCCCCACGCCTGGCGCAACGCTCTGCCGAGGTCGAGCGACACGCCAAGATCTCGAGTCCGAGAATTGTTCAGCGTCTGTGGCAGAATGAAGGCTCCACTGTCGCTGAACTCCCGTACTGGCTCCCGGCTCGAGAGAGTGCGAGAAAGTATGAAGTTGCTGGAGGTAGAGAACCGAGGACGCAGCCAGGAGCTGACGCGCGGCGTCAGGGCCAGCGCCGTGGTCACCGAGCGGTCGCGTTCCACTCCGACCGGGATGCCGAGCAGGAGCTGGCGCTCGGAGTAGGCCAGCCGCCCCAGGGTGGTCGAGTCCGGGTACACCCGGAGATCCCGGGTGCTGGTGACGTCTGAATTGAAGGAGAGCATACCCAGCGGTTGCCAGGTCAGCCCGCCGGAGTTGCGCCAGAGATGGGTCAGGGACAAGGTCGGCTGCACCAGCTCGTCATCCGGACGCGAGACCGGGACGGAAAAGAGCGCATAGTCGGCCCGATCCTTGGAGAGCCCACTGCTCCACCGGATGCCGGTCGGAAATGGGGTGAAAGTCGAGTTGCGAAGTCCCTTGCCAGCCTCGCTGTCGCGAAGCCATTTGGGCAGGCCTTTGATCAGCCCGTCCAGCGGCAACTTTGGCCCCTTGCGGGCCAGCTGGAGATTGTAACCCAGAACCATGGAATAGGCGTCGCTGTTGGCGTCGGACAGCTCGGTCCGGGTCCGCCCCTGGCTCAACAGGCCTACCATCGAAAGAGGATCGAGAAAGCCGCGGACCATCCAGTTGGTGCCGCGCTGGCTCCGGCGGATCGCAAGATTGTAGTTCGTGCTCCAGGAGTGGGGAGTACGCAACCCGGTCAGCGCGTCCCCTCTGATATCGGTCCCCGTCAGCAGCTGAGGATCGACGTTGCTCTGGGTATACGCGACCGTGAGCGGAATCGAGAGACCCAGCGATCGGGGAAGGAAGCGCTCCAGTCGCCAATTAGTAGCCAGTTGGAAGGTTCCGGTCGTGCGGTAAGTCGGATCGCTGTTGATCTGATGAAACTGGCCGTTCTGCCTGAGGTAACTCGCGCTAACACTTCCTACATCCGAGGCGATCAGCCGAGTATCCAGGGCCACGGCTGTGCCCACGTCGGACACCGGACTGGCTAGACGGATGTCATCGACCCAAAGCTCCGCCTCGGCTGTCGAAGTACCCGCAACCCGAAAGATGCCGGCCGATACTTCCTGGACCGCTGCCAGGTTCGGTGGATTGATTCCCGGGTCTGCCAGATGAACCAGGTACGGTCCACTGCAGGCAACGTAGGCGTTCGGGTCGCCGCCGCACTCAGCCGAGCCCGACGGAGGCGCCCCGCTGAGCCAGCGGCTCTCCAAATCCGCACGGAGCTGGCGCCAGACCTCCAGATCGATGTCGAACTCAGGCTCCCATGTCGTGCTCCTGGCCGGCGCCCGATACATGTAGAAGTTGCGATCGTCGCTGCCCATCTTTATGAAAGCCTGGTAATCGCCAGCATCCCACTCAACTCCGCGGCCCCGCATCCAGACTCGCAGCGACCGGTAGGCCAGAACATTCTGGGGTCCGGCAGGGAAACGGAGGTAGGCTTCGGCCCGCTGCCCGACCGCGAGTTGCCGGGCGATCAGGCGGAGCGACGTCTCGTTGACCTGAGTTCCCAACTCATTCTGGTCCCCGCCCCTCCGGGACACGCCTCCGAACACGCCGGGCGGCGACTGGTACCCCAGGTCGGTGCTGTTCTCGGTGGAGATGACCGAGGCGATTACCTCTCCGCTGGGCTCCGCCAGTGATCCGGAGATGCCGGCGATGGGCTTTTCCGCCCGCCGCACCCATGGGGACCCTACCAGGCGTAGGCGCGCCAACCCAAACTTGGCCACGATATCCGACTGGCCGGGATCCGGTGGCGACACCACAGTGAGCCGCAGGTGCTGGATGAGGCGAAGGTTTGGAGTTCCGATGGAATCGTCCGGAGTACGAATGGGGATCCGGTAGAGCTGCCAGCCATTGGGGCTTCCGTCGCTGAGCAGCCGGCCGTTGCGGACGAAGTACTTGCCACCGGGAGCAACGCTCACCACGTAGCGAAACACGTTCTCGTTGCTGCCGGAAGAGTTGAGGACGTTGTCTCCGTTGAGATCTTCGGTGTCGAGGAAACCGTTGCCGCGGGTGCAGCGGCTGCTGAGATCCCCCCAGGGAAACACCGGCACTGCGGTGCCGAGCACGCGCTGACACAGCGGCAGGGTGTCGATCAGCCCGCCGGTATTGGCATCCACCAGCTCATCGGGGCGGTCGCCCAGAATGCCGATGTCATCCACCTGCGCGTCGAAGATGTCGACGCTGTTCCGCTCGGTGTCGAGGCGTCCCTGGCCGATGTACTGCCGTCCGGTATAGACGGTGTCGTTGCCTGTCACCGCAATCGTGTCCGGGGCCAGCCCCAGAGCTTCCTCGTTGACCGTCCCCAGGTCCACTACGATCCGCACCCCGGCTGAATCCGCGCTCCGGGCACCGGGCACCTGGTATAGCCAGAACTCCAGATACTCGTCGCGGGTCAGGTCCAACCCGGTGGCGCTGAGGGGGGTCACCAGCGAACGCCACCGTGGCCGGCCCAGCCGCTCGGGAAGCGACCAGCGGGAGCGGTTGTTTTGCTGCACCACCCCACCCGCCGTATCGGCGTGGAGTGTCAGATACATCACGGTTTCCACCTGCTCGGTGGGACCGGAAATACGGATCAAGGTGTCGATGTCCTGGGGCCGCCACTCGACCGGCTGATTGGTTCCTCCCAAGGGAACCAGGTTTTGCCAGGTGAGCGCTACTGCGTCCTCGGGCAGGAAGCCACCGGCAAACCCGATATCCTCCACTCCGTTGGGCTGCTGCGGCTGGCTCCCGAATTCCCAGGCATTCTCGTTCAGGCTGAGGGGGGCTCCAGCTTCAGCTTCGAACTCTTCGATATACGCCTGTCCTGAGCGATTCTGGTCTGGCTTGGTGAAGGCGAATTCCGCGTTCACATCGAGGGTGGAAGGTGCGCTGGCTGGACTGCTGGTCACCTTGCTAAGAACCCGGCTGACTCCCATCGGCTTGAAGCGGAGCGCCGTATTGATCCCGCCAATCAGATTGGCGGACGCCTCGAAGCCAAGCGGCGGCCGGTTGAATGCGCTCTGTTCCCGCTGGTACATCCCGATGAGATTGATCGCTCCCGTTTCACCGAGACTGTAGCTGGTCGCGAGGCCCAGGATCGTCGTAGGGGCAACGGCGAAGAGCCCCTGCTCCTCGAATCGGGCCGTGACTTGGCCGATGCCGGAACCGAACAGCGCCTCGGGGTTCAGGAAGGTGACCTGCCCCAGCTCATACGAGATGGTGTAGTCCACCCCTCGCTCCAGCCGGCGCCCCCCCAGAGACAATTGCTCACTGCCATCCCGGATCTGGAGCGCACCGAGGCTCAGGGTCGATCGGTCTCCAGCCCCGGTGGAGTTGTATTGCAGCCGCACCTGGAACCGAGCCGGGGGGCCCTGCACCAGCAGCAGGTACTGCGGCGTTCGATAGAGCGAGTCCGAACGTTCCGCCGGACTCAGTGCCGGGCTCGCGAAGGGTGTGAGGCTGGGAAAGACGATATAGGACTCGCGCAGCACCTCGGAGGCGTCCGGATCACTGGGCCGAGGAAAGAGCCGGTTGTCCCGATCGAAGACGTTCTGGTCGTTTGGGGTGGCGAGTCCCAGCAGGCTCAGGTAGGTGCTGGCCTGGCCCTGAGGCCGTTCGGAGCGGTTGACCGACAGGTTCACCTGCAAGGAGCCCCGATCCAGATCGGCTCCGGCAACCCGGTACACCTGCCGCATCTCGTGCCGGAAAGTGACCGCTTCCGGTCCCTTCTTAGGTTCCACGATCAGCCGGAGACTGTCGCTGGATCCTTGTCCCCGGTCCTCCGCAGGAAAACTGCCGACCGTCGTCCCGGCAGCGGTGGTATAACTGACTGCCAGGTAATCGTTCTGGTCGAGTTTGGTCGCCAGCGCAAACCAGAGACCGGAAGGATCGAGATAGTAGTCCGTTCCCTGAATCAGCAACTGCCAGCGGACTGGGCCAAAGCTCTGCCCCGGGTCAACGGTCCGGGCGAGTGCCGTGATACCGCCCAGATTAGGATCGGCTCCGTTCTGATTCTGGGGCGGCCGATACCGATAAACCCGGACCTGCACGGGCTGGCTTATCGCAGCAATCGGGCTGGTGACATTCAGGATGTCGATCGAGGGATACCCCGGCACGGCCGTGGTCGGGTCCACGACCCAGAAGAACCGGCCGGTCTCGAAGTCGAGATCCCGCACCTGCCGATCCTGGGCCTGACTCGTGGTCTGGCCTATAGTGTAGACCCGCTCGGCGACTTGGCTTCCGCTCTGGGTCGCGGCCAACGTCTGGATCTGCATCGGCCCAACCTCGAACCGGGCGTTCACGCCGAAGTTGTTGGCCGGGATGGCAGCGGTGATGAAGCGGGAGGCCGGAGGCTGAAAGGTTACGGTCCCGACCTCAATCCGACGGACGATCTCATCCTCGAGGCCCTGGTAGTAAACCTGGATGTTCTGATTGCCCGAGAAATCGCGCTCGGTGTCGTAGTCCACCGCCAGATGCACCCGCTGCCCGATAATACCACTGGATCGGACATTGACCTGGTTGTCGAGCCGAGGGGGCTTGAATCCACCGGTACAGCCCGAATTCGGGTCTAGGAGCTGCGCCGGGGTGCAGCGCTCGTTGCGGAGCCGATCGCTGCGCAGCTCGAGTCTGACTCCGCCGTCCAAGCCCAGATCGGCGTATTTTTTAGAGATGCCGAGCACCTTCTCCTCCCCCGGCGGGGGTGCCCTTTGATCGGTCGGGGATTCCACCTCGAGTGGCAGGCCGTAGAGCACGAGGTTGCGGAGGCCGGCGGCCCGCTCCGCCCGGGCTGAGTCGAGGATGGCCACGATCGTGCTGTCCCATACTTGGCCCCGCAGCTCCGCAGAAAGCCGGGGCGCCGCCAGCCACGGGGCCCGGAGTACCTCCGGCTCCTGGAGCACCAGGGGCGGATATGGGATCCTGAGCTTTAGGCCAGAGGCGGCGGTGTCGGCCCGGGCAGTGTCGGCCTGGCCGGCCAAGACTCGAGGGATCGTGACGAGGCAGATTAAGGCAACGAGAAGGCGTGCCACTCTAGCGGAACACGGCGATTTGGGACGTGAGGTAGCAGAAGGAGCAAATATAATGGCGCAACGAAACCCTTACAACTATATAAGTTAGCTCACGTGCGACTGCTGAATCGATACCTGCTGCGGCAACTGGCCGCCCCCTTCATCTTCGCCTTGACGGCCCTGACCAGCCTGATGCTGCTGAGTCAGATCGCCAAGAAGTTTGGCGCCCTAGTGGGGAAGGGCCTGCCCTGGACCGTCATCGGGGAGGTCTTTGCTCTCAGCCTGCCGTTCATCGTAGCGATGACCTTGCCGATGGCGGTCCTCCTTGCGGTGCTCTACACCTTCAGCCACCTGGCCGCAGACAACGAGATCACAGCCATGCGGGCGAGCGGCATCAGCGGGTACCAGATCCTCAAGCCGGTGCTGCTCTGGGGCGTCTGCATGGCAGCCTTCAACTTTGGCTTCGTCGACCAGGTTCTGCCCCGTAGCAATGCCCGGCTGAGGGCCTTGCTTATCGACATCGGGCGCAAGAAGCCGACCTTCGAGCTCCGGGAACAGGTTATCAATGAGGTGCCGCCGTCGCAGTACTTCCTCCGGGCCAGCCGCATCGATCCCGCCACCGGCAAGCTGCGGGGAGTCACGATCTATGATGTCGGAGGCGAGGCCAGCCGGCGGATCATCTACGCCGACAGCGGTGCCATGGCCTATGCCGAGGGCCAAACCGATCTCAGCCTGCGGCTTTACGATGGATCGATCCACCAGTACCGGCCATCAGAGCCCACCCGGTTTCAGCTGACCTACTTCTCGGTCAACGACATCCGGGTCAAGAACGTCTACGACCAGCTCCAGCGAAATACCAGCGAGTCGATCCGCGGCGATCGGGAGATGAGTACCTGCGAGATGCTCGAGGTGATCCGCGACGCGCGGGACCAGCAGGAGCTGGCTCGCCAGGAGCGGACGGAGCTGTTGGAGAACGACTTACGGACGCTGCTGGCCCTTCCCCCGGCGTTGCCAGCCCCACCTCCGGCTCCCAGCACCAGGAAGGGATATTGCGGCTGGTTTGAGACTATCGAGACCCTTGTGTTGCCGAAGACGGTTGAAGCGCAGTCGAGTGCACAAGGCCCGCCCTCCCCAGGTCCCCAGGCGCCTCGGGCTCGGGTCCGGCTGTCGAGCTGGTCCGAGGTCGCTACCGCGGCCGATCGGGTCAGGGAAGCTGACCGGCGTGCCGCCCGTTATGCGGTAGAGGTACACAAGAAATGGGCAATCAGCCTGGCCTGCGTTTCCTTCGTGATCATCGGCATCGTGATGGCGCTCCGGTTTCCCCGGGCCGGCATCGGTCTCGTGATCGGAGGAGGGCTGGCGGTCTTTTCCATCCACTATGTAGGACTCACGGCGGGGGAAAGTCTGGCCGATCGAGGGCACCTCTCACCTTGGATAGCGATGTGGACTCCCAACATCGTTCTCACCCTGCTGGGGGTATTCGGACTGGTGCGAGTGAGCCGGGAGTCGGGTACGACGCGGGGTGGTGATTTTCAGGAGATCATCGACGGCATTCGGCACCTTCTGCGTCGGCTCAGAGGGGTGGCTCCGCCATGATCAAGGTGACGAAGTGGGTGCCTGGTGGCTTGGGGAGGTTGCGACCCAGAGGTTTACGGCACCTGGACCGGTACGTGCTCCAGAGCTGGATCCGCATCTTTGTGCTCACGGCCCTGGGGTTTCCGCTGGTATCGATTGTGATCAATCTGACCGATACGCTGAACCGGCTGCTGGACCGCGGTCTCACCATGAGGGAGATCGTGGTCAGCTACATCTATTCCATTCCCGAGAACGTGTTTCTGGTGATGCCTGCGGCGGTGCTCTTTGCCACCGTCTTTACCGTCGGCGCGATGGGGCGGCATTCCGAGCTCACCGCGGCCAAGGCCAGTGGGCAGAGTTTTCATCGCCTGATGCGGCCGGTTTTCATCGCGGCTGCGGCGGCCTCGCTCCTGGCCTTCGTGGTGGGCGAGCTGGCGCCTGGAGCCACGGCCCGCCAGCTGGAGATCCAGAAGGCCAAGCCGTCGCGTCCGACGAGCACGCGGTTCAACTTCGTGTATCGGGGAGACGCGGGCTGGGTGTATACCATCCGGTCCCTCGACGTGACCAACCGTCAGCTCAAGCAGCTCCTGCTGGAGCGGCAAGGCACCGGCCTCAACTATCCGGGACTGGTCCTCACGGCGGACAGCGCCAGTTACGACTCCGCGCGCAAGATCTGGCGGCTTCGCCGGGGGGCAAGCCGCATCATTGCCAGTCCGGCCAGACAGGCGACCTTCAACTTCCGGACGATGCGCCTCAAGGCGCTGAAGCAGACACCGGCTGATCTGCTGGCTGAATCAAAGGCCCCGGATGAAATGCGCTACGCCGAGCTGGGCCGGTATATCGATGCGTTGAAGCGGTCGGGGAACGACGCCAATAAGCTGGTTGTGGAGCAGGCGCTGAAGCTGGCACTCCCGGCTACTTGCATCATCATTGCGCTGTTTGGAGCTCCGCTGGCGGTTACGACGCCGCGGGCCGGGGCCGCGGTCGGAATTGCCATCAGTCTCGGGACCACCGTGATCTTTCTGTTGTTCGTCCAGATCACTAAAGCCATCGGCGCCGGGGGCCTGATCAATCCAACGCTGGCTGCCTGGATACCTAACGTGGTATTCCTCTTTGCCGGGCTGGTTCTCCTGGCAAAGGTGAGGACGTGAGGGGAGGCGGGGATGGGGGAACGCGGGGATGCGGGATGCGGGGATGCGGGGGAAGATGATTACTGTTTGGTGCTGTCCAGGTAGGGTTTCGGTCCGGTGAGTTGTGGCCTCATCCCAACTTCAATGAACGGTAGAGTCCCCAGGTGAGTCGACCAGCATGATCCCGCATGGCCTCAATTTCTCCCCATTCCTCAATCTTTAAGTACTTCAGGTCTCGCGCCAAGAGCAAACCATAGGACAGTTCTGAAAGGGAAGCGAGGGAGATATTTAGAAACCGGCAGAATTCCTTCTTCCCCTTCTTTGCCGACCCTTCGGCGATATTAGCGGCGATTGAATAGGACGGCTCGTCTGGCCTGAGAAATCAGGCCGTACTGCTCATATGTCGGCCATCCTGAGGTCGTTCGGTACACAGCCAGCGCTAATTCATGGCAAGCCACCCAAGACTTCAGCCTTTCGTATCGGGGCGGTATGCTGGGCTGTCTTATCGAGAGAGGCTCCATAAAGAGAAGATCGCACCTGCTCCGCAGCACTGGTAAACAATTCTCCTCCCAATGTGTCGCTTCCCCGCTTCCCTGCCTCCCCTCATCCCATGGCTATATTTCACCCATGTCCTCATCCCGTCCCGTCATCGTAGGTACCGGAATTGCCGGTCTTTGGACGGCATGGCGGCTGGCGTCTGAGGGCATTTCCGCAGTCCTTCTCACCAAGGAAACGCTGGCCGACAGCGCCAGCGCCTGGGCCCAAGGGGGCATCGCCGTGGCGCTCGGCCCCGGCGATAGTCCCGGCCAGCACGCCGCGGACACCCTCGCCGCCAGCGATGGATTAGCCGATCCCGAGGCAGTGCGGATACTTACAAATGAGGGCCCGGACAGAATTTACGAGCTGCTTGCCCTGGGCGCGGTCTTCGATCGGGGACCCGATGGCAAGCTCGGCCTGGGCCTCGAGGCGGCTCACACCCGCCCCCGAATCATTCATGCCGGCGGAGACCGCACCGGAGCCGCCCTGATCAGCTGCCTGGCTCAGGTGGTCCGCCAGCACCGCGAGATCGAGCTCCTGGAGCACACTGAGGTGACCGGTCTGGTGGTGCAGAATGGCCAGGTCCTCGGCGTTACCGTGCTTCCGCAGGGCGGCACCAGCCGAACGCTGGCCAGCTCAGCGGTAATCTTGGCGACTGGCGGCGTCGGCCAGCTGTACGCCGTGACTACCAACCCCCGAGTGGCCACAGCTGATGGTTGGGCGCTGGCCCATAGCGTCGGAGCCCAGCTTCGGGACATCGAATTCCTCCAGTTTCACCCCACAGCCCTCAAGAGGCCCGGCCTCAATCCAGCACCTCTCATCTCCGAGGCGGTGCGGGGAGCGGGAGCCGTCCTGCTGGATCGCTCGGGTCGCCGGTTTGCCCTGGACTTCGATTCCCGAGGAGAGCTCGCCCCTCGCGACGTGGTGGCGCGGGCCGTGGCAGCGGCCGACTCAGCCGGAGGCGCATGGCTCGATGCCCGGTCGGTAAAGGACTTTCCTGCCCGGTTCCCTGGCATCACAGCTATGCTTGCCCGCCACGGGCTGGATCCCAGCCGGGACCTGCTGCAGGTGGCACCAGCGCTGCACTATGCGATGGGGGGAATTCAGACCGATCTCGAGGGGCGGACCACCAAGCCGGGCCTCTGGGCTGTTGGTGAGGTGGCACGGACCGGAGTGCACGGCGCCAATCGGCTGGCATCCAACTCTCTCCTCGAGGGCCTGGTGTTCGCTGACCGCGCCGGACGGGCCCTGGCACGAATGGCTGCTCCCGCGGCCTCGCTGGACCCGCTGCTGTCGGATGGCATGCCCGATAGCGGGGCCGACGATGGCTGTGAGCCGATTCGCCAGGAGATGCGCAACCTCATGACCGCCAATGTGGGAGTGCTGCGCAGCGAATCGTCGCTCCTGCTGGCAGAGCAGGAGCTCGACCGGCTGACCCGCGCCACTCCGGCCGATGCCTGGCGAACGCGGAACCAGCTGCTGGTGGCCGGGCTTATTACCCAGGCAGCCCGAGGGAGGCGGGAGAGCCGGGGAGGGCATCGGCGAACCGATTATCCGCCGGACACCCTCAAACGCGAGGCCGTGTGATGGCCTCGTCCAACGGCAGAAGCGATCTCCAGCTTCCGGTGATCGAGGCTCCTCAAGAGACACCGCAGGAGATCGCCAGCCTTCAGTCGGAGATCCGCCGGCTGGCCCGGGCGCGCAACGCCGTGGTGTTGGCCCACAACTACCAGAGGCCGGAAGTCCAGGATGTCGCGGACTATGTTGGCGACTCCCTCGGACTTTCTCGTCAGGCCGCCAGTACCCAGTCCGACGTGATCATCTTCTGCGGGGTTCACTTCATGGCCGAGACGGCGGCCATCCTGTCGCCCCGCAAGCGGGTACTACTGCCCGATCTGCGAGCCGGGTGCTCGCTCGCGGCAACCATCACCGCGGAAGACGTGCGCCGGTGGAAGGCCCAGTTCCCCGACTACATCGCCGTGGGGTATGTGAACACGACAGCGGAGGTGAAGGCCGAGCTGGATTACTGCTGCACCAGCGGCAACGTGCTCGATGTAGTTGACGCCATTCCGGCCGAGAAGGGCATTCTCTTTCTACCGGATTTCTTTCTGGGAAGTCACCTGCGGCGGATGCGGCCGGAGCGGCGGATCGAGGTCTGGATGGGGGAGTGCCACGTACACGAGGGCATCCGTCCCGAGGTACTGAACCAGGCCCGGGCCGAATATCCCGACGCGGAGGTGCTGGTACATCCGGAGTGCGGCTGCGCCGGGCAGCTCATCTACAGCATGGGCCTGGGCGATGTAAACCCGGAAGGCCTCCACATCACCTCGACGGAGGGGATGATCCGAAAGGTGACGGAGCGTCCGGCCTCGCAGTTCATCGTAGCCACCGAAACGGGAATCATGCATCGGATGCAGCAGGTGGCGCCGCACAAGCAGTTCATTCCAGCGGACCCGGAAGCGGTATGTGCCTTCATGAAGACGATCACCCTTCCATCCGTACGGGATTCGTTGAAGCTCGATCGTTATCATGTCACCGTCCCACCCGATATCGCCGCCCGAGCTCGGCGCGCCATCGACCGAATGGTTGCACTCGGGTAGAGGAGCATTGCCGCCTACCACAGATGCTGCGCGTGTTGCCGCGGCGGCCCTCGCCGAGGACGGCGAGATTGACCTGACGACCGACCTCACCATCCCTCCTGGCACCAAGGCCGAGGCGATCATCGAGTTTCGTAGTGGCGGGATCCTGGCCGGCTCGGCATACGCCGAGGCCGTTGCCCAGGCATGCGGCTGCACGATTCACTGGCGCTCGGTGGACGGGAGCTACGCCGAACCGGGAGCCGTTGTCGCCACCGTGACGGGGGAGCTCAAGCACATTCTCCGAGCCGAGCGACCGCTGCTCAACATCCTGCAGCGGGCCTCAGGAATAGCGACAGCCACCCATGGCTTTGTGAAGGCGGTCGCGGGAACCGGCTGCCGTATCCTCCATACCCGGAAGACAGCGCCGGGGCTTCGCCAGCTCGACGTCGCCGGGGTGGTGGCGGGAGGCGGCGAAACTCATCGCCTGGATCTAGCCCACGAGGTCATGGTCAAGGACAACCACTGGCAGGCACTTCGACGGACCGGCAAGAGCCTGGAAGCAGCGCTCGCAGCGGCTCGGCAGCGTGGAGTAGCGGCGCTGTACGTGGAGGTGGAATCCCCGGAGCAGCTCCAGCTCGCGTGTGCCGCCGGGGCAACTCGCCTCCTGGTAGACAATCAGTCACCCGCTACGCTTCGATCCTGGGCTGAGACCGCGCGGCGGCAAAGCCGGGGAATTCAGATCGAGGCCAGCGGAGGAATCACGCTGGCCAACGCGCGGGCCTATGCGGAAGCAGGGGCAGACTTCATTTCGGTCGGCGCCCTGACCCACAGTGTCCGGGCGGCGGATATCGCGCTGGAGGTGAGGTCTTAGAGGGTGTCTTCTAGCGCCGGCTGCGGGCTCGTGGGCCTCCACGCACGCCACGCCAGGTAGGCCGGAATGCCCACCAGGATGATCCCGAAGGTGATACCGGTGTTCACCGGGTCGGTCCACAGGGCATTCACTACCATGGCCAGCGAGGCCAACAGAAAGAGGATGGGCACCACCGGGTATCCCCAGGTCCGATATGGCCGCGGCAGCTCCGGCCGAGTCCGGCGGAGAACAAATACCGCTCCGACTGCCAGGGCGTAAAATGGCCAGATACCCAGGATGAACTTGTCGGCCAGCTGCTGGAAGTCATTCAGCAGGACGTAGACGACGCCGAGGCCGGTGGCCAGCCAGATGGCGACAGAGGGACTGTGGTAGCGGGGCGAGACCCGGGCAATAGTCTGGAAGAACAAGCCCCGATCGGCCATGGCAAAGAAGATTCTGGGGCCGGTCATCATCGAGCCGATCAGCGTGCTGAAGCAGGAAAGCATGACGACCGCCGAGATGGCGCCTCCGGCGTGGCGCCCCAGCAGCGGAATCCGTTCGGCGGCCGTGGCGGCGATGAGAGGCGACCGAGCCATGTCGTTCAGCGGCACCAGGTAGATGTAGGCAACGTTGAGCAGCAGGTAGATCACCAAGATGCCGAAGGTGCCGAGGATCAGGGCGCGCGGCAGAGTGCGCCCGGGGTCTTTGACCTCACCACCCATAAAGGAAAGGTCGGCCCAGCCATCGTAGGTCCACATGATGGCGATGAGCGCGGTCGCCAGAAGAGAGAGATTGAGGCCGCTGCCCCAGACAGGGCTGAAATGCGACGGGTTACCCTTTCCGACCGTGAAGGCCAGCAGCACCAGGGCCGCGAGGGCAGTGTACTTGGCTACGGTAGACAGGTTCATCAAGACCGCTGCCCGGTTCACCCCCAGGTAGTTCAGCAGGCCGACGCTGATCACGGCTCCGGCAGCCACCCAGCGAACCTCCATGGGGTCGAGCGGAACGAAGTGGCCCAGGTACTCGGCGAAGATGGTCGCGATGGCGCCTAACGCAGAGGCCCGGATAACGGTCAGTTCCGACCAGCCGAACAGGAAGGCGGGGAGCGGTCCGAATGCCTCGAGGATATAAGCAAAAACTCCCCCGGATCGGGGGAGCGCTCCCGCCAGCTCAGCGAGGGTAAGGGCACCGAACAGAGCGATGACGCCTCCGACTACCCACGCCAGGAGGACCGGGCCGGGCTCCTGGAGCCGCTCCGCGACACTGGCAGGCACCCGGAAGATCCCGCTGCCAATGGTGGAGCCGATAAGCACGGCCACCGCACTCCAGAGGCCCAGGTGCCGCGGCAGACGCTCGCCCCAGGCATCACGTTGTGGAAGCATGGCCAAATATATCTTTGGCCAGCTATAATGGCCTGGATCACGACCTTGGAAGCGACACTCGAGTCATGAATCGAACACAGGTGGGGGATCCCCGGGCACTGCGCCGCCTGGCTTGGACCGGCGCCGGGCTGACGTTTGGCCTGATCGTGCTCGGTGGGATCGTTCGGATTACCGGCTCGGGTATGGGCTGTGGAGATCACTGGCCGCTCTGCAATGGCGAGTGGTTCCCCCCGCTGGATCTGCCTACCATGATCGAGATCGGGCACCGCTGGGCCGCGGCTCTGGTGACGCTGGTGGTGTTGAGCACCACGATTGTAGCCTGGCGGTACCATCGGTCCCAGCCTTTGGTAAGAGACCCGGCCACTGTTGCCTCCCTGCTGCTCGTGGTGCAGGTGCTACTGGGGGCGGTGACCGTGAAACTCGCCCTTCCGCCCTGGGTGGTCATCACTCACTTCGCCAATGCGATGATCCTGCTGGCGGTGCTGATCGTGACCGGGCTTCGCGCCGCCGACGGCACCCAGCCGCTCCCCTCCCTGCAGCGTCACCCGGAAAACCGGCTGGTGCTGACGGTAGCGGTCACGGGTTTCGCCGTCATCCTGTTCGGAGCCCAGGTGGCCAATTTCGATGCCGGCCTGCTCTGCCTGGGTCTTCCCCTCTGCAATGGAACACTGGCGCCACCAGCGGCCCCGCTGGCCGCCCTGCACTGGGCTCACCGGGTGCTGGCATTTTTGTTTGTCGGACTCATCGTGGCTCTCGCCACCATCCTGACCCGCCGGTCCCGGCCGGCCGAGGCTCGGGTTCGCCGGTGGACGCTCTTGGTGCTGCTGATGTCGCTGCTTCAGATCGCGGTGGGTGCGTTCATGGTTACCCACCTGTTGCCGGCTGGATTCCGAGTGGCGCATCTCCTGGTCGGCACCGGGGTCTGGGCGACACTGGTGGTTCTGCTGTTCCACTCCAACCGAACGCCCGCGACAGCCCCAATGGCAACCGGAGAGCTGCCTGAGCGGCCTACGCTCCTGGCCGACCTGATCACGCTGACCAAGCCACGCATCATTTCTCTCCTGCTGGTGACCACCGTTGCCCCGATGTTCATCACTCCGGCCGGACTTCCTTCAGCCGAATTGGTGCTCTGGGTCGTTCTGGGAGGCTATCTGATGGCGGGTGGGGCCAACGCCATCAACATGTGGTTCGATCGGGACATCGACGGCAAGATGGGCCGGACCCGGCTGCGTCCTATTCCGGCGGGGAGAATCCGGCCTGCGGCAGGTCTGGCCTTCGGAATCGGTCTGGGGCTGGCCGCGTTCGGGGTGTTCTGGTATAAGGTGGATCAGCTCAGCGCCTGGATCGCCCTCGCCGGGCTTCTGTTCTACGTCTTCGTCTATACCATCTGGCTCAAGCGCAGCAGTCCGCAGAACATCGTGATCGGCGGAGCTGCCGGGGCCTTCCCGCCGTTGGTGGGATGGACCGCTATGACCGGCCAGCTGGACCTGGCCGCGATCTACCTCTTCGCCATCATTTTCTATTGGACTCCACCCCACTTCTGGGCGTTGGCGCTCATTAAGCAGCGGGAGTACGCCAAGGCCGGGGTGCCCATGCTTCCGGTGGTTCGAGGCGAGCGACGAACCAAGTTCGAGATGCTGGCCTACACCCTCATTCTTCTACCCCTCACCATCATGCCGGCGCTACTGGGGGCACTCGGCGCCTTCTACGGGTGGGCCGCGTTGCTGCTGGGTGCCAGGCTGCTTTGGTACTGCATCCGACTCCTGCGGGAGCGGGGCTCGACCCCGGTTGCCTGGCAGATGTATCGCTACAGCCTGGTATATCTCGCCCTGCTCTTCCTGGCCATGGGCGTTGACCGCGCCGTTCCCTTCGGTCACCGCGACCCACCGGCCAAGGTCCTGATCCTGGACCATCCCGACCGCGAGCTTGCCACACCGACGGGCGGACACCACGGCCACTAAGTCGGACGACACCGGTTCCACCCGGCGCCTCCCTGCCCCCGGCCGCCTGGTCCGGCTCTGGCCCCGCGTCCGCGCTTACTCCGGCATGCTGAGCCTGGCTTCGCTCACATTGGTCGCCAGCGCGCTGCTGGGCTTGGCGTTCCCCATGGTGGTGCGCTACTTGCTCGATGCGGCATTTGTACAGCGGAGCCGGGAAATACTCGACCGCATTGCCATCGGGCTGGTGATCCTGTTCAGCGTACAGGCGGTTCTCAACTATGTGCAGACCTATCTCCTGAGCGCCGTGGGAGAGCGGGTGGTCGCAGGTCTTCGGGGAGAGCTCTTTGCCAAGCTGCTGGATATGCCTCCCGGATTCTTCGCCGAGCGCCGGACCGGGGAGCTCACCAGCCGGCTGACCACCGACATCGGCCTCCTGCAGGGTGTGTTGAGCCATCAGATAGCGGAGTTCTCCCGCCAGCTGCTGGCCCTGGTCGGCGGCATCGTGTTGTTGACTCTGATGCAGCCGCGGCTGACCCTGACCGCGCTGGGAGTGGTGCCGCTCGTGATCGGGACGGCGCTCTACTTTGGCCGCCGCCTCCGGCGAATGACCGTCGGGGTGCAGGACAAGGTGGCCGAGGCTACCGCTGTAGCCGAGGAGGCATTCAGTCAAATCCGCACGGTTCAGAGCTTCGTGCAGGAGCCGGCCGAGCGGGCGAGGTATGGGGAGCGAATCGGGGCGAGCGTCAGGGCGGCTCTGACCCGGGCGCAGCTGCGAGGCGTGTTCTTCGGCGTGCTCACCTTCTCCACCTTCGTCGGCATCGTGTTCGTCCTCTGGCAGGGAGGTCTCCTGGTGCTGGAGGGTCAGCTCACCCCGGGGGAATTGGTGCAGTTCCTCCTGTACACCATCACCATCGCCGCGGCCATTGGGGCGCTGGCTTCCTTCTTCAGCAGCTATCAGGAGGCGGTGGGTGCGGCCGAGCGGGTGTTCGAGATACTGGAGATGTCTCCCACCATCAGCGATCCGAAAGCTGCCGAGGAACTGCCTTCCCCGGTCCAGGGAAGGGTGGCCTTCGAGCGGATCTCCTTCCGCTACCAGCGAACCCCGGCGCTTCCCTGGATTCTGGAAGACGTCGACCTCCACTGCACGCCGGGGGAGGTGGTTGCCCTGGTGGGGCCTTCCGGCGGGGGGAAGACCACGCTGGTGTCCCTGCTGCCCCGCTTCTGGGACGTGGATCGCGGTCGGGTGCTGCTCGACGGGATTGATGTTCGCCAGCTCCGGCTGGCCGATCTCCGCGCCGCCATCGGCATCGTGCCTCAGGATCCGGCCCTGTTCAGCGGAACGATCCGGGAGAATATCGCATACGCCCGGCCCGGAGCATCCCAGGACGAGGTCGAGGCGGCGGCACGGGGCGCGCATGCCCACGAATTCGTCGAGCGTTTGTCGAACGGCTATGAGACGGTGGTAGGTGAGCGTGGGGTCAAGCTTTCCGGTGGTCAGCGGCAGCGGATTGCCATCGCCCGGGCCATCCTCAAGAATCCCGCCGTGCTGATTCTGGACGAGGCGACCAGCAACCTGGATACCGAGAGCGAGCGGTTGATCGAGGACGCCCTCGGCAAGCTGCTGGTCGGGAGGACTACGCTCATCATCGCGCACCGGCTAAGCACGGTGCGGCGGGCGGACCGATTGGTGGTGATCGATCACGGCCGCATTGTCGAGATGGGATCTCACTCCGAATTGCTGGAGCTGGGCGGGCTGTACGCTCGGCTGTATCAGCGCCAGTTCCGCGATGACCTGGAGGACCGAGAGACCGAACCGATCACGGTATGAGAAACCCCCATGCAGGATCACCTGCATGGGGGTTCTTATCCAGAATGGACCGTCCGGTTAACGGAGGATCGTGATATCGATCCTCGTCGGAGTGTCCGGCGGAAGCGGCGGGACCGCGCTGGCAAAGAACTCGGCTACAATGTAATAGGTTCCCGCCGGCAGAATGTAGTCACCGCTCTCCGGGTGACTGGCGCCCGCTGCAACAAGGTTGGCGGTGTTGATGTCGCAGGAGGGCTCAGGACACAGAATCAGATCCAGGTCTGCCAGACTGCTGGCCGGCCAGTTGAGCGTGATGTTCACCGTGTCCAGCGGTTCCGTCAGGGTGAATTGATAGTACTGGGCCCCGTTGGAGGAGAAGCCCAACTGAGGATACACGATATCAGTGCCGGTAAAGCCACCGGTATCGAAGAATGCCGAGGCGCCGCCCTGGACCGGAGTCGGAATAACCGGGGCCGTGCTGGTCGAGTTGTGGCCAGGCACGGTATCGAGCAGCGGGATCAGAACCGAGTCCGTTGTCGGAAGGGTCAACGGGACCCCGGGGATGTAGGCAGCCTCTACTGAATCGATCGTCGCGGTCCTGAACTTCGGTGTCGGCGGGATCTCAGTGGGATCCGGGAACAAGGGCTGCGGCACAAACGAGAAGGCCGTGCCGTCGGGCGACCGAGAGGTGACCACCCCCACGTCGGCTCCGAAGCTGATGAACGCTCCGGGCATGAAGGTGTAGCCTGCCGGGGCCGTCACCGTCAGTTCCTGATTTTGAGCCGGGGCAAGGTTGGAGAAGGCCGGTGCGAAATCGTTCGGGGCTACCGTCACCGGTATCAGGAGCGTATCGCCGTTGGTCTCCACGGTGAATGAGCTGTTCAGCAACTCGTTCCCGGTCACAATAAACCGCTGACTGGTTTCCAGATTGGTGCCGATCGTCGTTGCCAGGTAGGTGGGGTCCTCTTCCACCGTAATACCCGGGCCGACGTTGCGAATAGTGAAATTGACGGCCTGCTGGTTCCCCTGGGCATCCACCTCTTCGACCACGACGAACTTCTGGGTGCCCTGGCCGAGCACCACGGTGGATGGGTCGGCCACGACACGCTTCTCCGAACCCTGCAAATCCGAGGTCGGATCGCCGTTACACGACCACAGCCCGGCGGCCATTGTCAGCACGACCAAGCCACACATCGAACGCTTCATACTGAGCACCTCGTCATGTGAGACGTGAAAACTTCGCTTGAAAGCCCGTCAGCAACGCCGCTCAAAACGACGCTCGTGCATTTAGATCGATTCCCAGGAACTGGCCGATGTCAGCGACCGCCGGTCCACCGAGAACCCCGGCCCAGCCCGGAAATCCTGTTTCCTTCAGGTCGTTGGAGTGCATCAGGGTGAACGCCCCGAAGCCGGACCGGTCGGCAAAGATGTAGTAGTAGCCCTTTCCCCTCGCGTACTTCCAGACTTCGTACGGTGGAGCCCGCCCCTGTTGCTGCTGCCGGTACACCTCCTCCGGGCTGCCGTTCCTGGCATAGATGCGGCCCCGATCGGACCGCCAGCCGGAGATCGGATTTCTGCCACCCTCTTTGAACGCCTTGTTGGCATAGTCCACGGCGGCGTAGTACGCCTCCCTCCGCTCGTTCTGCGGGGTACCCGGTGTCGGGTCCCGCTGTTTCCAGAACGTCGTGAGATACCGCCGCTTCGCGGCCAGGCTCAGTTTGGAGTTCCAGACTTGGAGCTCCTTAGGCTCGGCGATGTACACCAGGGGGGCCTCTGCCTCATTCAGCTCGGCGTCCGACATGGCGGCGAAATAGCCCTCGTCGGTGATCCGGTCGGCCTCCCGCCGGGCTGCGTCCTTGGCCAGGGTTTCACCCAGGCCGGCCATGGTGAGCTCGGCCGACCGTTGAACGGTGCGGCCGTTGATTTGGAGATCGGCCAGCATGAGGTAGCCACCGGGTGGTAGCCCGGTAAGGTCCAGCTGGCCCTTGAGGACGCTACCGCCGGCGGTCACACTCACCGCCTGCGGAGCGGTTTTGGTCACGGTCTTTCCGGCGGAGTCCCGGATGGCAACGCTCATCTGGCCATTGCCTGCCTGGTCCGTGTAGACCTCGAGCAGGTAGTACACCGTTGCCCGCAGCGGCGTCAGGAGGACCCGCGCAGTGGCAGTGACCAGGTTGTTCCCGGTCCGAAACTCCCCCAGACGGGGAACCGTGTCGGTCGAGCTGGCCAGCCGCATCTCCGGCGCGATCAGCAGGTCGGAGGCTGCACTGGAGTCCGAGAGCGCCTGGAGGTCGGTCGCAGCGCTCACCTTGCGCCCACTGGCGGAGTCCTGGACAGCCACCTCGAAGCGGTACTTGCCTGGTGCCACGGCAAAGTCCACGATCTCCACGGTGTATGCGTTGGCGTCGTTGGTGATGGTGGCCCGATTCTGCCAGGCCTGCTGATACAGAGCCAACCCGGTCGAGTCGGCCACGCGAACCGTCACCGTGTAACCAGCCTGGCCTCCTCCGCGAGACGGCTGCAGGAAGGACAGGGGAATCTGGACCAGTCCCTTGACCCGGGTTCGGTCCTGATCGGCCCGATAGAAGCGCACGGCCCTTAATACCAGGCCGGCATCACGCTGGTCGGCTGCCAAGCCCAGGGAAGACCCGGCAACCACCGCCAGAACAATCAGCTTGAACATGCGCAACATTGATGACCTATATAAGCCGGGCCTCAGGCGGAGCCTGCTGCGCTCCGCCCGGCGCCCGCACACAGCTACCAGCCTAGGCTGACGCTGAAGAAGTTGGTTCCCCCGAGCACGCCGAGATATTTCCAGGCGTAGTCGAGGCCGAGATTGAAGTTGCCACTGCCGTAGTTCAGCCCGCCACCAAAGGCCAGGCCCTGGAGGTTCTCCTCGTCGCCCAGAGCGGTAGTGTTGGGATCGATGGGATCCAGGTTGTTGGCCGCGGTGTAACTGTAGCTGCCCCGCAAGGCCACGCCGAAGGCGGACCCGCCCAGCCGCTCCGACATCCACTCGCCACCGGCCGAGAAGCCGGCGCCGTTGTTGTTGGGCTGGTTGAAGTCCGAGATCAGGGTAAGCCGGTTGTTGTCGCCGGTGATCAAGTCATAGGCGAGCCCCACCCGGAAGGTGGTGGGCAGGCTGTACCCGGTGGTCTGGAACTCCGAGGGCTGCGGGTTCGAGGGCACCTCGGGCTCGCCCGGAATCGGGTCCCGCGGCGTCTCCGCCTCGAGGGCCTCGCCGCTGTAGGACAGGTTGGTTCCGAGGTTGGAAACCACGAAGGAGAACCGGATCGGATGCCCACTCAGGCTGGAGTGGAAGCTGGTACCGAAGTCCAAGGCAAATGCCCGTCCTGACGCGCGTCCGAGGTTGTCGAATACGCCTTTGGCGCTGATACCCGCGGAGAACCGATCGGAGAAGTTCTGCGCGAAGCTGATGCCGGCAAAGGTCTCGTTCACTGAATAGACCGAGCCGGTGCCGTCAGGCTGCTCCACCGTGTAGACCGGCTGGTCCTTGAAGCCATAGGTGCCGATCTGAATACCCACCGCGCGGGAGCCGCCGGAGAACGGAAACGCAATGCCGCCCCAGCTGTATCGGGTATCCGCCACATAGTCATAGGTACCGATCATGGCGGCAGCCCTCGGCATCATGGCAATGCCGGCCGGGTTGTAGTACAGCGCGCTGACGTCAGTGGCGATGGACTGGAAGGCTCCACCGAGTGCGGTGCCCCGGGCCCCGGCTCCGAAGAGCAGGAACTCCGCCGACGTCGTGCCGTACGCCGTGTTGTCCTGGTTGATGTCCTGGGCCGTAGCGGCCACAGGAAGCCCGCTCAGGAGGGCTGCCATCAGGGCCAGGTTTCGTGCTGTAAAGTGACTCATATGCTCCCCATCTCCTGGATGTTGGGGGGCCGGCGCACCGGCCCCCTCCCGTTGGCTGCTACTGAGCGAAATTCACGACCGTGAAGCGACCCACATGACGAGCATCGCCCGCTTCGATGTGGTAGAAGTAGACCCCGCTCGCCACGATCTGGTTATTGCGATTGCGGACGTTCCAGTCCTCGGCACCGCCGTAGGTAGTCGAGTGATGCTCGAGTAACGACACCAGAACGCCGCTGGAGGAGTAGATCCGGATGATGGCGTCAGTTGGCAGATTCACGAACTTGATGACCTTGGTGTCCGTGGTCTGCTCGAACTGGCTGGTTACGTAGTACGGGTCCGGGACCGTGTGCACCCGCCTCAGGTCTTCGGGTGTAGCCGCTACCACCTGATTGGTCGTGGAATAGCTGAGCCGAACGGTGGCCCCCACCGCGGTGAATGGACGCTCGGCCGGGGTGAAGGCGTAGGACCCGTCGTTGCCGGCATCGCCGTGTCCACCGGTGATGGCCCCGGTATAGGTCCGCAGCGACCAGACGGTTCCTTGTGCCGGCAGCGTCCCGGCAGGTCCGAGATCGAAGGTGAAGAAGTGTCCCGGCATGTACAGGATGAAGCCGGGTCCGGTGGCAAGGGCGACGCCGAAGCCGGTTTGCACGAAGCCGGTTGGGCCAGGCACGGCCGTGGGGCTCAGGGCAACCGCCGGCGACCCTGCACAGCCGATGAGGCCGGCGGTTGGATCAGAGACTGCCGGGAATGAGAGCAGCGGCTCGACCAGGCACATGTCCAAAGACGTAAGCGGGGACGACCCCGTGGCCGACTGGTTCAGGAAGCCCCAGCTGGCACCCGCCCTGGGACTGAACGCCACCGGCACGTTGTGGGTGACGTCGATAACCGAATCGACCGTCCCACCGACGCCCCAGTACACGTTGTAGTCCGCCGCCCGGGATGCCCCGGAGATTGCGCCCTCAACCACGCGCCAGACGTTGTTGACGGTCTGGTACGAGAGATCCTCGTGGATGGCCGCTACACCCGCCAGCTCACCCGCGTTGTTGGGACTCCGGAACGGCGCCGGTGTGGCCGAGTTTTGCCGGTTGCCGGCGTTGGGGTCGGCCTTGGTCTCGTTGTTGGCTGGCGACGGTCCGTTGAACCACCGAGAGCCGTTGTAATCGCAGCCGAGACCGGCGGTGAAACCCGAGGCGGCGTTGATGCAGCCGCGTCCCGGGGAGTTGGTGTAGTACACGCCCGGCAGGGTCTGGAGGAACTCCGCCCGCAACGTGTCCGCGGCTCCGCCGCCGAAGTTCCCGGCCAGGGCCGGATCCGCCGGTACGGCCAGGTAGAACTGGTTGGCCGAAGCATCGAGGTTGGTCGGATCCTGGGTGAGCGGCATCACCATCTGGAAGGAGCCGAGTGCGGTGGTGGCCGTCAGGTAGTAGGTCGTTGGGAGCGCATCATAGGCGGACCCCAGTGTCAAGCTGTCGAGCGTGGCGGTCAGCTCACCCGGTGCCGAGATGATCTGGCTGGCAAACTGGCCAGCAAAGTGCAGATCTCCACCATCCGCCGGCGGGAACGGTCCGCTGAAGCGGCCGGTGGCAGGATCCAACGTAGGCGCGGTGAAGAGACTGTCCGTCGCCACTCCCCGGCCGACCACATTCGCAGTCACCGTTCCAGTGACGGTTGCATTGGTGCCCTGCGGTACCGGAATCACCGATTTGGTTGCCCGGGGTGACTCGAGCGCCGAAGGTCCTGACTGGAAGGAGTTGATGTCGAAAGCGGTGACCGAGTAGAAGTAGCGCAGGTTATTGCGCACTCCCGTATCCAGGAAGGTGAAGGGGACGCCGGTATCCTCCAGCTCAGGCGAGCCACTGGCACCGCCGGTGACGGCGGTGTCGGCGACGAGGATGATCGCCTGTCCGGTAGCCAGCGCGGTACGCTCGCCGCGCTTGACCTGGATGATGGGTCCGACCAGCGGCACGGGGTTGCTTACCGTTGGGGCTACATTCGGGACCAGCGAATCGAAGGGCACCACACAGGTGAGTCTGATGCCGATCTCAGGAGCGCAGCCGACGTCCAGCTGGCCCGCCACGCTGATCTGGCTGGTGAAGTCGGTGATGACCGTACCCTGGTAGTCGAACTGGGCTATCTGGGTCAGCTCGTCGGGCGAATCGACCCGGCCGCGATAAACCCGATATCCCTCCACGTCGAACTGCCGATAGTTGGGATCGTACAGCGGATTCGGCTCGACGATGCCGGTCTCCGGATCGGTCCGAGTGGGTGAGCTGGCGATCACGAAGAATGGATCGCCCGTGGTCTCGGTCGGCGACGGACGCCAGAGCACCGTGACCTGGTTGTCGCCCGGGATCAGGAAGAACTCCGGCGACTCGGGGGCGAAGGGAAGCAGGAAGCCGTTGTCGAACACGCTCTGGGCCACCAGCGCCTTGCCCAGCAGAGAGCCCGCCGTGGGAAGGGCGAATTCACCCTGGTCTGCCACACCGTCCGCATCCGCATCCCCAGTATAGCCGGTATACCCGGCTACCGAGTCCACGGTGTTCACGTTGTCGGCGGTGGCTGGGGCGCTGAGCAGCCGGGGATCGCCCGGGGTGATGGTGCAGGTGCCGGGCCCCACGCACGCGCCTGCAATCCGCGGTGCGGCGAAGATGTAGGCCACGGCGATGGTGCCGAACTGTCCCGGCCCCAACGTCAGCGGGCCGGACGACTGGAAGAACCGCATGTCGTCGGATGCGGTGTTGTTGACGAAGCAAATCCTGGTCTGCTGCGGATTGCCGGTGTTACAGGGGGCGTCACCCGCGGCCGGATTGATGTTGTTCGAGATATAGCGGAACAGCTGGGTGGTGTTCTGGGCGTCGTCGAACGCACCGCCGTTGATGGTGTTGCTGAACAGCGTGAGCCCCACCTCTTCACCGGTCGGACCCAGCGGGCTCTTCAAGTATTTGACTCCGACGAAGCCGGAGCCGGGGAAGAACGGTGGGCTGAAGACACTGGGATCGAAGGTCCACCCCTCGGCCGGACTGAAGCTCTCCTGGTAGACGTAGCCCAATGCGAAGGGCACGTTCACCGACGAGAAGTTGGACCCCGCCTCGGCCACGTCCATGTCGGCCGAGAAGGCAGCGAAGAGATTCTCTACCGTATACCCGCCGTCGGGCAGCGTGATGCCGAACGCGGCCTCGTTGCGCTGCTGGAACACCTCGCCCTGTCGGGCCAGGATGTCGGCCATGCCCGGCCGGACGCCCGCCGCGGTGTACACCGCCGGATCGGACGCCGTCACATTGTAGAACGTATAGAGGAAGTAGAGGATGTCCTGGTTGCCCGCGGGGAAGTTCCAGCCCATGCCGCGCTGCTCGACCAGAATGCCCAGTGGATGAGGGCGGCCGGCCACCAGGCCTGGGTTGCCGTCCCAAGAGAGCCACCAGACGTCACCTTGCGAAGCCTGATTCCGGCCCCGCAGCAGGGGGAAGAACAGGTCCTGATTGATGTCGCCCGACGGCACCTTGGCGGCCCGGCAGACCTCGTTGCAGGTGCCGGTGGTGTCGCTGATGAACGCGTTGTCTTCCGGGTTGGTGGTGTTGTAGATCGGCTCCACCTGCTCGCCGTGCTGGGTCGTGCCCTTGGGGTCGAAGAAGAAGGCGCCGGTGGTGTCGCCGGCCCAGGGGCCGCCGTCGCCGCCGACGATTCCGGCGATCTGCAGGCCGGAATTGAACACGTACTGGTCGGCGGTGCCCTTGGGCCAGAAGCCGCCGCCGATGGTCGACGAGTTGGTCGAGTCGACGCAGACCTCACCTGTGGTCGCCAGACCGCAGTAGATCCGGTTGATCGTGATGGCCCCGAGTGACCGCGCGAACAGCCGGAAGCCACTGCGGGCGCCGGGGCCAGGCTTCGGCTTTCCGGCCGCAGGTGCGTCCGATGGTGTTACCGCGACCACCGCCAGAGCGAAGAGCCCCAGGAACAGCAGGTTTCTCTTACGCAAGAAGGAGTGCATTGCGTCCTCTCTCAGGTGAGAAAATGGCGAGGATGTGCCTGCCGAGCCGGCGCTAGCCGGCTCGGCAGACCCACCTATCAGCCTAGAAGTTCACTTCTATACCCAGCCGCATCCGGCGTGGGTTGCTGCTGAAATTGTGAATTCCACGGACCGTGTAGTACAGCGCGTCGGATGCACGGCGCTGTTCATCGAGATCGAACAGGTGATCTCCGTTGCCGTACCGTTCCTCGGTCCTGATCAGAGCAACGCAGTTCGGAGCCGCGGGATCACCGGCCTGATTGACCCAACTGCCGCAGCCGGCGCGCGGATCGGTTGCGCCTCCGAAGGAGAGATCGATGGATCCATCGCCGTTCAGCGCGCCGGAGGCATCGGCCTCGTTGGCATAGTCAGCGCTGTCGGCCGCAAAGTTCTTCTCTTCCTCCCCGGCGTTGTTCACGTCGTTAGTGGTGGTGAATACCTGGATGATGTTCTTGAAGTTGAGGAGGTTGCGGGCCTCGACATACCCGGTGAGATCCAGTCCGGCCAGAGCAAAGCCCTTGGTGAGCCGGAGATCCAGGTTCTTAAAGGACGGCAGCCGCGAGCTGTTGAGCGGGTCGGGGAAGACGGCATCACAGTTGTCGCCGGACACCACCGTCTGGTCGACGTCCGAGTCGCAGCGGGTATACGGCGTCCCGCTGGTATACCGGAAGGTGGCGAACACACCGACGTTCTCCAGCACGGTGCCGACGACCGAGCCCTGCTGCCAGTCGTTGGGGAAGTTCACCGCGGCCGCGATAGCCAGATTGTGCGGCCGGTTGAAGTCGGTCGGCAGGATGGCCTGCGGAGGCGGCTGGTTGCCGCCGGATACCTGGTTCAGCACCCGGGACCCGAAGTCCAGGTAGGTGTCGGGATCGGATCCCGTATTCTTGGCCTGCTGGAAGGTATAGGACAGCGTACCGTTGAAGAGGTTGCCGAACCGGCGATCCAGCCGCAGGTCGATGCCGCGGGTATTGCCGAAGTCCGCGTTGGTCATGATCCGGATGTTCTGGTTGTTGCTCCGCAGTGGATCGAAGCGGGAGACCAGTCGGCCGGCGGCATTCGAGAGGTTGTCCTTATTGTAGGCGGCCACGTCCAGCACCATGTCATCACTGAACGCGTGACGCACTCCGAACTCGAAGGTGATGGTGCGGCCGAAGTCCAGGTCAGCGCCGTAGAAGTTGTTGGTGTTGGTGGTGGCCAGGTCGGTATTGATCCCCTGGAGGATCACGCCGAAGTCGGGCGCCTGCACCTGATGGGCGTACGACAGCCGGAAGTTGGTCCGCTCGGTAACCGGGAACGAAACCTGGATATGCGGACTGATGTAGTCGTGACTCTGATCCTGAGGGAAGAGCGAATCGTTGGTGAAGAAGGCGTCGGGATTAGTCGGATCGAACGCCGGATGGGTCGAGATCCGAGGGAAGTCGGCCCAGCGTCGGGCGCGGGTGTCATAGAAGTCGTAGCGCACTCCACCGACCACGACCACATCGCCCAGGTCCAGCCGGTCCTCGGCAAAGAGGTTGTACCGGATCGGCTCTTCCATGTAGAAGTCGGAGAAGGCCTGGTTCTCCAGCTGGGAGCTGTAGCTGTCGAGATCGTAATGGGTGAACTCGCCGCCCAGCTTCAACCGGTTGTAGCGGTCGAACTGCCAGTCGAGGTTGGCCTTTCCAATCAGCCGATTCTCCCGATACAAGACCAGCCGATTGGCATACCGCTCGCTGCCCGCGGGGCCTCCGCCTTCAGGGAAGATGACGGGGGCGACCTCGTCGCGATTGTAGAGCCCGTAGGCATTGTTGCGCCACTCATCCACGATGGCGTACTGGGCCGGAGCCTCCAGATCATAGGGAGACCGCCGAGTACCCAGGGTGTTGGTCCGGAAGTTCTGCAGCAGCTCGTCGTTGATCGGGAAATTGTCGAAGTTGAACAGGAAGTCGATCGGGCTGAGCAAGAACCCGCCGAAGGGATCGCGGGTGCCGAGCTCGGACTCCCGGGTCATCGGGCCGTTGATGGTGCGGTCCTGCTGGTAGGAGAGATAGGTCTCCAGGGCCAGGGCCCGCTCGGTGGACCGGCTCAGGTTCTGGGTCCAGTTCAGGGTGAGGACGTTGCTCCAATTCCGGAACCCCGGGAGGTTCTGGGGGTTGTAGAGGGAGCCGTAGTGGAGGAACCGTCCGGGTATGTCGAGGTTTTCCCGGAAGCTGCGGCCCTGGAACTGGCTCGACAGCGCCGTCAAAGCCAGCCGCGAGCCGGTGCCGTACGAATAGTTCAGCTTCCCGGTGAGCTGGTAGGTGGAGCGGGCCGATTGGGGAACCCGGATGCCACGACAGTCCACCCCGTAGTTGCTGGCAATGTCCGGGTTGGTGCTGTTCTCGAACTCGTCGCACTCACCCCGATAGATCGCATAGTTATAGACCTGCACCTGGGTGGTGTCGGCGGTCGGATCGCCCAGGGCACTGGGGACAGCGACGGTGGTGTCGATGCCGGCCTGGACGAAGAGCGGGAACTTCTGGCTGTCAAACCCGCTTTCGACCGAATTCTGACCCTCCAACGCGCCCGAGACAAAGAAGGTCAGGTTCTGCATCAGCAGCGGGCCGCCGAAGCTGGCCGTGAACCGATTGAAGCCCAGACTGTGGTTGGCTCCGAACGGCTCGTCGGTCTCATAGTTGAACGTCCCGGCGTAGCTGCTGCCTCCGGTCTTGGTCTGAACCGAGATGACGCCGGACTGGGCGTTGCCGAACTCGGCGGAGGATGACCCGGTCGTTACCGACGCCTCTTCCAGTGCGTTGGTGCCGATCACGATCTCGGTTCCCGCGGACCCGATCCGGTTGTCACCCCGGAACCCCGGGGTCACCGGCACCCCGTCGATGTAGGTGACGGCTTCCTGCGTGCGGCCGCCCCGGATGGAGAGGGTGTTGCCGTTGGGGCTGGCCGCCACCACGCCTGGCTGCAGCGCGAGCACGGAGTTGAGGCGATCCACCGGCAGATTGCTGGTGAACTCACCGTCGATCCGCTGCTTGGAGGTGACCTCGTCGCGGGGGACCAGCGGTTGGGTCTGCTGGACCACGGTGATCTCCTCGATCTGGACCGCGGTCTGCTCCAGCTGGATGTCGGTCGTGATGGTCTGGCCGGCGAGAATCCTCACCCCGTCCACTTGGGTCGACTTGTACCCAATAAAAGCGGCCCGAACATTGACTGTCCCGGCCGGCACGTTGTTGATGAAGTAGTACCCTTGAGGGTTGGTAAGGGCGTTAAACGCCGTCCCAACGATAAACACCTGCGCGTTGGCTATTGGTGCTCCAGCCTGGTCGCGCACCCTGCCCTCGAGTTTACCAGTCGACCCCTGTGCCAGGAGCGAGCCCGCTCCAAAGCCCAGCACGACTGCCGCGAGCGCGAAGAGTCGCGCGGCGCGAGCGAAGGCGCTAACACAGCTTTGCTTCATGGAATCGTCCTCCAATGGCGTGGAACTACACGTGACGCCGGCTTGCCAGGGGAAGCGCGCACGCCTCCCAGTCGGCCCGAAGGCCTACTTCGGATTAGGACTGCGTGGGATGAGTACCTGCATTGGATGTGGGGACGGCGTAAAACCACACGAACAGCGTGAGAACAGCTCCGCGCGACCGCGGCCCGGTCGGCAGGTGCCTAATATGAAGGTGCAAAAATTGGGTGTCAAGGAAAAGTCACGGGCCCAGCGCTGTTCATGTAACTGTCTGAAACCGGCCAGGTTGCCCGTTGAAACGCGAGTGGCGTCAGCGCCTGGTGTTGCGGAATGAAATCGGGGACGCACGGCATGAAATCGGGACGGTCTCGGCTTGGCTCAGAGAAGGCCGTCATTGAGTGTCGCGGGCGTGTGACGGGCTACGCCGTAATTACCTCCGTCTGCGGCTCCCGGGGAGTGACCTGGGGACCAGAGCCGGTCATGAAGACGTTGACCTCGCTCCGAATGCCGAAGGAGCCGTTGAGATAGATCCCGGGCTCGACCGAGAAGCCGACCCCGGGCATCAGCTCCCTGTCATCGTGGGTTTCGTAATCATCGAGATGGGGTCCCGAGCCATGGAGATCACGATCGATCGAGTGGCCGGTACGGTGGACGAAGGCGTCGCCATAGCCGGCGGCTTCGACCACAGCGCGAGCGGCACGGTCGGCCTCGTACCCCGTGATGCGCCGCCGCTCCCGGGCCGCTTGCCCAATCACTTCTATGGCCGCATCGCGGGCCTGGCGCACCGTCTCCCAAACCTTCTGCACCTGGGCCGGCACTCGGCTTCCGGCAAAAGCAATCCAGGTCTGGTCCGCGAACACCGTGGTCGCAGTGCGGCCGGCCCACAGGTCGAGCAGCACCAGGTCGCCCTTCTTGAGTACGGCATCGGCACCAGGACGCGGCTCGTAGTGCGGCTGGGCGGAGTTGGCTCCGAAGCCCACGATGGGAGGTTCGTTGAAGACCAGGCCGCGTGACTCCACCGCGGCCACGACCCGAGCCTGCAGTGCGGTTTCCGTCAGGCTGCCCCCGGTCTCCTGGACCGCTTGCTTCAGGACCGTGCGGGCCACATCGGCCAGGACCTCCGCCGCCTGGCGGTGATCTTCGATTTCGGCTGCGCTCCAGCGCGCGGCAAAGCGTGACACCAGGGCACCGGACGGTACGATCCGGGCCCCCAGCGACTGGAGCAGCTCCACCACGCCGTAGGGAACCCGGTCCAGGTAGGGGACGGCGTCCCGGGGCGAGATCTCCATGGCCAGGGTGCGACCCGCCACCACCGATGCGAGGGCCTCCTGCAGCTCATTCCAGCGGGCATAGGGAATGACCCGGCCGGGGAACTGGCCCAGGCCGTGCCGCTCTACCTTATGGACGATGGCGGTGGGCTCGCCCTCTCGCGGCAGCAGCACGAACAGGCGCCGGGTGTTCATGCCGCTGAGTCCCAGCACTCGCACCGCCACCGGATTGAGACCGTGGAAGGCAAACAGAAGCCACCCATCCACCCGGGCCTCCGAGAGCGCCTGCCGCAGCTCGGTCAGCTCGATCACTCGTAGACCTCCGCCACTGCTGTCCGCCAGACGCACGCCTGCTGGCCCCGCGATCGGCAGCCCTCGTGCAGCAGAGCACCTTCGAATCCGGTCAGCAAACGCAGCAACTCCTGATAGACCGAGCCGTAGAATACGCAGGCTTCGCCGGTAGGCAGGGCCTCGATCGAGAGCGGCGTATTCATCAGGACCTCGATATCCTGCGGACGCGGCTTCAGCTCGCCTCCGAAGACCCGTCGGGCAATCCGGGTTACGCTCCGGAGGGCCAGTCTTTGGCCGACCCCGCCAGGGGCGACCCTTACCAGAGTGCGAGAGGACCGGCCCTGCTGCCGGGCGGCGTAGCGGGCGGCGCGGCGGCCTGCGTCGGCGAAAACCAGCGCGGAATCGACCCGGCGTCCCACCAGTCTGAGTACCGAGACCGTCTCGTCCACCTCCACCGCGGTGCCGCGATCGGCGGCCTGGCGGTAGCGCTGGATCTGCGCCGCCACGGTGGGACTCAGACCCAGGCGGCGCACCACGATTTCCTCCGCCAGCTCATCGAGCCCGTCCTCGACCGGGGTATCGAGGTTGCGAATGGCCTCGAGCAGGCTGAGCGGGATGAGCGCGGGAACGGTGGGCTTGGGCACAGGAATCGGCGCGGAACATAGCCAGCGATCCCCCGACGGGCCAGAGGTGACAAAAGGAGGCTAGATTGCCTGTTATGGCCGAACCTTCCGCCGCGGGGCAGACCTTCGATCAGGAGGCCCTGCCCCACCTGGATGCCTTGTACCGGGTTGCCCTGCGGCTGACGGGAGACACCAGCCAGGCCGAGGACCTGGTACAGGACACCATGCTCAAGGCCTATCGCTCCTGGCAACAGTACCGCCCGGGGACCAACGCCAAGGGTTGGCTGCTCACCATTCTGCGCAACACCTTCATTAATGATTACCGGCGCCGCAAACACGAGCCCATCGCCATGGATCTGGAGACGGTCGAGCCTTATGCCCTGGATCGGTCGATCCAGGAGGTGGATCCGGAGGGCTCCTTCTTCGCTCAGATCGTGGACGCCAGGGTCCTCGAGGCCATCGATGCGCTTCCGGATGAATTTCGTGAGGTGCTGGTGCTGAGCGACGTGGAAGGCATGCGCTACGCCGAAATCGCCGACACGCTCGGAATTCCGGTCGGGACCGTCAAGTCGAGGCTGTTCCGGGCTCGCCGCCAGCTCCAGGCGGTCCTGTACTCCCACGCCGTCGAAATGGGTTACATCCAGCCGAGGGAGACTCCAACGTGAGCGGGGTCGACTGCGCCCAGGCGCTGGCCCATTTGGATGACTACCTCAAGCGGGAGCTCACGCAGGAGCTCATGATCGAGGTTCGCCGCCACCTGGAGCACTGTCGTCCCTGCTTCAAGCACGCCCGCTTCGAGGAGAGCTTCCTCATCATGCTGCAGACCCGGGCGGCCAGGCAGACCTGTCCCGAGAAGCTGCGGGCTCGCATTCTCGCCTTGCTGCAGGCGGAGGCGAGGGACCCCTGAGTCCGCCGTCACTCCCGCTGGCAGCGATGGTCAGCGCGGGTGTGGCAGGAATCGCGTGGTCTGCCAGTACCCTCACGCTGTCTGGGCTGGTGGCAGCCTGGCTGGTCGGAGTGCTGATCCTCTGGGGGTCGGGCTGGGAAGGGGGCGCGGTGCTGGCCGCCTTTTTCGTCTCCAGCAACATGGTATCTCGGCTGGGGGTTAAGACCGACCGCTCCTCCCTCGATCCGAAAAGTGACCGGCGGGA
>CBFGTM010000035.1:0-38245 GCA_965652025.1 uncultured Gemmatimonadales bacterium
GGAACGTCTCTCCGTTTTTCGGCAACGAGTACCAAGCATTCGCCGCCGCCGACCTGCTGTACCGGCTCGGCCGCCACGACGAAGCTCTCATCCGCTACTCGGGACTCGCGGCGCACCTCTTTCACAGCGGTGCGCCGGCTCACCTGCGGATGGCCGAGATCTACGAGCAGAAGGGGGATCGAAGGAAGGCAGCAGAGCACTACGCCCATTTCGTCGAACTGTGGAAGGACTGCGATCCCGAGCTCCGCCCGGTGGTGGAGGGAGCCAGACATCGTCTGGCCGCCCTATGATCGAATTCCGCACGCTGGGATCGCTGCGGCTTCGAGATGCACATGGCAGAGACATCCACTCGCTTCTGGCCCAACCCAAGCGGATCGCGCTGCTCGCCTACCTTGCGGTCGCCCGCCCCCGCGGCTTCCACCGGCGGGACACCCTGCTTGCCTTACTCTGGCCCGAACAGGACGAACAGCACGCCCGCTGGGCGCTGAATCAGGCGCTCCGCCACCTGCGGAATGCACTCGGCAGGGAAGTGGTCACCAGCCGGGGCGACGGGGAAATCGGGATCGAGGCTGAGCACGTCACCTGTGACGTCGTGGAGCTTGAGGTCGCTTTGGCAGGAAACGACCCGGCCCGGGCACTGGAGCTGTATCGGGGCGACCTGCTGGAGGGATTTCACATCTCCGGCTGTGGTGACTTCGAGCGCTGGTTGGAAGAGGAACGGATCTGGTTGCGGGGTCAGGCCGCCCGGGCGGCCTGGACGCTCGCCGAGCGACACGAAGCCGAAGGCGAGCCGCTGGCAGCAGACCATTGGGCTCGCCGCGCCTTCGCACTCTCTCCCGATGACGAAGCCGGAGCGCGGCGCCTCATCGAGCTGCTGGACCGCATCGGGCAGCGAGCCGGCGCCGTGCAGGCTTACGAGGAATTTGCCCGCCGGCTGCGGGAGCAGTACGAAGCGGAGCCGGCGCCTGAAACGCGGGACTTGATCGGGCGGGTGCGTAGTCGGCAACACTCGCTAGCGGCAATGAACGCTGCTGACGGTGAGATACCAGAGTCGGAGTCCCCCGCGGCGAAAATCCCTCCGGGAGACGCCGCTCCAGTGGCACAGCGGCTACGCCGCTATCGACGCACGCGATCTCTCGCCCTGGGCTCAGTACTCCTTGCCGGCATTGGGGCGGTCCTTTGGCGTCCAGACCTCCCGCGGGCACGTCCCGCCCCAGCCGATCGGGCCGAAAGCACAATCGCCGTATTCCCCTTTGTCTATCGGGGCAGCCCGGAGTTTGCCTACCTGGCGGACGGCATGGTTGACCTGCTCAGCGCCAACCTCAATGGGGGCGGAAAAATCCGAACGGTCGATCCTGACGCCGTGCTGGTGCAGTTCCGTCAGACCGGCGGCGACAGGCTGGGGATCGAGCAGGCACGGAATTTGGCGACCCGTCTAGGGGCCGGCTCCTACGTCCTAGGTACCGTCATGGAAACTGGGGGCCGCCTTCGCATCAGCGCGCGGCTCCAGTCGGGCCGATCGGGCGAGGGCCAGGACCAGGCACTGGTCGACGGCTTGTCGAGCCAGCTCTTCCAATTGGTAGACGGGCTCACCGCACAACTGATCGCCCAGCAGAATGGCGGTCCTGTCGGGGCGCTCTCACGCCTGGCAGCACTGACCACCGATTCTCTGGCGGCGCTCAAGGCGTACCTCGATGCTGAGCGCCATTTCCGGGCCTGGGACCTGGACTCCAGCATTCCGGCCCTCGAGCACGCGATCCGGATCGATTCTTCCTTCGCCCTGGCCCACTATCGGATGGCGACGGCGGTGATGTGGACCGACAGACAGCATGCCACTGAGGCAGTAGACCGAGCACTGCGACACAGTCGCCGTCTGAGCGACCGCGATCGGTGGCTCATCGAGGCGTTCGAAGCATCGCTCCGCGGCCGCATCGCTGAGGCGGCGCGGATCTATCGCGAGATCGTGACCCGGCATCCCGACGACCTCGAGGCCAACTTTCAACTGGGTGACCTGATCATAGGTTGGAGCGGCGTCCTGGGTAATTCCTGGCTGGATGCCCGGGAGCCGTTCGAGCGGGTGATCGCCATTGATTCCACTCACCACGACGCGCTCTATCACCTCAGCGGCATCGCGGCTAAAGAACGGCGGCTGGACCAACTCGCATCCTTGACCGACCACATTCTCCGAGTGGTCCCTCCGCATCCCGGTGACTTCTATCGCGGGCAGCTTGCCGTTGCCTCCGGTGACACGGCGGGAACGGAGCGATTCATAGCCGGGCTGCGGAAAGCCAGTGATTGGATCGGGCAGGCCAGTGGCGGCATGGTAGCCTTTACGACGGGCGACCTGGCGTTCGGGCGCCGGAGCTGGCGGCTGTTCACGGAGCCATCCCGCTCTCGGGGCGTGAGGGTCCTGGCTCACCTCACGTTGGCGAGGATCGAGCTCATGACGGGAAGGTGGAGGGCCGCAAAAGCCGAGCTCGACGCGGCCGAAGAACTCGATCTCGCCAATGCTCTCGAGCATCGCGCACTCTTCTCGCTGTGGCCGCTGCAGCAGGTGCCTCGCTCGGAGCTGGTAGCGCTGCGGGATTCGCTCCGGCGATGGAAGGCCACGCCGGGTCCAGCCCGCGAAGGCTTTGTGACGGAGGAGCACGCCCCCGCACATCCATACCTGCGGCTCTACCTGCTCGGCTTGCTCAGTGCTCGCCTAGGCGACTATCCAGCCGCCCTGGATTACGCGGCGGAAATCGAGCGCCGGGCTGGACCATCCTTTGCACCGGCGTTCGTCGGTATTCTAGGACGAGCCGTGCGCGCCGAGGCTGCTCGTAATGGTGGTCGGCCGGACGAGGCGCTTGCCCTCTTCGATAAGGGAGACTTCTGGAGCCGGGAGGATGTGAGAATTACCGGTAACTCGCCGTTCTATGCTCGCGAGTACGAGGCGTTCAGCCGGGCCGAGCTACTCGATAAGGTAGGACGTCACGCAGAAGCCCTCGAAGCTTTTCGGGGCATGGCGGACGGGTTGTTCCATAGCGGAGCTCCGGCTCATCTTCGCATGGCACAGATCTACGAGCGACAAGGCGAGCGGCAGAAGGCGGCAGCGCACTACGGGAAGTTTGCTGAGCTGTGGAAGGACTGCGATCCCGAGTTCCGGCACTTGGTCGAGGAAGCCAGGAGCCGCATCACTGACTAAGAACCTAGTCCGCGTCCCCAAAGTCATACTCTATCGACGCCTGCAGCCGCCGGGGAAGCAGCGGGCGAGCCAGGAAGACGTTGCTTCCAGCGCTCGCCAGTCGCGGATTTCCCTCCTCCAGGCCCTTGCTCTGGAACGCATTGAGTAAATCCAAATTGATCCTAATGCCGCGATTGGGGAGGATGAGACCCACCCCCAAGTTGAAGTAGGCATAGGCAGGCAGCTTCGCATCCACGACCCGGTCCCGCGGGCTATCGGTGAAGCGAGCGCCGACCCAGTGCCAGTCGGCTTTGAGCTGGAGGCCGGATGCCCGCCAGGGCGAGTAGAGCGCGACCAGATTCCCTATGGTTGTGGGCGCCAAAGCGAGCCGCTCACCGACCAGGCTGTCGATGCCCTTTCCCATCTCGGCTTCCACAATAGTGCCGCTGCCCAGAAGCTGCAGTCCTTCTACCGGTGAAACGTAGACCTCAATCTCGGCTCCATAGGAGCGAGCTTCCGGGAGCGGCTCGATCTCCCAGGTCGTGGCTCCTGTCACCGTATCGACTACGACATCCTGAGTGATGACGTTCTTGAGCTGGGTGTAGAATCCGTTCAGCGTGGCCGCGACCCGCCCGGCCGCGTACTTGACTCCCAGTTCCCCGGATGGGACCTGGGGCCCCTGGAAGAGATCGACCTGGTCCTGGGATGAAGCGCCGACCAGGTCGTCCAGTGGCGGCATTTTGTGACCGCGAGAAGCCAATCCGTAGACCGACAGGCGGTCGTTGACCCGGAAGTTGAGGCCCACCGAAGCCGACCAATCGGTGAGGCTCAGGTTGAAGTGGCGGAAGCTATTGTTGCCGAAGCTCTCGGCGTCGAACAGGGTGGCTGGATCGCCGTCGAGATCGAACAGCGACGTGTTCTCTGAGTTTTGGCCGTAGGTATTGTGCTCGATTCGCAGGCCCAGGTCTGCCCGCAGGCGATCGGTGAGTCGGACCTCGCTGCCGACGACACCCGAGACGATGGTGGTCTGGCCCGTTCCATTGATGTACAAGGGGAGGAAACTGCGGAAGCCGTTCTGGGTGACCTGGACTGGACTTCCATCAGGCGGAATGACCACCAGATCCAGGTAGCGCGGGTTGTCGCGAACGTCGGTCAGGATGTCGGTGAAGAACCACCGATTCTCCTGAGTATAGTGGGCGAAATACCCGCCCAGCGACAGCAGGTGCGGTCCCAGCCGCTTCCGGAGGGAAAGCTGGTTCTGCACAGCGGAGATCGGCTTGTCGATGTACCACTGGCCCCCGGGTGACACCAGACCGTTGGGGGTATCGAATGGGAGCGGGGCTCCGGCCGGGTCGAAGTGGTTGGTGAAGACATACTCGAAAGTAGTACCTGCCGGAAAACCCAAGGAGCCCTGTTCCGCGGGACCGGTTACGTAATCCTGCGCAGGCATGAGGTTGAAGGGGATAAGGGCATTCCATTCCTGCCGGTTCTGCATGACTTGCGCAGTGTTCTGCAGGTGCCAATCTCTGCCCAACTCGAACGCCACATCTGCGGTGAACCAGGTCGCCTTGGTCCGGAGGCCGTTGGCGAGCGGTAGGGTCAGGTCCCCGGCGGGGGTCGGCACCTGGATGTCCACACCCTCGAGCGTGTTGAAGGAGCCGTAGTCGCCGAATCCGGAGACGTAGTCCGGATCGGATGCATCGGTGAAGGGCAGGGGGAGGATGAACTGGTTGCGGTCGTTGATGTGCTTGACGGCGAATCGAGCGTACCCGTTATGGAGGAGACGGGTAATACTGCCCTTTAACTGTCCGCCACTGATGCCGGGAAAGCCCGGGTCGCGTACCCCATGGTCGTAGCGATAGAACCCGCCCACATTGAAGCGCCATTCGTTGCTGAAGGGCCCATTCAGGTTGAGGTCGTAGCGTGCAAGCCCTTGAGTGGCCGCTGTCACCCCCATCGTGCCGGTGAATACGTCGCCCCCGGACTTGTTGATGAAGTTGACGATGGCTCCCGGGGTATTCGAGCCGAAGAGGGGCGAGCTGCCGCCCCGCACCACCTCCAGTCGCTCGATGTTGGCGTCGAACCGGAACAGGTTGTCGGCGTTCATGAAGTAGGTTTCCATCGTGGGAAAGACCGGAAGCCCATCCTCGAGAAAGGCGACGTACGCCACCCCCAGAATGCCGCGCATACTGATGTTCTGATTCACCTCGCCACCCGAGCTTTCGACCCGGGTGAAGCCGGGTACATAGCGCAGCATCTCGGTCGTGCTGCGAGGTGCGGCCATCTCGATCTCCGTCGCTGTGAGCGTGCTGACCGCGACACTGGCATCGAGATTCATCCTGGGGGCACGAGTGCCGGTCACAACCAGGCTCTGGAGCTGCAGCGGATCGCGGACCAGGATGAAATCCTGGCTGGTCTGCTGTCCCGCTCTGACGGTTACGGCGGCGGACTCGGGCTGAAACCCAAGCATCCGGGTGCGGATGATCTGGATTCCCGCGGGAACCCGAGGTAGCCGATATCGCCCGTCCGCGTGCGTCTCGGTACTGAGCACCGGACGGTCGAGGAACACCTGAACCCCGTGGAGGGGTGCTCCCTGCTGGTCTACGACCCTTCCGCTCACCACGCCGGATGGCGTCGGCTGTTGCGCTATGGACGATTCTGGACCCATCGCGGAGAGAATGGCCAGCAATGGGGTGAGGAGGGACAGGTCGCGTCGGCCCAACTGCCCGATCTGGATCATAGGAGCACCCGCTTCAGCCCCATGGAGCTGGAACAAGGCCTGGCAGAGCGGCTGGTGGTATACTCTCTAGTGTCACTCGATTCCGGCAAAGTCAAGATGGGCTACGACGTCTGCATTGTCGGCTCAGGGGCCGGCGGCGGCATGGCCGCCTACGTGCTGACCCGGGCCGGGGCGAAGGTGATCCTGCTGGAGGCCGGAGGCCCGTGGGACAGCCGAACAGATTCGGCGATGCTCACCTGGCCCTACGACTCTCCGCGGCGAGGGGCACCCAGCCGGGAGCGTCCCTTCGGTGAATTCGACGCCTGCATCGGAGGGTGGGAGATCGCGGGCGAGCCGTACACCGTGGCCCCAGGCAACCGCTTCGACTGGTGGCGAGCCCGGATGCTGGGCGGGCGCACCAATCACTGGGGGCGAATCTCGCTTCGGTTCGGGCCCGATGACTTTCGTGCCCGGAGCCTGGACGGGCTGGGTGACGACTGGCCGATCGGCTATGACGACCTGCAGCCGTACTATGACCAGCTCGATCGGCTAGTTGGGATCTTCGGGAGTGTTGAGGGACTTCGTAATCACCCGGATGGCATCTTCCTGCCGCCGCCCCGCCCGCGTTGCTACGAGCTGCTGGTCAAAAATGCGTGCGACCGGTTAGGAGTCACCTGTATTCCGGCCCGCATCTCAGTGCTCACCCGGCAGCACAATGGCCGGCCGGCGTGCCACTACTGTGGCCAGTGTTACCGCGGCTGCCGCACCAATTCCAACTTCTCGTCTCCCGGCGTGCTCCTCAGCCCGGCACTGGACACCGGGCGGCTCACTCTGGTCACCAACGCCATGGTCCGCGAGGTCACGGTCAACCGGGCGGGAGTGGCCACCGGCGTCTCCTACATCGACAAGACGACCGGACGAGACCGGCACGTCCAAGCCCGAGTCGTGGTGCTCGCGGCCAGCGCCTGTGAATCGGCCCGGCTGCTGCTCAACTCCAAGTCACCCCGCTTTCCCGACGGGCTGGCCAACTCCAGCGGAACGGTGGGGAAGTACCTCACCGACACGACCGGCACCGACGTGGCGGGGGTCATCCCCCGACTCATGGATCAGGTGCCCCACGATGAAGAGGGAGTCGGAAGCCTCCACGTGTACATGCCCTGGTGGCTGGACAATCGGAAGCTGGACTTTCCCCGAGGCTATCACATCGAGGTGTGGGGCGGTCTCCGCCAGCCCGCCTATGGAATCCTGAGCGACATCCACAAGTATCCCGCCGGTGGAGGTTACGGGCTCCAGCTGAAGCGCGACTACCGCCGCTACTATGGGGCGACCGTGTGGTTCGCCATGCGCGGTGAGATGATTCCGAACCGCGACTCATACTGCGAGATCGACCCCAGCACCGTCGACCAGTGGGGCATTCCGGTACTCCGGTTCCACTGGAAGTGGAGCGAGCACGAGACCAGGCAAGCCCGGCACGCCCAGGAAACCCTCCGCGCCATCATCGAGCAGATGGGAGGCCAACCCCTGGATCCGATGCCGGGTCCAGCTCGCGATCATGGCCTCCTGGCCGGGGGGCGGATCATCCATGAGGTGGGAGGAACTCGCATGGGAAATGACCGCCGGACCTCGGTGCTCAACCGCCACTGCCAGGCCCACGAGGTGAAGAACCTGTTTGTGGTGGATGGAGGTCCCTTCGTAGGGCAGGCCGACAAGAACCCCACCTGGACCATCCTGGCCCTGGCCTGGCGCACCTGCGACTACATCGCGGATCAGCGAAGGGCGGGGATGCTGTGAAGACCGACGGCAGTCGGGAGCCTGGGGTGGAACCGGTCGATCGGCGTGAGGCCGTCAAGCTGCTCGCTGCCATCCCGCTTTCCCTGTCGTTTGGATCCACCCTGGCGGCCTGCGAGAGGGCTGCGCGCTCCACCGGGAGGCTCTCGGCCGTGGCGGCTTTCCGACCCACGTTTTTCACTGCCCACGAATACGAGACCGTGCGGATCCTGGCAGATCAGATCATTCCTCGCGACCAGCGCTCCGGTAGTGCGAGTGATGCGAAAGTGCCCCAGTTCATTGACTTCATGATGGCCGATTCCGATACGGCACCCGAGGATCGCGCGGCCATGCGGGATGGGCTCGCGTGGATGGATGCAGAGAGCCGTCGCCGGTTCAAGCGCACCTTTGCCGCCTGCGCCGAGAGCGAGCGGGCTGCCTTGCTGGACGATATCGCCTGGCCCGCCCGGGTAAAGCCCGAGATGCAGTCTGGCGTGAGCTTCTTCAACAACTTTCGGGATCTCACGGCGTCCGGGTTCTGGTCCAGTGAGATGGGCGTCAAGGATCTGCAGTATCTCGGCAATGCGGTCGTGCCGGAATGGAAGGGGTGTCCTGACGCGGTGCTGCACAAGCTTGGAGTGCGCTATGAAGACCACTCCTAGGAAAAGAGCTGGTATCACATCGTCACGGAAGACATCTTGGGAAATCGAGGCTGAGTGGAGGTTTCCATTATGAACAGGCGAGAGGTGGTGCGGCTACTCGCTGGCGCAGTGACAGTCCCGGTGCTCACCGGCTACGGCACCGATGAGCTGTATGCCTTGGGACGCCGGCTGCATAAGCAGGCCGCGACTCCCGGTCACCTCCTGGGTCTCATCAGTCCGCACCAGCGAGCGACCGTGGCTGCGATCGCCGAGCGGATCATTCCCGAGACCGACACCCCGGGTGCAGGGGCTGCCGGCGTGCCGGAGTTTATCGAGCTCATCGTAGCCGAGCATTACAAGGAGAAGCTGCGGGCCAACTTCCTCGAGGGGCTTTCTGATGTCGATGCCCGCGCTCGGGCGCGGTTCGGCTCTGAGTTCGCCTCGACAACCCCGCCGCGGCAGGATAGGATCTTGAACCTGCTCGAAGAAGAAGCGGGTCCGGTGCAGGCACTCAAGCCGCCCGAGAAGAAGCCGGTGGAGCCAAGCCAGCAACCGGAGGAGAAACCCGCCGAAAAGCCGAGGCAACCGCGTCCGGATCAAGTAGTGGAACAGCCGGCACCGTTCTGGCACCAGATCAAGTTTCTGACGCTCTACGGCTACTACACATCCGAAATTGGTGCAACGCAAGAACTCCGCAGCGTGATCATCCCTGGTCGCTACGATCCCTGCACCGCAACCGGCATCCCGACCCCCGGGGGGAGGTAACAGTGCTCAGGACGTACGACGCCATCGTGGTTGGCTCCGGGATCAGTGGCGGCTGGGCCGCCAAGGAACTCACTGAACGCGGTCTCACCACACTGGTTCTCGAGGCCGGCCGGAACATCGACCCGGCCCGTGACTACGTCGAGCACAAGCCGGTTTACGAGTTCACTTTTCGGGGGCTTCGGGACCGGAAGACGGCCGAAGCCAAGCACTTCATCCAGAGCCAGACCGGCGCATTCGAGGAGCAGACCAGCCAGTTCTTCGTCAACGACGTCGAGAACCCGTACAGCTTCGATCCGGACAAGCCGTTCTACTGGATCCGCGGGCGGCATCTGGGTGGACGCTCGATCATGTGGGGCAGGCAGACTTACCGCCTGGGTGATCTCGACTTCGAGGCCAACGCGCGGGAGGGAGTCGCGGTCGACTGGCCGATCCGCTATGCGGACATCAAGCCCTGGTACGACCATGTGGACGACTTCATCGGCGTAAGCGGCGAAGCGCTGGGCCTGGCGCAGGTACCGGATGGCAAATTCCTCCGCCCGATGCCGCTCAATTGTGCTGAGGAGTTCGTGAAGGCAGGCATCGCGAAGCATTTCCGCAACGAGCGGCAGCTGACCATCGGCCGGTGCGCAATTCTGAGTCAGGGACACCGGGGGCGCCAAGCCTGCCATTACTGCGGGCCTTGCTGGCGTGGGTGTATCACCCGGTCGTACTTCAACAGCGTTCACGTCACCCTACCGGCCGCGCGCGCTACCGGACGCCTGACGATTCGACCGTTCAGCGTGGTGCATAGTGTGATCTACGATGAACGCCGCGGCCGAGCCACTGGCGTACGGGTCATCGACGCCAAGACCCGGAAGCCTCTCGAATTCCAGGGACGGGTCATCTTTCTCTGTGCCTCCGCCCTCGAATCCACCCGTATCCTGCTCAACTCTTCCACTCCCCGGTTTCCTAACGGCCTTGGCAACTCGAGCGGGGAGCTGGGTCGCAACCTTATGGATCACACGATGGGAGGTGGCGCGACTGCTACCATTCCCGGAGTGGATGAATATGAGAGCTTTGGTCATCGGCCGAACGGGATCTACGTTCCCCGTTTCCGGAACGTGAGCACCGCGCATCGCGACTTTGTGCGCGGCTATCAGTTTCAAGGTGGTGGTGGCCGGGACGGGTGGGCTCGAGGGGCCTCGATCAAGGGGTTTGGTGCCCAGCTGAAGGCGGAGCTGCGGCGTCCCGGGCCGTGGAACTTCACCTTCTACGGCTTTGGGGAATGCCTGCCCCGGCCCACCAACTATGTCCAGCTGGACAAGGAGAAAGTCGATGCCTGGGGCATTCCGGCGCTCCGGATCCATTGCGTATGGAGCGACAATGAGCGGAAGATGCTCAAGGATATGGCTGTGACCGCGGCGGAGATGCTCGAGGCTGCGGGCGCAAAGGATATCAAAGACTTCGTGGAGGACAACCCCCCCGGGCTTACCATCCACGAGATGGGGACGGCTCGTATGGGCCGCGACCCGACAACCTCGGTTCTGGACGCCCACAACCGCTGCCACGATGTGAAGAATCTCTTCGTCACCGACGGGGCGTGCATGACCTCGTCCGCGTGTCAGAACCCGTCGATCACCTACATGGCCCTCACCGCGCGCGCGGCGGCCTTTGCAGCCGATTCGCTGAAGCGCCGGGAGTTGTAGAGAAAATGGCGCGGAGTCGGCTCGGCATCGGTCTCATCGGCAGTGGCTTCAATGCCAAGTTTCACATCCAGGGTTTCGCCGGTGTGCGGGACGCCGATGTCCTGGGAGTGTGGAGCCCCAACGCACAGCGGGCCCAGGACACCGCCACATTCGCGCGGCAGCTCGGCGTTGGGGAGGCCAAGGCCGACCCCTCGATCAGGGACATGGTGAATGACCGGACTATCGACGCGCTCTGGCTTTGCTGGCCCATCTTTGCCCGGAGCGAGAACGTCGAGGAGATTGTCCACGCCGTGGACCGAGGGAAGGGAAAGCTCAAAGCAGTTGCCTGTGAGAAACCGCTCGCCCGCAATGTTGCGGAGGCCGAGCGAGTGGCTGAGCTGGTGAAGGGAGCTGGACTGGCTCACGGCTATCTCGAGAACCAGCTGTTCGCGCCTCCCGTGGTGCGTGGCCACCAGCTCATCTGGGCGCGAGGTGCTTCCCTGACGGGCCGTCCATACCTCGCGCGCGCCGCCGAAGAACACAGCGGGCCCCACATGCCCTGGTTCTGGCAGGGCCGGCTTCAGGGTGGTGGGGTCCTCAACGATATGATGTGCCACTCGGTGGAAGTCGTGCGCCATCTCCTGACTGAGCCCGGAGCCCCTCGCGAATCACTTCGGCTCTCCAACGTCACTGCCCGCATCGCCTCGCTCAAGTGGACCCGCCCAGAATACGTCGAACGCCTTACGCAGGCGATGGGCGGCGATGTCAATTACGCCCAGCAACCGGCCGAGGACTACGCCAACGTCACCCTGGAGTTCGAGACCGCGGAGGGGCTGACGGCCATCGGTGAAGCGACCACTTCCTGGAGTTTTGTAGGCCCCGGCCTCCGACTCTCGGCGGAACTGCTCGGCCCAGAGTACTCGATGGCCTGGAACTCTCTCGACACCGGTCTCAAGCTCTTTTTCAGTCGCGAGGTCAAAGGACCGGCGGGCGAGGATCTGGTCGAAAAGCAGAACGCCGAGATCGGGCTCATGCCCGTGGTCGCCAATGAACCCTGGGCCTACGGGTATGAGGCGGAGGATCGCCACTTCGTCAAGGCGTTCCTCTCAGGTGCAACGCCGATGCTCACGTTCGATGATGGAGTCGCGGTGGTGAAGACCCTGATGGCCGCCTACATGAGCGCGGAGCAGGGACGGACGGTCACCTTCCCCCCGGCCGAGCTGAGCCGGTTCACCCCGGCAGTCGCCAGGGGTAGCTGGCAACCTTAGCTCGCCTGGGGCGAGCCCGCAGCAGCCAGCCCAGGTGCCGCTACCTGTAGCGAAGGGCGGAACAGAGTTGAGAACAGAGTGAGGATACCGGCGGCAAGGGCTGCCGGCACCAGCCAGATCGCGCGCCAATTATGTGACAACGTCCCCTCAACGCCGCCTACCGTGTTGGCTTCCACCACCTGCCCGGACACCCACGCGCCGATGAAGAGGCCCAGTCCCAGGGTCACGAAAGTGAGCAGCCCCTGCGCTGCCGCGCGGATTCTCTGGTTGGCTCGCTGGTTCACGTAGATCTGTCCGGCAACGAAAAAGAAATCATAGCAGACTCCATGCAGCAGGATGCCAAGGTAGAGCATCCAGGCCAGCGTGTTCACATCGCCATAAGCGAAGAGCAGGTACCGTACCGTCCACGCCGCCATACCCAGCAGGAGCACCCGTTTGAGCCCGAGCCTCAGTAGAAACCAGGGGAGCAGAAGCATGAAACCGATCTCCGACATCTGCCCCAGCGTCATCTTGCTGGCCGGCTCCGGAAAGCCGATCTCGTTCAGGAACAGGTTGGTGAAGGCGTAATAGAACTGCAGCGGGACACAGAGGAGAAACGAGCCAAGCATGAAGACAGCAAAGGAACGGTCCTTGAGCAAAGTGAGAGCATCGAGCCCTAAGACGTTTCTCGCCCGCACCGGACCGGCCTCTCGACCGGGTGGTGTGTGGGGGAGTGCGAAGGCGTAGAGGCCCATCGCGAGTGACGCCGCGGCCGCCATTCGCATCGGAACAGCGGTTGCCTCGACACCCAGCTGCCCCACGATGACCCCAGCCACAATCCAGCCGACCGTGCCCAGCACGCGAATGCCCGGAAACTCCCGGGCCGGATCTCGCAGGTGATGGAAAGAGAGTGAATTGGTAAGCGCGAGGGTGGGCATGTAGAGCAGGGCGTAGAGCACCAGCACCGGATAGAAGCGACCGAAGGTTTCGAACGTCGAGGCGGCGTAAAGCAGGAGGGCTCCGGTAAGATGCAGGCCAGCCAGGATCCGCTCGGTCGAAAGGAACCGATCGGCAATCATTCCCACGAAGAAGGGCGAGATCAACGCCGCAATGGCAGTGCTGCCATACGCCAGCCCGACTTGGGATCCATCGAATCGGAGTGTGACCGTCAGGTACGTACCTAGCGTTACGTACCAGGCTCCCCAGATGAAGTATTGGAGGAACATCATCGCCGAGAGCCGAAAGCGGAGCCCGGTCACGGGAGAGCGCGGACCTTGATATTTCGGAAGGCTACCCAGTCGCCATGGTCCTGCAAGCCAATGTGGCCGGTTTCGTTTTTCCCGTAACGGGGCATTTTGGCAAACTTGCTGCGGCCGAGCCGAGCCATCCAATCGCGGCTTCCGATCTCCGCGTCGACCAGCTTCTCGCCGTTGAGCCAATGCTCCACGTGGCTGCCTCGTACTACGATCCGCGCCGCGTTCCACTCACCAGCCGGCCGCACCACACCGGGCCGCGCGGGGTAAAGCCCGTATAGGGCTCCTGCGGAGGTAAGGGGCGAGCGCCCGTCAGCATGGGCGGCATCGTCCAGCACCTGCATCTCTGGACCGCTCTCCCAGGGGTACTCGAGGTCTTCGCTCACCCGGTAGAAAATGCCGCTGTTGCCTCCTGGTGCCACCTTCCACTCCAGCGCCAGCTCGAAATCCCGATATTGGTCGGTCGTCACGATATCGCCGCCCGGCGCGACCCGGGTGATGGCACCATCCACCACTCGCCAGCCGTCTGGCACCACATCCTTCTTGTATCCCCGCCAGTTTGCCATGGTCCGGCCGTCAAACAGGGAACGCCACCCTTCGGCGCGCTCGCTCGGGGTCAGCATCTTGACTGAATCCTCCTGGGCGGGAGGAGCGGCGCCAGGCCGGGAACATGCGAAAGAGAGGCAGGCGAGGCTCGCGACCAGCGCCAGCGTCTTCATCGGCCGACCAGCTGGGAAAGCACGAACTCGACTGCCAGATCAGTGGTGTTCCAGAGCTGCACGTCCGAACTCGTTCCATACCGAACGGGAACCATCCGCCTCCCCTGGATCTCATAGCTCCAGAGCTCGTTGTGCTGCAACCCTGAAGCGTCCACCGCCGCGCGTATTTGACTCAGTGCTTCGCGTAACCCGGAAGCCTTGTTTCCAGCGGTTTGGCTGGGGGACGATCGTATCTGGTTAGCCAATCCCTGCAGCAGGAGGTTCACCTCGCGTCCCCACACTACCCGTGCGCCGTGGTACCGGTCCTCCTCGAAGCGCTTCCAGATCCGGGACGACGCGTAAGCGTCGTTCACTACCAGTGGTCCCAGCCCATCCACGAACAATCCTACCGGATACGGCCGCAGGAAGGGTAGCAGATCCTCGCGAAGGTCACTCGGCCGCAACTCGGAGTTCAGAAAGAGGTCAGTTGCGGGGTCGGTATTAACCACCGGGATTGGAGTACCCGCGGAGTCGAGGGCCAGGGCCAGAAAGGTGAGCGATTCCCGGGGCTCTTTCTGATTGCGGAGCGTCCTGCGCCAGAATTGCTGCTCGGTCTGAGGCAGGGAGCCGAGCTTGGCCTCGACTTGGCTCCGGATGTGCTTGACCGGGTAGGTGACAGCAAAGTGTCGCCGGGCCCCACTCCATGCCGCGATGGCACGGGTGAGCGAGCTGGAGTCGCGCGCATATTCCAGCAGCGGCGATTCGCGCAGCTCTGGTGCGAGCGAGTCGAGAGTGCGAGCAGGGAAGCCGAGCTCACTCAATGATCGTAGGATGCTGGCCGTGCTCTTCAGGGCCGCCGGCGCCCAGATCACGTTTATGTCCATGGCAAAGCGACCACCGGCATACCCGGCATCGCTATCCCGCCAGCTGGCGGAGCGCCAATGGACCGAGTCACGCTTGGGAAAGCTGACCAGGTTGCTGGCCTCCGGTTGGAGCACGTAGGGACGGGTCAAGCCAGCGACCAGGGCCAGCTCCCGCAGCAGGAGGACCAGCCGGCTGGTGCCGTCGACTTTGTCCAGGAGAAAACGGCGTTTGGCATCGGAGGCCAGCGCGGTGTCGGCCAGGTAGCGGGCGGCGAGCACCGGCAGCTGGAACTCGTCGTCCACCATGAAATAGTTCTCCCGGGTCTTCTGCAGATCCCGAAGGATCTGCCGGGCCGGCTCCAGGATCTGGTCTGCCTGCTGTTTCTGCTCGAGTGCACTGGTGTAGCGAGTGATCAGGGAATCGTACACGACGGCGTGCTCCCGGATGGCCTGCCCGCCGAGTGCTTCCTCGTGACTTACGTCGCCCTTGGGCCCGAGCTTCCGCAGCACGCTCGCGATCACGTGCTCGGACATGGCCGGCAGCCAGATGGGCCGCATCATGAGGGCGGTCACCATCATGTCCCGGCCGAAATAGGTCGCAAAGTTGGGTAAGCCGGCCATCAGTTTCTCTTCCGAGCTGAGCAGCTCGACCGCGCGCACCTGGCGTTCCATACGCCGGGCGTAACTGCTGCCGGCGCTGTCACGATTGGTATTCGCCAGGAAGCCGAGAAACTCTGGGGTGAATATCTGTTCCCTGGCGAGCGGCGTCAGTGGTGCGGCGTCGGTGGTGACTCGGACTGTGAAACGGAGATCGGATCCCGGCCGGGTGCTGAGGGACACGGCCCGACCGATCATCTGCGCCTTGACTCGGCGGGGATCGGTCCAGAGCTCGAGCACCAGGCGATTGCGGCCGTCCAAGGAGGGTCGCTCCACCCGCACGATCTGCAGGGTATCACTGCGGGAGGAGCTCACTCGGGGATCGAGCCGGGACCGCAACTCCTCCAGGGTACTGGCTCGAAGCAGTCCGAGGTGACTTACCTGCTCGGCGGCCGGGAGCTTGGCAACGGCGGCGACCAGGAGAGTCTCTTCGGCAACCCGGAAGGGAGAGGCCGCAAAGGGACGCAGGTGGCGCTTGGAGTAGACGAAGTCCCGCTCGATTCGCATAGAGCCGAGCACGAACCAGCCGAGATCCACCCGGGAGATTGAGGCGGAGAGCTGGTACTCGAAAGTGCGAAACGCTCCTGAGTCGGAGACCCGAGCCGCCTCCGCGCCCCATTCGAGGTCTGCCGGTCGGCCAGCGGCGTCCCGGGCGGTGAAACCGGCGCTCTCGTTGGCGGCATCGGCCCAGACCAGGACGGCGCGGCCCCCCCGTGGCTGGTGATAGATCTGGACCGTGTTGTTCCTGGAGTCGCGGTAGAACCGGGTTTTGTACCCCTGGTAGGCGGTCGTGTCGTCCAAGCCCGGTTCGGGGAACTCGAGCACCGGCCGTCTTGGCTGGTTTTGCGCGGGAGGAGCGACATACCCTTCGCGCGCTGCAGTACCTGCTACGCTGGCGCTACCGCGACCCGGATATCCGGGCAGGTACTGACGCGCGCTGCGGGTATCCCGCTCCTCCCGCTGCCTCCTTCCAGAGGATGAAGCGGAAAACAGGTTGACTGAGCTCCTCGACCTAGCCTGGATGCCTGGCGCTTGCGGATCAGGACGTCCGAATCGCGCGTCAGTACCTGCCTCAGGATCCGGTAGGCCGGTGATTGAGCGTAGCAGGTACTGCAGCGCGGGGAGGACGGGCTGAGCCGCAAGTGCACAATCCGGATACTTACTGCCGACCACGGCCGAACCAATCGTCAGGAGATAGGCAATCATCTGGTTCTATGTGCAGTGATTCGACGTCCAGTAGAGTCCACGACCACATCGTACCGCTTGCCACGGGAGTACACGTTGCGCAAGGTGACTCGCTTCACCCGGCTCGGGAGCACCGGCGCAAACGCGGGCTCCAGCCCCTTCTCCTTCCAGCGCAAGCCGGTATACCCATGGATCACCTGTTGCAGGAAACCTCCAGCGCCGGTCACGAAGTTGACCGCATCCTTCTTGTCCGGTGTTTCCGAAAGCATCAGGAACGGTCCCTGGAGCCAGCCGCGATAGCTGTGCGGCAGGAGGGAATCAATCATGGCCCGGTCGCCCAACTCGGCGGCGTCAACCGACAGCAGGGTGGATCCCATCATCGCTCCGGGTCCCTCGGTCAACAAACGCCGGACGGCCTGCTCCAGCTGGGTCCGCTTGGCCCGCTCGCTCATCGGCAACCCCAAAGGATAAGTCAGCAGCGGCGTGACATCCCCTAGCGTTGAGTCCGGCGCCCCGGCATAGGTCCGGTAGAACTCGCTGGTCGAGTCGTACGGCAGGTGCAGTTTGGCTGCCACCTCCATCCAGCGAGGATTCGGCGTCGTTCGCAGGTGCCGGCTTGCCCTGGCGGCAATCTCCAGATTGAGACGCGCAACCGCATTGGTGTAGGCGTCGTCGCTGACACCAATCAGTCCCTCCGATACCGACACAACGTTGCGAATGTGATACCGGCCATCGGCGGAGTCATAGGCCGAGCGGCTGACCCAGAAGTCCGCCGTCTCTCGAATGACCGGATAGCCTTCCCGCTGGAGCCAGCTGGAGTCTGACGTCGCCAGGAAGTATTGCCACTGCGCCAGGGCGACGTCGCCGTTGACATGGATTTCGGAGCGGGCATTCTGGATTGCGAAGTAGGGTGTAGTCTCCTCTCCCAACTCGTCTGCCTCCCAAGGATACATCGCCCCGCGGAAACCATTCTCCTTGGCATTGGCTTTAGCGTTCGCGAGCGTCCGGCTCCGGAATGCCACCAGCGCGTGAGCCACGTCGGGATGCAAGGCCAGCAGGGGAGGGAACATCCAAGTATCCGAGTCCCAGAAGATGTGGCCGTAGTACCCGGCGCTAGACAGTCCCATGGGTGGAATGCCGAGGTTGGTGCCTGAATCGGCGCTGCAGAGCAGATAGAACAGCATCGAGCGAACGACCCGCTGCAACTCCGAGTCACCCTCTACCTCGATGTCGCTCTCCCACCGCCGATTCCAGGCCCGCGCATTCGCTTCCTCGAGGGCCTTGAAGCCCCGGGCCATGCCGGCTCGGGCCAGATCTCGGGCCCTGGCAGCCAGAGGTTTTTCGGACGCTGAGACGAGGGCAGTGGAGACTTGGAAGAAGGCATAGCTCGCACCAGGTTCCGCGTCGAACGTCAGCTCCGCCATCGCGGTGTCGCCCGTCGCCACCGTGCGCACGCTGGGGTTCTTGAGCGATCGGGGCCAGCTTACCTCGATCGCCTGGGCCAGCGCGGTGGGACGCCCCTCAGGCTGGGACGTCAGGGCGAGCCAAGCTCCTAGTGAAGTTCGGGCCACCTGGCGGGACCTGACGGCCATATGCCCCGGATACCAGATGTCGCCCGGCTTCCAAGCCGGATCGGCCTTCTCCAGCCGGGCGAGCGCAAGTCGCCGTGGCGGGTGCCGGCCCAGGATTGCGAATCGTACCCCCACACGGCCGGCGTATTCGGGGGTCAGGTCCATCCGAACCACCGCCAGGGTAGAGTCGGCGCGGGACACGAAGGTTTGGGTCTGCACCGCGATCTTGCCCGCGCCGTTGCTCCAGACGTACCTAGTGAGCACGGTCCCCCGCCGCATATCGAGGACTTGGCGGTAGTCGCCGATCGCCGCCGCGCTCACAGCCGTCGAGTCGAGCCAGCGGGTCCCGTCAGATACGCTGATCGCATTCCACGAGGGAATAGCCACAATGCGGGGGACGTCCTGCCCAGCGTGCTCGAAGAGCCCGGCACGGAAAGACGCTGATGCGCCGATACCCAGCGCCGGAATCACTACCCCGAGATGCCCATTCCCGATAAAGGGCGACGGCATCCGGCCGGGATCAGTGGTCGAGAGCAGGAATGAGGAGTCCTGAGGGGACTGGTCCGGAGCCTGAGCCCCGAGCCCGACGGTGAGATTTAGCAGAACCAGAGCGATCCCAACGGATCGGTGCACAATCATGCTGGAATCCTATAACAGACGGCGGTGGGCCCGAAGACCCACCGCCGAGTGTGTGTTGCTGCGCGTTTACAGCCTCAACGATCCGGCAGGGCACCTCCGAAATCGTATTCAATCGAAGCCTGCAGCCGCCGGGGCAGCAGCGGCCGGGCCAGGAAGAACGGAGCCCCACCCTGAGACGTCAACCGGGGATTCCCCTCCTCCAGTCCCTTGCTCTGGAACGCATTCAAGAGATCGACGTTAAGCCGCACCCCGGTGTTGGGAAGCGCCAGGCCGAGGCCGAAGTTGAAGTAGTTGTACGAGGGCAGCTTGGTGTCGGCCACCCGGGTGAGAGGACTCTCCACGAATCGTTCGCCCACGAAATGCCAATCGGCCTTGAACTGCAGGCCGGTTGCCCGCCGGGGAGAGTAGAAGAGAGCGAGGTTGCCGAGGGCCTGAGGCGCCAGGGCGAGCCGCTCGCCTTTCAGGTGTTCCAGGCTATCGACCCCTCCGCCCAACTCGGCTTGCATGAAGGTGACGCTACCCTGGAGCTGCATGCCTTCGAGAGGAGAAGCCACCGCCTCTATCTCGCTACCATAGGAGCGGTTGTCAGGCGATTCCCGGATGACCCAGACGGTGCCCCCGCCTGGCCCCACCTCCGCCCCCTGACCGATTTGGTTCTGCAGTAGGGTGTAGAATCCGTTCACGGTGAATCCAACGTTACCGGCATCGAACTTCACCCCTGCTTCGGCGGCTTTGACCTCGCGCGAATCAAACAGATCTACCTGGGCCTGGGCGGTCGCATTCAGGAGTTCGTCCAGAGCGGGCATCTTGTACCCTCTCGCAGCCGACCCGTAGATCGAGAACCTGTCGTTGAGCCGGTAGTTGAGCCCCACCGAGGCGGACCAGTCGGTGATGTTCGTGGTGAAATGGCGGAACGTGTTGGTGCCGAAGAGCATGAAGTCGAATCTGGTGCTGATCGTGTCGCCGTCGATGTCCTGTTTCGAGGTGTTCTCCGAATTCTGCACGTAATCGTTGTACTCCACCCGGGCACCCAGGTCGGCGCGGAGCCGGTCGGTCAGCTGCACCTCGGCGCCGAGCACCCCCGAAAGGATGGTGGTCTGTCCGGTGCCGTTGGCGTAGTTGGACAGGTAGTTCCGGAAACCGTTCTGAGTAAAGTTGGTCACCGGTGCGCCGGTCAGTACCAGGTCCAGGAAGCGAGGGTTGTTCCGCACGTCCATCAGGATGTCGGTAAAGAACCAGCGGTTTTCCTGGGTATAGTTGGCGAAGTAGCCCCCGATGTTGATGGCGTGGCGGCCGAAGGTGCGCCGAAGGCTCAGCTGATCCTGCACCGCACTGATCGGCTTCTCCACATGCCATTCACCGCCTGGGGAGACCAGCCCGTTCGGGGTGTCGAAGGGCAGGGGATTGCCCAGCGGATCATCGTGGTTGGTGAAGAAGAACTGACCGGTGACCCCGGCCCCGAATCCAAGTGAGGCCACGTAGTCCGCGGCCGACTTGACATCGAACGGCAGGATTGCGTTCCACTCCTGGTCGTTGTTCATCACCTGGGCGGTGTTCTGCAGGTGCCACTCGTCCGAGAGGTCGAACGAGGCGTCCGCCGTGAACCAGGTTCCCTTGGTGCGGAGTCCGTTATCCAGCGGCAGACTGAGACGTGCTCCGGTCGGAAGCGGAACCTGAATGTCCAACCCTTCGGGGGTGCTCATCGCTCCGTAGTCGCTGAAGCCTTCTACGTAGTCCGGATCCTCGGGATTTGTAAGCGGCAGGGGAAGGATGAACTGGTTGCGGTCGTCGAGATACTTGGCCGAGAAGCGCAGGTAGCCGTTATCCAGCAGTCGGGTGATGCTGGCCTTGAGCTGACCCCCTCGAATGCCGGGGAACCCCGGATCCCGGACCCCGTGATCATAGCGGTAGAAGCCGCCCGCGCTGAACCGCCAGTCGTCACCGAACGGGCCGTTCATGTTCAGATCGTACCGGGCCAGGCCTTTCGTCCCGGCATAGGCCCGCATGGTTCCGCCGAACACATCGCCGCCGCTCTTGTTGATGAAGTTGACGATGGCACCCGGGGTGTTGGATCCGAACAGGGGCGAGCTGCCTCCCCGAACGACCTCCATCCGTTCGATGTTGGTATCGAAGCGGAAGAGATTGTCGGCGTTCATGAAGAAGGTGTGCATGGTGGGGAAGACGGGCAGACCATCCTCCATGAAGGCGACATACTCCACTCCCAGTATGCCGCGCATGCTGATGTTCTGGTTCACCTCGCCGCCGGAGCTCTCCACCCGGGTGAAGCCGGGAACATAGCGCAGCATCTCGGTCGTGCTCCGCGGCGCCGCTGCCTCGACCTCGGTGGCGGTCAGTGTAGTGACCGCTACGCTGGCGTCCAGATTCATCCTGGGCGTTGTGGTGCCGGTCACGACCATGGTCTGCAGCTGCAGCGGGTCGCGGCGCAGGGTGTAGTTCTGGCTCACCTGTCCGTTGGCGGATATGGTGACACTGGCAGCCTCAGGACGGTAGCCGAGCAGCCGGGCATGCAGGGTGTGGGTTCCCGCCGGCACCCGGGGAAGCACGTACTCTCCGTTCGGGCGGGTCTGGGTCCCCAGGGCTGGCCGCTCGATGTAAATCTGAGCGCCGGCGACTCCGGCACCTTCCTCATCGACCACCCGGCCGGTGATGGTTCCGGTAGGCGGGGGAGTACCCTGCGCCACGGCCGGCGTGGCCCGAAGCGCGGGCATTACAAGTGACAGTATGGCAGCGAGGGAAGCGAGACGATGTACCACGGTCATACAACAGTCCTCCGTTTTTTCAGAGGTTCAGCGGTGGACAGACCTCGTGCGCGTGCCTGGGCACCCGCTGCTGTGGGAAGGTGTAAATGGTGGATTTGTCGGACGTTCGAGAACTCAAGGGGCGCCCAGGCGCAGAGGTCTGCCGGAAGACGCGGAAAACGCGTCCGTGCCATACTGCATCGGAAACCCGTTGACGTCAACGGGGTCGGCGTTAATTCAGAAAATACTGAACTGTCGAAACCACCCGCACCGTCTTCTGGAGCTGGGCCCCTTCGTTCACCCCCGGAGCTTGGTCCCGGGGAAGGATCACGAACACGCCCTGATTTGCCTGGCGAATGCCGCCCAGCTCGCTGCGGGAGTCGGCGGCAAATTGCTCTGCCGCCGCGCGGGCATTAGCGGTGGCCTCCCTGACCATTGACGGCTTGAGCTGGTTGAGTTTGGTGAAGACGAAGGTGGGGCCCCCGATGCCGTACTCCCCCGTGGACGACAGCACCACCCCCGCTGCAACCAGCTCGCTCACCCGCTGACTCGCCAGCCTGACCACGTCCGGAGAACCGCTCCGCACCATAACCGTCTGCTGGATGACGTAGCGCGGCCCACCGCGCTCCCCGGGAAATCGGTTGGCGAAAGCGTCCGATACCTCAAGCGCCTGGAGCTGGACCGAGGAGGTGTCGATCTTGTTCCGAGCCAGGAAGGCATACACCTGGCGAGTGTTCCGGGTGATCTGCGTCTGGGTAGCCGCGAGGTCATCACCGGTGCTCACGTAGCGAAGGGGCCAGAGCGCCAAATCGGCGGTTACCTCGCGCTCGGCTAATCCCTTCACCTCGACATAGCGGTCGGCGGCTCGGCCACTGGCGAACCCGTGGCCGATAAAGAGACCACCAAGGGCAATGCCCAGTGCCAGCACCACTGCCGACCAGAGCGAACGCTCCATCGAGCACGTCTCCAGTGATCGAGGCGTCGAATGTTAACGCAGCGAAATTGAGCGCAGGAGCCCGTACTCGGCCGCCATGGCCGTCAGCATCATCTTTGTGCTCCTGGCATTTTCCCCTCGGACGAGGCTCCGATCCCCCAGGTTTCTGGACCGGCCACTTGCTTCAGGCCCAATACTGTGTGTCCCAGGCGTCGTGCGCCGTCACATGAGGAAACTCTTCGGGTCTCTATGCAAGCGCTGCAACACTGGCTGAGTCTGACTGCCCTGCTCGCCGCCTGCACGGGAGGCAGCTCGCCCTCCTCGCCGGAACCAGCGGGCGCGTATCGGGTCCTCTTCATAGGCAACAGTCTTACGGCCAGCAACGACCTTCCCGGCACTCTCGCGGCAATGGCCGGGTCGGTCGGTGACACCATCGCAGTCCAGTCGGTCACCCGTCCCAACTTTGCTGTAATCGATCACGTGAATGGCATGAGCGACGCAGTGCAGGTCATTCGCGAAGGAAGCTGGGACTACGTGGTGCTGCAGCAAGGGCCCACCAGTCAGCAGATCGGCCGCGATACCCTTATCCTGGCGAGCCAGCTCCTCGATCCCGACATCAGGAATGCCGGGGGCCGAACCGCCGAGTTCATGGTGTGGCCGGCGAGAGAAAACCTCAACACCTTCGACGGCGTGCTGCAGTCCTGCATAGAGGCGGCCGCTGCAGTGGCGGGGCTTTGCCTGCCGGCGGGTGAGGCCTGGCGTTCAGCCTGGAGCGTGGATCCCAGTCTGCCGTTCTATGGACCTGACGGCTTTCATCCCTCCCCATTGGGCACTTATCTGGCTGCGTTGGTGATCTATGAGGGAATCACCGGCCACGACGCCCGATCACTGCCGGACCAGGCCATCGTCCAGGGACAGCAGCTCGATGTGCCCGGAGGAACCATCATCCTGCTGCAGCGCGTGGCGCATGAGACTGCGGCTCGATATTCCAGTTCTCGATAAAGCTCGAACCTCGTCAGCCCGGTTTCGCACGACTTTCCAACCGAGGACTGATTCGGGGGAGGTGCTCCTCGATGACCGATCGGTTGGGCTCTTCCCAGGGCGGCAACTTGAGGGCCAGACCGAGCTCTGGCAGCGGCTCGTCTACGGTGAAGCCGGGACCTACTGTGGCAACCTCGAAGAGGACCCCTCCCGGCTCACGAAAGTAGATCGACTGGAAGTACTGCCGGTCCAGCACCTCGGTAACGGAATAGCCCAGCTCGATCAATTCATGCCGTAGCCTGACCTGCTCCTCCGGGCTCGTGATTGCCATGGCGACGTGGTGGACAGTCCCGAGCCCATTGCGACCCTCCGGTCCCCCGGCGCCGGTTGCCAACTCTACCCGATGCCCCGGAACATCTCCGTTTACCGCTAGGCGAATGGTTTCCTTGTCCTCGGCGATCTGCTCGAATCCGAGCAGCCCGGTCATCAGCCGGACCGTTCGCTCCGCCTGGGCCAGGCGCAGCCGCACGCTGTGCAGCCCCCGAATCGCGTACTCGGCGGCTGTGCCGCTGCCGGTCCAGGGCTCGCGTTTGTCGTCGTTATTCTCGATCAGCTCGATAGTGAGGCCCGAAGGGTCCGCGAAGCGAATGGCGCGCGAGCCACTCCAGCCAGCCGCCTCTTCAGCAACCACGCCCGCCTGTGCCAGCCGCGGGGCCCAGAAGCCCAGGGCTCCCTTGGGCACCGAGAAAGTGGTACTGGTAATCTGGCCTCTCCCATGCTGCCCGCGGGCAACGCCCTGTCCCTGGTAGGGGAATGTGGTCCAGATGGTTCCCGGGGTGCCTCGCTCATCTCCATAATAGAAGTGGTAGACCTGCGGATTGTCGAAGTTCACCGTCCGTTTGACGAGTCGAAGTCCCAGAGTGCCTCGGTAAAAGTCCAGGTCCTCCTGGGCCTCGTTCACGGTGGCCGTGACGTGATGCAGGCCTAGGATAGGGTGCTTCATCGGCTCAGGATTCCCAACGTATCTCCTTTGTAACGAACGCCAGGGCTGCCAGCCCCTGCATTGCTCCGGGAGCGGTGTGGGGGAGCGCTTCCAGCTTCAACTTCCAGCCTCGATGCTGAAGCGTGCAGTGCTGAGACTGTCGTGTTGTTCGTCGCGCACAAATTGGGAACACTTGAGCGGGCTCCTGGCACGCGCCATACTGCCGGCACGTCTTCGACGAGGAGCGCGCCATGTTCCCCGCTAGCTGTCGTGGCAGGGTGCTGAAGTCGTGTCTTCTCGCGGCCGTGCTGTCTTCGTCCGCGTGCGCCTTTACAGGACCCGGAGCACCCCGGTCCCTTGCTCCAGCGGCTGCGCCTGCTGAGCCGCCGGCTGCAGCGACCCAAACGATGACCCCGCGACGTACGGTGACCCCGCGTCGTCGGGCAACGCCGAAGGTGCAGCCCCGACCGGTCGTGAGGGATAGTGCTATCCTCGAGCGTGAGGTTACCAAACGCCTCGCCCATCGCCCGCTCGCGATGGCGCTCGCCCGGCGCATGCGCTACCCGGAGCTGGCGGACCGAGTCGCCGCCGCGGTGGTGTACGAGGCCGGTCGCGCCCGGATCAGCCCGAGCGTCCTGGCCGCGGTCCTCCTGATCGAAAACGCCGCGCTCGATACCGGCGCGGTGAGCACCGAGGGTGCCATCGGGCTGATGCAGGTCATGCCGATGCACGTCGGGAACTACCGCTGCCTCTCCGGCGACCTGCTCAACGTCGAGGCCAACATCTGCCACGGCGCCCGGCTCCTGGCCAATCACCTGCGGCAAACTAAGTCGCTGGAAGCCGCCCTTCGCCGGTACAATGGGTGCGTGCGGGGCCGGAACACTCCCCGCTGCCAGCGCTACCCCGGCCGGGTGCTCCGGACCGCCACCCGTTTGCGGCGCGAGCTCCTGGTTACCGGAGCCAAGCTCACCGCTGATGCCGAGGAGGAGCAGCAGATCTCATCGGCCGGATTGCACAGCCTGCCCCCGGACCCGGACGCCGACTCACTGGCGGTCGGTGAAGTGAAGTGTGACTCGTTCCTGGGTTGCCTCAAGCACCGCTGGAGCGGCGCTCGCTGAGAAGCTGCTCCTGAAGCTCGGCGTTGAGGCGTTCGCTGTCTTCCGGTCTTCCATGGAAGGCCGCCGGCGTGCTCTGGAACAACTCTACCCGATAGCGGTCGCCCTGGTGGGCGGCGACCAGGCTGTGAATCGTATTCAAGGCTGGTTTCAGCTCGGACTTGCCGGGCGGAACCATGCCCGCCACCGCCCGCAACAGCACGACTCCCTCGCCCAATAGCCGCACTTCCCGAATCTTCCCGACATAGGCTGCGGTGGCATGGCTGCTGAAAACGCCGGCCAGGTGTGCCTCGATTTTGTCCTGGCCGTTTACCTGAGAGCCATCGAAACCCACGATGCTGCCGCCCCGGCTGAAGATCCGGCTGAATCCGGCCGCGTCTCCAGCGTTCCAGGTGCGCAGAATCTCCGCGTAAAGCTCCCGGGTGGCCTGGTCGGCCGCCGATGCTTGGGACCGGTTGCCAGCTTGCATCGTCGAGCTCTCCACTGGTGTGCTGCCAGGCTCAAAACGGCATGCGATAATCGGGTGGCTTCACCCCGTTCAGTCGCAGGTACGGCACTACCTGCCCCAGGGTCCACACCGAGTGCTCGAACGCGAGTGCCGCCAGCCGGATGGCAGGCTGAGGCTGCTGGCCGTACATAACCACCCGCCGGTTCAACTGGGCCGGCTTGGCCTGCTGCAGGGCCTTCTGCAGGTAATCGTAGGTGGCCCCGGCATAGCGGCGAAGCGCCGCCTTGTGGTGCAGATAGACCGAGCTGTCGGCCAGCGCGGGAGCCGCCTTCTCTCCCCGCAACGCGATGGCGGCGACTTCCAGATTGGTAGTGACGATGTGGTCGAACTGCTCGGCGAAGGTCCGCACTCCAGAGGTGGGGCGAAAACCCAATGCCGAGTCCGGCATGGCCTCGATATATGCCAGCACCGCTTCGCGGTTTCGCTGCCAGTCCGCCTGGAGGTCTGGATAGGAAGGGGACTGAGCAGCCAGCGGAGATACCGCGATCAGCCACAGGGTGTGGGGCATTAGTCGCATGGGGATTCCTCAGAAGCCGTAGCTCACGCCTGCATGCCAGTTCCAGGCACCGTTGCTGGTCTCAGTGCCGTAGATGTCTTGATAGAGGGCCTGCACACTGGTCTGCCCGCTGAGACGCTCTCCGACCGCCATTCTAAACCCAAGTTCCAGGCCGGTTCCCCAGCCCCAGTCGCCTCCTATGCGGTCCTCCACCGGGGTTGGAGGCGGAGGATCGGGAACTCCCTGCGCCAGCAGCGCCGCTGCCTGTAACGTGGCCCGATCAGGGATCTCGCTGTGGAGTAACTCGACGGGGACGGCTAGGAAGGGACGGAAGGACCCGGCGCGGCTAAGGGTCAGGCGGTACCGGGCCCCCAGTCCCACAATGTGCCGTCCCTCCGGATCATCAGGTGACGATGCGATACCGGTATGAGCGTACCAGAACGAGCCGCCCAGTGCGTGCTGCAGCCCTGCGTCCCCAGGCGACAGAAAGCGTTCCAGGGCTGCCGAAAAGCTGATGCCACCGGCATCGAACATTCGAGCATACCCCAGTCCCGCCTGGATCTCGTAAACGGGCGCCTGCGCCCCGATCTGAGAATGGACACCGAACGTTGAGACAAGTATCAAGAAATGAGCGGCTCGCATAGGGCCTCCGCGACTAGGTAACCACTCAACCTGCGCCAGCTAGTAGGCTGCTGAAAACGCCAGCGAGAGGCTAGCTCGATTTCTTCCGCCGGCTGCTCTTCCGGCGTCCACCTTTCTTGGGGACCTTGGCTCCCTTCTTTCTTGCTTCCGACAGCCCGATCGCGATCGCCTGCTCACGGCTCTTCACCTTTCCCCCGCGTCCCGACTTCCCGCTACGTAAGGTTCCCCGCTTGCGCCGGCGCATCGCGCTTTCGACGCTCTTGCTGGCGCCTTTGCTGTACTTTCGCCGACCGGACTTGCGGGTCGAGCGTTTCGTCGAGCGTTTCTTGGTGGCCATGGAGCCTCTCAGGAACGAGTGAAAGAGGGAGATCACCAGAAGCAGTGCGACTTGCGATGTCGCGGTCCCAGCTCAATACTGGTCAGGTCCCTCCACATTTTCCACTCAGAGGTGCGTATGCCCCAGACCACACGCAAGATGATCGACTGCCGGCGGATCCCGAGTGAGCGCAACTGCAGCGTGACCATCGCCGGCACCGAGGAGGAGGTGCTCACTGTTGCCACCCGGCACGCCATAGAGGAGCACGGGCATGCCGACACTCCCGAATTGAGGGAGCAGCTCCGCCGGGCTTTGATTGATGAGCCGGCGGAGATCCACGCCTAAGCGGAGCCGGTTCGCCGGTCGGAGACCCGCCGGTCGGGATCGGGACCGGCGAGCCTCCGTCGAAGCAAACCTCCCAGCAACGCTCCAATGCCGGTGGCGACGAAGGTGTAGCCGGCGAGCATGACCACTCCGACCAGCCAGAGCTCACTGTTCTCCGGGCTGGTCACCACTCTAGTCAGCAAAACCGTCAGCTGTCCCAGGAAGACCCCCGTGGCCGCTGCACCGGGGCGGCCGGGAGCGAGCAGGCCGAGCAGCAGCCCTGCCACGGAGAGGGCGAGGGGGTAGGCCGGGCTGTTTCCATCCCACGGCTCCGATTGTCCCAGAAAACGAGCCGGGATCAGCCATAGCGCGAGCCCGATGCAGAACCCGATGAGAAGAACCACGCGACGGGAGAGGCGGGTCACCCGAATCCTCCTGGTCTAGACGTGGTTCACGTCATCGGGCATAGCGGTCGGCTCCGAGAAAATGGAGCGAGACATACGGCCTTTGTCCGACCACCCAGCTGTCGTGGGGCAGCGGCGGTACGTAGAACAGCTCTCCCGGATGGAGCTCCACGACCCGATCCGCGAATGCGACAACTGCAACGCCCTCGAGGACCAGTCCCACGTGTTCGACCGTGCAACGGTCGGCCCCGACGGTCGGACCGATGTGCTCCGACCACCGCCATCCCGGCTGATAGGTCGCACGGCCGATCGTAAGGCCGCCGATCCGCACCAGCTCAAACCGACCCTTGAGCATCTCCCGTACTTCGTCGGGCTCTTCGAATCGCTTGAGAATGACGTCCAGCGTAGCTGGGTTCATATGAGTGCCTCAGCGGATCAGTCGCACGCCACTGCTCAGCACCGCGACCCCTTCAATTTCGATCAGCAGGTCGCTCCGGGCGAGACCGGCAACCACCAGCAAGGTGTTGGCCGGAGGACTGGCTCCCGCCAGATGCTTTGCGCGAAGCTCGCGCAAAGCCGGGACGTTCCGGGTATCGGTAATGAAGGTGGTGGTTTTCACCAGGTCGTCCAGTGAGCCACCCACGCTCTCCAGGGCCCGCCGCAAATTCTGATACACCCGTTCGGCCTGGGCCCGGAAGTCGGCTCCACCAACCAGCTGCCCAGTGCTGTCCAGGGCGACTTGCCCGGCGATGTACACCGTGCGTCCATCCGGCGCCACTACGACGTGAGTATATCCATTTGGTTTGGTGAGGGTAGGCGGATTCAGATACCGTGAAGCCTGGCTTTGCCCATGAGCGATGGAGGTCCCGAGCAGAAGCGGGACAATCAAAACGGTACCAATATTACGAAATCGGTTACCGGCAGCTCGCCGCGGGCGGGCACTTTTTTCCGATGATTCACCACAGAGGCACAGAGGACACAGAGGGATCATCTACTCACCTCACTCACGAAATCTTGGGAGCAGCCATTCAAGTGCACCGTTGTCTCGGTCCGGGACTGCTGGAATCAGCCTATGAAACCTGCCTATCGCGAGAACTCAGCTTTCGAGGAATCCCATTTCGGAGGCAGGTATTTCTGCCCTTTCGTTATAGAGGAGTAGACGTCGAATGTGGTTATAACTGGACCTGATCGTTGCCGACTCTATCATAGTAGAAATAAAAGCAGTCTCAAGGATGGCACCCATTCATCAAGCTCAAATGCTAACCTACCTGAGACTAAGCAGTTGTCGGTTGGGTCTCATAATCAATTTCAATGTTGAGGTGCTCCACACAGGCGTACGGAGAGTCATTAATGGTTATGAATCCTCTGTGTCCTCTGTGCCTCTGTGGTGAATTCCAGTGTCTCGGTAATGGACTCTCTAGGCGGCGGTCCCATTTCCCGGGCCCCGTCGCTCGCGGACCTCATAGTGTGCCGAGCGCTCGTCGAAGCGAACCAGGAGCTGGCGCGCTTTGGCCGGTACTACGGCGCGCTCATAATCCTCACCCGCAAAGGTGCGGACCGCCAGGAGCGAGTCGAACCACATGATGGTGACGAATTCCACCTCCTCGCCAGTCTCGCGCCGCAGCAGGTCGATTCCCTGAAACCCGCTGATGCCACGGGCGACGATCCCGGTGAAAATTTCCGCCTTGAGCAGCGCCTCGTATGCGCCGGCGTTCTGGGGCGTGGTCCAGCCCCGCCAGATGCGGCTGACCACGGCGCGCCTATGGAGTGAAGGTCCGGGACCGGTCGCCGGACCTGAGGGTCACGCTGGTTGCGCCCCGCTCGCCTTGCGCCTCCCGGCGGGCCACCAAGTGAATACCAGGCTCGGTACGCTCGTCGAGGAGGACTAGGCCGGAGCCGTCTTCGCCGGCGCCAAGCTTCACCCGGATGGTCCCACGCTGGTCCAGGAGCCGGAAGACGACTTGTCCATCCTTCTCCACGTTCAGCCGGGATCGGACCTGGCCGGCGGCATCCACCAACTCCAGGGCTTGGCCTCGGAGCACCGGATCCGCCGACCCTGGGAACCCCGCTGCCTGAAGGTTGAATCCAAGCAGGGTCAGGTTGACCAGGCTAATCGCAAACATGAAGGGCTGTAGGTTCATGGCGCTTCCTCTCGGCTAAGGTCGCAGCAGGCGAAAGGCATGCATCCAGTCGTTCTCCCGAAAGCCCGGGATGCACCAGAGCTGGGCCAGCGGCTCGATCGCGCGTGCTGCCCTGGCTTCTCCCATGTCGGCAGCCTCCCATCCAAACTGCTCCAGCAGATGAGCAACCACCGCCTTGGCCCCAGCATCGTTGCCGCAGTAGAACATGGTTGGAGGGCCCCCGGCGAGCATCGGGTGGACCATCAAGTCGCTACCCACACTATTGAATGCCTTTACGAAACGAATCTGCGGATAGGCGGCCTGGAGCCGCTCGAGCAGCGACTCATTGGGCCCGGTGAAATACCGCAACACGCCTTGCTCCGGGGTCTCGTCACTGATCGGATTGGTGGTATCGACGACCAGTTTGTCCTTCAGATTGTCGGGGCCGGCCAGCTCGACCGCGTCCAGCGCGGCCTTGCCCAGGACCGCCAGCACCACAGCGTCGGCCCACGCGGCCACGTCCCCAAAGCTCCCTTCGGCAATGCCGCTGCTCTTGGAGAACTTGGCCAGCTTGCCCGGTGTGCGGGTTCCGATCCGGACCTGGTACCCCTGGGCCAGGAGCCCTTTTGCCAGGGCCTGACCCACGTCGCCCGAGCCGAGGACGCCGAACCGGCGCGGTGGGGAAGTGCGTGCCATAGTATCTCCAGGACGTAGTATGATTCCTCTGGGCCATCCATCATGAGGATCTACCGACATGAAAGTATTTCTCACCGGGGCGACGGGATACATCGGGTCCGCCGTGGCCGACCGGTTACGCGCAGCCGGCCACCAGGTGTCCGCCCTAGCAAGGAGTGATGCCGCCGCCAACAAGCTTCGCACCGCCGGTATCGAGCCGGAACGGGGGGACTTCCAGGACCCTCGCAGTGTAGGGAGGGCCGCGCATGCTGCTGACGCAGCCATCAGCATGGCGACGACCTACGACTCCTCCATCGACGGTCCTGCCATCGATGCTATGCTCGATGCCCTGGCCGGAACCAACCAGCCATTCATCTATACCAGCGGGATCTGGTCCCACGGCGATACCGGCGGCAAAGTGGTGGATGAAACCTCGCCTCCCAAACCCGCAGCGCTGGTCACCTGGCGACAGGAGGTCGAAGCTCGGGTGCTCCAGGCTGCCGGTCGCGGCATCCGAACGGTGGTTATCCGACCTGCTATCGTGTATGGCCGCGGGGGTGGCATCCCAGCGGGCTTCGTCGAGTCGGCGCGTTCCGGTGGCGCAGCGCAGCATGTCGGCACTGGAGAGAACCGCTGGCCCTTCGTACATGTCGATGATCTGGCCGACCTGTATCTGCTCGCATTGGAGAAGGCGCCGCCCGACACCTTGCTGCTGGGGGTGAGCGGCCCCTCCTATCGGGTGCGGGAGGTAGCAACTGCTGCCAGCCGGGGCGCCGGCGCCGCCGGAAAGACCAGCGCATGGCCGCTGGAAGAAGCCCGGGGCAAGCTCGGTGCCTACGCCGATGCCCTCATCCTCGATCAGCAGGCCTCCGGCCGAAAGGCCCAGGAGCTGCTCGGTTGGCGCCCCTACCGGCCCGACGTCTTGGAAGATCTTGAGCACGGCTCCTACGCCGAGGCGCACGCGCGCTAGTCGTCCGCGTGGTGGTGGGCGAGTCGGCGGTGGCCGTTTCGCAGCTGCAATGAATCAAAGAGGCTGCGCGACGCCGCAGCCACCTCGGCCACCGCGCGATTGAACGGCTCCTGGTTCGCCTGCGAGGGCTTCTGGAAGCCGCTGATCTTCCGGACGAACTGCAGGGCGGCGTCGTGCAGCTCCGCGTCGCTGGGTGGGTGCTCGGGATGCCGCAGCCGCTTGATGTTCCTACACATGTCTCATCCTGACGGTGGTGGTTGATCTCTCACCGGAGCGGGCACATGCTGGCCAACTGGATCACGCTCTCGCGCTTCCCGTTGCTGTTGGTCATCGTCCTGATCCTCTACTACGGCTCGCCCCTGGCTCGGCTGGCCGGTGTGGCGCTGCTCTTCATCGGCCTCATGCTCGACACGGTGGACGGCATCGTGGCCCGGAGGACCGGCCAGACCAGCCTGTTTGGGAGTGTACTCGATATCGCCGCCGACCGCACCTATGAGCTGGTTCTCTGGGTCTGTTTTGCCGACCTGGAGATGATTCCGGTAGCCATTCCGCTGATCATCATTGCTCGAACCACGCTCACCGATGCCCTGCGAAGCATCGGCGTTGGGCAGGGGACCGCGCCCTTTGCCCAACACCGAACACCACTGGGCCGCTTCCTCGTGGGTTCCCCCGTTATGCGCACCGGCTACTCCGTCACCAAGGTGATCTCCTTCTGCGGCCTGGCGCTGGCCCAGGCGTTCGCAGAGTTTCCCGTCCCCAGCTCCGCTGCGCGGTCGGTGCCCACCATGATGGCAATCCTCCAGGTCACGGCCTGGCTGGCGGTGGGCTTCTGTGTGTTTCGTGGGCTGCCAGTCATCATCCACTCGCTGCGCCGCTACTGGGGAGTGCCGGCCGGCCCTCGAGCGGAGGCATCCGGCTAACTCCGAAGGCGGACGTTCAAGGGCGCACCAGGTAGTTCAAGGCGACGAGAAACAGGGCCAGCCCTGCAAACAGGGCATAGCTCCAGAGCGCGCGCCGGCGAAACTCCCGCCCTCGCTCGCTCAGGTATTCGGGTGGCCAGAGCAGCGATGCTGCCGGTATGCCCGGCCGCCGGTGGCGCACCATCTGGACGTAGCAGTAGATCCCGTAGATCCAGGTCGCAATCATCAGCGCTAGCACTACTGCGATCACCGCCAGCCAGAGCCGCTCTGATGGAGGCATTCTTGCGCTCTAAGTCGATGTGCTGCTTGAGCTCGGAAGAAACTCAACCGGGCGACTGCCCGTACTTGCCTGGAGCACTATTTTCCGTGCAATTGCCCCTGGCCACCTCATCGATCCAATCATTGTGCTCGCACTCCTGTTGCTGGTACAAGATCCGCTTCCCGGCGTCGCTGTCGAGGGGAAGGGATCGCCTACAGCGCAGATTCCCCGGCTGGAGGCGACGGTGCAGGTTGATGGCAAGCTCGACGAGCCCGTCTGGTCTCAGGCCACCCGCCTCACCGGGTTCTGGCAATATCAGCCGGTGGACGGCCGGCTGGCCGAGGAGAAAACCGAAATCCTGGTCTGGTATTCCACCGACGCCATCCATTTCGGCATCATCGCGCACGACAGCCGCCCCGGGTCGATCCGTGCTACCAGCGCCGACCGGGACAATATCGACAACGAGGATCATGTCGTCATCGACCTCGATACGTTCCTGGACCGACGGCGGGCGTTCTTCTTCGGGGTGAATCCGCTCGGGGTCCAGACCGACGGGGTGCGGAGTGAGGGTGCCGGCCAGGTCAGCAGCCTGATTCCCGGGAGCCTGGACAAGAATCCCGATTTTACCTGGGAGTCGAAGGGACGGATTACCGCTCAGGGCTACGAGGTAGAGATCCGGGTGCCCTTCAAGAGCCTGCGTTATCCTGGCAGTGGCCTGCAGAGCTGGGGATTCAATGCCACCCGGGTGGTTCAGCGCACCGGCTACACGGATACGTGGACCGATGTCCGCCGCGCCAATGCCAGTTTCCTGGGGCAGGAGGGCGCACTGGGCGGTTTGGAGGATATGCGCCATGGCATGACTGTGGAGGCCCAGCCCTTCGTGACGGCGACGGCCAACGGGGCCCGCGACCAGGCCAACGGAGAGTTCATCCGGGAGGATGTTGATCCCGACGCCGGTCTCAACCTCCGGCTGGGCTTCAGCAGTTACGCACTCGACGCCACGCTCAACCCGGACTTCTCTCAGGTCGAGAGCGACGAAGGGCAGGTGACGGTCAACGAGCGTTTCGCCCTCTTTTTTCCCGAGAAGCGGCCGTTCTTCCTCGAAGGCATCGAGCTGTTCGGCTCTCCACAAACTCTGGTCTACACCCGGCGTATCGTCAGTCCCAAGGGCGGCGCCAAGCTCACCGGCAAGTTTGGCCAGCTCGGCGTGGCCCATCTGACCGCGCTGGACGAGGCCGGTTCAAACGATGCGTTATTCAATATTACGCGGCTGCGCCGGGATTTCGGCCGCAATTCCATCGCCGGCGTAACCTTCACCAATCGAGACCAGTCCGGGAACCACAACCGGGTGCTCGCCGGCGACTTCCGCTACGTCTGGGGTCTCTACTACACCCAGTTTCAGTACGGCCGCTCCTGGACCAGCGACGCACTCGGCAGCCGCAACGCTCCCATCTGGCAGGCGGAGTTCGATCGGACCGGCCGGACCTGGGGATTCAATTACCTCCTGAACGGCATCGGCAACGACTTCGACGCGCAGGCGGGCTTCGTCAATCGGCTGCGGAGTGGGGTAGTCAACGGGCATTTCTTCAATCGGTTCACCCTCTATGGAAAACGGGGAGCCTTCCTCGAGAACCTCACTGTGTTCTTCGGACCGGAGCGAACCTGGCTGTATGATGACTTCGGCTTCGAGCCTGGGCTGGAGGGCAGGGAACAGTTCGACGCCACCTTCCAGATTCGCGGTGGCTGGGAGCTGAACGGACACCTGGAGCGCAACTTCGTGACTTTCCAGGACAGCAGCTTCGCCGGGTACACCATCGGCAGTGCCACCGGCCCGGCGTATCTCCCTGCGGAGGACTTCTCCGGCAGCACCTGGCTCGCGAAGGTGACCACTCCCACCTGGAGGCGGCTGAATGTCGAGCTGTCGTATCAACGGGGCGGGGCCGCCATCTTCCAGGAGGGCGTAACCGGGACTGGGTGGGTGTTCAGAGGACAGGTCGAGCTCCGTCCGATCGCGACTATCCGGGCAGTGGCCACCGGGACGGTATTCCGGTTGTCGCGCCTCGATGGCAGCGAGTTCGCCCGCTCGACCATCCCCAGGCTCAAGGTGGAGTATCAGCCCAACCGGGCGCTGTTCTTTCGGGTAATTGGCGAGTACCGCTCCGAGCGCACAGCGGCGCTGGTGGATCCCGCCAGCGGGGATTCACTGTACATAGACGGGGTGGCACAGCCCTCCATTGAATACAACGGCTTCCGGGTGGATCTGCTGGCCTCCTATGAGCCTACTCCCGGCACCGTTGCCTTTGTGGGCTATGGCAGCACGCTCGAGAGCGACGTGGAGTTCAATTGGTCTCGGCTGGAGCGGATGTCTGACGGCTTCTTCGTGAAGTTGGCGTACCTGCTCAGGCGGTAGCGGTAAGCGGGTAAGCGGGTAAGCGGGTAGGCGGGTAAGCAGTAAGTGGGGAACCGGGGAGCGAAGAAATCGGATGAAACGGTATCGCGTTCGCGAGGGACAACAGCTCGACCTCGACCGGTTCGACCCGGACGACACCCGTCTCGTCAAAGGCGGAAAGGAGGAGGCTCGGGAGCAGCTCCCGGCCATCCTCGAGCGTCTGGATGACGCCCAAGAGCGCCTCTTTGCGGGCCACGACCGCAAGCTCCTCGTAGTGCTGCAGGGGATGGATACCTCGGGCAAGGACGGCACCATCCGCCACGTGATGCGTGGCTTCAATCCGCAGGGGACCCGGGTGGTCTCCTTTCGCAAGCCATCCGAGGACGAGCTCGACCACGATTTTCTCTGGCGAGTGCATGCCAAGCTTCCGGCCCGGGGAGAAGTAGTGGTCTTCAACCGAAGCCACTATGAGGACGTGCTGGTGGTCCGGGTCCACAACCTGGTGCCCAAGGCTGTGTGGAAGCAGCGCTACGACCAGATCAACGAATTTGAGCGTATGCTCTTCGAGACCGGCACCACTACCGTGAAGTTTTTCCTTCACATCGGATTCGACGAGCAGCGGAAACGGCTCCAGGCCCGGCTCGATGATCCCAAGAAATGCTGGAAGTTCCAGCCCGGCGACCTGGAGGAACGCAAGTTCTGGAAGGACTACATGCGGGCGTACGAAGATGCGCTGGTGAAGACCTCAACCGAGTGGGCACCCTGGTATATCATCCCCGCGAACCAGAAGTGGTACCGCAATCATCTGATCGGGTCGATCCTGGTGGAGATGTTGGATCGGATGAACCTCGAGTATCCGAAGTGTCAGGCTGCCGGTGTCGTAGTGGAGTGAGCAGAGCGAAGCTTCTCTGCCTCGCCTATCTCCTTGCCCCGATGCTTACAGCCCCACCGGCCGCTCAGGACGACCGAAACGAGCCCCGGTGGCGTAAGGCGCGCGAGCAACTGGTAGAGCAGCTCCGCCGAGTTGGTATCCGGGACTCCGCGACCTTGGCCGCGATGGGCGCCGTGCCCCGTCATGAGTTCGTCCCGCCGGAATACCGGGTGGCGGCCTACGAAGACACTCCTTTGCCGATCGGCTCCGATCAGACAATCTCCCAGCCGGCCGTGGTGGCGCTGATGACCGAGCTGATCCAGCCGGGTCCGGGTAGACGGGTGCTGGAAGTGGGAACGGGGTCGGGCTATCAGGCCGCCGTGCTCGCCCAGGCGGGATGCGCGGTCTGGACCATCGAGATCTTCGCGGGACTAGCGCGAGGCGCGAGCCAACGGCTGAAACGCCTCGGTTATTCCCGGGTGCAGGTGCGTCACGGGGACGGGTATCTGGGATGGCCTGCGGAGTCGCCTTTCGACGCCATTCTGGTGACTGCCGCCGCCGATTCCATCCCTCCGGCGCTCATCAACCAGCTCGGACCCGGAGGACGGCTGGTGATGCCGGTTGGGGATCCCGACACCGACCAGGATCTCATCCTGGTGCAAAAGGACAGCCTGGGCCGGGTCGGCTCCCGGCGGGTCATTCCGGTTCGGTTCGTGCCGCTGCTGCGCGGCGTTCGCTAATCGTTGTCCCCCGACTCGATCTCGACCACTCCCCCATCCGAAGCCCGCACCTCGACCTCCTTGCGCCCAGATGGAGTGTCGACCTGCACCTCGAAGAAGAGCTGACCGCCCTCTGTTTCCTGACCCACACTGACTGCGGTTCCTCCGGCAGCGGCCGCGGCAATCGCCATCGCCTGGTCCTGGGTGACCGGTGGCGGAGGGGTGATGCCCAGCTCTCCGGCGAATTGGGTGTTGGGGGGATCGAACCTGGTGCTCGGCCCCGAGCCGCTGCAGCCGGAGGCAACTAGGGCAGCAACCAGTGCCAGACTACACGGAGCAAGGAATCTCATGCGTTACCTCCCGAGAGGCGATGGAAATACTGAACGCTCGTCAGTAGAACAAACCGCGTACTCCATTTGTGACGGGCGGGCCCCTAGCTCTGACTCGGCCGGTACAGGCTCCAGCTTTCCAGACCCGGAGATACCCTGCTGTGCCCCAGGAGCCGATACCCGAATTTCTCATATAGCGGGAGATTCCGAGCATCCTCTGTGGTCAGGGTCACTCCACGCGAGCCCGGGTCCTGGGCCGACAAATGGTGAACCGCGTCAAGCAGGGCTCGACCAAAGCCATCACCGCTCCCGCGCGGCCACGAAGAGACCGATCAGCGTGGCCAGTCTGCGATCGTAGTTCTGGCTCGAGTCGCCCAGGACGAACCGCATTACCGGATACTCGTGAAACGCGTCGCAGAGTACTGCGACGGCATCGTCGGCATGACCGACATCCAAGCGTAGGATTCGCATCAGAGCAGCATCCGTCCCACGATCTCCTTCACCAGCTTGGCGGCCACAATGGCGGTCAGACCGCCGAGGTCCTGCCGGGGGTTGTACTCCACTACGTCCGCGCCGACCAGTCTGCCTTCGATACCCTGGATCACGCCGAGCACCTCGCGCACCGACAGTCCGCCGGGCTCGCGGTGGGAGACCCCGGGAGCGAACGCTGGATCCAGCCCGTCCAGGTCGACCGAGA
>CBFGTM010000036.1:0-37006 GCA_965652025.1 uncultured Gemmatimonadales bacterium
GAAGACACTAGAAGGGCTGATCGGGACTACTTGAGCCCGATCGCCACCGCGATGGTCAGCCCAACAGCAGCCAGCAGCATCAGCACGGCCCAGAGAGGAAGGACGAAGCGGATCCAGTCCTCGTAGCGGACGCCCGCCGCCGCCAGCATCGCCATGAGGGCTCCGTTGGTGGGGGTGATGATCTCGCACAGCCCGGCGCCATACTGGTAGGCGAGTACGGTTACCTGGCGCGAGAGCCCGATCAGGTCCGACAGCGGTACGAGCAAGGGCAATGTCAGAACCGCCTGGCTGCTGGTGCTGGGTACTGGCAGGTGAATGGCACCCTGCACTGCCATCATGCCGAGCGCCGACAAGGTGGCAGGCAGTCCCGCAATCGGAGCGAACATTCCGTGCACAACGGTGTCCACGATTTGGCCCTCATCCAGGACTACGTAGATGGCCCGGGCAAAGCCGATGAGGAGGCTGGCCAGGGCCATCGACTTGAAGCCCTCCCCGAACGCCTCTGCCGTGCCGGAGAACCCCAGTCGGCCGAGCAGGCCAGCCAGCACCCCCACCACCAGAAACAGTGCCGCCAGCTGGTCGAACTCCCAGCCCAGGCGTTGGGCACCGTAGATGTAGACCGCGAACGCTGCGAGGATGGAGACCAGGACCACCAGGTCCCTGCCCCGGGGACCCTGTCGGGCACTGGCCGCCGGCTCCACGGGTGGGAGGCGGGTCCGTCCAGCGTACCACATGGTACCCAGGATCCAGATGCCCAGGGCGGGCAGCAAGAATCCCAGCCGAAACTCCAGCCCGGAACCCGGGGGGAGCTGGGAGACCTTCTGAGCAATGATGACCTGAAACGGATTGACCGGGCTGAAAGCGGCCCCGATGGCAGCGGCGCCAAGACTCATCGCGACCGCCACCAGCGGCGTGAATCCCAGGCGCCGGACCAGCAGCAGGAGTACCGGCACAAAGGCGACCAGCTCCTCCTGCATCTGCATCATGATGCCGCCCAGGCTGAACGCCACGCTGGCGATAGGGATCACCAGGATCCCACGCCCACTGACCCGCTCGGCCAGGACGGTGACCAAGCGACCCAGAGTACCGGTACGTTCGACCACTGTGAAGGCGCCCCCGATCAGAAACACCAAACCGATCACGGACGCCGCATCCACAATGCCCTTGGGGATGGCGACGAAAGCCTGAAAGGGGCCGACCGGCTGCTGCTCGACCCGGTGGTATGTGCCAGCGACTACCACGCTCCGGCCGGTCGTGGGATCCTCCCTTCGCTCGAACTTGCCTGCGGGAAGAAGCCAGGTCAGTGCCGCAGCCAGGAGGACGCATGCCACCAGGAGGGCGAGAGGGTGAGGGAATGCAAGACGGGAAAGACGAAAGCGACGGGCAGATTGGCCGTCGTTCATAGATTCCGGCAACGCCGGGCAGTGGGAGGAACCCGGCTGCAGGCGATCCGCTCGTCCATGCCCTGGGTCAGGGGGCCGCACGCCGCAGTCTGCGCTTCGCGCGCCGCATCGGACTCTGACGCCGCCGAGGCGGTGCCGGCACTCTGGCTATCCCTAAAGGCAACCGTCACCGTACACTCTACCATCTGGGAGCTCAGGGTAGACCAGAGCAGATAGGCGGCGAACGCAAGCACCACCAGGACGGTGATCAGATTGCCTCGCCGGCTCACAGGCCGTTCCCGGCCCAGGACGCCGCCAAGCCAGGAACCGCCAGCCCATCTCCCCTGTTCTGGAGGTCAGCATGGCAGTGAACGGGGCGTGCGTGCTGAGGGTTCAATGAATGGAATGTGAAGAGTTTTTGAGTCGACTCTGGGAATATCTCGACCGTGAGCTGGGGCCGGAAGACTATGTGTCAATGGGGATACATCTGGCCAGCTGCTCCAGTTGTTATCCCGCCTACTGCTGTGACCGCTCCTTCCTCGAGCTGCTGGCTCGGCAGCGCCGGCCCGGCGCAGCTCCCCCCACATTGCTGCAGTGGGTTCGCAAGCTAGCCAACTGACTCTTCAATCCACCGCAGATACCCGGCGTCTCCATCCACAATGGGGATCGCTATAATCTCGGGCACCTCGTAGGGGTGCAATTCCCTGATCCGTGCCCGGAGCGCGGGTAGCCGTTCCATCGTCGTCTTGAGATGGCAGTGCCATTCGCTCGCCTGCTCGATGGTGCCCTGCCAGCGGTAGGTACTCGAGATTGGCCCTGCCACCTGAGCACAGGCCGCCAGGCGCTCATGCACCAGTGTTTGGGCCAGGCGATCGGCTGCTTCGGAATCCGGCAAGGTCGTCGTGACCTGACAGCAGCCCGTCACAGAAGAATTCCCTGACCTGTTCCGATAGTATATAGAGCCGGGATTTAGCGCGATGCTCCTGTCCCGGCCTTGCCGGGTAGACCCGCCGTTTCGGAGCCGCGTTTCCCGTCCTCCAGGGGAGTAATCATCGTTCGCCAGCCGCTCTTGAATCGAACCGTGAGCAGTAGGCCCAGCGGATCGGCCTTGACGTCCGCTACATCCGGAAGAGTCCGAGCGTAGCCGGCGGCCGCCTGGGACTGCTGAACCAACTCATCGGGCGCGTCACCCTTGTGTGCCCGGGCGAACTCCCGGGCGATGGCAATTTCCTGCGCCTGTTCCCGCCCGTAGCGGGCGTACTGGTCAGGCGGGACCAGGCCATCCTGCTGTACCAGACGGGAATCCAGGTCATACCCGCGGCACGCGGCCAACATCACCAGCAGCAGCACGCCAGTTGATGGCTTCATCATCGAATCCTCGAGCTGAGATGACGACTTCCGGCATCCAAAGTAAACCATGGGGCAATGGTGTGTCTCGGCCGGGGCGTTTTGGTGGCCGGCTCCCACTCGCTGCTCTGCTGCTCTTAGCCCACCCCATTCCGGGTGTGGCCCAGTCGGACACACTACCCCAGCTCAACCAACCGATGGCGATCCGATGGTGGCACGGGGCCATCGTACTGGGCGGCCTGTCGGGGCTGATGCTGCTGGATCAGCCGGCCCAACGATTCGCCCAAAAGAACCGTACCGAGTCGGGGAACGACCTGGCCCATTCCATTCGGCATCTGGGGCAGCCCGAGGTATACGGGCCGGTGACGCTCGGGCTTCTGGGTGCCGGAGTGGTCAGCGGCAACGACGAGCTCACCCGCTCGGGAGGCCGGTTGGCCGCCACCCTTGCTCTTGCCGGCGTCGCCTCCGGGGCGGCCAAGCTCGCGCTCGGACGCCCTCGCCCGTATGAAAGCTCCGATGCCGACGGCTACGTTCCATTTTCGGGGCAGGAGGCGATGCCCTCGGGGCACACCACCATGGCCTTTGCCTTCGCGACCGCCTTGGCGGACGATATTCGGCGCCCCTGGGCAACCGTGGGTTTGTACACGTTGGCTACCGGGGTAGGTTGGTCGCGGATCAACGACAATCACCACTGGCTCAGCGACGTAGCGGCCGGGGCGGTGCTTGGTATCACCTCGGCCAAGCTGGTGAACGGTCGCTGGCAAATCTTCAATCTCCGGCCCCCCAGCGTGCTGGTCGGTCCGGAAAACGCTACTATTGCCTGGCAGGTTGCCTTCTGAGGTTCAGGCAGAGGAGGTTGATTTGCCCAGGAACGCAGTGCTAATCCTCTGGCTGGCAGCGGCCGTTGCCCCATCGCTCCAGGGCCAGCAGGGTCCTACCGGACAACTGGTCGTCTTCAATGCCGGAAGTTTAGCAAAGCCCCTCAGCGAGCTGCTGGCCGCGTTCAGAGGGAGAAACCCGGGAGTGCGCCCAGCCCAGGAAAACTCCGGCAGTCTAGAAGCGGCGCGCAAGATCACCGATCTCGGCAAGACCCCAGACGTGATCAGCGTGGCCGATTACGGAATCATTCCCAAGCTGCTCATCCCCAAGCATGCCGGCTGGTACGCGACCTTTGCCCGCAATGCCATGGTCCTGGCTTACACCGAAGAGTCGACCGGGGCGGACGAGATCAACGGACGGAACTGGTGGCAGATCCTCCTGCGAACCGGTATCCGAGCCGGGCACTCCGATCCCGCGCTGGATCCCAACGGGTATCGCAGCCTGATGGTGTTCCAGTTGGCGGAAAAGTTCTACCATCAGCCCGGGCTAGCGGACCGGCTCGATCGGGCGTTCTTGCCGAAGTACATGCGGCCCAAGGAGGCCGATTTGGTAGCGCTGGTACAGGCCGGCGAGCTGGACTATGCCTGGTCGTACCTGTCCATTGCCCGAACGGCGGGTCTCCGGCACGTCGACCTGCCGGCTGAAGTAAATCTGAGCGACCCCAAGCTGGCTTCATGGTATGCCCAGGCCCAAGTCCGCCTCCCGGGTGCCATTCGCGGCGGTAGAGACTCGGTCGAGTTCGTCGGTGAGCCCATCATTTATGCGCTGACCATCCCTACCCGGGCGCCTCACCCGGCCACGGCGGCGGCGTTCGTGCGTTTTGTCTTTTCTCCTCCTGGCCAGGCCATTCTTGCGGCCAACGGATTCACGCTGCTCGATCAACCCGTGATCGCCGGGCCCGCGAAGCCGCCGCCGGGCGTGTTCTGATTATCTTCACCCAATCTTCTGGCTTCGGGTGAAGTGATGAGCGGTACCTGGAATATTCCCCTCCCTCGCAACGAGCCGGTGCTGAGCTATGCGCCGGAATCTCCTGAGCGCACGGCTCTCAAACAGGCCCTTGGCGCAGTCGGAGCCCGCCCAACCGAGATTCCCGCGGTTGTGGGTGGGCGGGAGGTGCGTACCGGCAAGACCCAGGATGTGGTCTCGCCCCACTGCCATCAGCGGGTCCTGGCCCGCACTCATCAGGCCGATCAGGCAACAATCGACTCCGCCGTCAAGGCCGCGGTTGAAGCCCAGCGGGATTGGGGTCACTGGAGATTCGAGGACCGGGCGGCAGTCTTTCTCCGCGCCGCCGAGCTGCTGGCCACTACCCACCGGCAGCTGCTCAACGCCGCAACCATGTTGGGCCAGAGCAAGACCTCCTACCAGGCGGAAATCGACAGCGCCTGTGAGTTGATCGACTTCCTCCGCTTCAACGTCCACTTCGCCGACCGGATCTACCACGAGCAACCGGCGTCCTCGCCGGGTGTGTGGAACCGGATGGACCACCGGCCGCTGGAAGGATTCGTCTACGCGATTACGCCGTTCAACTTCACGGCTATCGGCGGCAATCTGCCGACCGCACCCGCCCTCATGGGCAACAGCGTGGTCTGGAAGCCTGCGGCCACGGCAATGCTCAGCAACTGGTTTTTCTACAAGCTGCTGGAAGAGGCGGGGCTGCCCCCCGGGGTGATCAACTTCCTCCCCGGCAATTCGATCGAAGTGAGCGAGACGCTGCTCTCGGACCGAAGACTGGCCGGAATTCACTTCACCGGCTCGACGCCCGTGTTTCAGAGCCTCTGGAAGACGGTCGCCTCCAATCTGGACCGCTACGGCGGGTATCCCAGGATCGTGGGCGAGACGGGGGGCAAGGACTTCATCCTGGCTCACCCGAGCGCGGACGTCGACGCCCTCGCGGTGGGTATGGTTCGGGGTGCGTACGAGTATCAGGGGCAGAAGTGCAGCGCGGCCTCCCGGGCATACATACCGGATAGTCTTTGGCCTGCGGTCCGAGACCGGGTCATCGGCATGATCGAGGACATCCGGATGGGGGACGTCGCCGACTTCCGGAATTTCATGGGGGCGGTCATCGATCGCCGGGCATTCACCCGGCTGCGAGACCACCTGGAGGCAGCGAAGCAAGACTCAGGCGTCAAGGTGCTGGCCGGAGGCGGCACCGATGATTCAGTAGGGTTCTTCGTGCAGCCAACGCTCCTGCAGGCGGAGGATCCGGGATACCGCTTGATGTGCGAGGAGATCTTCGGACCAGTGCTCGCGGTGCATGTCTATCCCGAAGGCCGCTGGCAGGAAACGCTCACCCTGGTGGACCAGACCAGTCCATACGCGCTGACTGGCGCGGTCTTCAGCCAGGACCGCCAGGCAATCACTGAAGCGGATCGGGCGCTGCGCCACTCGGCGGGCAACTATTACATCAATGACAAACCGACTGGAGCCGTGGTGGGCCAGCAGCCGTTCGGCGGGAGCCGGGCCAGTGGCACTAATGACAAGGCCGGCTCGATCCTCAACCTTCTACGCTGGGTCTCGCCCCGCAGCATCAAGGAAACCCTGAGTCCGCCGAAGGACTACCGCTATCCCTACATGGAGGCGGAGTAGGGGGTTGTCCGGTCGGATTGTCCGGGCGGTGGCGGCATTGCTCCTTGCGTATCAGCCCGCCGCTTGGGCACAGGATTGGTCGAACGTCTTTCATTACGGCCCCCAACAGCTCGACTGCGCGCGGTTCCGGGAGACTTCCCGCTCCAGGATCCTGGCCCAGTCCGGAGGAAAGGACCGGGAACAGACCGCCGGGCGGGTGGCGCGCTGGAACTTTCGCGCTGCACCGGCCGGCAACGCTATCGGGTTGGAAGGTTGGCTGGATTCCCTCGTGCTGTGGCGCCGGTCCCCGGAAACCACCATCCGCCCCGATACCGACGGCCTCCTGGGCGGGCGCTACCGGGGGACGCTGACTCCGCTGGGAGGCTACTCGGGACGAGTCGTTCCCTTCATCCCCGACGAGGTAGCCGAAATTGCGGGCATGGCTAGCGCGCTGGACGACTTCTTTCCAGTGCTCCCACCCCATCCACTGCAGCCCGGCCAGGTTTGGACCGATTCCGCAGGTGTCACAGTGCGACGCCTGGCGGACAGCGCCCTGTCCGGCCTGCCCCTCTTTCGCTTCGAGCTGCGGGTCAAGCGCACGAACCGGCGCGATCCTGGTGCCAAGGACACTCTGCCGATCCAGCTCCGCCAATCATCGGATGAGCGGGGCACCTTCGTCTGGCATCCTACCTTGGGTCTACTGCGTCGAGAGCGACAGATCGTGGTCGAGACCACGGTGCCGGCGGGTCCGGCGGTGCGGCAGGCGATACGGTCCCGGGTGGAGCAGCGGATCACAGTTTCTCGAGACCTGACGGTGCCTCCCGCGAGCTCAGGAGGCTGCCTCACCAGCTCCTGATTTTCCGATCAGACCGTGGCCGGCTCCGGGGCGGGATAGCGGTATTCGAAGTCGCCTTCTTGGCGGGCCGGCTCGAGTAGGGCCTGATCGATGATTTGCCGTAGCGGTGTAAGGGTGCACACCGGGTCGGGGTTGGCTGCATCCCCGGTGAGGGCGAAGGCCTGACAGCGACAGCCACCGAAATCGACGGTCTTGCGGGGGCAACTGCGGCAGGGCTCCCGCATCCAGTCGTCGCCTCGGAAGGCTCGAAAGGCCTTCGATTCGCGCCAGATCCAATCCAGTGAGTGGTCGCGCACGTTATCGAAGGTCAGCGAAGTAATCTGGGTGGCTCCGTGGCAGGGTAGAACCATTCCATTGGGCGCAATGACCAGATAAAGCTTGCCCCATCCGCCGTAGCAGGCCTTGGGGTAGGGCTCGTAGTAATCCGGGAGCACGTAGGTGATCTGCATGCGACCCCGGTAGCGCTGCATGGCTTGCTCGGCGACTTGCCGAGATCGCTCGACTTGCTCCCGGGTCGGCTGGAGGGCGGCTCGGTTCCGGAGTCCCCAGCCGTAGTACTGGGTATTAGCCAGCTCGATCCGGTCGGCGCCCAGCTCGGCGGCGAGGTCGATGATCTCCCCTACCCGGTCCAGGTTGGACCGGTGGAGCACCACGTTCACCGTAAAAGCAAATCCCAGCTCCCGCACCAGTGCGGCCGCCACCTGTTTGTGCTTGACTGAGCGGGTCCCTGCGATCTGCTCTGCCACCACCGGGTCCGAGTCCTGGATTGAAATCTGGATGTGCTCCAGGCCGACTTCCTTGAGCCGCTCTGCCCGGGGCCGGGTCAGGCCCAGGCCCGATGTCACCAGCGTCGAGTAGAGGCCCACCGAGCGGGCATGCGCTGCCAGGTCCTCCAGGTCCTTCCGCAGGAGGGGCTCGCCACCCGAGAGACCGAGCTGCAGCACCCCAAGAGCTCGGGCCTCAGAGAAGACCCGCTTCCAGTGCTCCGTACTCAGCTCGGCTTCGCCTCGAATCAACTCCAGTGGATTGGAGCAATAGGGGCAGTGCAGCGGGCAGCGATGGGTCAACTCTGCCAGGAGCGTGGTCGGGACCTCAGTCGGCACGAATCAGCTCCCGGTCGGCCATGGTGGTGAGATACTCGGTGACATCGGCGCTCACGTCGGCGTTATAGCGCTGGGTCAGAATCGTGACGATGTCGCCCAGGGTCCTGCTTCCGTTGCAGAGCTCTAGAATGGCAGCCCCCGTCTCATTCAGCAGAACGGCTCCTTCGGGATACAAGAGCACAGGGCGCTGCCGCACCGGGTCGAAATCGAGCCGGGCCAGGCGCCACAGGCGAGGAACGGAGTCAACGGACATCAGTGGCGTGGCACGCGCCGGAGGATCAGGCGTCGGCATAGGCGTTGTGGATCGTATCGATCATGACCCAGAGCATCTCCAGCTTGAACGCCAGAGCCTCGAAAGCGCGGTATTGGGACTCGACCGAGGTACAGTGCTGTTGCACCAGCCTGAGCCCCTGCTGACTATCCCTTGGCGCTTGAACCAGCCGGCTGCGGAAATACTCCAGCCCCTCCGTGCGGACCCAGGGGTAGTGCTCGGGAAACGCTGCAATCCTCCGGCGCATCAGATCGGGCGCGAACAGCTCGGTCAATGACGAGGCCACCGCCTCGATCCAGGGCTTCGTCTTGCAGAACGTGACGTACGCCTCAGCGGCGAAGCGGACTCCTGGGAGAACGTGGCGTTCATCCTCCATCTCCTCCCGGGGAACCCCCAATGCTTCTCCCAGCCGAACCCACATCTCGATTCCGCCGGTCCCCGGCCGGGTGCCGTCATGATCCACGATCCGCTGCATCCATTCCCGCCGCACGTCCGGGTCGGGACAGTTGGAGATGATCGCGGCGTCCTTCCGGGGAATGGCTCGTTGATACGCCAGGCGGTTCGCCACCCAGCCCTGCAGCTGGCGAGGAGTCAGCCGTCCCTCATGCATGAGCTGGTGGAACGGATGATTGGCGTAGTAGGAGATGCTGAAGGCGCGCAGGCCCTCGGCCAGGGCATCGGGATTCAGGGGCTGATCGAGCCGCGGAATCGGCGGCGGGGGTGGCGCCGCAAGGGCCGGAATGCCGAGCACCGCAGTCATAGGGTGAAGCTCATGCCGTCGAACCCGACCTCGATGCCGGCGGCGGCCACGGCCCGGCGCTCCGGCGAAGCTTCCAGCAGCATGGGATTGGTGTTGTTGATGTGGGTGTAGACCTTCTGAGGTCCGCTCAGGCTGGCCAGCCGAGTCAGGCTGCCACCCGCACCGGAGACCGGAACATGATCCATCTCCCGCGCGGAGCGGTTACCGATGCCCAGTGTCTTCAGCTCGTCATCGCTCCAGAAGGTGCCGTCGAACAAGAGCAGGTCGGTTGTACTCAGCCGCTGCAACAGCGGGGACTCCAGCTCCCCACACCCGGGTACGAAGGCACAGCTACCGCCACCTGCCATATCCTCGAGCATCAGCCCCACCGTATGTCCAGCTTCACTGCGCGACGCGAAGCGTGGCGGGCCGGCCGGCACGGGAAAAGCCCGGACGGTGATTCCGGACGGCTCGCCGCCGCTGTAGGTGAGTGGCACCTGGCCGTCCAGCGGCAACTCGGTGACAGTCACATCGGCAAAGGCTCCGGTGACGGGAAGCAGCCGAGAATCGGTTTCCAGGATCGACCGGACCGCAGCGGTGGTGTAGAGGTGAAGCCGGCGAGCCTCCCGCAGCAACACGATCCCCAGGGTGTGATCCAGCTCGGCGTCGGTGGCGACGATTCCCTCGACCGCGACCTGCCGAATCCCGGCAGGAAGGGATCCGGGGAGGCAGGCAAGCTGGCGGTGTACGTCAGGTGAGGCGTTGAGCAGGAACCAGCGCTCCCCATCGGCACTGACAGCAACGGAGGATTGGGTGCGCGGCAAAGCTTGACGTGGATTGGAACGGCTGGCCCGGCAGGTGGGACACCAGCAGTTCCACTGGGGAAAGCCTCCCCCCGCGGCGGTACCGAGTAGAACGACGCGCATGGTGGACAGCCGAAGGGCCCGCTTGCGCGAGCCCTTCACTGCCGCTCTGGGTTAGAGCGTTGCGACGTAAGCAGTGACTTCCATCGTGACGGCCACGATCTCAGCTTCGGGTTTGGTCCAGGACATGGCTTGGCTCCATTCAAGGTAAGAAAACAAACTGGTCTGGGTGGTTTCACCCAGCCGGGCCGTCGTGGACCCGACTGTGCCGACTGCGGGGCAGGCTGCGTGCCAACCGATCGCTGGTAGGACGAATCTTGCTAGCCCCTTGGGAGCGCTGGACTTGCGCTTTCGCCCATCGCGGGTCGCGGCCGCCGCGAGGTGGGGCATCCCAACCAGCCTGGGTGATTTCACCCACCTCGAATGCCGAACTTCTTCAGCCGATAGCGCAGGGTGTCGCGGCTAATGCCCAAGCGCTGGGCGGCCTTGGTCTGGTTCCCCCCCGCCTCCCGCATGGCCCGTTCGATTAGGGTGCGTTCCCACTGGGTAAGATCCACTCCGGCCGGTGGGAGCGCGGAGTTGTCGCTAGCAACCTCGACAGGCTTGCCGTCCTCGGCAGATTCGGACGACTTCGCTTCCCCTTCCGGGGGCCGGGGAGCGGTCAGCGAGAGGTGTTCGAGCCTCAGCGTGTCCGCTCGGCTCCAGAGCACAGCCCGCTCGATCACGTGGCTCAGTTCCCGGACATTTCCCGGCCAGGGATAGAGAAGCAGCACATCTCTCGCCTCGCGGTCGATCCGACTCACTCGCTTCCCATACTTCGCACTGAACTGCCGGAGAAAGTGATCGGCCAGCAGCAGCACGTCCTCACCCCGCTCGCGGAGAGGGGGGAGATGCAGCAGAATCACGGCGAGTCTGAAGTAAAGGTCTCCGCGGAACTGGTTCCGTTGCACTTCCTGCTGGAGGTTGCGGTTGGTGGCTGCCAGAATGCGTACGTCGATCCGGCGGTCGCGGATGCCCCCTACCCGCCGAACCGTTCGCTCCTCGATGGCCCGCAGCAGCTTCCCCTGCAGGGAGAGCTCCAGATCGCCCACCTCGTCCAAGAAGATGAAGCCACCCTCGGCGGCCTCGAACAGCCCCAGCTTGGACTCCTTGGCATCGGTGAACGCGCCTCGCTCGTAGCCGAAGAGCTCGGCCTCCATCAGGGTTGCGGGCAGGGCAGTGCAGTTCACGTCGATGAAAGGTTTGCTGGCACGCTTTCCCGACTGGTGCAGGGTACGGGCGACCAAGCCCTTTCCCGTTCCGGTCTCTCCAGTGATGAGTATCGGTGGGGTCTCGTCCAGCGCGGCGATCTGGTGCACGCGGTCCAGCACCGCGAGCAGCGCGGGAGATTGGCCCAGAATGCCGGTCGGGGGGGCCTCGAAGGCCTCGCGCCGACGATAGTAGGAGAGCTCCTGCTTGAGCAGAGCCGTCTCCCGGGCGCGATCCGCCAGCAGCTTGAGCTCCTCCAGGTCGACCGGCTTCTTCATGTAGTCGAATGCGCCCAGCTTGACCGCCTCGACAGCTCCCTCGATGGTGCCGTAGGCGGTCATGATGACGACCGGGATGGCAGGATCGAACTCGCGAATGCGCCGGAGCAGATCGGTACCGCTCATTCCGGGCAGCCGGACATCGGCAAACACAACGTCGGGTCGAAGGCTCTGAAGCAGCCCCAACGCCTGTTCGGCATCGCCGGCTACTTCAGCTTCGTAACCGGCTTCAGTGAGAAAAGCCTTCACCGCCCGGGCCAAGGTGCGCTCATCATCGACGATGAGCACCGTGGATCGCGGTGCGGTCATACCGCGGCCTCGCTGGGGGCCGCTGGGCGAAGCCGAATCCGCACAGTTGTGCTTCCAGGACGGCTGGATATCTCCAGGCTGCCGCCGTTCTGTTCGACGTAGCGCTTGGCGATGGCGAGGCCCAGGCCGGTTCCCTCCTGTCGGGTAGTGAAGAACGGTTCACAAACGGACGGTAGCACCCGCTCCGGAATTCCCGGTCCGGTGTCGACGACCTCGATGAGGACCTCCGATGACTCAGCGGCCGAGCCATTGGCCGAGGCCGATATCCGCAGCCGGCCCCCGTCAGGCATGGCGTCGAGTGCGTTGGAGACGACCTCGACTAACGCCTGTTCGACCTGCATTGGGTCGATCCGCACCGCAGGAAGCACCGGGGCCAGATCCAGCTGGAGCTCCACCTTGCGCTCCCGGGCCAGCTCGGCGAAACCGCCCAGGGCGCCTTCGATGAGCCGGGACACATTTTCTGGTAGAGGATGAAAGGGGGCAGGCCGGGAAAAGCTGAGCAGATGACTGATCCGGCGATCCAGCCGGTCTACCTCCTCGATGATGGCGTCCAGGTGCTCAGTGGAAGCAGGCGAATTCGGATGGCGACGAACCACCTGGGCGGCCGCCCGGAGACTGGCAAGTGGATTTCGCAGCCCGTGCGCCACGGCAGCCGACATCTCTCCGATGGAGGCGAGCTTCTCCGACTGGACCAGCTGCGCCTGGGTGTGCTCCAGCTGATCAACCTTGGCCTCGAGCTCACGATTGAGCCGCACCAGGTCGGCCCGCGACTGGCGCAGGTTTACCGTCATCCGGCCGAACGCGCGAGCCAAATCCCCCAGTTCGTCTCGGGAGCTTGCCTCCACCGGGTGGTCCAGTTGCCCCGTGCCGACCACGGCCATGGCGTCGGCCAGCTGCTTGACCGGTCGCGCCAGACTCCGGGCGATGAGCCAGGCGCCCAGCAGGCCACCGGCCAGCGAGAGCAGTAGGGTGAGCACCAGGATCTGCTTCTGCCCGGACAGAATCTCTTCCAGCCGGGAGTATGCTCCCCTGACGCTGGACTCCCGGGCCTGGCGATAGATCTGCCGGTTGAGCTGGGTCAGCTCCGGCAGCAGACGACCTTTGAGCTCCTGCTGCGCGGCGCTGAAGGCGGCCTGGCGCCGGCCCGAGTCGTAGAGTCGGAAGATGCTGTCCGCGGCGGTCTGAATCTGCTGTTGAATCTGACGGACCCGCTGGGCAAGGCTCGCCTCCTCAGGCCGAAGCTCCGCGGCCCAACGCTGCTGCCAGTAATCGACTACCTGGCCGGTGAGCCGGAACTCCTGTCTCGCCGTCGGATCCAGCCCGCTGAGGTAGCGCCAGATGACTTCGCTCTGGTCGAACATCGCCGTCTCCAGCTCGGCGTAGGTTCGGGTGCGGGCCATGCTCTCGCCCAGCGCCTGCAGCGCGCGGCGCTCGAGCAGATTGCTGCGGATCGCCCCGGCCCCCACCAGCAGCGCGGGAATAGCCATGAGCAAGAATCCGAGCACCAATTTGCGCTGGAAGGTCACATCTTTAAGCTAACTGATACCGCACCGACGGTTAGGAGGGTGGAAACTAGTAATTGCTCTGCCGAGCGACTGCTCCAGATTCTGGTTGAGTTCCGGTTTCGATGGTCACATCGACCGACATGCCCGGCCGGAGCGGGGGCGCGTCCGAGGCCTGCTCAATCGCAATCTTTACCGGAATCCGCTGGACCACCTTGGTGAAGTTTCCGGTTGCGTTGTCCGGCGGTAGCAGGGCAAACCTGGCTCCCGTGGCGGGGCTCAGGCTCTCCACCCTACCGCTGAACTTGTGGTCGGGATAGGCATCCACCTCGAATTCGACCGGGTCCCCCACCCGCACGTTGGTAAGCTGGGTTTCTTTGAGGTTTGCCGTTACCCAGACGTCGCTGTCCGGGACGATCGACATCAGATTCTGACCAACCTGTACCAGCGAGCCGGTCTCGGCAGTCCGCTTGGCAATCGACCCCGCTGTCGGCGCCGTGATCGTGGCATAGCTCACCTGCAACCGAGCATTGTCCACCTCCGACTGCGCCGCCGCCAGCCGGGCGTCGGCCTCCCGAACCGAAGCCCACGAGCCGGAAACCTGACTCCCAGCCGCCGCTGCCCGTCTTCGCGCCGCTTCCAGGTTCGCAGCCGCCCCTTGGTAGGCTGCTTCCGCCGCATCCAGTTGCTGGGCGGCTATGATCTTGCGTGCCGCCAACGTGCGATACCGTTCCACATCGGCAGCCGCCTTCTTGTAGTCCGCCTCCGCCGCTGCCACCGATGCCACGGCCGACGCAGCCTCAGCCCGGGTGGACTGCAGTTGGGCCAGAGCCTGGCCGGCCCGGCCCCGGCTTCCCACTGCGGCTTCGGCCGCGTGCAGCTCCGCTTCTGCCTCTTCCAGCTTCACCTTCAGGTCCCGGTCGTCCAGCAGGACGAGCGTATCTCCGGCCTGAACCGGCTGGTTGTCGTCCACCAGCACTCGCGACACGAACGCGGCCACCCGGGGTGCGATGTACGTGATGTGTCCGTCGATCTGTGCGTTATCAGTGGACACATGATGCCGTGAGTAGAGATAGCGGTGCAGACCCCAGGCGCCGAACCCAAGTACCAGAATGCCGAGGATGATCAATGGCAGCCGCCGGCGCCGCGGCGGCGAAGCCGGAGGGTTGGGCGGGGGCGGGTCCAGCTCAGGTTGAGTCATGGCGTGCGGCTCAATGGAATTGATCGATGACGCCGAGGGCTTGGTAGACAGTGATCCGGGCAGTACCGTAGTTCACCCGCGCCTGGATCAGCGCGTCCTGGGCCGCGATCACCGAGCTCTGCGCGTTAGTGGTCTCGACGCTCCCCGCGACACCAGCCCGAAAGCGTTCCCGGGCTTCGGCCAGCTCCCGGTTGGCCAGACGAACCCGCTGGCCGGCAATGGCTACCTGTTGTTCAGCTGAGCCGAGGTCGAGCACTGCCTGGCGAGCCTCGACCTCCACCTGGTTCGCCACGTCACGCTCTCGAAGCTCCTGGATTTCGAGCCGGGCACTCTGCTCGCTGGAGCGATACTGCCGGCGAAACCCGTCCAGGATCGGGATACTGAGGAGCAATTGCAGGTTATAGCTGCCCCCCAAGGCCCCGGTCTGGCGCCCGCTCTCGAAGTAGGCCCCATTGAGCGAGAGATTGGGCAGATTCTCGAAGCGAATTGCCCGAAGACTCAGCCGAGCCGACTCGGTCCGGGCGTGTTCGGCTGCCAGCTCGGCGCGATGAGCCCGAGCGTAGCTGGCCGCCTCGTCGGGCTGGCGAGGAATGTCGAGCACTGCCGGGCCCAACGAGTCAGTGAGCTCGAGCCGGCTGCCGGATGGCAGATCGAGAGACCGTATCAGGTCGAGTTGGGCCCGGTCGGCCGAATTGCGCGCGATCTCCAGCTGGGTCCGAACTGAGGCAAAGCTCACTTCGCTCCGGGTGACATCGATTGCCGGGGTGACTCCGGCCTGCACCAGCCGTCGCGCCTGGTCCAGAAGCTCGGCGGCGACGGTGCTGTCGGCGGTGCGGGCGCGAACGGTTTCCTGGGCGCTCACCAGCCGCAGATAGGCCACTCCGGCAGTAGCGCCGGCCAGTTCCCCGACCGCCTGGGCATCCCACCCGGCCGCCACAGCGGTGTCCCGGCCCGCTCGCAATCGGGTGATGAGGCTGGCATCTAACACGGTCTGGGAACCCTGTATTAACAGATTGTAGATGGTGAAGGGTTCGGTGACCCCGCTAGCTGCCGGAATTCCAAACGCATCGAGATTCAAGGTCTGCCGAGTCCAGGAGGCTCGGCCGCTGATGTTGGGCAACAGGTCTGCCCGCTTCTGACCGGTTCGGGCATTCGCCGCGCGCAGGTTAAGGCGAGCAATCGCGGCGTCGATGCCCTGCCGGCGGCCCATCTCAATGGCCTCGATGAGGGTCAACGACCTGACGGAGGCTGCGGGTTGTTGCGCGGGCAGCGCCGGATGAATGCTCACGAGGAGACAGATCAAGGGAACCGCGACACGCATGGAGCGGAGCCCAGGTGGGAACGGGTGGGTCAAAGGCGGGAGACAGGCGAAAGAGCAGTCATCGAACAAACCTAACGCGGCGCCACAGGTGCTGCAGGCCGCTGGTGACGACGATCACCGGGAGAATTTTTCTCTTGCTCCGATAACTGGAATTCCGTAGTTTGTCGGTAACCTGCCGCGGGAGGTCCTGCCGATGTCGGACGCATTCCTCAGCTCCGACGATTTCGACGAACAAGCCCATCACCTGTACAACGAAGGTCGCTACGATGAAGCCCTGACTGTTCTCAAAGAAGGCATAGCGCTGTACCCCCACGCGGTCGAATTGCACATCGGAAGAGCCTACGCCCACCTGGCACGGGAGGAATACGCCTGGGCCCGGCGCAGCTTTGACCAGGCGTTAAGCCTCGACCCCGACCACGAAGACGGACTCGCCGGCCTGGGGGAGACCCTGCTCAAGCTGGGCGACCGGGCCGGAGCCATGCGAGCAGTGGAGCGAATCCTCCAGCTGGGGTTCGAGGACGATCACGAGCTGATGCTCCAGATCGGCCGGGCCCTCTTCCGTGAGGGTTTGGTTGCACCGGCGCACCGGTTCTTTGATCTGGCTGTTGCCGCGCATCCGGAGTCGCCCGATGCGGCCGCCTGCCTGGGCTACGCATCTCACCGGCTGGGCAACGATGCCGGCTCGCTCTACTGGCTGCGGCGGGCGCTGGAGATCGACGCCGGATACAGCGAAGCTCGGATCTACCTTGCCAATCTTCTGTACGACCGGGGTGAGAGCGAGGCCGCGCTGCACCAGCTGGAGCGCACCCAGCCGGAAGACCACTACGATGAGCTGGGCATCTGGCGGCATATCGAGCTGAAAAAGTCCATCTACAGGCTACCCGATGAAGATCCGGAGCTGGCGCCCTGGCTCGTCCGCCTCAGCGAAGTGGCAGGGGAGCCCGACGGTATCGACATGTTGCTGGCCGAGGTCGAGGCGCAACAGGCCGACGGTGGAGTGCGGGACCCTCATCAACTGGAGCTGTTCGGCACCCTGCTGAGCGAACTCCACGCCATGCAGAGGAAGCCGGGGCAGGGCGACAACCATTCCATCATGACCCTGTCCGGCAACACGCTCCGGGGAACCTGGGACGAAATCCTGCTGCAGATGAAGGCTGCCGATCGGGAGTGGGCCCAGGGCTCCCTCAGTGACTTCATGGCCAGTCTGGCCCGCCGGGGTCAGGCGGAAACCGGAATCGTCATTCCCACTACCGACGCCGAGGCCTTCATTCGAGGCAGCGCGGAGGCGGGAGTGCTGCGAATTGTTCAATAGACCCTGAGCGGTAAGAAGTGAGCGGTAAGCGGGGGGTTCCAGTTAAGTTTGGAACTCCCCGTTCGTTTTCACATTTCACGACTCATAGATGACCGTTACACCATCCCGCTCACCGCTCTCTGCTCAGGCCTCACGGCTTTGGACCAAAGACGTGGTCCGTGAGGTACTGCCGAATGGACTGACGCTGCTGGTCCAGCCGGATCACTCCGCGCCGGTCGTATCGGTAGTCACCCACGTCAAAGCGGGATTTTTCGACGAGCCGGACCACTGGAACGGCATTTCCCATGTGCTGGAGCACATGTTCTTCAAGGGCACTCCGCGGCGAGGAGTCGGCGCCATTGCCCGGGAGACCAAGGCCGCCGGAGGCTACCTGAACGCAGGGACCGGCTACGACCACACCACCTACTTCACTGTACTTCCAGCCTCGGGCCTGAGCGCAGCGCTCGACATCCAGTCCGATGCCCTCCGGAACTCGGTCATCGACGCCGGAGAGTTAGCCCGGGAGCTGCAGGTCATCATCCAGGAAGCCAAGCGCAAGCGGGATACCCCCGCCGCCGTGGCGCAGGAGACGCTACACGAAGTGATGTTCGACCATCACCGAATTCGACGGTGGCGCATCGGACACGAGGAGCAGCTCGCGCGGTTCAGCCGGGACGACCTGATGGGGTATTACCAGTCTCGCTATGTCCCCGAACGGGTCATCGTCGCTCTCACCGGCGCGCTCGATGCGGAGGCGGCCGTGAAAGCAGCCCATGCAGCCTACGCGGACTGGTCCCGCCGCGCGGGCGCCGTCGACCCCTCCCCCGAAGAGCCACCCAGAAGGGGGATCCGGGCCAGAACGCTGCGGGGCGACGTGAGCCAGGCTGAGCTGGTGCTGGGATGGCGAACGGTTCCCGCGCTGCACCAGGATGCCCCGGCTCTCGACCTGGCGGCTGCCGTGCTGGGGTCGGGCAGAGGAAGCCTGCTCTACCGCGCGCTCCGCGAAAGCGGGATCGTGACCCACATTGCGGCGCACAATTACTCGCCCACTGAGCTCGGCGTCTTCAGCATCGACGCAGACCTCGCGCCGGAGAATGTGTCCTCTGCAGTAGAGCGGATTGCCGAGTGTGTCGCTCGACTGACTCTGGTCGGTCCTGGCCCAGAGGAGCTCGAGCGCGCCCGCACGCTGCTCCTGGCACGGTGGGCCCGGCGGCTGGAGCCGATGGAAGGGAAGGCGTCGGCTCTCGCGGGGGCCGAAGCCCTGGAGCACGTTTCCTTTCTCGACCGGGAATACGCTGCCTTACAGAGCATCGAGCCCGATGCGGTGCGAGAGGCCGCAGCGCGCTATCTCCAACCCGATTCCGTCGCGGGGGTGTCTTACCTGCCGTCCGGGGCAGGACCAGATCTCACTTCCGAGCTACTGGAGCGGAGTTTTGCCGTGAGCGCGCTCGGCTCCTGGGCGGAGCCGGCACCAGTTCAATGGCGGGCGCCTGATCCGATACCAATCAGGAGCACCCGGGAGTCGCAGGTGTACCACACCGCGCTGGAGGGCGTGGACCTCCTGGTCCGGCGGAAAGCGGGGGTGCCGCTGGTGACACTCGGGATCTACGGGCGCCGGCCAGAGTTCGATCCACCCAACAAGGCTGGGCTCGCAGCACTCGGCGTTCGAAGCTCGGTACGCGGTGCCGGCGATCTGGACGCCGCCGGACTGGCCTACGCATTCGAGCGGCTGGGAGGAACGCTGAGTCCAACAGTATCCTCGGATTGGTTCGGCTTCGGGACTACCGTGCTGGCCGAGCATCTCGCCCGGGCAGCGGGACTGCTGCACTTGGTGTTTACCAGACCACGATTGAATGATGCGGAGGTGACGACCGAGCGCGAGCTCATGCGGGTGGAGGCCGAGCAGGTTGCCGATGACATGTTTCGCTATCCGTTCCAGCTTGCTTTCGGCGCCGCCTTCGGTGATCGGGCCTACGGCCTCCCGGTCGGGGGACTGCCCGAGACCCTGCCCTCGATTTCCCCGACTGATGCTCGGCGGTGGCATTCGCAGGACCTTCTCGGCGTCCGCCCTGTCGTCGTAGCCGTGGGAGATATCGATCCCGAAGAGGCCAGCGCCACTCTGGCCGGTGTCTTTCGAGATCACGCCGCATCGACAGCGGCGACGTCGGATGGCGCCCTCCATCGCGGTGCCGCCCATCCTCTCCGGGTCGTCCGCCGGGAGAAGGCTCAGGCGGCATTGGCGATGATCTTTCCGGGGCCGCGGCGGCGAGATCCGGAGCGACACGCCGCCGAAGTCTGGGCAGCGGTTGCCAGTGGATTGGGGGGCCGCATGTTCGAGGCCCTGCGCGACCGCCGTTCGCTGGCCTACACTGTACTGGCGTCCAGCTGGCAGCGAGGCCGCGCCGGAGCACTGGTGAGCTACATCGCCACTTCGCCGGAACGCGAGGAGGAAGCGCGGACTGCCATGCTGGCCGAGCTCGAACGCTTCCGTACCGAGCCGGTGAGCGCGACGGAGTTACACCAGGCCGTGAACTACCTTGCCGGACAGGCCGAGGTTTCCCGGCAAAGTGCGGGGGAGCTGGCGGGTGAGATCGTGGAAGCGTGGATCACCGGGAACGGCCTGGCCGACCTGGAGGATCCCGCCGCGGCATTCCGAGCGGTCACCGCGGAGGACGTGTTGCAAGTGGCCCAGCGCAATCTCGATCCTGCCCTCCGAGCTGAAGGTGTGGTACGCGGCAGGGGAACTAAAAAGTCAGCCGACGGCTGATCACATCAATGCCTTTGCCGACATCGGCGGGGGCCCGCGCGACAATATCGATCAGGCAGACCCCTTCACCGGGCGCGCAATGCAGCACGATGTGCCCCTCCAGGCAGAGCAGGGCTACAGCAATCTCCCCCGCAGCTTGCCGCGCCACCGGCGGGCCCAGCCCTGGCATGCCGACAGCACCCGCAGCCGCGACCACCAGCGCGGAGAGCACATCGGTGTCCCGGAGCCGCTCCGAGCTGATCGCGGTAAGCTCGACCAGGTAGTGATTGAATGTGGTCATGAGATCTCTGATCAGGCGCGGGCGGGATAGGTGGCCACCGCTTCTCGGTAGCCTTCCGGCACGCCGACATCAAAGAACCGGCCCCCGCTGATCACGCCGGCCAGGGCTTCGCGCCGCGCGAGGCGCTGCAGGATCGGCACATCGTCGAGCTCGGCTCCCGATGGCAGGCCGCGCCCGACCTCCTCGAACTCCCGCAGCACCTCGCCGCCGAAGGCCATGCGCCCGATCGGAGTAACTGCAGCGTCAGCTCCGGCAGTGTCGAAGCGCCCGGCTCCTTTATCCGCTACCGCTACTACTTGCAGGGTGCCGTCGGCTCGTGGGCGAACTGCCGCGCGCCCAGTTGCCCCCTTGGAGCCAGCCTCCCCACGCTCGATTTCTGCCAGGAGCACCGTGGCCAGGCCGGTCTTTTGATAGGTGGCCAGCACGGCGGCCGTGGGGTTGCCGCCCTGAAACAGATTGTCGGGGAGTACCGCCATGAATGGAGAACCAGCGAGGTAATCTCTGGCCCGCAGGAATGCGTCGCCCAGTCCCCGCGGGTGGTCCTGGGGGACGAACTCCAACTCCAGCGGGCCCTGGTAGTTGCGGGCGACGGTCTCCAGCATTGGCTTATGGGGGTTGGTGATAATGATGGCGCGGAGCAGGCCCGCATCAGCGGCTTCGTCGAGCGTCCAGTAGAGCACCGGTTTCAAGCCTACCGGCAGAACTTCCTTGGGGAGCCAACGGGTGATCGGCTGCAGGCGGGTGCCCAATCCACCGCAGGGAATCACCGCCGTGTCAAGCATCAGCCTGGTCAGGCATCAGGGAGAATTGCCGGTACGCCGGAAGGAGGAGCCGCAGGACGGACCAGGGTATCTTGTACGCTCACGTTCGGCGAGGGGAACAGCGTGTCCGAAGCTAGTCCGGCCGATAAACCCGAGCAAGGTCGCTCGTGGTGGGCGGCAGCGGATCTGCTCAGCCTGACTCGGATTCCGCTCGCGGCGGCATTTGTCCTCGTCCCGGACAACGGCTGGCGCCTCGGCATCGTTGCCCTTGCGGCGGTGACCGACTTGCTGGACGGACCGGTCGCCAGGCGGTTCGGAAGCTCGCCGTTTGGCGCCGTTCTCGATCCGATAGCCGATAAGCTGTTCATGGCGGCGGCGGTCGGTGTGGTGGCTTTTTCCGGCAAGCTCGCGATATACGAGATCATCGGCGTCCTGCTGCGGGATATCGTCGCGACAGTAGCCTTCACCGCTACTCTGCTGTCGCACCAGCCCAGAGCTATTCCGGCTCGCTCCAGCGGTAAGGCGGTGACCGTGGCGCAGATCCTCACGCTGGTAGCCTTTCTGATCGATTCTCCGTTTCTGCGTCCGATTGCCTGGGCTACGACCGGTATCGCGGTGATTGCGATCTGGGATTACTACCGGGTAGCTCCCCGGGCTCAGAAACGGCTGGGCACCTGACATGGCAGGGGAGACCAAGCGAATAGCGCTTACCTGGCAGGAAGGGATGCGCTTTGTGGGTGGCGAGCAGGACCGCCCGCCCATCCTCATCGATGGAGACAATGTGGCCGCTCCCGGCCCGATGACCACTCTGCTCCTGGCCGCGGCGGCCTGTACCGGCTCGGACGTGGTGAGCATCCTCACCAAGATGCGAGTAGCCTTTACCCGGCTCAGCATCGAGGTAGCGGGGGTAAGGAGGGAGCAGGAGCCGCGCCGCTATGCCTCCATTCACCTCGACTACCGAATTGGTGGGCCGGAACTCGACCCAGCGAAAATCCGGCGAGCCATCGATCTCTCGCTGGAGAAGTACTGCTCCGTCTTTCACTCCCTCGCTCCCGACATCGCCGTAACCTATGCCCTTTCGCTGGGGTGAGTTACTGGCCTGCGGGGCGGCCTTGGCTCTGGCCCGCCCCGCGCCGGCCCAGGGGGTTCGGGAGATCGGGATTCAGGCAATCGGCACATTGTCCGATCCCGACTTGGCGGTTCTGGGGGGCTACGGCGCTCTCCGGACGTCAACCCGCGCCCGGGTTTCGGCCCTGCTGGGCGCTGGTGTCGCGGGAGGTGACTGGGTAGGCCGGGGTGAGCTTTTGGGACATTTCTTACTCGCGCCGGACCAGCGGCGGAAAGCCGGGTTTTACCTGGCCGGAGGCATAGCCGGCGTAATTGGAGCAGTGGATAGGGGCTATCTGGTGCTGACTGCGGGCCTTGAGAGCAGCCCTGCGAATGGTGCCGGCTGGGCCGTCGAGGCCGGTATCGGTGGGGGTTTCCGATTGGCACTGGGATACCGGTGGCGTCACTTCACTCTCAAGACCCAATAAAAACGCCCCGGAGACGTTCTCCAGGGCGTTTCCTCATCGAATGTCGCAGGTCAGGCGACGCTGGACTCCACCGGGTCCGTGCGCCGCACCGGCTGACAATAACGCTCGCCCAGGGTGCGCAGCTGCGCCAGCTCTTCCTCGCTCAGATCTTCATACCGCTCAGCGACATAGCCCATGGTATCGTCAAACCAATCCTTCTGGTGCTCCGGCAGCGCCTCGATGACGCCACACCGGAGGATGTGACTGAACAGCTCGTCACGCGCCTGGGCAAACGAGACTGCCTCAGGGTAACTACGGGATTTCTTCTTATTACTCATGCACCGTCCTTAATAGGGGATAGGAGACCGCTCCGCCCTCGCGCAAGTTAAGATAGCCGTTCGCACTAAATGGTGCAAAAGCCATAAAATCGAACAATCCGGCCCGGGTTTTTGCTCCCGACTCCCGATCTCCGAGTCATTATCTTTCCCCACCCGATTGTATGAACCTGAGCGAGGGAGGCAAGACGCACCCTCGAGGTGGCTATGGCCGAGCATGACGAGGTGTACGATCAAGAGCGGGCCGACCGGCTGGCAGCCTTGCTGCGAACTCTGGCTGCCCGGATCCAGGAACTCGATCGAGCGGGTCAGCTGCTCCGGGGGGGTCCGGAGTTGCTGCGTTTGATGGGCGATGCGCGGAGCGAGCTGTTCCATTACGAGGTTCGTAGCACCTACGACACGCCGGAGGTTGCCGACAACCGGCGCATCGTGGAGGAGGCCCAGCGGCAGGATCCCTTCCTTCCGGACGATCCAGAGGACGAGGAGCCATGGCGGAGACCGCACCCGGAGTAAAGCGTTTCTACGTAATCCTGGCGATCCTGGCCCTGGCCGGCCTGGGACTTCTGGCCTACCTCCTGCTCCGACCCAATACGACGAGCATACCGGCCAATGTGACGGTTCAGGCCTCCGACACGCTGGGCTTCCGGGGCTATCTGAAAGGCTCACCAGACGCCCCTGTGGAGATCACCGAGTTCGCCGATTATCAGTGCCCCTTCTGTCAGACGTTTGCCACCCTGCAGATGCCCACGATCGAGGAGCGGCTGATCAAGACCGGCCGAGTCCGCTGGCGCTATCGCGACTTTCCGCTGCAGCAGCATCCCTTCGCCCGGCTGGCGGCCCACTCCGCTGCCTGTGCCGACGAGCAGGGCAAATACTGGGAGCAGCACCAGAGGATCTACGAAGGACAATCTGAGTGGGCGGGAGCCCGGGACGCCGGTCCGATTTTTAGGAACTACGCCCGGGCGGGCGGTCTGGACCTGGGACGCTACGACGCTTGCATGAAAGCGGGCAAGTACGCCGGTCGGATCCAGGCCAGCTACAATGAGGGGGTCCAACTGGGCGTGAGCTCGACGCCCACACTGCTCGTCAGCGGCCGCCTGTATCGTGGCCGCTTTGACTCCGACGCCATAACGAAGCTGGTGGATTCGCTCGCTCCCCGCCGCCCATGATCTATCGGATGAGCGCGGCACTGTTGAGCCTCCTCGGGCTCTTCGTCTCCGCGTATCTATATCTCTACAAAATCGGGCGGATTGGAACCCTGGCATGTGGCGCCGGAGGCTGTGAGACCGTCCAGCAGAGCCAGTGGAGCCGGTTTGTGGGGGTAGACGTCGCCCTCATCGGGGTGCTCGGATATGCCGGGCTCCTGCTCCTGAGTCTGGCAGCCCTGCAACCGGGCCTGATGGCCCGGAGGTGGCCGACCGCGCTGCTACTCTGGCTGGCTGGGGTGGGGGTCGCATTTACCCTGTACCTGACCTACTTGGAGCTGTTCGTCATCCACGCCATTTGTCGCTGGTGCGTGGGATCTGCGGTCATCATCCTGGCGATCTTCATTACTGCCTTGCTGGAGCAACGCCGCTTGTCCCGGATTCCCAGTCGCTAGTGCCTGGCAAGACCAAACAGCCATCGGGCAAACAGCTCGCGCTCTTGGCCTTCGGCGCGTTGGGGGTGGTGTATGGGGACATCGGAACCAGCCCCTTATACGCCTTCAAGGAGTGTTTCTTCGGCCCTCACAGCTTTCCGGTTACCACTCAGAACGTCTTGGGCATTCTCTCCCTCATATTCTGGTGCCTCAACTTCGTGGTAACCTTCAAATACCTGTCGATGGTGATGCGGGCGGACAACCGGGGCGAGGGAGGAATCCTGGCGTTGCTGGCCCTGGTGCGCCCCACTGGTCCCCTGACCGGAAGCGGACGCCTGCTGATTGCGACCGGTCTGTTCGGCTCGGCCCTCCTCTACGGTGACGGAATAATCACACCGGCCATCTCGGTGCTCAGCGCGGTTGAAGGATTACGGGTAGCCACCCCGGCGCTGGAGCACTGGGTTGTGCCGGTCGCCTTCCTCATCATTCTGGCCCTCTTCGCCTTGCAGCGCCGCGGCACGGCCGGCATAGGGGCGGTTTTCGGACCGGTTACCGCGATCTGGTTCATCTGCATCGCGGTGCTCGGCATCATGGGTATCAGCCGGGAGCCAGGGGTGCTCCGGGCCATCGATCCGCGCTACGCCGTGGACTTCTTTGCCCGGGAGGGGCTCACCGGGATCACCATTCTGGCGGCTATCATCCTGGTGGTTACCGGGGGGGAGGCCTTGTATGCCGATATGGGGCACTTCGGAAGACGTCCCATTCGGCTGGCCTGGTTCGCCCTGGTGCTGCCGGCCCTGGTCCTGAACTACTTCGGCCAGGGGGCGCTGATCCTCAACGACCCCGGAGCAGCCCGCAATCCGTTCTATGCCCTGGTACCCTCGTGGGCGCTGTATCCGATGGTGGGAATAGCCACCGCAGCCGCGGTGGTGGCCTCCCAGGCACTCATTTCCGGAGCATTTTCGCTCACACGGCAGGCCATTCAGCTGGGCTACAGCCCTCGGATGACGATCGTCCATACTTCGAGTAGCACTATCGGTCAGATCTACATGCCGACCGTGAACACCATCCTGATGCTGTGTTGCCTGGGACTGGTGGTGGCGTTCCAGAACGCGAGCGCGCTGGCCCTGACCTACGGCGTTGCGCTTTCGGGAACCATGACGATCACGACCATTCTGTTTGCCATCGTGATGCGGAGGCTCTGGGGCTGGAGCAAGTGGAAGGCCGGTGCCATCACGCTGTTGTTTCTCGTGGTCGACCTGGCATTTGTGGGCGCCAACATGTTGAAGGTCCCCAACGGTGGCTGGTTGCCCCTCCTGGTTGCCGGTGTGGTGTATCTCCTCTTGTCGACCTGGAAGAAAGGCAGAGTACGCCTCTCCGCCCTGGTGCGGGAGAACACCCTTCCCATGGAGCTCTTTCTGGATGACATCCGCCGGAGCCGACCCTACCGCGTCCCCGGCACAGCGGTCTTCATGACCTCGGACTCGGGCGGCGCTCCGCCGGTTCTGTTACATCATCTCAAGCACAACAAGGTGCTGCACGAGAAGGTGATGTTGATGTCGGTGCACACCGAGGAGATACCCCAGGTGGCCTGGCGTGACCGGGTGAAATGCAGCGAGCTGGGGGAAGGCTTCTATCTGGTGATGGCGCGCTACGGATTCATGGAGACGCCGGATGTACCCGAAGTGCTCCGCTCTCTCGGCCGGGCGGAGGAAAACGGAAAGCCGGTCGCGGTCAAGCTGGCTGATACCACATTTTACTTAGGCCGGGAGACGCTCATTGCTATTCAGAGCAAGCGACGCGGCGATGCGGCGGTGCCGGAGGGAAGGCGGATGGGCCGCTGGCGGAAAAAGCTCTTCATCCTCATGGCCCGGAACGCCCAGTCGGCCACCGCGTACTTTGGTCTTCCGCCCAACCGGGTGGTCGAGCTAGGGGCGCAGATCCAGTTCTAGGAAGGGTCCTACCCCTCTTTCTCTTCGTACATCTCCTTCAGCCGGTTTACCACAGCGGGATCCGCCAGCGTTGTGGTGTCACCCAGCGCGCGACCTTCGGCAATGTCCTTGAGCAGCCGACGCATGATCTTCCCGCTCCGGGTCTTGGGGAGGTCCGCGGAAAAGAGGATGTCATCAGGCCGGGCGATGGCTCCGATCTTCTTCACCACATGATCTTTGAGGTCGTCCTTGAGGGTGGGACTGGCCTGTTTCCCTTCCTTCAGGGTCACGAATGCAGCCAGAGCCTGACCCTTGAGATCGTGGGCTCGCCCTACGACCGCCGCTTCGGCCACGCTCGGGTGATCTACCAGCGCGCTCTCTACCTCCATAGTGCCGATCCGGTGACCGGCCACATTCAGCACGTCGTCCACTCGGCCCAGGATCCACCAGTAGCCGGCCTCGTCCAGCTTGGCACCGTCGCCCGCGAAGTAACGGCCCGGGAATCGGCTCCAGTAGGTCTTCTGGTAGCGCTCATCGTCCCCATAGATCGTGCGCAGCATGCCGGGCCAGGGCTGGGTAAGGGTGAGAAACCCGCCACCCTGGTCCAGCCTCTTGCCGTTGGAGTCCACCAGCTCGGCTGAGATTCCGGGAAATGGAACGGTAGCCGAGCCGGGCTTGGTTGTCGTGACCCCCGGCAGTGGAGTGATCATGATCCCACCGGTCTCGGTTTGCCACCAGGTATCCACGATGGGACAGCGCCCTTGACCGATATGCTCGTGATACCAGATCCAGGCTTCCGGATTGATCGGCTCGCCGACGGTCCCGAGCAGCCGCAGGGTGGAGAGATCGTGTCGGGCCGGGTGCTCCGGTCCCCACTTCATGAAGGCCCGGATGGCCGTGGGGGCGGTGTACAGCACCGTGACGCCGTAGGTCTCGACGATGCTCCAGAACCGGTCCCGGGCCGGCCAGTCCGGCGCTCCTTCGTACATGACCACGGTGGCGCCGTTGGCCAGGGGGCCATAGACCACGTAGGAGTGACCGGTGACCCAGCCAATGTCGGCGGTACACCAGAAGACGTCTTCCTCTTTGAGATCGAAGACGTAGTGGGTGGTGGCTGCCACATGGGTGAGATATCCCCCGGTGGTGTGCACGATTCCCTTGGGCTTGCCGGTGGTACCTGAGGTGTACAGGATGAAGAGCAGGTCTTCTGAATCCATGCTCTCCGGTTTCGACTCCAGTGCGGCCGCCTCGAGCAGCCGATGCCACCAGTGGTCCCGTCCCTCCCGCATGGTGGCAAACGCCTCGTCCCCCACCCGCCGCACTACCACGCAATGCTTCACTGAGGGGCAGTTGGCCAGCGCTTCATCGGCAAAACGCTTGAGTGGCAGCACCTGGCCCCGGCGGTATCCGCCATCAGCGGTGATCAGTGCAATGGCTTGCGCGTCGTTGATTCGGTCCCGCAGCGACTCAGCGGAGAAGCCTCCAAACACCACCGAGTGGATAGCGCCGATTCGAGCACAGGCCAGCATAGCCACGACGGCTTCGGGTATCATCGGGAGATAAATGGCCACCCGATCGCCGCGGCGGATCCCGAGCTGCATGAGAGCATTCGCGCAGCGCCGGGTCTCCCGAGCCAGATCCCAGTAGGTCAGGACCCGGCGTTCTCCCGGCTCACCTTCCCAGACGATGGCGGCCTTGTTTCGCCGAGCGCCGTTCAAGTGCCGGTCCAGACAGTTGGCCGATGCATTCAGCTTTCCGCCGACAAACCATTGCGCGTGAGGCGGCCTCCAGTCGAGAACCCGATTCCAGGGGGCCAACCAGTCCAAGGTGCGGGCTTGCTCTTCCCAGAAGCGTTGCCAGTCTGGTCCCGACTGATAAAGCGCCTCCGTGGCATTGGCCCGTGCGGCAAAAGCTCGCGGAGGAGGGAAGCGGCGTTGTTCGGAGAGAAGGGTATCGATCTGATCGTTCATTTGATGTACGGGTAAGGAGTCAGCCAAAGCTAGTGAACCCGTGACGACGGTGTAAGAGCGAAGGGATGCACACCCACTACTTTTGCGGTAGTCTGCCGCGGAGTGCGGCGCGTCGCGGTACTGCAAGACTTGGTATGAGGCTTCGCAAAGGATTGCGAATCCGACATTTCTCACCGGTGGCACCAGTCTCGCCTTTTTCCCAGGCGAGGGCGCGCGGTCGTCTGCGGCCAAGCGCAAATCCGCCCGATAAGAGCACACCCGGAGTGATTCGGGGCCGCAAAACTAGAGGTCTCACCTGGTTGGTTGGTTGAGATAGCTCGGTGCCGAAGGAGGATGCGTGAAGTTGCCACCCGACGTGGAGCGCAGCTTGACAGCCCCGGAGACCCTCGGACTCGACACCCGAGTCGAGATCCGCAAGGCGGCAATCCGGCTGCTGGAGGAGATGGCTGAAGGCACGGGGCGGCTGGTGATCGACCTGGGGCCCACCCGTCATGTAGACTCGGCCGGCCTCGGTGCGCTCATGCTCATTCAGCGCCGCGCAGCAGAACGCCGCCAGGTGGTAGTCCTCCGCAACGCCAGCGAGGAGATTCGTTTCCTGCTGGTGCTCACCAAACTGGATGACCTGTTTCAGCTGGAGTCAGCCGCGGTCTGAGGGAGCGCCGCCTTTCCATCGTTCCCTCTTTCCATTAGAGTACCCCCCGAGTCCGCATTTTCCTCCCCCGCATCCACGGCAGGTTCCAGAGGTCCTGAATGACTAAGGGAAAGCGCCGCCGGCGGGTCTTGATCGTGGAGGACGAGCCGGCGCTTCGACTGAGTTATGAACGAGCGTTCAATCCGCGGTACGATCTGGTCTTCGCATCCACCGGCGCCGAGGCGTTGGAGCAGCTCGAACAGCAGAAGCCTGACGTGGCCGTCCTGGACATGCGTCTCCCCGATACCGACGGGGTCGAGCTCCTCCGTCGCATTCGACAGAGCCAGCCCGAGCTCCCGGTCATTATTACGACCGCCTACATGAGCATCGAACCTCAGCTGAAGGTTCTGGATCTCCCCCACTCTGGCTATATCGTCAAACCGTTCCGCCTCGACGAGCTCGGCGCGCGGATCGATGCCGTCTCGTGACGGTGCGCCTCTCCTAGAAGCTCGCGGCCTGCAGCGCTCGTTCGGCCGGGTCCGCATTCTCCACGGAATAGACCTTACGCTTCGTGCCGGCGAGGCGTTGGCAGTGATTGGCCCCAACGGTGCCGGCAAGACGACGCTGCTGCGGCTGCTGGCCGGCCTGCTGCGCCCCGAAGCCGGCGAGCTGCGGGTACTGGGAGCGCCGGTGCGGGGAGGCGACTGCCCCGGCCGCCGCTCCCTCGGATTTCTGTCGCACCAGTCCATGCTTTACGACGACCTCACACTACTGGAGAATCTGGCCTTGGCCGCCCGACTATATGGGCTGGAGCGGCCGGCGAGAGTGGCAGCGGAGGCGTTGGAGACTGCCGGCCTGGGCCGCCGAGCCGCCGAGCTCCCCCGGCGCCTCAGCCAAGGCCTCTTGCAGCGGGCTGCAATCGCGCGGGCACTGCTGCACTCGCCCAGTCTCATTCTGATGGACGAGCCCTTTACCTCGCTGGATGCCGCAGCAGCCGACCAGCTGCGGGCCGAGCTCGGGGCGCGGCTCGCTGCCGGAGCGGGCATCGTGATGGTCACCCACCAGTTGACCGAAGTGTGGGACCTGGCGGCACGGGTCGCGGTGCTGGCGGGGGGACGCTGGATCGCGGACGAGCCTCGGGCCGGCTCCCTTGAGACCTTCCTGCCCCGCTACCACCGAATGACCAGTGGGTAGGGCGCTCCGGCTCGCGGCGGCCATCGCCGCCAAGGACATTCGCGCAGAATTACGCAGCCGGACCGCGCTGATCTCTGCTCTGGTCTTTGCGGCGCTGGTCCTCGTGGTCTTCAACTTTGCCCGCGATCCGACGTCGCTGGCGGCGACCGCGTTGGCACCCAGCGTGCTCTGGGTGACGTTCGCCCTGGCTGCCATGGTAGCAATGAACCGGGGATTCATGATCGAGCGGGAGAATTCCGCACTGGATGGCTTGCTGCTCGCGCCGGTGCCTCGGGAGGCGCTCTTTCTGGGAAAGCTCCTGGCGAATCTGGCGTTTGTGGGAACCGTTGAGCTGGTCACACTCCCGCTGTTCACGCTCTTCTTCAATATCAGCCTATTGCCGCGACTGCCCGGTTTCCTTGGGGTCACGGCGCTCGCCACGATCGGTTTCGTGGCGGTCGGCACCCTCTTCAGCGCCATGGCGGTGCGAACCCGGTTCGCCGAACTGATGTTGCCGGTGCTCCTGCTTCCGTTCATGGTGCCGCCCCTCATCGGAGCGGTGCAGGTAACCAGTCGCCTGTTGGCCGACCGTCCATTGAGCGAGCTCTGGGGGTGGCTTAGGTTACTCGCCCTCTATGATGTCGTGTTCGTGACCCTGTGCACCCTGGCGTTTTCGGCGGTGGTTGACGAATGACCTCACCTCGGACGCAATCCCAGTCCCCACTCCGGGTACTGCGTCGCGGGTTCGGGTTGAGCGCGGTGGGATTGGTGGGTCTAGCGGTGGTCTATGTGGTCGCGCTCTGCTACACCCCGATCGAGGCGCGACAGGGCTTGGCGCAAAAGATTTTTTACCTGCACGTGCCTGCCGCCTGGAGCGCACTGCTGGCCTTCTCCCTGGTCGGACTGGCTAGCGTGTTGTACCTCTGGCTGCATGACCCCAGGCTGGACCGCTTTGCCGCGGCGTCAGCCGAAGTCGGAGTGGCATTCAGCCTGGTCATGCTGACTACTGGCCCCATCTGGGCCAAGCCGATCTGGGGAACCTGGTGGACCTGGGATGCCCGGCTGACGCTCACCCTGTTCCTGTTTTTCCTCTTTGTCGGCTACCTGGCGCTCCGGGCGGCGGTGCAGGACCCCTATGAGCGGGCCCGCTTCAGTGCAGTGGTCGGAATTCTGGGGATGCTGCTGGTCCCCTTCATTCATCTCAGTGTCTATCTCTTCCGTACGCTGCACCCGCAGCCAATCGTCCTTAAGCCCAGCGCTCCTTCACTGCCCCCCGAAATGCTGCGAACCCTGCTGCTCTCGACCGTGGTGTTCACCGTTCTCTACCTGGGGCTGGTAACGCTTCGGTACGGGATAGCCCTGGCTGAGGAGGCCCGGGAGGGAGCGGCAGATGGGTGAGCCTCCCGCCAACGGCGCTTATCTGGTCGCCGCCTACGTGATCACGGCGGCGATCCTGTTCGGCTATTGGTTGCGCCTCTGGCGGCTTGCCCGGAAGAGTGGAGCCGGCGCAGAGAAACGAATCAGCTAGTCGGTTGTTCTCCGCCGCTGGGCGGCTCGTGGGAGCAGCACATATTCCCAAAGCAACGTCGCCACAATCGCCCCCACGATCGGACCGATCCAGTATACCAGGTGGCCCACCCATGCACCCGCAACGAGAGCGGGACCGAACGCTCGCGCCGGGTTCATGGCGGCGCCGGTGAGGGGTCCACCCACCAGAATGTCGAACAACAGTACCAGTCCGATCCCGAACCCTGCGACCCGGGGGGCGTCGGGCGAGACCGCAGTTCCGTAGACTGCCGACAGCAGGAAGAAGGTGAAAACCGCCTCCAGGCCGATGGCCTGACCCAGGGTGACAGAGCTCGCGATCACCGGCACCCCGAGCACCCCGTTCCGCACGGCACTGGCGGGAAACAGCATCTTCACCAGCAGCGCCGCGACCACGGCGGCAGCGAGCTGGGCGAAGATGTAGGCCCCCGCTGAGGCAGCATCAATCCGTCGGCCTACCAGCAGGCCGATCGTGACTGCCGGATTCAGGTGGCCTCCCGAGATGGTCATGGTGGCCGAGATCATCACCGAGAGCACAACGGCATGAGCGAGGGCAATCCCGAGAAGCCCGATTCCACTGTTGGGAAATCCGCCGTTCACGACGACTACGGCTGCTCCCACGAACACCAGACCGAACGTGCCGAGTGCCTCGGCGGTCAACCGGCGTGCGAGAGAAGGCATGCGCCATTCCTTATAGATAGAGATGGTGCGGGACCCACGGATGCTGCGCGGCGAATGTAGGAGCTTATTTCGCTCGGCGGAAGAGGAGGGCGGCGTTGATGCCGCCGAATCCAAAGGAGTTGCTGAGCAGGTAGTCGGGCTCGAGGTTCAGACCGGCGGCGTCCACGTGGGTCAGATCGCAGGCCGGATCGGGAGAGCTGAGGTTCACGGTTGGAGGCACCCACTTGCGTTGGCTGGCGAGGGCACAGATGGCCGCCTCGATGGCTCCGCTGGCGCCGAGCGCATGACCGTAGTAGCCCTTGGTTCCGCTGAAGGCCAGCCGGTAGGCGTGGTCGCCGAACACCTGCTTGATCGACGCGGTCTCGGTCGCATCGTTGAGCGGCGTCGAGGAGCCGTGGGCGTTGATGTACCCCACCTCGCCCGGAGCCACTCCGGCCTCCGCCAGCGCGTTGCGCATGGCCCGGGCGGCCTGCCGGCCGTCCGGACGCGGAGCGGTCATATGGTAGGCGTCGTTGGTGAGCCCGAAGCCGCAGACCTCGGCGTAGATGGGTGCTCCGCGGGAAATGGCACGGGACTGCTCCTCCAGTACCAGCACGGCGGCGCCTTCCGCCATGACGAATCCGTCGCGGCCCTGGTCGAAGGGACGGCTCGCATGGGTGGGATCCTCGTTCCGGGTGCTCATGGCCCGGATGATGGCAAAGGCGCCGAAGCAGAGTGGCGCCAGCGGGGCTTCTGCTCCTCCAGCCACCATCGCGTCGGCTTCGCCCCGGGCAATCGCCCGGAACGCTTCACCGATTGCAATAGCACCGGAGGCGCAACTCATCCCGTTGGTCGAGTTGGGGCCGGTGAAGCCGAACTCGATGGCGATGTTGCAGCTCGCTGCTCCGGCGAACACCGTGAGGGCCAGGGCTGGATCGACCGCCCGAGGCCCGCCGGTCAGGAAGTTGTGGTACTGCCGCTCACCGTGCGCCACGCCGCCGAGTGCGGTTCCCATTATGGCGCCGATCCGATCCAGATCTTCCCGCGCCGGATCGAGTTGGGCGTCCGCCAATGCCATCCGGGTAGCGGCCACGCTGAACTGGGAGAAACGATCGAGCCGCTTGACCCGCCGCTCCTCCAGATGATCCGAAGGCAAGAAGTCGGTCACCTCGCCGGCAATGCGGGACTTGAACATCGATGGGTCGAATCGGGTAATGCAGCGAACCGCGGATTCTCGACGCATCAGCCCCTGCCATAGCCCTTCCACTCCCAGTCCGATGGGAGTGATGGCGCCGATTCCGGTGATCACAACTCTTCGCAGACTCCTCATGGCTTTCCGTTCCGCCCTTCCACGTGGCGCTTGATTCCCGCGAGAGTCCGGGCGGCAATGCCGTGAATGAACACCGGCCCAATGATCCAGGACGCCGCGGCCCGTCCCACCAGGGGCCAGCCCGGGCCGTTCCACTGGTGCACGATCGTCACCTCAGTAGCTTCACCCGCTGGCTCAAGCTGCCAGACCACGTCCATTCCCGTCGTTATTCCCCTCACATGGCGATAATGGACGGCGGCTGCGGGCTGATCGACCCACATCTCTGAGACCCACCAAGTCGGGTATTTCAAGCGGCCGAAGGGACGCCAGGCAGCCATCTCCACCAGCGCTTCCGTATCCTGGTGCTGGAGCACCCGCACCCACCGGTAGTGGCTCAGTATCACCGGCCACTGTTCGACGTCCACCGCGGCCCGGAACACACGCTCGATTCCGGCATTCACCCGAATGCGGTCGGTCGTCCGCATCAGGCGCGCACCTGCCAGGTAGCCACCAGGCGAAACCCCCTCTTCTGGTCGACCCGGCCCCTCACCCCTGCCCGCTCCATCAAATGCAGCAGCTCACGGCGGCTGAACCCCCGTCGGATCGAAGTCACTCCATCGGTGAGGGTCACGGCATCGAACCCGAGGAGCCGCGCTCCGAACCAGAAGGATGGGGCCGCCAAGGAGTGCCGGCGCAGGTCGGCGATGATCACTGCCCGGCGGGCCATCCGGTCACAGGTGCGGAACAGCTGGACGATGCTGTCGGGAGACAGATGGTGGGCCACCTGACTCACCAGCACCACATCCACGCTCTTGTCGCGAATCGGTGGGGTACCAGCGCAAGCGACGGTGGTGGGCACGCCGTTCCGGTCCGCCAGAGCTGCCGCTGCCCGGTTGAGCTCCAGCCCGACCGGCACGATCTCGATCCCCCTCCTGGCCCCCCACTGCACCGCCGTGCGGGGCAGATCGCCCAGGCCGGTCCCCACGTCCAGCAGTGTCACCGTCCGGCCCGGGGGGATGTCGCCCAGAGCGCGACTCAGTCCGTAGCGCACCGCCGCGGCGCCCCCGAACCAGCGGTTGGCGCGCGCGATGTTGCGAAGCGACTCGGCCACGATCACGGGATCGGCTCCCGGGTCATCCAGGAGCTCACTACCAATGGGACTGATGGCAAGCTCGGGCATGCTATTCGATAGCGGCGTAGCCGCCGCGATAGTAGAGCAATGGGCGTCCCTTGCTGGTGGATCCGCCGATTACTCGGGCGAGCACGATGGTGTGATCACCGCCCGCATACTCGGCACAGCGCTGGCACTCGATGTGGGCCAGAGCGCCGCCCAAGAGAATGAGCCCATCCGGAGTCTGGTGGTATCCCACGCCGTCGAAGCGGTCCTCATGCCGGTCGGCAAAGCGACGGGCCAGCGTTTCCTGAGAGCTCGAAAGAACGTTTACTGCGAAGAACTTCACCTGGAGGATCGCGTCGTGCATTTCGGCTTCGTGATCCACGCACACCGAGATCAGAGGCGGATACAGCGAAACCGAGGCAAGACTGTTGGCGGTCATTCCCAGGAGCCGCCCCTCCGGAGTGGCCACGGTGAGCACTGCCACGCCGGTGGCAAACCGGCCCAGGAGCTGGCGGAACTGAGCAGCGTCGACCTCGGGGGTGCTCAGAGGACCATCCGGGAGATGAAAGCCGGCTTGAATAGCTCCCGGACCGGGACAAATCCCCCCGCGACTCCTATTGCGGTGTGGGCCATGTCTTCGTAGCGCCCCAGCCGGGATACCGTTCGATCGAAGAGATAGGGGAAGTACATGAGATACCGGGTAACTCTTTCCATCAGCCACTTGCCCGCGAACGCCTGGCGCCGCAGCCGCTGGTACCGGCGCAGCGCTCGGGGATTGACCGGCCCGGGTTCGGCCAGGGCCGGGATCATGCTTTCTGCCACCAGCTCGGCTCCGCGCAGCGCGCTGTAGATCCCATCTCCGGTGACCGGGTCGTAGAAATCGGCAGCGTCGCCCACCAACAGGCTGGAACCGGTTACCACCCGACGCGAGCGGACTGCAAAGGGGCCGGTCGCCATGACGGGGCGGACCACTCGCCCGGTTCTCAATCGGTCAGCCACGCCGGGAAATTCGGCCAGGCACTCGAAAAAGAACTCCGCCGGCCTTCCTCGAGCGGCCGAGGCTCGCCCACTGGGGACGACCAGCGCAACGTTAACCAGGTCATGCTCGATCCGATTCAGTCCGATGTAACTGGTCGGTCCAAAGTGCAGCTCGGCCGAGGAGCTCATGTCTGCCACGCCGGCGACATGGGCGACAAAGGCCATTCGACGAGGATTCCCGTGAGTCCGCCGCCCCATGCGCCGGGCCACAGCCGATCTCAGTCCGTCGGCTCCCACCGTGAGTCGCGCCCGTATGGGATGGCGGCGACCGGAGCTATCCCGGACCAGAGCGCCCATAACCGATCCCCTTTCCAGGAGCAGCTCGGCCAGGCTGGTTCGTTCCAGAACCGAGGCGCCGGCGGCGCGAGCGCTCCGGACCAGGGCAAGATCGAGGACGCGGCGAGAGACCGATAGTCCGGTGGGACGATATGGACGATACCGAGTGGCGGCAAAGCGGCCGTGCGCGGTGGCGCCCCGGACCCCGGTCACCTTCATTCCCTCGAGGGGAGCAGCACCTTCCTGTTCCAACGCGGCTACTACTCCGAGCCGGTCCAGTATGCGCACCGCTTCCGGGCTCAGGTATTCCGCGCAGGCCTTTTCCCGGGGGAACTCAGCTCGATCCACTGCGACGACCGAGTACCCGGCGCCAGCGAGCAGCGCGGCCGTGGCGCTGCCGGCCGGTCCGGCTCCTGCCACCAGGACATCCACCTGCTCAGGACAGTCCATCACAAAGCTGCCAGGCGATCCACGCCGCGGCGGTAGCCAGTCCCGTCGCCAGAAGGTTTACTCCATCGTTGTTCAGCCAGGGCCAGCCTCCGACCCATTGGGTTGCCGTTCCACAGCGGTGCACTTGCCATTCACTGGGCTGGCGGCACCGGGGACAATGAAAGCGCCCTTGGGCCAAGCCACCGAGGGCGGAATCCACCACCATCCCGAGGAAACCTATCAGCGTTCCCAGCGGTAGGAGCGCGAGACTCCCGCTGGCAAGCGCGCCCGTGCCGGCTACCAGGGCTGCACCCACGGCGGCGGCCACAGTGCCGAGGAGTGTCACCCCGCCGCTGGTGCCCGGCGCTACCGGTGAGCCGAGCCACCACATTCTCGGCGGGACCCTGCTACGAAGACCCACCGCCGTGGCCCAGGTATCGGCCGCCGCGGCAGCGAGACTGGCGGTGACCAGCCAGAGCCGGAGCCCGGGCTCAGCGCCAGGAAGGACGGCGGCGATCGCCGCAGGGCCG
>CBFGTM010000037.1:0-34665 GCA_965652025.1 uncultured Gemmatimonadales bacterium
GTACGGCGTCAGAATCGGCTCGCTCGGGTAGAGGTTAGTCCTACCACCGTCAGCCTCGCTCCTGGTGTCAGCCAGACCTTCACCGCGCTGGGTCGCCTGCGCGATGGCAGCGTGGTGCCCATCGGCGTCAATTGGTCCGCAACCGGCGGGGCGATCGACGCCGGGGGCAATTATGTGGCCGGCGACACCGCCGGCACTTATCGGGTCACCGCCATCAATACGGCGGGCACGGTGGCAGACACGGTTAGCGTGACCATCACTGCCCCCCCTACACCTCCACCTCCGCCGCCCAGCAATGAGGTAGCGAAGGTGATTCTGATGCCTTGGACGGCGACTCTGGCTCCCCAGACCTCGACCAAGTTCGCCGCCTTTGCCCGCACCGCGGCAGGCGACAGTGTTGGAGTGGCTGTCACCTTCTCGGCCACCGGCGGTACGGTTACCCAGAGCGGACTCTTCACCGCCGGAACGATGGCAGGCAACTATCGTATCATTGCCACCGCTGGATCTCTGGCCGACACCTCTACCATCAAGATCACTGCGCCGTTAGGGAGTGGAACTCCGGTCGGCATTCCGTATGGTCCGTTCAACGCCTGGGACAATGTGACCCTGAAGCCGGCCATGGACCTGTTCAGCATGACCATGGGTGGTGAGAACGCGTCTACCATCATCGATCGGCTTGCCGTCGCTCGCTCCCGCGGTATGAAGATGCTGATCAACATGACCGGTGGAGCTCACCGGAACTACCTGACCGATGGCGTGTTCGACATGGCCAAGTGGAAAGCCAAGGTCAATACCTTCAATACCCCCGAGATTCAGGCCGCCATCGCGGCTGCAGTGGCCGACGGGGTACTCATCGGAAACTCGGTTCTGGACGAGCCCCATCACTATGGCCTGGGAGATCCCGACAACAGCTGGGGTCCCAAAGGCACGTTCACCAAAGTCCGGGTCGACTCCATGTGCGCCGACGTGAAGCGGATCTTCCCCACGCTCCCAGTCGGTGTCGGACACGGCCACAACGACTTCGAGCCGACCAAGTCTTACCGAGTCTGTGAGTTCATCACCGACCAATACGCCTGGCGCAAGGGCGAAGTATCCCAGTATCGGGACGAAGCTCTGGCCATGTCTCAGCGGGACGGCATCCAGATCGTATTCAGCCTCAACATTCTGGATGGCGGTATTCAAGCAGCGCGCGACGGCTTGTGGAACTGTTCCCTGACCGAAACCGCCGGGCGCGGCACCTTCAATCCGAACTGCCGGATGACTGCAAGCCAGGTGCGAGACTGGGGCATTACCCTCGGATCCGCCGGGTGCGGTCTGATCATGTGGCGCTACGATGATGCGTTCATGTCAGATCCCAGCAACGTTCAGGCATTCCGGGACGTGGCTGCGCGCCTGGCCGGTCTGCCCGCCCGTTCCTGCCGGCGAAGTAACTAGCCGCCAGTAGTGGGTTGAGCACGGTGGCCGGGGGCTCTTGCCTCCGGCCCTCTGCTTTTGGGGGTATGGCAGGGGCCCTATGCTTCGACCAGTCTGGTGTTGGTCACACGCAACAGTGGCCCCGGACTGAGATTGCCCGTCCGATGGTTGGGTCGAATATCACACTCGGGCTCGCGCGCAAATTGGCCGCTGGGTTCATTCTAGGGAGAATTCAGATACATTGCCTGGGCATACAAACCCGGCGTCGGCGAGATACGTCGCAGCCGGATGGGGCATAGATCGTGCGCCTGCTGCAGGGGATGCCGGCACTGACGCCCATACAGCCACTTGTGAGGATCATGCCAAACCTGCTGCTGCGGTCCCTTCTTGCGTTGTCTGCCTCAGTTGTCGCAGGTGCGGCTCTCGCCCAGTCTCCCACCACCACCACCACTGCCGACCAGGTCTCATTGGCTGCAGGTGACTCGGTGCGGATCGTGGTTTGGCGCAAGCCGGAAATGAGTGGCGACTTTATCGTGGGCCCGGATGGGACGATCACGCATCCCTTGTACCGCTCGGTGCGTGTCGGCGGTGTGCCCTTTGGCACCGCCGAGATCAATGTCCGCAACTTTCTGGCTCGCTTTGAACAGGATCCTCAGTTCGTGGTCGAGCCTCTCGTGCGGGTAGCCATATCGGGCGAGGTGGGCCGCCCTCAAGTATTCGCCTTGCGCCCGGAGACTACACTGTCCGAGGCGGTGGCCCAGGCCGGGGGCCCAACCCAGTTCGCCAAGCGGGATCGGGTGAGGGTCTATCGGCGGGAGAGCAACGGATCCCAGCGGGAATTCTTTTTCGATCTTCAGGATCCGGATCGCGCCTCGGGTGGACTCCGGGTTCGCTCGGGAGACCAGATCGTGGTGGACCGGAGGAAGTCGCTTTTCAAGGACGTCATATTGCCTGGATTGAGCGTTCTCGGCTCGGTCGCCTCGATCTACCTGGTGATTGATCGGAACGTGATCAGGTGATTGATCGGAACGTGATCAACTAAGTCAAATAAGGCCGGCCATGACAGAATTCTATCAGCCACCCCGCCAGCTCCCCTCCGGGCTCCCGCCGATGGACGGCGGCTACGAGCGTCCGGGGAGCGACTCACTCTCCCTGGGTCAGATCTTCGGCGTGCTCCGTCGGCGATATCGTCTGGTTCTGGTCCTCACCCTGCTCGGGGTTGCCGCGGGTGGGTACTTGGCCGCGCGGGCGCCTGCCGCCTACAAGGCCAACGCGGTTTTGCGGATGGCCGGAGAACGGAAACAGCTCACCGGCGAAATCGAGCCTACGCCGGAGCTGGATCGCACCACCAACCCGATTCTGTCGATCGCGGAGCTGGTCCGGAGCCGGAGTGTGATGGGCGCGGTAGTCGATTCACTCGGGCTGCGTCTGCTTTCCGCGACGCCGGAGTTCGGCACCGGGAAGCTGGAGCGTATCTGGGTAGGCCCGGAAGCTCCCGGAGACACCATCCAGGTCACGTTCTACCAGAACGGGGTAAAGGCCAAGCTGGCCAATCGTGAGGCTCGCGCCCGCTACGGTGAGGCGGTGGATCTCGGCCTGGTCCGGTTTACCGTCCCGTCGGTACCCGACGTGTCCAGCGCCGGCCTCTATGTAATTCCAAGGGAGATGGCCATCGACAATCTCCTGGGCAATGTCACCGTGCTCCACCGCGCCGATACCGACATCCTCGATGTCTCCTACGTGGCTCCCAACCCGCGTCTGGCCCAGCGGGTGGTCAACGCGACGGTGCTCTCGTTCCAGCACCTCAACATCCTCAACGCCAAGCAGAAGTCACAGCGCCGGCGCGAATTCCTCGAGGAGCAGCTGAAGCAGACCGACAGCATGCTGGCCCGCTCCCAGGCCGATCTGGCTGCCTTCCGGAGCAAGCAACAGCTGGCGAGCAGCGAAGCGGCCATGAAGGATGTGCAGACCTTCCGGCTCACACTGGACACCCAGGCCAGTCAGCTCGAGGCGGATCGCTCGACCTTTGCGGCCCTGCTCGATCAGCTGAAGAAGGGTGGCGAGGCCGGGGAATCCGAGGGTCTTCGCGCCCTGGCCTCGTCGCCGGCCATGGCCGAAAACGCCACGGTCAGCAACACCTTCCGCCAGCTCGAGCTGTATCAGTTCCGGCTCGATTCGATGACCACGGGACCCTGGCGGGCCGCCCCAACCAATCCCGACCTGATCCAGCTGAAGAGCCTCATCGCCTCGACCAAGGGGCAGCTCCGTCAAGCTGTAGGCAGCCACGTGACCACGTTGGACTCCCGCATCCGCGCGCTCCGCACCCTCAGATCCCAGAGCGGCGCGCAGCTGCAAGTGCTCCCTACGATGGCCGCCGAGGAAGCCCGGCTCACCGGACGGGTGCAGACGTTGACCTCCGCCAGCGACCAGGTCCGGCAGGAATACCAGCGCGCTCGCATGGCCGAGGAGGTGGAGGCGGGTGACGTCGATATCGTCAACCTGGCCGATCTCCCGTACGTCCCGGAGTGGACCACCACGCCATTAAAGCTCGCGCTGGGCCTGCTGCTGGGCCTTCTGGTCGGCATCGGTGGGGCGTTCCTGCTCGAGGCCTTGAACACATCGATTCGGAAGCCCGAGGATCTGGAGGTTGCGCTGCACCTTCCCGGCCTGGCGGTGATTCCACGCCTAACCAGCGGCTCCAGCCCGGCTCCCCGCCGACTCGGTGGGTTGCTCCGGCCCGGCAAACGAGCGGAGCTCGAGAAACGTCCGACTGCATCGTCACTCGGTACTGTCACCCAGCCCTTCTCGGTCGGCGTGGAAGCGTTCCGGATGCTGCGGACCAGTCTGGTGTGGTGCGAACAGGGTGACGACATGAAGACCCTGGTGGTTACCAGCGCGGCCCCGGGAGAAGGTAAGACGCTCACCTCGGCCAACCTGGCGGTGACCTTTGCCCACGACGGCCTGCGAGTGCTGCTGGTCGATTGCGACGTTCGCCGCCCGCGACTCCATGGTCTGTTTCAGGTGCCCCGCTCCCCAGGCTTGATGGAGCTGCTCACGCCGAACTACAACGGGGCGGACCTGTCCCAGTCACTGACGTTCAATCCGGGAGCGGGGCGGACCGATTCGGGCCGGCCGGTGACCGACGTGCTTCGTCCTACCAATGTGCGGGGACTCTCTCTCCTCACCTGTGGTGCCCTGCCCACCAATCCTTCGGGCCTGCTGAGCGGCGTCCGGATGCGGGTGTTGCTGCAGGAGCTCGCCAAGAGCTTCGATCTGGTCGTCCTGGACACCCCGCCGGTGCTGGCCACCGCTGACGCCGGGATCATGGCCTCGCTCGCCGATGGCGTGCTGCTGGTGGTCCGGGCAGGGCAGACCGATCGAGTGGCCGCCAAGCGCGCCCACGCGCAACTGGTCAACGTGGGGGCAAGGGTGGTCGGGACGGTCCTAAACGATCCAGGCGGGGAAGTTTCGCAATACGGTGATTACTACTATCCGTACGACTACGCGGTCGAAGAGCAGTAAAAACCGCCTCGGGCGGACGCCTCACAGGAAAGCGGCGGGCCGGTTCCCGCCGTTTTCGCGTCCACAGGCAGGCAGTGATGTGACCGGTGTCACGCTGAGTGGAGGACGTTGCTGCTCCCTCGGAGCAGTTGTACACTGCGGCACTCTTTTCGCTTAGAGGCTGGCGTTACTCGATGGAGGAAATTCTGACAAGCACCCTGTATCAGGTCGAGCCGTCGCGCCCAGCCGTGACCGAGCCTGAAGTCCAGCAGCGGATGAGCATCGTGATCGTCGGCCACGTCGATCACGGAAAGAGCACCGTCATAGGCCGCCTGCTGGCCGATACCCACTCTCTTCCCGAAGGGAAGCTGGAGCAGGTCCGGGCCCAGTGTGAGCTCAACTCCAAGCCGTTCGAGTACGCCTTCCTGCTCGATGCCCTGAAGGACGAACAGGCGCAGGGCATCACCATCGATGCGGCGCGGGTGTTCTTCAAGAGCCGTAAACGGCACTACCTCATCCTCGACGCCCCCGGGCACATCGAGTTCCTGAAGAACATGATCACCGGGGCAGCCCGCGCCGAGGCCGCGCTGCTGGTGATCGATGCCGCCGAGGGCGTGCAGGAGAACTCCCGTCGCCACGGCTACATGATGTCGCTGCTCGGCATCCGCCAGCTCGCGGTGGTAGTCAATAAGATGGACCTGGTGGGCTGGGATCGCGGCGTGTACGACCGGATTGTCCGGGAATACGGTGCGTTCCTGGATCAGGTGGGCATCCGGCCCTCCTGCTTCATTCCGGTGTCCGCCCGGGGTGGCGACAACATTGCCGATCGCTCGGCCAGTATCCCCTGGTACCAGGGTCCCACGGTGCTGGAAGCACTGGATGCCTTCCGGAGCGAGGCGGCTCCGGTGGATCGTCCGTTCCGTATGCCCGTTCAGGACGTCTACAAATTCACCAAGCAGGGAGATGACCGCCGGATCGTCTCGGGAACAATCGATTCCGGCAGCGTCAGCGTGGGTGATTCGGTGATCTTCTACCCCTCAGGGAAGAAGAGCCGGGTGAAGAGTATCGAGGCGTTCAACCGGGCGGTCCCGAGCAAGGCCGAGGCCGGGTGGGCAGTCGGATTTACTCTCCAGGAACAGATCTACATCACCCGGGGTGAGATGGCGACGCTGGAGTCCCAGCCCCGGCCCCAGGTGACCACCCGGCTGCGGGTGAGCCTGTTTTGGCTGGGCAAGGAGCCCATGGTCAAGCGGAAGGAGTATCTCCTGAAGCTGGGTACTGCTCGGGTCACCTGCCGCCTGGAGGACATCATCCGGGTGATGGATGCATCCACCCTCGATGCCACCAGCCAGCGCCTGGTCATTCAGCGCCATGATGTCGCGGAATGTGTCCTCAAGCTCGACCGGGCCATCGCCTGCGACCTGGCCGATGACATTGCCGCCACCAGCCGGTTCGTCATCGTGGACGACTACGAGATCAGGGGCGGTGGGATCGTGCGGGAGGCGTTGGCCGACCGCCAGGCTGTGGTCCGGGACCGGGTGCTGCTCCGCAATTACAAGTGGGAGCCCAGCATCATTCAGCCCGAGCGCCGGGCGGAGAAGTACAACCAGAAGGCGGCGCTCATCCTGGTGACCGGCGAGCAGGAGACCGACCGGAAGGGTCTGGCCAAGGCGCTCGAGGGCAAGCTCTTCGAGGACGGCAAGGTGGTGTACTTCCTGGGCATCGGAAGCGTGCTCTACGGCGTCGACGCCGACATCGAGCGCAAGCCGGAAAATCGGCTGGAGCATATGCGCCGGCTGGCCGAAATCGCCAACCTGATGCTGGATGCCGGGATCATTCTGATCGTGGCGGCCGCCGAGCTGACCCAGGACGATCTCGAGATCATCAAGACCGCGGTGCAGCCGGACTGGATCGAGACCATCTGGGCCGGCGAGACCATCACCACCGATCTCAGCTACGATCTGCACCTGCCCGAAGGCGCCACGGCTGAATCAGTGGACCAGCTCAAGGCTCATCTCCAGGACAAGGGCATCATCTTCCGCCCATGGTAACGACCACCGATCTCCGCTCCGCCGTGGCCGATCTGGCTCGTGAGGCCGGCCGTGCCACTATGCGGTACTATGCCGACGAAGCGCCGTCCGAGGTGCGCCAGAAGGACGATCGCAGTCCCGTCACCCTGGCCGATGAGGTGGCGCACCGCATTCTCGTGGACGGACTGCAGCAGCTCGACCCTTCTACTCCAGTGGTCTCCGAGGAAGCCGACGCCGCTGGGTTCGAGATCCGACGTTCCTGGCGCCGCTTCTGGCTGGTGGACCCGCTCGACGGGACCAAGGAGTTCATCAAGCGCCGGGCCGAGTTCACCGTGAACATCGCCCTGATCGAGGACGGCGAGCCGGTGCTCGGCGTGGTCCTCGCTCCCGCCCTCGACCTGCTCTACTGGGCGGTCAAGGGGGAGGGGGCCTGGCGCGAGGATCGGGGAGGTGCCCCGGAGCGGATCTACTCCAGCGAGCCGGAGCCGGGCACGCCGCTGACCGTGGTAGAGAGTCTCTCCCACCCGTCGCCTGAGCTGGAGGAGTACCTGCGCACCATTCCGGTGGCGAACCGGGTCAAGGCCGGCAGCTCACTCAAGTTCTGCTGGGTCGCCGAGGGGAAGGCCGACATCTATCCCCGGCTCGGCCCCACCATGGAATGGGATGTTGCAGCCGGGGATTGCGTGTACCGCCAATCCGGCCGGAAGGGAGAGCGCCGGTCCCCTCTGACTTACAACAAACCTGATCTGCGCAACCCAAGCTTCGTGATCGGAGTATGAGAAGCGGTCTGGATGCGGCCCCAATTTCTGGACCCATGAGCCACAGCGGAACCAGGGCCGCGGCCCCCGTGTTGTGGTTTACCGGGCTGAGTGGGTCGGGGAAGAGCACCATCGCAATCCGGGTCCATCAGGAGCTGGTCGGGCGCGGGATCGAGGTGGAGTACATCGACGGCGACGCGATGCGCGAGGTGTTCCCTCAGACCGGATTTACCCGGGCGGACCGGGAGGAACACCTGCGCCGCACCGGCTATATGGCGAGCAGGTTGTCGGCGCATGGCGTGACGGTTGTGGCCTCGTTCGTGTCGCCCTACCGCGAGTCCCGGGAGTTCGTTCGCCGGCTCTGCCCCAACTTCGCGGAGATCTATGTGGCCACGCCGCTGGAGGAATGCGAGCGGCGCGATGTCAAAGGACTGTATGCCCGGGCCCGCCGCGGCGAGTTAAGGAACTTCACCGGCATCGACGACCCCTACGAGGTGCCGGAGCGGCCGGAGCTGACGCTGGACACCCGGACACTCAGTGTCGAGCAGTGCGTGGCAAAGGTGCTGGAGCAATTCGAGGAGCAATTCTGATGGAAGGCGGCATGGATCATCTCGACCAGCTGGAGAACCGAAGCGTCCACATCCTCCGGGAAGCGTACGCCAATTTCAAGAACCTGGGGATGCTCTGGTCGATCGGGAAGGACAGCACGGTACTGCTGTGGCTCGCCCGGAAGGCGTTCTTCGGACACGTCCCCATTCCGTTGATCCACATCGACACCTCGTTCAAGATCCCCGAGATGATCGAGTATCGGGACCGCCTGGCCTTGGAATGGAATCTGACCATGATATAGGGCCAGAACCGGCAGGCACTGGAGGAGAAGCGCACTTTCCCTCATGGAGCCATCGACCGCATCGCCTGTTGTAAGGCGCTGAAGACCGATGCGCTGAAGCATACCCTGAGCGGCGAATGGCCCCGGTATCGGCTTAACCACACCAAGAAGGCCTATGAGCTGGATCGAAACACCGAGCCGTTCACCGGTGTAATCGTGGGGGCGCGCGCAGACGAGGAGGGAAGCCGGTCCAAGGAGCGATACTTCTCGCCCCGTACGGCCCAGTCGCAGTGGGATGTGGGCGACCAGCCGCCCGAGTTCTGGAATCAGTACAAGACCGACTTCGCGCCGGGGACGCACCTGCGCATCCACCCGCTGCTCGACTGGACCGAACTCAATATCTGGGAGTATATCCGGCGGGAGAACATTCCCACCGTCTCGCTTTACTACAATCAGGGCGAGGGAAAGCGCTACCGTTCGCTGGGCTGCTACACCTGTACCCATGCGGTAGACTCGGATGCCCGCAACGTGGATGACATCATCCTGGAGCTCAAGTCCGGCAAGTTTGCCAACATCGCCGAGCGCTCAGGCCGGGCGCAGGACAAGGAGGGTGGCGGCGGGCTTGAAACCCTCCGGCGTGACGGGTACATGTAGCCTTCATGGCCGGGCCGGACCACTCCCACCCTTCTGGCCCCATGAAGGCCCGCTAGGCCATGGACCGCACTGAGCTCGACCTTCAGCTGCTGGAAGCCGAGGCCGAGAGACCTGGTCCCCTCGATCGGAAAAGATCCCGGGAGATGCAGAACGTCATGTCGGTGGACGTGGAGGATTGGTTCTGCGTCTATAACCTGAGTGCGCATATCAGGTACGAGGATTGGGATCGCTGCGAATCCCGAGTGGAGCAAAACACCATTCGGCTGCTGGACATTTTTCGGAAGCACCGGGTGGAGGCCACCTTCTTCGTTCTGGGCTGGGTGGCGGACCGGTTTCCTGACCTGATTCGCGAGATCGAGCACCGAGGACATGAGATCGCCTCTCACGGGTATTCCCATCGGCTGCTGACCCTGATGCAGCCCGCCGAGTTCCGGGCCGACCTGGAACGGTCGCTGGAGGTGCTTGCCAGGGTTACCACCCAGAAAGTCCGCGGCTTCCGGGCTCCCTCCTTCTCCATCACGCGCAAAACGCTCTGGGCCGTGAAGATTCTCAGGGAGCTCGGCATGGAGTACGACTCCTCCGTGTTTCCTATCGGGTTCCACCCGGAGTATGGGATCCCCGGCTCGGAGTTGGGGCCGCACGAGCTGGCAGAGGGAGTCACCGAGCTACCGATGAGCGTCGCGCGGGTCCTGGGCTGGAAAATTCCCTGTTGCGGCGGAGGCTATTTCCGGCTGTATCCCTATGCCCTCACTCGCCACCTCATCCGGCGGTGCCAGGCAGAGGGGCGGCCCGTGATCTTTTATCTGCACCCATGGGAGGCCGATCCGGGGCAGCCTCGAGTGCGGGGCATGCCCTGGTCCAAGGCGTTCCGGCACTACAACAACCTCGAGAAGACGGAAGCGCGCCTGGAACGGCTGCTGGAAGAGTTTTCGTTCACTTCGGTTCGAACACTGTTACGGATGAACGGGTGATGAGGAGATCCCGGAATGAATAGCGAGAAACTCCGCGAGTGCTTCAGCCGCTCTCTGGGAATTCCTCAGGAGCGGATCACGGACGATCTCGCGTACAATACCCTGAAGGAATGGGATTCGGTCGGCCACATGGCGCTGGTGGTGGAGCTCGAGGGCGAGTTCGATGTCATGTTCGATACCGATGACATCCTCGGAATGAGCACGGTGGCCAAGGCCCGGGAGATCCTGACTCGCTACGGCGTCAGCTTCGATGCTGCTTGAGGGTCGGGTTGCTCTCGTCACCGGCGCCAGTCGCGGGATTGGCGCGGCGATCGCCCGGGCATTTGCGGCCGAGGGCGCCACGCTGCTGCTCGCGGCCCGCAGTGAAGGGGTGGAGGAGGTCGCCCGGGAGCTGTCGGCGCAAGGGCGTCCGGCCCGCGCGATGCGGGGAGATGTCAGCGATCCCAATTTCGCCCGCGAGCTGATCACGACGGTTCGCAAGGACCATAGCCGGCTGGATCTGCTGGTCAACAACGCCGGCGTCCTGCAGGAGGGCCGCATCGGCATGATCGCCATCGAGCAGATGCGCACGGTGTGGGATGTGAATGTGCTCTCGATGATGGCCCTCACCCAGTATGCGGTACGCATCATGGACTCGACCCGTTCGCCCAGCGTCGTGAACCTGGCGTCCATCGCTGCTACCCACGGCATGGTTGCGGTCTCGGCCTACGCCGCCTCCAAGGGGGCGGTGGTGGGGTATACCAGATCCAGCGCCAAGGAGCTGGCCCCCAAGGGCATTCGCGTGAACGCCATCGCGCCGGGCTTCATCGACACCGACATGACCCGGGGCATGCCGGCCGATCTCTACCAACAGCGCATCGGCAGCATCGCGATGGGACGCATCGGGACCCCCGAAGATGTGGCGGGTGTGGCCGTGTTCCTGGGCTCCGATCTCTCCCGGTACGTCACCGGCCAGGTCATCGGTGTAGATGGAGGGATGGCCTCGTGATCGATGCCGTCCTCCGCCATCGCGACGCCCGGCTGGCGCTGATCGCGCCGGCGCAAGATGAGCGACTGACCTATGCCGAGCTCGGGCAGCGGGTGGACGAGATTGCCGAACATCTCCGGCAGACCGTTCCTGGGCGCCGGCTGGTGTTCCTGGCTCCGGGGCCCGACCCTCAGGCCGTACTCCTCTACCTGGCTTGCCTCCGGGCCGGCCTTCCGGTGTGTCTGGCTGAACCACAGCCAGACCCCTTGGCGCGCCTGTCCCAGGTGTACCGTCCGGCCCTGGTGCTGGCACCCGTCACCCTGGGCATGCCGGCCGGCTGGACCGCCAGACCCTTCCCGGCTCCGGGGTACGTCGCGGCCTTGGCCGATCGGATGGAAGACCAGCCGATTCATCCGGACCTGGCGCTGTTGCTCACCACCTCCGGCTCGACCGGCAGTCCCAAACTGGTCAGGCTCACACGCCGGAACCTGGAGGCCAACGCAGCAGCCATCGTCCAATACCTGGGCATCGATGCCGGCGAGCGGGCTCTCTTGAGCCTCCCGATGTTTTACAGCTATGGACTCTCGGTGCTCAACTCCCATCTCTACGCGGGCGGCACCGTCATCCTGACGCCGCATTCCTTCATGCGGCCCGAGTTCTGGCGCGACGCCGACGAGCAGCGGGCCACCTCTTTTGCCGGGGTGCCATACATGTATGAAACGCTGCACCGGCTTCGCTTCGATCCGGCGCGTCATCCCACCATACGCACATTCACCCAGGCCGGTGGCGCACTCCGGCGCGACCTGGTCACCCACTTCCACCAGCGTATGACTCAGGCGGGAGCACGCCTGGTCGTCATGTATGGCCAGACTGAGGCGACCGCGCGGATCAGTTACGTGCCGCCGGAGCGTCTGAGCCAGAAGATCGGCACCATCGGAATACCGATTCCCCATGGCCGCCTCTGGCTCGAGCCGCTGGACACCGGGGGCGGGTTCCAGCTGGTTTACGAGGGCCCTAATGTGATGATGGGCTATGCCGATGCGGCTGCCGATCTGGCGCTGGGGGATGTACAGCAGGGGGTGCTCCGCACCGGCGACCTCGGCACCATGGACCAGGATGGTTACTTCAGCATTGTCGGACGCCTCAAGCGATTCGCCAAGCTCTTTGGTCGCCGGGTCAGTCTGGAGGACATCGAGCGGGAGCTCGAGGCCTGCTTTCCAGTCCGCGCCATGGCGAGTGATGGGGGCGAACGCGTGCGGGTACACGTGGCGACCGATGACCGGGTGGAAGACGGTGACCTGGTAGCTCATCTCGCGCGTTTTCTCGCGGTGCCGCCCTCCGCGATTGTGGTCAGGCGAGTAAGAGAGCTCCCCCTCACCACCACGGGGAAGAAGGACTACAAGGCGGTGGAGACCGCACCGTGACCAGTCCGGCGCCGACGCTGCCCAGTCCGGCAGATCGATTGAGCAGCCCGGCTCGAGCCCTGCTCGAGCTCCCTCCCTTTGGGCTCAGCCAGGCAGAGAAGCGGGCCCGGCTCCTGCCGATGTTGCAGAGCCTGACGGCGCATCACGCTGCTCACTGCGCTCCCTACCGTAATGTGCTGGACCGGGTCTTTGGCGGCGTTGACCGGCTTCGCATGGAGCGGTTGGAAGACGTTCCTTTTCTGCCGGTAACGCTATTCAAGACCCATCAACTGTCGAGTGTTCCGCCGTCCCAGGTGCTCAAAGTGCTCACCTCGAGTGGGACCACGGGCCAGCAGCCGAGCCGAATCTTTCTGGATGCGGAAACGGCCTCGGTGCAGTCGGCCGTGCTGGTGAAGGTGGCGCAACACTTCCTGGGGCGGGAGCGCCTGCCCATGGTGATCGTGGATCACCCGGGCGTGGTTCGCGACCGAAGCAGTTACTCGGCCCGCGGCGCCGGCATCCTCGGCATGGCCCAGTTCGGTCACCGCCCGTTCTACGCCCTGCGCGAGGACATGAGCCTGAACGAGGAGGGCCTGGCCGACTACCTCGACCGGGCCGCCGGCCGTCGGGTGCTAGTATTCGGTTTCACCTTCATGGTGTGGCAATATCTGGTGCAGGTACTGGAACAGAAGGGCCGGCGGCTCTCCTTGACCGATGGAATCCTGGTGCATTCCGGAGGTTGGAAGAAGCTGCAGGACGCGGCGGTGGATCCCAACGCCTTCCGCGAGCGGGTGCGTGCGGCGACCGGGGTGGAGCAGGTCGTGAATTTCTACGGGATGGTAGAACAGGTGGGAGGGGTGTATTTTGAAAACCCCCTACATTATCTGCACGCCCCGATCTACTCGGAGATCATAGTGCGGGATCCGGTGACCCTGGAGCCTGTCCCCGACGGGCAGCCCGGACTGGTCCAGGTGCTGAGCTGTCTCCCAACCAGCTACCCTGGTCATTCGTTGCTGACCGAAGACCTGGGAGTCATTCGGGGAGTGGATCCCGAGGGCACCGGCATGGGTGGACGGTGCTTCGAGATTCTGGGCCGGGTACCGAAAGCCGAACTGCGCGGTTGCAGCGATACCTTCCTGGCGGCGACGACGTGAGTACTGCCGCCCCCGCCCCCACTACGGCGACTGACGCGCCGTGGCACGCCGTCGCCGGACGCATTCGGGCGCTGGCGCCTGCGGACGACGCTGGAGGCCTGGCAGACTTTCTGGATCGCACCCGCACGACTTCCGGGCAGCCGTTCGCGCCGGCCCGGCTGGAGACTCTGGCCCGACTCTCGGCGGCCCTGCTGGCCGACCCCATGCTTCGGCAGGATCCCGCCACTGTGTCGGTGGCCTACTGGCTTCGCAAGGCCAACCTGGCTCGCCTGGGCGAGGAGCATGCGCGACGAGCGGCCACTGAGACCGATGTGCTGCGAGTACCGGTCGGCCGGGTGCTCCACTTGGCGCCGTCCAACGTCGACACCCTATTCCTCTATTCGTGGGCACTCGCCTATCTCTGCGGGAATGCGAGCGTCGTCCGTCTGTCGCAGGATTCGGGGGTCGTGGTTGATGCGCTCCTGCGGGTGATCGGCTCCCTTGCGTCTCGAGACGGCGAGCTGCGGGCCTCGAATCGGTTCATCACCTATCCGCACGATGAGGCCATCACCACGGCGCTGTCCGCCTGGTGCGCCCATCGCGTCATCTGGGGTGGGGACGAATCGGTCGCGGCGATCAGGCCGGTGCCCTTGCCATCGCATGCCAGCGAGCGGGTGTTCGGCAGCAAGTACTCCTTTGCCGTCATCGACGCGCGACGTTACGCCTCGGCTTCGAGCGAGGAGCGGACTCGCCTGGCCTCCGGATTTTTCAACGATCTCTTCTGGTTCGACCAGATGGCCTGCTCGTCGCCTCAGGTCGTCTTCTGGATCGGCCCGGCCGATCTGGCCGAATCCGCCGCAGACGAGTTCGAGCGGGCGCTTCAGGCCGAGGTCGAACGCCGCCAGTTTGCGTCGTCGGTGCCCAGTGCCGTCCATCGGCGGAGCTATGCCTTTGGCCTGGCGGCCTCGAGCGATGTGCGCGTGGTGCTGGAGCATCCCGGCTTCGTCGGCGTGCACCTGCGCGACCCGGCGGCGCTGGACAAAGACATCTGCGGGGGCGGCCTGTTACGTCATGCACCGGTAGCCGGCCTGGCCGACCTGCTCCCCTTCATCAATGAAGCCGATCAAACCCTGATCCACTGGGGTCTCGACGAGAGCGCATTGCGCGACTTTGCCGTGGCGGCCGGCGCCCGAGGGCTGGACCGCCTGGTTCCGATCGGCGAGGCGCTCGCCTTCGATGTGGTGTGGGACGGATTCCACCTGATCGACGACGTACTGCGCCGGGTGCGCGTCCGAGGCTCGTAGTCTGAGCCTGCGGCTTTCCCCGGTGGCGGCCGCCACCGGCGGAACCTTACCCGAGATCGTCGCGCTGCTCGAGCGCGTGTTTCCCCGTACCCGCCCCTGGGGTCCGGATATCGAGTGGCTGTACTTGCGCAATCCCAGGGGACCGGTGCGTTACGTCAACGCGTACGACGACGCCGGTGGGTTGATCGCCCATTACGCGGTCATCCCGACGCCACCGCTCGCCGAGCCCCCGGCTTCCTTTGTAGGGACCTACTTCGCACTGAATACAGCCGTGGATCCCGAGGCGCGGGTACCCGGCTTGATGGTGGCGACGGCCCGAGCGCTGTTTCGGCAGCTGCAGACGGAAGGCCCGACTCTCATTCTGGGGGTGGCCAATGAGAATTCCTTCCGCGGCTACGTCCCGATGCTGGGATTCCAGTCCCTCGGCCGGCTGGCGCTCATCTTGCATCCGCCAGGGTTTGCACCGGTCATCGATGCACCCCGCGCCCTTGCAACCGACGCGGCGTACCTCGCCTGGCGCGTGGCCCGGCCGGGAGTCAAAGCCTATAGCGACCCGGCCCGGGGGCTGGTGACAGTCCGGCTGCGGCACCGAGGCATGCCACTGGATGCAGTCCTGTCCACCGGTCTGCCCGAGACGCTGACTCGAGGCCTGGGTCTGCCAAGCCCCGCCCTCTGGGTGCCCCGGCTGTATGCGTCGTTTGGAGGCCGGGTCAGGCATGGAGTGGCTGTACCGGAGCGACTTCGGCCCAGTCCACTCGAGTACATCGTGCGGGTGTTGGGTGCCGGACAGCTCACCGACTCGGTTCGGCAGCACCTACTGGCACGGCGCTTCGAGTTCCTGGACTTCGACGTCGTGTGACTTGATCGCGGTCGTGTTGTGCTTGTATCACAATTGGCCGTACCGCCCCCTGTGATACACACTATTACATCCGGCGAGGTTTTTTGTGAGAGCCAGCTTTCCCAAGTATGTGCTGAGACACCTCGGCGCCCTCATGTCCAGTGCTCAGCTCTGCCGGCTGCAGTACATGGTGAACCATCTGAAGTTGGGGCGCTGGATGCGCGACAACGGGTTTCAGTTCGAACGGCTGGTTTCCGACCGCTGGGATGTCTTTGATGTGATGGCCTCGAGGGTTCAGGATCGTCAGGTCCTCTATCTCGAGTTTGGCGTTTACAAGGGACGCACTACCAGATACTGGGCGTCCAAGCTCCGGAACCCGGCGGCGCTGCTGCACGGGTTCGACAGCTTCGAGGGATTGCCGGAAGAGTGGGCTAATCATCGCCAAGGCGAGATCTTCAATGCCGGAGGTGAGATTCCGGTCATCGACGATCCCCGGGTCCAGTTCTTCAAGGGCTGGTTCGATCGGGTCCTGCCGTACTACGTAGTGCCGGAGCACGATGTGCTGGTGCTGATAATGGACGCCGATCTGTACTCCTCGACCGCATACGTTTTGCGCCACTTGCGTCCCTACATCGTCCCCGGGACTCTGATCTACTTCGATGAGCTGAACCACGTCGAGCATGAGCCCAAAGCATTCGCCGAGTTCATGCGCGAGAGCGGTCTCAGGTTCAGGCCGGTGTCCGCCGACCGAACCCTCACCTACGCCTGCTTTGAATGCGTTGGCGGGGCGGAACGGAAGCCGGAATGGTCTGCCGCGGTAGACTACGGTGCCGCCGGGCTGCTGACTCAGAGCGTCGCCATGTAGCTGCGGAGCGGTGTAGTGCTTGAGCCGCCGCTGGTGACCGGGTCTATCTTTAGTTGTTCTGAGCGCCTCAGCTGGCACTATTGTACCCCAGGTGAGGCGCTCGTTGCCTGGACACGGCTGAACCCGCAGCGATAGGCACGGATGCTGTCAAAAAAGGCGAAGTACGCCATCAAGGCCCTTCTGGCGCTCGCCGAGGGTGATCGCGACGAGCCGATGCGCATCGCCGATCTGGCCCGCGCCGAACAGATCCCTCCCAAATTCCTCGAGCTGATCCTCCTCGGCCTCAAGAACCAGGGCCTGCTGCAGAGCCGGAAAGGCAAGGGCGGCGGCTATCTACTCGCCCGCGACCCATCCGAGATCTATCTGGGTCAGATAGTTCGGATGTTCGATGGGCCACTCGCCCCGGTCCCCTGCGCCAGTCAGACAGCGTACCTGCGCTGCGCTGACTGCCGCAACGAGGCGGTGTGCGGGGTCCACCTGGCCATGAAGGAAGTCCGTGACGCTACCGCCAGGATCCTGGATGGAACCAGTCTCGCCTCGCTTCGCAGCAAAGTCGATCAGGTAGCAGCCCTCGTCGTCGAGTAGCAGCTCCGCTCTATCCCACTCTCGCCTGGCACGCAGTTTGCCTATTTACTCTATCGGATAAGTAGAGTATTGTGTCCTACGTCTCATCCGCTGAGAGATGTCTAACTCAGCGAGGGCAGCTAACAATAAGCCGGGAGAAGAGATAGATGCGACGGGCAAGGATTGGTGCCGCGGTGCTGGTAGCGTGGTGTGCTGTCGGTGGAGTACCACAGGTGATGGGGCAACAGAACGGCGCCATTGCCGTCAACTCGGATCGGGACACCGCTCCCAAGCCCAGCCTGGAAGAGCGGGTGGATCAGCTGGACCAGGAGATCCGGATCCTTCAGCGCCTTCGAGAGATCGCGGCCGACAGCGCGGCCGCCGCGGCCAAGGACCGCCAGAGCGCCACGGCCAACGCCAAGGACGGATTCAGCCTCAAGTCGGCCGACGGCAAGTACTCTCTGCGGTTCCGGGGCTACATCCAGAGCGACGGCCGCTTCTTTCCCAGCAGCGAAGCCATCCCCACCGTGGACAACCTGCTCATCCGCCGGGCCCGGCCCATCCTCGAGGCGGCAGTCGGGCGGTACTTCGAGTTCCGGCTCATGCCAGACTTCGGTGGCACCTCGCCGGCCATCTTCGACGCTTACTGGGACGGTAAGTTCGCCCCGGAGTTCACCGTCCGGGCCGGCAAGTTCAAGCCTCCGATCGGGCTCGAGCGACTCCAGTCGGCCACCGACATCATGTTTGCCGAACGAGGGCTCCCCACCAACCTGGTGCCGAGCCGCGATATCGGTCTCCAGATCGGTGGCGACATCAGCGAAGGCCTCTTTGCCTACCAGGTCGGTGTCTTTAATGGCGTAGCTGACCTGGCCAACGGGGGCGACGACCTGAGCGATGCCAAGGACTTCGCTGCCCGCGTTTTCGTCCAGCCGTTCAAGTCCGGCAGCTTCCGACCGCTCGGCTTCGGGCTTGCCGCGAGCACCGGGTTCGAGCGCGGCTCGATCACCAGCACCGGTCTGCCCTCCTACCGCACCCCGGGCCAGCAGACACTGTTCCGCTATAACAGCAGCACCACCACCCCGGCCAACAACGTCTACGCCGATGGCAAGCGCACCCGCATCGCTCCTCAGGGCTACTTCTACACCGGCCCCTTCGGAGTCCTCGGCGAGTACGCCATCTCCCGCAATGAGGTGAACCGCGCCGGTGCGGTTGCCGAGCTGGAGCACACCGCCTGGCAGACCTCAGGCTCGTTCTTCCTTACCGGAGAGAAGAACAGCTTCCGCAGCCCCATGCCCAAGCGGCCCTTCGATCTGAAGGAAGGTGGCTTTGGCGCCATCGAGCTGGTGGCCCGCTACGGCGAGCTCAGTCTCGATGAGGCGTCGTTCCCGACCTACGCCAGCATCACCACCAGCGTCCAGAAAGCCAAGGCCGCGGGCGTGGGCATCAACTGGCACTTCACTCGCGCGGTCAAAGTCAGCCTGGACTACGAGCGCACCACTTTCACCGGCGGCGCCGCCACCGGCGATCGCGAGCCGGAGAACGCACTCATTGGCCGGTTCCAGACCGCCTTCTAGTCGACTGAACATTTACCGGGAATTGAATTCATGAAGACCGTTGCATTCGCACTCGTTCTCGCAGGAGTGACAGCGCCTTTGGGTTGGGACGCGGCTCAAGCGCCCAAACCGGTAACGCTGCTCAACGTCTCCTACGATCCGACCCGGGAGCTCTTCAAAGATGTCAACAAGTCCTTCGCCTCCTACTGGAAGCAGAAGACGGGTCAGGACGTCACCATCAACCAGTCGCATGGCGGTTCCAGCAAGCAGGCGCGCGCTGTCATTGACGGGCTCCAGGCCGACGTGGTAACGCTGGCCCTGGCTTATGACGTCGACGCTCTGCACGACGTGGCCAACCTGGTCCCCGAGGACTGGCAGAAGCGTCTGCCGCACAACAGCTCACCGTACACGTCCACCATCACCTTTCTGGTGCGCAAAGGAAATCCCAAGCGGATCAAGGATTGGGACGACCTCATCCGGCCTGACGTGACGGTCGTGACCCCCAACCCGAAGACCTCGGGGAGTGCCCGTTGGAATTACCTGGGCGCGTGGGGCTACGCGCTGAAGAAGTCGGGCGGCGACGAGGCCAAGGCCCGGGAGTTCATCACCAAGCTGTACAAGCGGGTACCCGTGCTTGACTCCGGTGCACGCGGCGCCACGACCACATTCGTGGAGCGCGGAATCGGTGACGTCCTCATCAACTGGGAGAACGAGATCCTGCTCAGCTCGAAGGAGCTGGGAGCAGACAAGCTCGAGATGGTGGTGCCTTCCATCAGCATCCTGACCGAGCCCACCGTAAGCGTGGTGGACAAGGTTGCCAACAAGCGCGGCACCCGGGAGGTTGCCCAGGCCTACCTAGAGTACCTATACACGCCGGAGGGGCAGGACATCATTGCTCGGAACTATTACCGGCCGATCGACCCCAAGGTCGCCGCGAAGTACGCCAGCCAATTCCCCAAGCTTCCGATGTTCACCTTGGCGGAGATCGTGGGCGACTGGCGGAAAACCCAGAAGATTCACTTCGCGGATGGCGGGATCTTCGACCAGATCTATCAGCCGGGCAGATGATGTCCCGAAAGTCGCGTTCCGTGCTGCCGGGCTTCGGCCTCTCCCTCGGGATCACCTGCACGTATCTCAGCCTGATCGTGCTGCTCCCGCTGGCGACGGTCTTTGCCCGGACCGCGGATCTCTCCTGGTCGGCATTCTGGTCCACAGTCACCGACCCGCGGGTGATGGCGTCATACCGGGTGACCTTCGGTGCCTCATTCGTGGCGGCGGTGGTCAACACGGTGTTTGGTCTGCTGGTGGCCTGGGTGCTGGTTCGGTACCGGTTTCCGGGCCGCCGGTTGGTCGACGCCATGGTCGACCTGCCGTTCGCCCTCCCTACCGCCGTCGCCGGCATAGCGCTCACGACGCTCTACGCCGGCAACGGATGGATCGGCAGCTATCTGGAGCCCCTGGGCATCAAGGTCGCCTACACCTGGCTCGGCATTACCGTCGCCTTGATCTTCATCGGCCTCCCGTTCGTGGTGCGCACGGTGCAGCCGGTGCTGGATGATCTCGAGGTCGAAGTCGAGGAGGCCGCGGCCAGTCTCGGCGCCCGGCGGTGGCAGACCTTTTCCCGCGTGGTATTCCCGACGGTGGCGCCGGCGCTGCTCACCGGCTTTGCCCTGGCCTTTGCCCGGGCCATCGGAGAGTACGGATCGGTGGTGTTCATCGCCGGGAACATGCCGATGAAGACGGAGATCGTGCCGCTCCTGATCATCACCAAGCTGGAGCAGTACGACTATCCCGGTGCTACGGCAGTGGCCCTGGTGATGCTGGTCGCCTCGTTCGCGCTTCTGCTCGCGATCAACCTGCTTCAGGCGGCCGCCCGGCGCCGTTCGGCGGTCTGACCATGGCCAGTATCGCGCTGTCTCGCCCCGCGACCACGGCGCCCCGCGCCGTCACCCGTGCCACGGGTGAGTCCGCCGCCGTCCGGTGGACCCTGATTACCGTGGCACTGGTGTTTCTCGGCCTGACCTTGCTGCTGCCGCTGGCGCTGGTCTTTGCCCAGGCGCTCTCCAAGGGCTTCACGGCATACCTGGAGGCGATCAAGGAGCCAGACGCGTTCAGCGCGGCCAGGCTCACTCTGCTGGTCGCCTCGATTGCGGTGCCGATCAATCTGGTGTTTGGTGTGGCTGCCGCCTGGTGCATCACCAAGTTTCACTTCCGGGGCAAGAATGTGTTGATCACCCTGATTGACCTGCCGTTCGCCGTGTCACCGGTGATCTCCGGCATGATCTTCGTCCTGCTGTTCGGTGCCCACGGGTGGTTCGGGCCCTGGCTGCTGGATCATGATTTCAAGATCATCTTCGCCGTCCCTGGCATCGTGCTCGCCACCACCTTCGTCACCGCCCCCTTCGTCGCGCGGGAACTGATTCCTCTCATGCAGGAGCAGGGCTCCGAGGAGGAGGAGGCCGCCATCGTGCTCGGGGCCGGCGGCTGGCAGACCTTCTTCCGGGTCACCCTGCCCAATATCAAATGGGGCCTGCTCTATGGGCTGATTCTCTGCAACGCGAGGGCGATGGGGGAGTTCGGCGCGGTATCGGTAGTATCGGGCCACATCCGGGGCGAGACCAACACGCTCCCGCTGCACGTGGAAATCCTCTACAACGAGTACGCCTTCGCGGCCAGCTTCGCGGTTGCATCGGTGCTCACGCTACTGGCGCTGGTCACCTTGGCGCTGAAGACCCTGGTCGAATGGCAGCAGCGCCGTGTGTCGGCCGAGCATAGGGACATAGTTGACTCCCCCGAAAGGATCGCAGCATGAGCATCGAGGTTCGCAATCTGCGTAAGGTCTTCGGCGACTTCGTCGCCCTGGACAATGTGAGCCTGGAGGTGCCGGGCGGCGAGCTGGTGGCCCTGCTGGGGCCCTCGGGCTCGGGCAAGACCACGCTGCTCCGCATCATTGCCGGCCTCGAGCCGGCTGACTCCGGCGCCATTCACTTTCACGGCGAGGATGCCACCGACCAGCCGGTCCGGGAGCGGCAGGTGGGGTTCGTCTTTCAGCACTATGCCCTGTTCCGGCACATGAGCGTATTCGAGAACGTGGCCTTCGGGCTCCGGGTGCGGCCCAGACGGGTCCGTCCCTCGGAGAAGGAGATCCACGAAACCGTCATGGGGCTCCTGAGCCTGGTACAGCTCGACGTGCTGGCCAAGCGGAGGCCCTCGGAGCTGTCCGGCGGACAGCGCCAGCGGGTTGCCCTGGCGCGGGCGCTCGCCGTCAAGCCCAAGGTCCTGCTGCTGGACGAGCCCTTCGGCGCGCTCGATGCCAAGGTGCGAAAAGAGCTGCGCCGCTGGCTCCGCCGGCTGCACGAAGAGGTGCATGTGACCAGTGTCTTCGTCACCCACGATCAGGAAGAGGCCCTGGAGGTATCCGACCGGGTCGTGATCATGAACGAGGGACGGATCGAACAGAGCGGGACGCCGGAACAGGTCTACGAGGCGCCGGCTACGCCGTTCGTGTACGGGTTCCTGGGTGACGTAAATCTGTTCCACGGACGAATCCACCAGGGCAGGGTAAACATCGGCGAGAGCGAGCTGGAGGCTCCGGAGTGGGCCGGCAGCCCCGATCAGGAGGGCATTGCCTACGTCCGGACCTACGATGTTGAGGTGGGGCCCGCCCCCGCTCTGGCCAACGGCTCACTCGAGGCGGTGGTACGCCATGTGCGGGCCTTTGGTCCCATCGTTCGGGTCGAGCTGGACCTGGTGCAAGACGGCCGCACCATCGAAGCCCACATCCCCCGGGCCAGGTTCGATCAGCTCAAGCTCAGCAAGGGGCAGCGGGTCTACGCCTCTCCCACCAACGTGCGGGTATTTGCCCACACCCAGTGAGCAGTGAGGCGATCCGGGTGCCCGTTCAAGGTGGCGCGCCCATTGCACCACCCGGATCGCAACCGGCTATCTTGATGACTCACCGCAATGGGAACGGCTTGATGCTGCCCAACTTCATCGTGATCGGCGCGGCAAAATCCGGCACGACCTCGTTGTATTGGTATCTCAACGAGCATCCGGACGTGTTCATGACTCCGATGAAGGAGACGAACTTCTTCGCCTACGGGCTGGATGAACGGGGTCAGCTGCTCTATGGAGATCCGGACGTCCACCGGTTTCCGGTGAAGTCCCTCGGGGACTATGAGGCGCAATTCGCCGAGGCAGGGTCCGCCCGGGCGGTGGGAGAGGCCTCACCCATCTATCTGGAGTGTCCCCAGGCGGCCGACCGGATCCGCCGCACGATCCCCACGGCACGCATTATCTGCAGCATCCGTCATCCGGTGGAGCGCGCCTACTCCGACTACCAGATGTACCTCCGCCACCGCGGCCGGCGGCTGGATCCGGTGCGGGATCTGACTCTGGATGCGCCCTGGGCTCGTCCCGGCTCCCGCTGGCTCGGCATCGGCCGATACTACGAGCACCTGTCGCGCTATTACAGCGCGTTCCCCGCGAGTCAGATCAAGGTGCTGTTATTCGATGATCTGAGGAAGAATGCCCTGAGCGTGGCGCAGTCGGTCTACCAGTTCGTTGGCGTCGATCCCGGATTTGCTCCTGATCTCTCGACCCCCCACGCGATCGGGGGTATGCCAGCCAACCAGCTGCTGGAGAACGCGCTGACCAACCGCACGATCGCGTCGGTGGCCAAGCGGTGGCTGCCGGTTCGGGTGGCTCACTGGGTTCGGCGGGTGAGAGCCCGGAACATGGAGAAGGCCCCTTCACTTCCTGCCGAGCTGCGAAAGCAGCTGACCCTGCCGCTACGGGAAGAAATCCGGAAGACCTCGGCTCTGATCGGGCGCAACCTGGATCACTGGCTCTAGACCCAGTGACTCAGATCCCTTCCAACCAGGCGCGATAGCAGCTCTACCTCGGGGCGGAAAGCCTCCACCAGCTCGGCTCGAAACGTGGGGGAGAGTGGTTCCCGGCCCTCCCACACCGTGTTCGCGCTTACGATTCTTTCCTTCACGCTGCTGACGGCATCGCTCCCGATGACCTGCTTGATTCGCTGGACCGCGCGGCGCAGCGGCGGCGGTGGCTTGCGGTAGAAGTTTCTGAGCCACGGAAGTCGCACCCGCTTGTTCTCGTTGATTCGGGGAAACTCGGTCCGGCCGTCGTGGGGGAGCTCCAGGAAGGCAATGACGTCGTCATACACCGCCTGCGGCGACGCGGCGAAGTCATCGTAGAGGATCAGTTTCACCTGAGATCGCGGGAAGGTTGCCAGCAGCCGCTGCACCTGGGTTCCAAACCGGCCTACCTCACCGTACTGCAGCAGGAAAGCGCCCCGAGACCGCCGGGGTATATCATGCCCTTGGCGCCGGCGATCCTGCAGTCGCCAGGCCTCCTCGAAGTCCGCCACCGTTTCTTCGGACCAGTACAACAGCTGGGCATGCATCGAGGCTACCATGTCCACCGGATTGCGGAACATGGCGATGATCTTTGCCTCGGGGTTGAACTGGCGGATGTTGGGGATGGCAACCGACGAGCGCAGGTAATAGACCGAGGCCTCTCCGATCCGGAGATGTTGGTCGGTTGCCGCCGCGAAGAGCCCGGCGTACTCCTCATCGGTCTTGATCCGGGGGTAGGTGCCCAGGTCCTTGGCGAAGAAGTGAGGCTCCTTCACCTCCGGCATGAAGACATTGGGATGGGGCCGTAGATATTCGTATAGCGCCGTCGTGCCGCACTTGGGTGCACCCACGATGAAGAAGTTCGGTCTCGTTCCCAAGTCACAGCTCCTCGGTCATGGCTCTCATGGTTCCGGCAGGTCCGCTGGAGCATTATACCCCCGCCACGCCATTCGCATGCGAGTTCCGCGCCTGCACCCGGCGGCTCGCCGGCCGCTCATACCGTTCGGCTCCGGGTGCGAGCCGTCGCCTTTGTGGCGTTTTTGCCACAGCGCCGGGGTCACCCGGCCACTGGGCTGACCGTCCGGTCCCCCCGCACCAGGGCATGGATTCTGCTAAACTTCCACGGCCGCAGCATCTGCCGGCCTCGTGAAGAGTTACCCAGGGAGCCAATGGCCAAAATCATCCAACCGATTGTGATCGTGGGCACCGGGCGCTGCGGCTCCACGGTCTTTCACCGGCTGCTGAGCACCCACCCCCAGGTGATGTGGCTCTCCGGCCTGGCCAAGCTCTACCCAACCAGCCCGGTGTGGAATCGTTGGGCAGTTACGGCGGTCGGACACCGCCCCCTGCGCCGACTGCTGGGCCGGTGGATCCGGGCCAACGAGCAGTATCGCTTCTGGGACAAACATACGTACGGCTGCTTCTCCGAGCCCTGCCGGGATCTGGTCCGGTCGGACGTGACCGCCCGGGTCAGAAAAAATGTCCGTGCGACGCTGGAGCCGATGCTTACTCGCCGGCGCAACCGTCTGCTGCTCAAGATCACCGGGTGGCCCCGGATCGGGTTCCTCAACGAAATCTTCGAGGACGCCAAGTTCATTCACATGGTGCGAGATGGTCGGGCCGTGGCGAGCTCCCTCCTCCACGTGGAGTTCTGGCGCGGCTGGTACGGGCCCCAGGAGTGGCGAGCCGGACTGCTCTCGCCAGGGGATCAGGCGATCTGGGAGAGCTACGACCGCTCGTTCGCGGCGCTCGCGGCGCTCGAATGGCGGATCCAGATGCGAGCGATGGAAGCGGCCAGCCGCCAGCTCGATCCGGGACGCTTTCTCGAGATCAAGTACGAGTCGTTCTGCGAGCAGCCGGTGGACACCATGCGCCGGGTTCTCGAGTTCGCCGATCTGCCACCCTCGGCGTCCTTCGAGGCGGAAGTGAAAGCGGCATCTATTCGGAGCACCAGCAACCGCTGGCGGCAGGACCTCACGTCCGGGCAGCAGGCCATACTGGACGATCTTCTGGGAGAGGATCTCCGTCGCCTTGGGTATGGCACGGTCGGTCCCGCGCCGAAGCTGGAGCAGCCCGTTGGACGCTAGGTGAGCCTCACCCAACGGACCCTCGGCAGCATGGCATGGGTCGCCTGGGGCAGCGGGGCGATCGCGCTGCTGAAGATCCTGGTCCTGGTTTTACTCACCCGGCTGCTCACACCGGCCGACTTCGGCGTGGTGAGCGCCGCGCTCGTAGTCATCACCTTCTCTCTCAACTTCTCCCAGCTCGGATTGGGTCCCGCCGTAGTCCAGCGGCCCGTGCTGGAGCCGCGCCACCTGAGCACCGCCTTCATCGCCTCGACCGGATTGGGCCTGCTGGTCGCCGCGATCGTGTGGCTGAGCGCGCCGGCCATCGCGCAGTTCTTTCGCATGGAGCAGCTGGTTCCGGTCGTGCGCTGGCTGTCGCTCATGTTTCCCCTCGCCGGAATTGCCACCGTGCCCGAGAGCCTGCTGCAGCGAGAGCTGCGCTTTCGGGTGCTGGCCAATCGCGACATCGTCGCCTACGGCGTGGGCTATGGGCTGGTCGGGATCCTGCTGGCGGTCCTGGGCTGGGGAGTGTGGGCCTTGGTAATCGCGCAGCTCACCCAGGTCGTCATCCGAACCGGGATCCTCCTGAGCGCCACTCCGCCTTTCCTGGGGGCCAGCCCGACCTGGCAGAGTTTCCGGGAGCTCATGGGGTACGGGATCGGCCAGAGCGTCTCCCGTATCGGCGTTATCCTGGCGAATCAGGCGGATAATCTCGTGGTCGGCCGCTGGCTCGGTGCGGTGCCGCTGGGTCATTACAGCCGGGCGTACCAGTTGATGGCTGTTCCCACGTCGCTCCTGGGTGACATCCTGGACAAGGTGCTGTTTCCCACCATGGCGCGAGTGCAGGACGATGTGCGTCGGCTGGGTCAGGCCTATCTCCAGGGCACCGCGCTCCTGGCGCTAATCACACTGCCGGTCGGGGTGGTGGCCGCGCTGCTGGCTCCGGATCTCATCCCGGTAGTGCTGGGGAGCCGCTGGGAGCAGCTGGTTCCGCCGTTCCAGATCCTGGTGCTCGGCATCACCTTCCGCACCGGCTACCGGGTGAGCGATTCGCTCTCGCGAGCGACCGGACGGGTGTACCGCAGAGCGTGGCGGCAGGGACTCTTCGCCGCCCTGGTGTTTCTTGGAGCGCTGGTCGGCCAGACCCAAGGGCTCAGCGGCGTCGCCCTCGGCGTGCTCCTCGCGTTCCTGATCAATTATCTGCTCATGGCGCAGCTCAGCCTTGCGGTAACCGGCATCTCGTGGGGACGGTTCTTTCACGCCCAGCTGCCGGCGCTGCGGCTCACCCTCCTCGTGGGCCTGGTAACGCTCGCAATCACGGCCGGAACCCGACACCTGGGGCTGCCTGCCGTTGGGGGACTGCTGGCCGGAACTGCCGGGGCCCTGGCCACCGCGGGCCTTGCCGTCTGGCTTGCGCCGACATTCGCCTTGGGCGAGCACGGACTCCGCACCCGTGACGCGCTGCGGGGCTTCATCGCGGGCCGATTGCACCCGGTCAATGCCGGCGGCTCGCGGTCGGCGGGTTAGCGCACCCTTCCATGAGCTCGCGGGCAACTCGACCGATCGCTTTTTTTCTCCCCTCGGTGCGCCTCGGCGGCGCTCAGCGGGTGGTGGTGAATCTGGTGCAGGGTATCACCCGGCGCGGACTCCCGGTCGATCTGGTGCTGGCGGAAGCAGCCGGCGTGTTTCTCGATCAGTTGCCCCGGGAGGCGCGCGTGGTGGACCTCCATTCCCGCCGGCTCTCCCGCAGCGTTGGGGCGCTGATTACCTACCTTCGGCGGGAGCGTCCTCGAGTCCTGGTCTCATCGTTGACCCACGCCAATCTGATTGCCTTGTGGGCCTCCCGCTTGGCCGGACGCTCGACGCCGGTAGTGGTAACGGTTCATAACACGATGTCGCAGGCGACTACGGAGCGGAGCGGTTGGGCGGTCCGACTGGAGCCCTATCTGATGCGGACGTTCTATCCCTGGGCTCGGAGCGTGGTCGCGGTGTCCTGCGGGGCTGCGGATGACCTGGCCGCCACGCTGAGACTTCCTCGGGAGCAAGTGAGCGTGGTGTATAATCCGGTGATCACTCCCGAGCTGCTCGCCCTCAGCCGGCAGCTGCCGGATCATCCCTGGTTCGAGCCGGGCCAGCCCCCAGTCATCCTGGGCGCCGGCCGGTTCACCCGGCAGAAGGATTTCCCGACTCTGATCCGGGCCTTTGCCGAGGTACGGCGGCAGCTTCCCGCCCGGCTGGTTATCCTCGGGGAGGGCGACGGGCGAGGGTCACTGGAGGCTCTGATCGGCGAGCTCGGCCTGACCGACGATGTGGCCCTTCCTGGCTTTCGCGAGAATGCGATGGCCTATATGGCGCGTTCCGCGCTCTTCGTGCTCTCTTCTGCCTGGGAAGGACTCCCCACCGTGCTGATCGAAGCAATGGCGGCGGGAACCCGCGTCGTCTCCACTGACTGTCCCAGTGGCCCCCGCGAAATCCTCCAGGGCGGAACCTTGGGTCCTCTGGTGCCGGTAGGAGATCCGCCGGCGCTGGCCGCGGCCATGCTAGCCACCCTGAAATCGCTGCCGGGTCCCGTGCCCGAGGAAGCACTGGAGCCATTCACCCTCGACGCCGCAGTGGACAACTATCTCCGTCTGATCGAGAGCGCCCAATGAACACGGTTGCGTACCTCGCCGTCTGGATCTTCGTCTTCTCGCTGCCCTGGGAGGGAACCGTCGTCATCCCCGGCTTCGGCGTGATTCCCAAGCTGGTCGGGATCATCGCCGCTGCGCTTGCAGTCATGTCGGTGGTGCTGCACGGCCGGCTTCGCAAGCTGCAGGGCTTCCACATCGCGGCCATCCTGTTCGTGACCATCGCGGGCGTGTCGCTGTGGGTCTTTTATCCCCAGGAAAGGCTACCGGCCAAGTTCTGGACCTACGTCCAGCTGGTGCTGGTGATCTGGATCGTCTGGGAGCTGGCCCAGTCGCCGCGGCAGGTGATTGGGCTGCTGACGGCGTATGTGCTGGGGGCCCACATGGCAGCGCTCGGGACCATCATGCTGTACGTGCGGGAGGGTGGAGTGCTCTTCCGGTTTGCGGCCGGCGGGGTGGACCCCAACGACCTGGCCATGAACATGGCGCTGGCGATCCCGATGGCCTGGTACCTCGGCTTGATCTACCGCCGGCCCCTGCTGCGGTGGGCCTGTCGGGCTTACCTGCCGATCGGCCTCGTTGCCCTCGGGCTCACCGGCTCGCGTGGTGGAATGATCGCCACAGTGGTCGCGCTCAGCATCGTGCCCCTCACCCTGACCCGGCTCTCCCCGGGCAAGCTCGTCGCCGGCATCGTCCTGCTGATCATCACAGGCTGGCTGGTCGTTTCGTTCACGCCCGACACGCTGGTCGAGCGCTTCGCCACCACCAGTACCGAAGTGGAAGGAGGCAGGTTCGGCGGCCGGTTCAAGCTGTGGCGGGCGGGGCTCATCATATTCGTCCAACGGCCGTTCCTGGGGTGGGGCACGTCCAGCTTCAAACCGGCGATCACGCCGATGATGGGGCCCATGGCGCAGGTGGCCCACAACTCCTTCATCTCCGTGCTGGTGGAGCAGGGCCTCATCGGTCTGCTGCTCTATCTTTCCATGTTTTTCACCGTTTTTCGCTCCCTGCGCAACCTTCCGGTGCTGGAGAAGCGATTCGCGTTGATCCTCTTCGCGACTCTGGTGGTCGCGATGCTCCCGCTCACCTGGGAGGATCGGAAAGCGGTGTGGTTTGTCCTGGCGGTACTCCTGGGACTCGGGAGAGCAGGGATGGCCAGTCTGGCCCACGCCATGGCGCAGCCCTGGATGCCACGGGGGCGGCCCGTTCCGGGAAGCTCACCGCCGCTCCGGGGTGCGCCGGTGACCACGCGCGACCGCAACCCCGGTTTCAGGCTGCGACGCGATGCCTAAAGTCAGCGTCATCACACCGGTATACAACGGAGCACCGTACTTCGATCGCGCCCTTCCGTCGATCCTGAGCCAGACGTACGCCGACTTCGAGTACATCCTGATCGACGACGGATCTGAGGACGGCAGTCTGGAGCGAATGCGCAAGCTCGCCGAGAGCGATAGCCGATTGCGGGTGTTCGCTCCCGGACGAATCGGGGCGGCCGCAGCCTGCAACTTCGGCATCGCCCAGGCCACCGGCGAGTACATCGCCCGCCAGGATTTCGATGACCGGAGCTATCCCGAGCGCCTCCGGCTGCAGATCGAGTTTCTCGATTCTCATCCGGAGTGGGGGATCGTGGGTGGGTCCTATCTCCTGGTCGATCAACGGCGGCACGAGCGATACGTCCGGATGCCTCCCCGCGATCATCCCGACATTATCGCCGCGATGGCCCGGTCGGTGCCGATCGCGCACACCTTCGCGACCTTCCGCCGCCGGGTCTGGGAGGAGACCGGCGGCTATCCGCTGGTGAAGAACCTGATCGATCTCCGGTTCTATCTTCGGATCGCCAAGCTGGGCTGGCGCTTTGCCAATCTCCCCGAAGTACTGGGAGAGCACTTTGTACACGACTCCAGCTTCTTTCATCGCTCGCTGACCTACGTCCAGCGGCAGCGGGACTTGGCTCACGTTCAGGCGCAGATCGTAAGCGAGCTCGGCCTTCCCAGCTGGATGTATGTCTACGCTCTGGGACGGTACGTCTATCCCTACATCCCCGACACGGTGAAGCGGGTGCTGCGGCGCCGAGTTGGCGGGTCGCGGGAACGGGACGTATGAGGATTCTCTTTCTCTCCACCAGCATGGGGATGGGCGGTGCGGACAAGCAGCTGCTCTCGGCAGCAGAGGCTCTGCGGTCGCGGGGGCACGAGGTCAGGATCGTCTCCCTCGTATCACTAGGTCCGATGGGGCTGGAGTCGCGCCGCATGGGGATCCCCACCGAGTCGCTGGAGATGCCGCGGGGCGTGCCGGATCCTCGGGGGATGCTACGCCTGATCCGGCTGGTCCGAGGCTGGAAGCCCGACGTCCTGCACAGTCACATGATCCACGCCAACCTGATGGCGCGGGCACTGCGGCTCCTGGTTCCGGTGCCGGTGATGGTTGCCACCATCCACAGCCTCTATGAGGGCGGCCCGCTGTGGATGGCGGCGTACCGGCTCAGCAACCGGCTGGTGGACGGAATCACGATCGTGAGCCAGGCTGCCGCGGACCGATTCGTGAACGACGGCATCGTGCCCCGGGAGTTGCTGCGGGTAGTTCCCAACGGGGTGGATCTCGACCGGTTCCAGAATCTTTCACCCAATGCCCGCGCCTCTAGCAGAGTGGCACTAGGCTTGGAGGACAAGTTCGCCTGGCTCGCGGTAGGGCGGTTCGAGATCGCCAAGGACTACCCCACCATGCTGCAGGCCTTCGCCCGAGTGGTCGAGCAGCAGCCTCGAGCAGTCCTGCTGCTCGTCGGACGTGGGTCACTGCAGGGAGCGGCCGAGTCCCTGGTCCGGCAGTTGGGACTCGAGACCAGCGTGCGGTTTCTGGGTGTTCGGCAGGACATTCCCGAGCTCATGAGCGCCGCGGACGGCTACCTCATGTCCTCGGCCTGGGAAGGCATGCCCATGGTGCTCCTGGAGGCGGCGGCCGCCGGTCTTCCCATTGTCACGACAAGGGTGGGTGGCAACCACGAGCTGGTGCAGGAAGGAAAGACCGGATTTCTCACTCCGGCTCGCGACCCCGACGCGCTGGCCGGAGCAGCGCTACGGCTGATGAGCCTGAGCGAAGCGGACCGCCGAGACATGGGGAGGCGAGGCCGCGAGCATGTGCGGGCCCACTACGGGCTCGATCGGGTGGCCGAGCAGTGGGAGAGTCTGTACCGGGAAGTCGCCGCGCGGAAGCGTCCCGCCAAGGTTAGCCTGCCGCAGAAGCTACACGAGCCGCGCTAGAGCCCTGCCTCCCCCTCGAGCGGGGGGTTCGAGGGGCAGCGGTACACCTGCAGGTACTGCTGCCGGAAGTCGATCCGACCCACCCCCACCATCCTGCGCAGCTGGCAGTGGTCGTAGATCCATCCGATCAGGCCGCCGTGCTGCAGGTTGGTGCGGAAGGGGTGCGAGGGAGCCGGTGCCACCACCCACAAGGTCCCGCCCTGACCCGCCTGCTGCAGCTCGCTCATGGATTCCTGCAGCGGAGCCGCGTTGGGACGGAGATGCTCCACCTCGCTCTCCGGCAGGTAGTGGGCCAGCACCAGAGGCTGATCGGAAAACACCACGTCCCCCGGCGCAAGCCGATCCTTCAGCCAGTTGGCTGCACCGCGAAAGTTGTAGCGCCGTCCATCCCGATAATCGGAGATCAGGAGCGGAGTGTTCGAGGCCAGGATGCTCAGGCTGAGCACTGCCGGCAGCACCCAGCGGGGGCGCAGTCTGCCGTCGAGATCGCAGATCCGGTCGAAGAACACCCCGGCAGCAAGAAAGAACGCCGGTGCGGAGGGGAGCAGATAGTAGGCGGAAATCGAGGTCCGCAGCGAGAGCAACGTCAGGAACGCGATCGGGAACATGGCCACGCACAGCAGGTAGAAGGCTACCGACCGCTCCCGCTGACTCAGCCAATACGCTCCCGCCGCCGCCGCCAGCGACAGAGGAAAAGTCAGGCTCTCCAAGTAGGCCGCCACGATGAACAGCTGCTTGAGCCCGGGCGCCGACCTGGGGCGGAGCAGGAACTGTCCGTATCCCGGGTTTGTGTCATGCTCAGTTATCCAGCTGTAGAGCATCGGCACGAACCGCACCACGATCACGGCGATGACCAACACCGCGGCGGCGGCCGCCACTTTGATCGCCTGGCTGCGCCACAGCCGCTGCCATTGGTCCCGACGCAGGCTTGCCAGCACGAAGAGGGCCATGCCTCCGAGCAGGAGGATGGACACGGGATGGGCGAGGACCGCCAGGACGCCCGTCACGATGCCCAGCGTGAGCATTCCCCGGTCTCGGTCGCGAATCCCGACGTAGATGGCGTAGGGATAGATGGCACAGAGGAGAAACACCAGCGACCAGTACCGCGCCAGCTGGGAATAGGAGATGTGCAGCGGGCTGAATACCAGAAACAAGGTGGCGAAGAGCGCGGCCCGGGTTCCTACCAGCTTGCGACCCACGTAGTACAGCGCCGGTACGGCCAGGATGCCGAAGAGGGCAGGCAGGAGCCGGAGGGAAAACTCATCCAGCGGCATCAGCGGCCGCATCACGTAGTAGTTGAGCAGATACATGAGCGGCCGCGGGTTCCCGAACTGGGGGCTGGTGGAATCCCGCAGGGTGAAGATCTCGGTGGCTTGGAAGTTCCACTCGCCCAGCTTCCAGAACCGGAGGAGCGCGCCGAGCACCGTCAAGCCCACCACCAGCGTGGCAGGGCTCCGCCAGCGAGATCGCTGGTTCGATCGGCGCTCTTCCATCGGCATTCTTGACCTCGAGGCTGCTGAACGGGTGCTGGCCGCCGGACCGTTGCCGGCCGGTTTTGCGGCGGTGAACTCTAACGACATCAGGCCTCCGATGACACCATGGACCGAACTTCTAAGCTTTTGTCCCACCAGCACTCAGGCCTCTGTCCAGGATTTCGCCCTTGACAAATGTGACGAAGATCACGATCCTGTAGGCGGCGCGAGCCAATAGACAAAGAGATGACACCACCTCGGTGCTCATTCCATCGCGCTCTGCACGACTAGCCCCATAGTCTCAGCGGAACCCGTACCACTAAAACGCTAATAGGGGCATAGCAGGACATCCCTGCGTGCTCCCACTCCGGGTCGACAGACAGCCCCCGACGAGCCGCCGCTTTGGCCTTGCCATGCGCTGGCCCCTCGCCTGCCTCACCCGGGATCTACTTCACCACCAGAGTGACGGAGAGGAACCGTACCTATGGCCCATCACCTCGAGTATGCCCGCTGGGGGGCTCGGTTTCGAGCGCTCTTAGCTGTTGCCCTTGCCACCGTCTTCGGCGCCTGCGATACCAGCGACAAGCTCACCGAAGTGTCCGACGAAACCCCGATCACCATAGCCGAACCGATAGCCGACGCTTCGTTCTCCAGCTCGTTTCGGGGCGGCATTCCCATGGGCCTCAGTGCCCAACCCACCAGCGCCTTCGGATCTCAGTACAACGGCGCCCTGCGTAACATCTGGCCCTTTGAACTTCGCTCCCAATTGGCGGCCATTAAGTCCCGCGGTGGCAAAGTCATCCTCATGTTCGCCGGCAACGAGCGCAACTATAAGGACGGCAGCGGGCACTTCGACTTGGGCAAGTGGAAGGCCCGCGTCAGCCGGTTCCGCAGCGTCAATTTTTCCGACTACGTCAGGGACGGCACCATCGTCGGCCATTACCTGATCGATGAGCCCTACGATCCCGCCAACTGGAGCGGCAGGCCGGTGCCCGGCTCCACGCTGGAAGAGATGGCCCGCTACAGCAAGTCGCTGTGGCCCTCGATGGTCACCATCGTTCGCGCCGAGCCCTACCTGATCAAGTGGCGCGGCAGCTATCGCTATCTCGACGCCGCCTGGGCCCAGTACCTCCACCGCAAGGGCAACGTCAACGACTACATCCGCCGCAACGTCTCCGAGGCCCAGCGGATGGGACTGGGACTGGTCGTGGGGCTCAACCTCAAGCACGGTGGCTACCCCAACAAGACCTGGATGAGCGCCGACGAGGTGAAGACATTCGGCTCCGCGCTGCTGAGCAGCTCGTATCCCTGCGCCTTCATCAGCTGGCAGTGGGACTCCAGGTACCTCGCGTCTTCCTCCATCAGAAATGCCATGTCGGTGCTGAAGTCCAAGGCTCAGAATCGGGCCAGCAGGAGTTGTCGAGGCTGAGCGCCACCAGCACCACCCCTCAATAGTCAAGGGAGCCGCGATTCCTCGCGGCTCCCTCAGTTTTTTTACCAGCCTCCGCGCCGTCGCAGGATCACCGGCACCGTCTTGAGCATGATGCGGAAGTCTTCGCCCACCGACTGGCGGCGGATGTACT